>JAHEZQ010000005.1 GCA_023250955.1 Melioribacter sp. | reverse complement strand
TGAGCTTATGCCATTTTAGTTAATATCCCTTATTTTGGAATAATGAATGTTAAAAAGAACTATTTTTTAAAAAAATTATGTTAAAACACTTTAATTTCAATTTAAAGTTAAATAGAAAGGATTATACCTAATTAAACCAATATTATGTCGCCAAACAAATAATTGAGCTTTAAAAAGGTATAATCCATGATAAAGATTATTACAAAAGGATATAAGTACTTATTGACTCAAATAGACGATTTTTTAGAGTCTGCACGCACCATTGTTATAAGTCTTAAGAGTGTTAAAGGCAGAAAAGAATACGAAAAGCTTTTTGGTCGAAAATTGGACGATCAAAAGACAAACATTAAAATCCGCATCATATCTCTAAAACAGTCAAGACTCACAGATTTTATAAGTGATCTTTTTGAAAAATCGATGCCTAGATGCTCTATTTTCTATAAGATGTTGAGTGAATATTCTAATTTAAAGATCCTTTTCATTGAGAAAATTAATAAAAACAAAAGACATTGTAAAGTATGTAATGTGATCTCTATTTTTCAAAAAGTGCTTTCAGACTTTTTTGGTGAAGGATTTATTTTTCTCAAAAGAAAAATTTGTATTCCTTATAAAATTAATCTTCTAGTTGTACATAGCAAAGATTATATGGAAAGCGTATTGCCCTGGAATCAAGTATTTGCCTTTCAACACTTCAAAAATTTTCATGGGTATATGGGAGACATGTTTGCACTAAATCCTTCGCTTGATAACTTTTTCACTGAATTACAGGCCTCAATGGATTACCATCCTCAGCATGAATCGTTAAATTTCAACAACATTCTCAAGTTAGAAATTGCAAGATGTAAGATGGGGTATTCAAATTTTGAATCATTCATCAGAGAATTTAACCAGAATAAAGCTCTAAGAAAGGAATTAAATATTGAAAATCGTGATCGAATCACTCTCTCATCATATCGTAGAAATCTGAAATGTATTTATCCATATTTAGTGGAATATGCTCAATTACTGATACAAGAATGTAGAAATCTAAATCTTATAGGTGACAAAATCTGGATATGGGATCGAAGGTTCTTTGAGTGCAACTGCAGTGGATTAAAAAATAAAGAAACAGGTATGCTCTCAGATCCTGATGCAGGACATTATGTTAAAAAAGCAGGAACGTATAGTGTCCTATCTGGAACAGGGTATACCGACACATGTGTTGTTGATAGTTGGTGGGGTTTACCAGTTTATTGGGACGCAGTAAACGCAAGTAAAAATGACAATACTATATTTCAAGAAACTACCATTCAGTGCATGAAATCGATAACTCATAAACCACTTTTTATGGTTGCAGATGCTGGACCCGATAGTCATACTTCTAACCAGGTGGTTATTGATCATGGAGTTATTCCAATTATAGCAGCAAGAGCTAACAGTGTGGGGACGATTCTTAAAACAGAATCAGGAACCCACTTCAGAGGAATATACATACCAAGGAAATTTCATATACTCCTTGGTAAAATATACAATCTTAGAACCATTGTTGAAAGAAAGAACTCAAATGAAGTAGTGGGATACAATCGTTCAAAAACACCTACAAGAAGAATTGAATGGGCTAAAATGTTTGTCTCTATAGGCAACATCACCTCTTTACTTACAGCATTAACGGCTTTTAAAGTTGGAAGAAAAGATCTGATAAGGGCACCAACTGCATTTAGAAGGTTGCATTTTTAAGCGATTTAAGGGAATTTTTCGCGAAAATATAGAATTAAGTGCTTTTATTTGGAATTTAAAGCATTTTAAATGATTTTGGCATAAGCTCAACTACTTGGCAATTGTTTAATTTATACATTTCAATTAGAAACGGTGTTATCTCAAGAGATGAAGCAAGGAAAGCTCTTCTAAAGCCTGGATTAATTGAGTTTCTACCTCAAAACTGCATTTTGTTAGGAAAACCTGTAAACTTTTTGTCTAAAAAAAAAGTAATTATTTTAGACTTGCATAACAAAATCGAGACTAATGATGAATTAATTGTAAAGAGAAAAAATGAATTTAGCCATAAAACAAAGATTTTGGAAATACGAATGAATAATCAAAGGGTAGAATCAGCAAACTGTGGCATAGTTGGAATTCAAGTTGGCATTGATATTAAAGATTCAGATGAATTATTTTTAAAAGATGATTCTTTGAGTGAACTATAATTTTCAGAAATATGGCCTAGTTAGGGGATCACGTCACGAATAGGAAAAAATCGTACGTTAAGATATAGAATAGATAGCTTTTGACCTGAATTTCCGATTTTTACTTTTTGTAAATGGTCATTTTGCTGAGAGTAAATCAAAATATGTTGTAACTATTCAACCTATCAAAATCAGTCTATTGATGCGGATTTATCCGAAATGGGTGCATCATATTGCAACTTGGTCAAAAAAGAAAAACGAGATCATTAGCCCGCAGTTAAAGAAAATTCGTTCATGAAATTCGCTCGTTGAAATTTAATGATGATAGCGACTGATGTTGTTTTGTATAGGCTGAATAGTTAC
>JAHEZQ010000054.1 GCA_023250955.1 Melioribacter sp. | reverse complement strand
CCGCCTAAATGTATTACCGGGTCTCCTTTTTCTCTTAAGATTGCCGCCTTTTCATTCAAAGCCAGGGTTGGGGAAGCTTTAATTGATCTTGCAATTTGACTCAGACTCATATTTATCCTGTGATTGATTATTTCTTAAGATTGATTTACTAAAAAGAATATTTGGGTACGTAACTTATTGGCTATTGATAAGATTTGCAAATGTATTTTGGAATTGTTTCATTTTTCATTTCTTGATATAACAATAATTTGCTGTAAATTCATATCAGATATTTAAGAACTAATGGAGTTAATTATGGAATGGTCAATCATTTTACTCAATCTTATGTATGCTGTAATTGGTGTGGTCTTGATGTTTGTTTCCTATAAGGTGTTTGATTTGTTATCGCCTAAAATAAATTTTGAAGAAGAACTGAAGAAAGGAAATATTGCCGTAGCTATTTTTATTGCAGCACTTTTTATTGCAATCTCTTTGATAATCGGAGGTTCGCTAAATTGAAAAGAGTATTATGCATTGTATTAATCTTTTTTATGTGTGATCATATTTATTCTCAGAAACATTATTCAAAGTATGATGATACTTTCAGGAAATACAGCAAGAGATTTTTCGGTCCCGGATTTGATTGGAAAGTATTTAAAGCACAGGGAATTGCAGAAAGCGGTTTAACTCCCGATGCAGTTAGTCAGGTAGGAGCTAGAGGATTGATGCAGTTAATGCCTTCTACCTTTCAAGAGATTCAAAGTATTAATCCTGAATTTACGCAGATCGAAGATCCGGAATGGAATATTGGCGCAGGGATTTATTATGATAGAACTTTATACAAAGCTTGGAAGGAGATCGAAGCAGATTCTAATAAGCTGAATTTTACTTACGGAAGTTATAATGCAGGGCGCGGAACAATTATTAAAGCTCAATCAAAAGCAAAAGATAATAGTCTAGATCATACTTCTTGGAAAGCTATTACAAATGTTGCTAAGCAAGTACCAAGGTGGAAGTATGAGGAAACATTAAATTACGTTGAGAGAATTAATAACTTTCACGAGAAACTTAGTAAAAAAAAATAATTATCTTACTCTAACTTTTGCTATAACACCTTTATCGCCAACCATAAAACAGCTGCCGTCTAATTTAGAAATACCAATACTGTTAAAACTACGCGAGTCAATTCCGCGCCAAGTTATTCCATTATCAATTGAATAATCACTTCCGGAGGTACCGGTGGTTATGTAAAATTTGAATTTATCATTCCAACTCACGCATGATTTAAAACCATTCGGTTGATTTAATTTTACAGATTGCCAGCTTAATCCGCCGTCATCGCTTATTGAACAATTGGAGTTTTTATCTTTATCGTTTTTATAATCTCCTCCAACAGCGATCCCGTTCAATTCATCCTTAAAGCAGATTGAAAATACTCCGCATGATGAACTGCCGGCTTTAATTTGCGAATCGAATGCTCGCCAATTCTCACCTCGATCTTCCGAAAGAAAAACTCTTGACTTCTCACCGCCCCCAGTACCAAACCAAACAAGATCTTTCTCGGCAGTTGTAATTGATGTGCCGCTTGCGGCAAATGCGGCTTCACCATTTTGCGGTGAAGGAACATATAATGATGGATATTGCTGCCAGTTATCACCGCCATCTTTTGTAACTACAATAAAAAATTTTCCATCAATAGGATCGCTAATTGCGATACCATTTTTTTCATCCCAGAAAGACATTCCGTCAAAAAAAACTTTTGGATCTCTGTTCATATATTTTCTTTTCCAAGATTTGCCTCCATCAGTAGTTTTGAAAAAGAAAGCCGGTGCATCAGTGCCCATTAAGATCGCAGTGTTCTTATCAAATGCTTCTACATCACGAAAGTCGAGTGGTTCAAATCCTTTTACCTTTCCATCAATCCAGGTAATACCGCCATCAGTTGTTCTAAGAAATGTTCCATTTGCACCGCTTGCCCAGGCAGTTAAAGAATCAACCACAGAAATACCGCGCAGAGAAGAAGTGGTTTTAGATTTTTGTATTTCAAAAGAAAAACCTAACTCTTTCTTTTTTTCAATAACTACAAGAGATTTTTCGTCTTTTTGTTTGACTGTTTCTTGTTGAGAAGTACAAGAAAAAAACAATATGCCCGAAATGAGAATTAAAAAAAATATTTTCATGCAATGCCTATTAAATAATTTCAATCTTCTATTGTCTGGAATACCTGAATCCATCAGATATGTATATATGAAGCGGGAATTATTTTTACTTCACAATTAATAACTTCCCGCTTCATTTAAGAAAGAGAAAATAACTTTTCAATAAAAACTATTCTTTTTTCTCTAACAATTTACTTTCTAAATTCGATCTGATCTTTTTAACATTTGAGGCTAAATCTACCATCAAGAAAATCATTTCCAATAATAAACCTAAAAACCACATGTAGAAAACAAAAGTAAGAAATGTTATCAGCAAGCCTAAGAGCAAGGACTTAAAACTATACTTTGCTTCAGTTTTCATGTTTTCAAGATTAGTCTTGATGCCGCCCACTTCGCTATTGTAATTGCTCTCTTGATATTTCAGATTAGTGTATTCAGGCTGAATTACGTTCCGAAGATCAACTTCTGAATAATTGGAAAGATCAATATTGGAAAGTTTAATTGTAATCCAATTATTACCGTATTTTTTCAAGGAGCTCCGAAGGTTTTCATCTGCCGTGCTGTAATAGAAATAATTTTCCAGATCCGTCCGTGTATATTCAATGGAGTTTTTATCTGTAAGATAGTTTTTTTGGTCCAGGTAATTTTTCAGATCCTGGAACGAAGTATTGCTTGATAATTGTGTTGCAATAGTATTGTTTTCATTCTCCGCAGCCGATCTGTTTCTTCCCCGCTCATCATTAAAATTTTTTATCAATTGATCTTTTTTGTTGCTCCAATCATTATCCAATCTCTCTAAATTTGTTTTAGCAAATTGAAAAGTGCTATCCAATGAATGGATATATTTTTCCGCACCCTGGATCTGGTCACGTAAATATTTTGGAGGCAAAAAAGAATTCCATGAAGTAACTATTCCGGAACTGATTATAAAAACTCCAATCAAAACAACGAACCATTCCGTGATTATTAAGATCTTACTAAGCAGATATTGTTTTGACTCGGTTAATTCTGAGTCGCCTTTTTCACCAAAGCGAGTAAGACTTATAAAACAATTTTTGAAATAGAGGAGGGGACTGTAGATAATTGATGCTATAATCCTGAGGATTCCAAGAAAAGTATAACCGAACTTATCTTTTGTAAACCAATATGAAAAGCCTGCTAAGATTAGAACGGCAATAATTAAAATCCAAACGATACTGATTTCGTATTGGTCAATTAGATCGAACATACAACACCTCTACTTTTTGTTTTTATGATTTATTTATTATCACTAAAGGAATTCGTTTTCTGTTCGATCTTACTAGGAGATTTAGTGCCAACTATTTCAATCTTTCTTGAACTAATTTTTCTGTTTGTTATACAAGAGAAATGTTTATTAATACGCACATTCCTTTTCTTAAATCAAAATAATGAAATAACTACCTATTACAAATACTTGATATAACCATATTAATATTTCTAATTGAAAATTAAATGGGAACATTATCCCGCCATATATAAAAACTACTGGGACTATATTTTATTAATAATTATATTCTATGCAACTGTAAAGACCGTTTGAAAAAGTTGGGTTAACGATGATAATAGTTGTATTTACTGTTATTGGGTTAACACTTTCTCATTGATTTTTTATTCTGATAATAAAACAGGAAATGGTTTTATAGGAAACCCCATTATTTTTAGAAAGAGATGTTATGAGCGAAATAATTAACTACCACTATAAGTTGGAATTTTCCCGGGGGAAGGAAATGGTTTTTGATATCCAACTTGATAAAGAAACTCTTGATCTTGTCGAAGTTCAATCCGATTATCCTTCATGGACTAAAAGAGGAGAGTTCGGTTGTAAAAATTCAACTTGCCCTCTTGTTGGTAGTGAAACATGCCCAATTGCAAAAGTTGTGCACAAGCAGATTAATTCTTTTAAGAATATTGTTTCTACCGAACCTGTTAATGCAACTTTAACAACAGACGAGCGATCGTTCAATAATAAATGTTCAATTCAAACAGCAGTTGCAAGTATAACAGGAATTCTAATGGCTACATGCGGCTGTCCGGTATTCAGCAAACTGAAACCAATGGTAAGATTTCATTTACCGTTTGCTTCTTTAGAAGAAACAGAGTACCGCGTGTTTTCTATGTACTTATTAGCGCAATATCTCCGGGGCAGAAAAAAACTAAGTCAAGACCATAGCTTGCAAACTCTGAAAAAACTTTATGAGGAAATACAAGATATTAATCTTCTTGCTGCACATAAAATTCAAGAACTTGAAAGAAGCGATGCAACTATTAATGGATTAGTAATTCTCCATTCGTTCGGTCAATTGGTAACATTCAATTTGGAAGATAATAATTTAACATCTCTGGAAAACTTATTTAAGGATTGGCTTATTTAATTTTCAGCTTAAACAAATAAGTTAATTGGGTTTTAACTTTATCATTCTTATACAACAAACCCTCAAAGGTAATATCCTTGAGGTTTATTTGAACTGGCTATGGGACTCGAACCCGCGACCTGCTTATTACAAAATAGCTACAGCTCCTTTTTTAAAAACAAGTTGGTTGTTTCTGATTCGGTAATTGATTGTAAATTAAAACAAATCAGCATATCATTTTTCTTTTGACTATATCTAAACGTACAAGTAATTAATAAGAATCAATTGATTCTCTCTAATTAATCTCACACAATCTATTCAAGAAATACGAATGCCAATAATCGAAATTCACTTTGAGTAAATTTTACCAATTAATTGTACGTCAAAATCATTCAGCCGTTTTTAGAATTCATTGGAAAGATCAAGCGACAGGTTCAATTGTATAAAAAGAATTTCTTATTGAGATAAAATAATGGATCGTGATCTAACAGCCTAGACTTAACTAACAACAGAAGTTGTCAGATTAAATACTGACTAGTATATTTTTTATACATTCTGTACACAACGGAAACCGATGTAATCATCATAAACTTCATGACTGTAGCTACAACGAACAGTAATACGGCAACCGAATTCATTCAGGTTCCATGAGCCTCCGCGGAGAAGTTTATATTCCCCAGCTTCAGGGCCTATTGGATTTATCTGCGGCAAATTTGTGTAATAAGTATACCAGTCGTTACACCATTCTCTAACATTTCCGCTCATATCATGAATTCCCAATTCATTAGGTAGTTTCTTTCCTATTGGATTTGTTTGGTTATTTGAATTGTTAAAATACCATGCAACATCATCTATGTTATTACAACCGCTATATTTGTATCCCTTATTCTTTAAGCCGCCTCTTGCAGCGTATTCCCATTCAGCTTCTGTTGGTAGACGCTTTCCGACCCATTTGGCATAAGCGTTGGCATCTTCCCAAGTTATATTTACGATTGGATGATTCTCGAACCAACCCCATTTAGGAACCTTTGGTATAGAGCGTCGGGTTGATTTACAAAAATCCTTGTACTGTTTCACAGTTACAGGATATTTATCTATGGAATAACTTTTCAGTTCTACAACGTGCATCGGTCTTTCATCGGCATATTCGTCACTGCCCATTTTGAACTTGCCTCCTTGAACAAAAATCATTTCACCTCTTTGGAGTAGTTCTTCATCTAATTTTTTAATCCTCTCTATCTCTTCAATTGTAGTTTTCCATTTTACTATTTCTTTATTAGAGCCATCCAACTCTTCGGCCTGTTTTAATAAATTCTTAGCTTCTATATAACTTTTCAGTTCAGTCAATTTTTTCCCTTCTTCTAATAATTCCGCAGCTTTCTTTTTCTTCTTTTTTATTTCTTCTTCTAATCTTCTTTTCTCATCAATCGCATAAATTATATCTGAAACGGTCTTTATTCTTTTTGTCTTTTCGCGTTCTAAACACATCATTGCAATTAAAGCGACATCCTTTTTGCTTTGGAGAGGTGTTATCTGGATTTGCGTATTCAACTTCTTTTCTTTTATCAGTTTTGATGAACCGCTGTAAGGTAAATCTCCATCAATTAATTCATATAGAATCATTCCGAGTGAGTAAATATCGGCTTCTTTTCCAACATCTTTCCATCTTGCAGCCAATATCTGTTCTGGTGCCATATATGCAGGAGTGCCAATCCCATCTTGTAAAATTTCCAAATTCTCCATTCCTATTCCTCGAGCTAAGCCAAAATCACTTATCTTTACTATCCATTTTTCTTGCAAATCTTTATTATTCTTATTTGATATAAGTAGTATATTCTCAGGCTTTAAGTCGAGATGTATTAATCCTGACTCATGAATTGCTTCAACGCCTAAGCATGCTTGCTTAAATATTTCTATTCCTTCTTCAAGTCTTTCCTCCAGACGATTTTTAGTTTCAATCATCCAATCACGCATACTTTTTTCAGCAATTTCCATGGGATATATAATAATATTTTGTTCTTTATACATTGTCAGTTGCGGTTGATATGCTCTTATTATGTGTTCTGTTTTATTTAATCTGTCACGACTTTCAAATTCAAGCAATATATTATTTATTGATTCTTTTGTCACATAAGGCAGGGTTTTTATTGCCATTGTTTTTTCTGTTAATTGATCATAAACCTGATATACTCTACCAAATCCCCCTTGACCAATCTTCTTCTTTACAAAATATCTATCGGCTATTTTATCCTCGAGACTAAATTCAACATAATTAATAGTTTGAGAGCCAAATAAGGAATCATGAGAAGAAGAGTTGTAAGTCATTGCATTATTAGTTGGAATCTGTACTGGTTTGTTACTTGTAGTTACTGTATTGCCTGTAGAAGTTTTACAAGTGGGGCATATTTTCCATGTCCCTTTAATTTCTCTTCCGCAACTAGGACAAATATTAATATGTATTATAGGGGACAAGCAATTTGGACACGTATCCCAATTAGTCTCAATTTCTTCCCCGCATGTTTTACATAATAAGTTCACTGGCCCTCAATTTATTATTATCGATAAGGTTTGTTTTGTAAATATAAAAATAAATTAATCAAACGAATAAACATGATGTTATATAATGAATTAAAAAACACTATGAAGCTTTCATAATAATTGTTTGCTAACACTGCTTGTCGCATGGGTCTTATTTCTTTTTAGTACAATGTGTAATCGATTAAGAATTGAGTTACACATTGTTTAGCATCAAATTTTGGAAGAAACTTATTGGCTTCACTTTTGTTTTATGTCTTTCATGAAATCCGGGTTTTCTTTCCACCCGTTTTTTAGTATAAATAATCTGTGCTGTTTTTAATTTTAGACAGAGACATAATCACTTTCCTAATTGTTGTTAGTTATAACGATAATTAGATGATTACATTTTTGATTCTGTGTCGTAAGGGATATTTGATATTTAATGGATAATTGTTGAAAATGGGAAAATAAAAAACCCCAAAATGTTTCTTTTTTGGGGTCTTTAGAGCTGGCTATGGGACTCGAACCCGCGACCTGCTGATTACAAATAATCGGGATTCTTTGCTTTATTGTTTGCATTATTAATTTTTTTGCAAAGTCCCTACCCAGTCCCTACTTCATTCTTTCCGAACATAAGGAGAGTAAAACCTTATGTTCATTTCAACATCTAAAAAATCACCGTTCTATCAACTCACTTATGAAGTTGATGGAAAACGAACAACTGTTTCCACCAAAACGAAAAATCTTCAAGATGCCTACAAATTCATGGCTAACTTTTCACGTATTGGTGAATTAACACATGCTGAAAGGAAAGAAACTAAGCAACAAATCAAATCTATCTCACTATCACAATTCAAAGAGGAATATGTTGATTACATAAAACCAACTAAATCCAAAAGCTATGTTCGTTCTATAGAGCTTTCTTTCAAAATGCTGATTGCTTTCACCGGAGATCTCTCATTAAGTAAATTAGAACTTCACACACTTGATAAATTTATTACCCATACTTTTGCAAGAACTCCGAGAGGAGCTTCTCTTTATTACCGTACACTGAAAGCAGCTTTTAGCAAAGCTGTTTTGTGGAACTATCTTTCAGAAAACCCACTGAAGAAAATTAAAACTCCAAAAGTTTCTAAAGTTTTTCCGGTTTTCATTTCCGAAACTGAATTGAAAACTATTCTGGAAAATACACAAGATGCATATCTCAAAGATTTATTCTTTACCGCTTTTTATACTGGTATGCGCCTTGGCGAATTAGTAAATATGAAGTGGTCTTGGGTCGATCTGAAACAGAATCAAATTACTGTTCAATGCTCAGAGTTTTTCACAACCAAGAGTAAAAAAGAAAGGATCATCCCGTTTAATCCTAATCTCAAATCGATTATTATAAATCAATTTCCAAAAGTATTCAGTATCAAGAATGACGAATATGTTTTTTCAAAACTCCCTGGAGTAAAATTCAACGAAGACTTCATAAGCAAACAATTCAAAGTCTCAATTCGAGCTGCCAAACTTGATGAAAGAATTCACTTTCATACTTTGCGGCACTCTTTCGCTTCGCTTTTGGTCCAGCGTGGGGTATCTCTTTATGTTGTTAAAGAATTACTTGGTCATGAAGCGATTTCGACAACGCAGATTTACAGTCACCTTCAGCAGCAGAATTTAAAAGATGCAATAAATATATTATAAGATATAATAATGACTTGTTTGTTCAAGTCCTTATTTGTAATGCTTTTATTTTGCTAAAATCATCTTTTTGGTTTCAATAAATTCACCAGCTTGTAATTTTATTAAGTAAATCCCACTCGCTAATTTGGAACCATCAAAATTAATTTCATATTTACCGGCTGATTGTTCTTTGTTGATCAAAGTCGTTATCTCTTTCCCAAGAATATCATAAACCTTTAATGTTACTAATTTCGAAGTCGGCAGTGAATATGCTATTTTTGTTGAGGGGTTAAACGGATTTGGATAATTTTGTTCGAGAGAATATCCGGTTGGGACAGATTCATTATTTTCAACTGCAGTCACATTATCGGAAGTTAAAATATAATAGCTGGCAATCTGGCTGTTAGAAAAAGTAATTGTATTTGTAGATGTATTAATTACAGCGTTGGAAATAATCGTCCATTGATTTGTTTGGTTGTTCCAGTACTTTACTCTCAAACTGTTTTTATCAATGTGGTAAGCTTGTATTTGTTTATCGTTGAAATGAAATTGAAAGTTACCGTTAGAACCAAAGCTCATCATTCCGCCGCAACTACTCTGCATCATTCCGTTGGAACCGTTAGAGTTGAATATCCCGATTTCGTAACACTTAAAAATATTTTCTCCTTTGCTTTTCGGCATATTGTACGGATTCAATTCCAGCATTCTTGTAAACATAGAATCCGACATCATACCGCCCATGTTCCAACCGCTGCCCATCATCATGAAATCATTTTCATCAAAAGGATTCATCACCTTATCGTTACTATTATTTTTTCGCATCC
>JAHEZQ010000041.1 GCA_023250955.1 Melioribacter sp. | reverse complement strand
ATGCGGGAATAGCTCAGTTGGTAGAGCGCAACCTTGCCAAGGTTGATGTCGCGGGTTCGAGTCCCGTTTCCCGCTCTACGATCCCGATAAAATCGGGATTTATTTTATAAGGCGCTGTACCCAAGTGGCTTAAGGGGAAGGTCTGCAAAACCTTTATTCGTCGGTTCGAATCCGACCGGCGCCTCAATTAAGTTCGATATCTTTTTGATCTCGAACTTTTTTTATATTTAATAAATCTCAAGTGTAAAAATTGGTATTGAAAAAATGATAAAAGAGTATTCAGAAGACAAAAAAAGTTTTAGTAATTTCAAGCTTATTGGAAAAAGAAGCATTCTCATATTTGCCATATCTTTTTTTTATTGGATAGCAGTTTCTACATGTCATTTAATTGTAACGGATTTTTTAACGGATTGGGTGGCTACACCTTGGGGCAAATTTATACCAAGAGATTCTTCATTGGAGACCGGACTTGTTGTAACAATACTTCTAATTATTTACATTTTTTACATGGCTATAAAAGGGAAAAGGCGAATTATATCATTCATTTATTGGATTTTATTAGGGAGTTCAGTATGGCTTGCATATAGATTTTTAATTGCTGCACAAATTGAGATTATTCACTTTCCACAGTACGCAATATTATCTTTCCTTTTTGCTTATGCTATAGATCCAGAAAGGAAAAAAGTTTTAATAGTTAGTATTCTCTTTTGGGTTACATTAATGGGAATAGTTGATGAGGCATATCAATATTTTTATATAACCAGACTATTCTCACATTACTTTGATTTTAATGATTTTATCTTAAATGAGATAGGGGTTGCGCTTGGACTTTTTTTATTTTATGGATTCAGAGAGATTCCTAGCAGAAAGATTGGTATAAATGATATATGGAAATCGTTAGAATTCAAGGTGGTCGTTTCAATCATTTTATTGTTTTTATCATTCTCTCTATTAGGAATAATTCATTCTTATACTCATACAAAATTAGAAACCCCAATTATTTATGAACATGGATTTCTGAAAATATATTTGGAAAGATTACCTAATAAGATTGGCAGTTGGCAAGAAAGAGATCTTGGAGGATATTTTTATACGCTTGATTCATTAACTGGAACTTCTATAATGGTTTTATTCGGCTTTTTAATCAGTCTCTATCAATATGAACTTAAGGAAAAATTAACATTAGGAAGAAAATTTAAATCAAATTTATCCAAATCATAGTGAAAAATTGTTTTAAGTCCAATTACTTATATTCAAAAAAACACTTTTGTATAATTAATTTTTTATTTCAACAATATCATTTTTCGAGAAAGATTAACGTTAGTTCCAACCAACCTATATAAATACGTACCTGATGAAAATTTACCAGCATTGAAATTAATTTTATAATAACCGACAGATAACTCCTTCTGCAAAAGCATTTCTATCTCTTGCCCCAAGGTATTGTACACTTTTAAAGTATAAAATCCATTCTTTACAATTGAGAATTCTATTACAGTTTCAGGATTGAAAGGATTCGGGAAGTTCTGATAGAGTGCAAACCTCGTCGGAGTCAGATCGCTTTCAACATCAGTGATGCCAACGTTAACATCAAAACTATAATTAAGAGAATTACTATTGGCCGCATCGATAGCAGTTACAGTAATAATACAATCACCTAAACCAATAGGGGCAATATTTAATGAAGAACCAGTTACAGATACGGTTGCAACTGTTGTATTTGATGATTGTGCTATATATGATAGCTGACCCACATTACCTTGAAATGTATTTATTAAACTGAGAGTCCTTGTTCCTGTAGATATATTTAGCCATTGTTTTGGGATTGCGTTTTTAATAGACAGACTATTACTTGTTATCATTTCCGACAATGGACGTTTCCATATATTTCCATTACTTGTAGCAAGGAACATATTTGGACCTAATATAGCAAAGCTGCGAATATTTACTTCAGTTAAACCATTGCTAACGTTTGTCCAATTTGAACCATTATCCGTAGAAAGAAAAACGCCCCCGCCGGGAGTTCCAACAAAAATATTAGTTCCACTTGTTATAATTGCATTTATAGTTTTATTAGTTAGCATTGTTAGCCCCGAACCACTGGCAGATGCCCAATTAGATCCATAATCTGTTGAAAAATAAACCCCGTTTGTTGTAGTCCCGGCAAATAAATTAGTACCAATAGTAGAGAGACAATTTATTGAATTATTTGTTAATCCTGCAAAAGTCCATATAGCGTTGTTGGTAGTTAACCAAACCCCATTATTTAATGTACCTGCAAAGACAATTGAATTAATAATGGCAAGTGATTGAATATTTTTATCATTTATACCTGTACTTATTGCTGTCCAACTACTGGCATTATTTGTGGATATATAAACACCCCCGAGATTAGTACCACCATTTGCGCCAGCATAAATATTAGAACCGCTGACAGCAAGGGCACTAATATTAGAATATATTAAACCATTATTATGAAAATTAACAATTGGTGGCCAGCTAGTTCCATTATTTGATGAGGAATAAACTCCATCATTGGTTCCGGCAAAAAGATAGGAGCCGTTATTGGCCATGGTGGAAACCGGTATGTTAACTAATCCTGAGAGAGTCCAGGTATTTCCGTTATCCGTTGATTCATAAATTCCGGTTTGTGTTCCTGCAAATAGAATAGATCCGCTTTTTTCAAAACAATTTATACTTGACCCTGGTGAGTTACTTGTCTTAACCCATTGTGACTGAGAATAATATGAATGATTATATATTACTACCATAATGATGATTATAAAAATATTTCCTACTTTCATTTATTCACCCTTCGGTTATTGATTTCACTTTAAGCAAATCACCAAATTCATTGATATGACTGTAAGAATAAACTGTAAGAATAAATAGCTCATTACGGAAATTCAAAAAAAATTTATAAGATAAATTTATCAGAAGATTAATTTCCTTTAATATTATAACGAGAATCTTTTAATAAGTAAAGAATAATTCATTTATTGTGTAAAGAGTAAATTTATTGATTGGGAAAGTATTTCACTTAACATGCAAACACGACTCAAAAGTGAAGGCAACACTTCAAATAAGACTTCTCTTTTTTTGAATTATCAATTCTCATTCTTTACAAGATACCTTTTAATTTTTTGCGTGGTAGTCTTCTCAAATTCATTTTCACGAATGTAAAACTTTTTAATTTGTTTATGTCCGGCAAGTTGTTTATTTGTTTTTTCGATCTCTTCTGAAATTGTCTTGTGCAGTAATTCATCATTAATTTTAGTTTGACTTGCTTCTGCCAATTCAATAAACGCTTCGGCATCAACAACAATTTGCGCAGAAATTATTTCTCCTTGTTTAGAATCCTCTTCTCCTGAGACTAGAGCTTCCAAAATAAACGGGCTACGTGTTAAAATGTCTTCGATTTCTTCCGGGAAGACATTCTTACCACTTTTAGAAATAATCACATTTTTCTTTCTGCCGTTAATGTGTAAGAACCCATCTTCATCTACAAAACCAATATCACCAGTCTTGAACCAATTGCTTTCGAAAGTATCTTCAGTTGCTTTTTCATTTTTATAATAACCAAGCATTACATTTGGTCCTTTTGCCCATATTTCTCCGCTTCCGTTTTCATCCGGGTTATTGATCTTGATTTGTACATTCGGTAATGGAATTCCAGCCGCATCATCCTTAAAATTATCTATTCGATTTAATGCTAAAATTGGTGATGTCTCAGTTAACCCATACCCTTGAATAAAATTAAGACCAAATTCTCTTAAACCCTTAGCAACAAGCGGATCCGGCGCCGCACCTCCTGCAATAAACATTCGTATAGATCCGCCAAATTTTTCATGAAGTTCATGAAATATTTTTTTCTTAACGACATTTAACCCAAACATAGCATAGAGGTTTGTAATTTTTACAAGAGGCGGTACAATAATAGATTTCACTTTATTGTCTTTAATTCCTTTCATTACCCGTTTGAACATTTTATCGTAGAGTAACGGAACTGCTAACAAAATTGTTGCTTTCACTTTCTGAAGATCATCAACAATTGTTTTTAATGATCTTGCATAATGAACAGACGAACCGCAATATAACGGACACATCATTCCGCAAGTGCATTCATAAGTGTGGTGCATAGGCAGTACAGAAAGGAAGCGGTCTTTATCATCAATCAGTACAAGACTTACCATAGCAACCAGATTTGAAGCAAGATTTTTTTGAGAGAGCATTACACCTTTAGCACGTCCGAGAGATCCTGATGTAAAAATTATTTCCGCAAGATCATCAGGATTTATTTTGGGCAGAGCATCAGGGTGAAGTGGTTTAACTTTTCTAATCAATTCAGCCATCTGGAGAAAATCTTTTTCTTCTCCTGTGGTATCCATACAAATAAAATGTTTTAACTTTTTCAAGAAGTTTCTTCCCTCTGCCATAATTCCGGAATAACTACCTGAAAAGATTATTGCTTCGGAATCGGATTCATGGATTATGTTCATAATCTCGTTGGTGGTAAGATTTTTGTCTATCGGAACCATAACATAATTGAAACACAAACCTGTTAAAAATCCGATTGCCCATTGAACACGATTCTCACCAATGATTGCAATATGAGTCCTTTCTTTGATACCAAGTTCTTTTAACGCAGAACCAAATCTTAGAATGTTCTCAAGCAACTCGCGATAAGTTACCTTATTGATGGGAGTGTCGTTTAAATCTTCGAGTGCAAGTTTGTTACTGAAATTCTTAGCGGATTGTAAAATCATATCCTGGATAGAAATAATGTGAGGGACAGCGTTGAGCTTAACTTCCTTTTTCATGTTTGATCTATTTTTGTTGTGAATGATCGAATAGTAGTAAGAAGAATAAAAAATCAAATAATAATAAATATCTAATTACTTATTCCGAATTAGCTATTTCCGTTAATATATTTTTTAGTAATCTATAAAATTTATCAACATCAGCGATCTTCACTTTTTCATCCGGAGAGTGAGCACCTTCTATAGTGGGGCCGAAAGATACCATTTGAAGTCCGGGATATTTATCACCTAAAATTCCACATTCCAATCCTGCATGAACAGCTTTCAATTCCGGTTCTTTGGAAAATAAATCCTTAAAAACTTTTTTTGATATACTTAATAATTTCGAATCCATATCAGGTTGCCAGCCCGGATAACCATCACCAACTGTAACTTCAGCTCCAGCTAAATCAAAAACTGCTTTAACACTTTTTGCAATATTCTTCTTTGCACTTTCAATTGAACTGCGTTGACTGGTTCCTATTTTTAGTTTATCGCCTTCCACTAAAACCGTGGCAAGGTTTGTTGAAGTCTCAACAAGTTCGGTTATATGAGCATTCATCGCCATAACACCGTGCGGAATGCCAAGTATTGTATTTATAACATTTGTCGAAAATTGTTTTGAGTAAACTTTTGGATACATTTTGGCAACCGCATCGTCTCTTTCAAAATTTATTTTAATG
Source organism: Melioribacter sp. (assembly GCA_023250955.1). Taxonomy (GTDB): domain Bacteria; phylum Bacteroidota; class Ignavibacteria; order Ignavibacteriales; family Melioribacteraceae; genus Fen-1258. The sequence goes on along the minus strand of JAHEZQ010000041.1, from coordinate 28,735 downwards.
TTATCGTCTCTTAACCTAAATTCTAAAACAGTCTCAATTGTAAAGTCATTTATCAACTCACGCACAGATGCATCATTTTCGGCACTTAGGAAAATTACAGCTTCAGCTTCTCGCGGTATTGCATTTCGCTTAGAGCCGCCATTTATAAAGGCTAGTTGATAATCATATTTCTCAAAAATGCTTAATAATAATCCAATGATTTTAATTGCATTTGCCCTTCCGTCAGAAATATTAATTCCTGAATGCCCGCCCTTTAGACCAGAAACATTAACAGTAAATGGGACATAACCTTTTTTAGGTTCTTCATATTCAATCTTAAAAGTTCCGACTGAGTCCATCCCTCCTGCACAGCCGACATAAAACGCACCATCTTCTTCAGTATCAAGATTAAGCAACATTTTTCCGGTTATAAATTCTTTTTTCAAATTGTTGGCACCTGTTAATCCTGTTTCTTCATCAACAGTAAAAAGTAATTCTAAAGGACCATGATTAAAATCATCATCTTGCGATGCGGCTAAAGCTGCCGCAGCACCAATGCCATTATCAGCGCCCAAAGTTGTTCCATCAGCTTTGATCCATTCACCATCCCGTACAAGTTTTATCTGATCTTTTGTAAAATCATGTTTGGTATCTTTATTTTTTTCACAGACCATATCAACATGGCTTTGAAGAACAACAGTCTGTGCGTTTTCAAATCTTGGTTTAGCTGGAACAAGGATCACAATATTTCCGACTTCATCTTCTTTCATGTCAAAATTATTCTGGCCGGCAAAATTTCTGAGGTATAAACGAACCCTCTCTTCATTTTTAGATGGTCTTGGAATTTGGCTAATCTCAAAAAATCTTTTCCATAAATTTATTGGTGTTAGTCCTTCTATGGCTGATGTTAACATTTTTTACTCCAAATTTTAATTGTGACGGATATTAAGAATATCTCCATCATTAACTATGTACTCTTTCCCTTCTAATCTCCACGCACCGGCATCTTTACATTTTGCAAATGAACCATGTTTAATAAAATCTTCATAGTGAACAACTTCCGCTCTGATGAAACGATTAAAAAAATCTGTATGAATTACACCAGCGGCCTGCTGAGCTGTATAATTCTTTTTAATAGTCCACGCGCGGCATTCATCCTCACCAACTGTAAAGAAGGACTGAAGTCCAAGCATTTCGTAAGATGTTCTTAGTATTTTGCTTAATGCGGATTCTTTAATTCCATAGTCTTGCATAAAAACTAATTGATCTTCGTCGCTCATTTTAGAAAGTTCTAATTCTATTTTTGCAAAAAAAGGAATTATTGTTGCATGCGATTTATTTAACTTCATTTTTAATTTTTCAATTTCTGACTCTACTGCAGAGATTGAACTCTCGTCATAATTTATTGCTATTCCGAGCTGTTTGATAGTTAACAATTGATAACCGGATAATAATCTAACTTCATTTTCATCAAGATGAAGAGTTCTTAACGGAAATTCCTTTTCGCAATGAGCCAAGCATTTTTCTAATGTTAGAATCTCCCGTTTCATTTTTTCATCTTTAGTTTTTAATACATCTCTTTTCAGTTTTTCTATTCGTGTTTCTAAGAATGCCAGATCGGAAAGAAGGTATTCTGTTTCCAAAAACTCTATATCACGCAATGGATTTATACTTCCCATCGGATGAGAAACTGATAGATCTTCAAAACCACGAATAATATAAAATAGCGCATCGTTATTTCTTACCGCATTCAGAAAAGTAGAAGTAATTTTAACTTTGTTGTCTTCCGACATTTTTAAGCCGGGAATGTCAAATATTTCTATTGTAGCATTTATTTGTTTTTTAGGATTGAAAATTTTTGTGAGTTGATCTAACCTGTTGTCCGGAACTTTTACTACTTCAATTAATGCTTCTTCTTTCGACGTAGCTTCGATTTCCTTCTTTGCCAAAGTATTAAATAAAGTTGTCTTACCTGAAAATTGTAATCCGACCAAACCTATTTGCATATTTTATCTCAATATTTAGAGTGAACAATTACTGTCTAAAATATAACTAATTTTTGATGGATTTGGATAACAACAGTAATGAGAGTATGTGTAAGATTAAGAAATAATTTGAGTGTGAAGAGCAATTTCTTCCAATACTGAACTGACTTTTAAGCATTCGTTCAATTCACCATTAAAAACTTGTGTTTTCCCTTTAACATGAGCTTCAAAAGCATGAGAACGTGCTTCTTCATAACTGCATTTTATAGCTTTGATAATTTGATTTATTACGTCATCGAAACTATGCCAGTCATCATTAAATAAAATGACTTTGTACGGCAACCCGACAGTAACTTCTTCATCTGATTCGGGTTCAGATATTCCCTGTGGTTTTTCTTCGTTCATATTTTTCATCAATTCTTATTCAATTTATAAAATTGCCTCACAAAAATAAATTTTAATTATATTTGTTCACCGAAAGGGTTTGATTATTAATTTGTTTCTAATCATTTAGTAAATTGATTTTAAGGAGGATAAATGAAAATTGCTGTTTGTGTTAGCCATGTCCCCGATACTGCAGCTAAAATTAATATTGGAAGTGATGGCAAAACATTAGATCCTAATGGCGTTACGTTTATAGTAAATCCGTATGATGAATTTGCAGTTGAAGAAGCATTGAAGACTAAAGAAAAAATTGGCGGAGAAACTGTTGCAATAAGTTTAGGCACTGACGCTAATAAAGAAACTTTGCGCAAAGTTCTTGCCATGGGTATAGATAATGCTGTTTTACTAAAAGATGATAGTTATCGCGATTCTATTTCTGTTGCAAAAGCTCTTGCTGAAGAAATCAAAGCTCAAAATGCTGAGTTGGTTTTCTTTGGCAAACAATCGGTAGATTTTGATAATTCAGTTGTAGGACAGCTTACTGCTGAATTTTTGGGTTATAATTGTATTTCAGTTGTTGTAAGTTTCTCTTTGGAAGGCAATAAGATTATCTGTGAACGTGAGATTGAAGGTGGTAAAGAAATTGTAGAAACGACACTGCCTGCATTAATTACTGCTCAAAAAGGTTTGAATGATCCTAGATATGCTTCGCTAAAAGGAATTATGGCAGCAAAGAAAAAAGAAATTTTAGAGAAACAACCTTCTGCAGCTAGTAATTCAATTGAAATTATAACGATGAAAAAACCTTCTCCCAAACAAGCCGGTAAAATTCTTGGAACTGATGCAACTGCTGTTCCTGAATTGGTCCGTTTATTAAGAGAAGAAGCAAAAGTCATTTAAGGAAAAATATTATGGCAAATAAAATTTTAGTTTTTATAGAACAAAGAAATGGTAAAATAAAAAAATCATCTCTTGAAGCAGTTAAAGCCGCTTCCGATATTGCGCAAAAACTTTCTGGATCTGTTGAAGCAGTTTCTATTGGTAATGAAATTGAGAATTTAGAGAAAGTCGGTGGATACGGTGCATGCAAAATAACTCATTTCAAAAATGCAGCATTGGAAAATTATTCTCCAAGCGCTTATGCAGATATAATAGCGAAATATTCAGGGGAAAAGAATTTTGATATATTTTTCTTTGCTGCAAGTTCCATGGGCAAAGATTTAGCGCCGCGTGTTGCAGTAAAAACAGATTCCGGACTTGCAATGGATTGTATTTTATTAAATTGTGAATCGAATGAAATCATCGCAACTCGCCCGATCTATGCTGGGAAAGCATTGATTGAAGTAAAATTAACTTCACCAAAAAAAGTTTTTGCTCTTCGTCCTAATGTTTTTAATCCCGGAACACCAACAGATAAAAAAGCAGATGTTTCTATTATTAACGTCGATTCACCAAACCTAAGCGTTAAGGTTGTTGATATCAAAAAATCCGAAGGTAAAATAGATGTTGCAGAAGCAGATATTATTGTTTCCGGTGGGCGTGGTATGAAAGGTCCTGAACATTTCAAACTTGTTGAGGATTTAGCAGAAGTTCTTGGCGCTGCATCCGGTGCATCAAGAGCAGTTGTTGATGCAGGTTGGCGTCCCCATTCCGAACAAGTTGGACAAACAGGAAAAACTGTTTCTCCAAGTTTATATGTTGCCTTAGGAATCTCCGGTGCAATACAGCATTTGGCCGGAATGCGTTCTTCAAAGTATATTGTTGCGATCAATAAAGATAAAGATGCACCAATTTTTCAAGTAGCAGATTATGGAATTGCTGGAGATGTTTTTGAAGTTGTACCGGCAATGATTGAAGAAATTAAAAAAATTAAATCGTAGAAGGTTAATTGCACAAAGTACAAGTTGAAATATTAGGTTTGTCGGCAAGCCCCTCAGCAGGCGGAGCTTATGCGCTGTTACTAAAAGAAGTGTTTGGCATTCGCCGCCTACCAATAATTATAGGTCAGTACGAAGCTCAATCTATTGCATTAGAGATGGAAGGAATAAAACCCCCTCGCCCGCTTACACATGATCTTCTTAAAAGTGTTATTGATAATCTTGGTGCAACAATTAATGAAATTATTATAAATGAGTTAAGGGAGAATACTTTTTACGCGAAAATCAAACTTGAGATTGCTACTTTAACAAATGAAATTGATTCACGTCCTAGTGATGCAATTGCCCTAGCAGTGCGTACGGGAGCTCCTTTATATGTTGCTGAGGAAGTTATGAAAATAGCAGCTTTCGTTCCTTCAAGCGAAGATTCAGATGATGAATTTAATGAAACACATAATCCTCCTACCGAATCAGATATAAAGGGACCAAAGAAAAATTTATCCGATACAAAATTGGCACAATTACAAGATCTGTTAAGAGAAGCGATTGATAAAGAAGATTATGAAAGAGCCGCAAAATTAAGAGATGAAATAAATAAATTAGGCGGAAATACAAATTAATTAAAAACTACTTTCCCGATTTCACATTCCAAACATTTATTCTTCGAACAATAATTTCTAAATAGTTCAATCATTCCCTGAGCCATTACAGTTCGTTTAACCTGATTAGTAAGATTCAAAGCTTCCGCGACTTCAGTAATAATTTGATTTTCAGACCGCTGTTCATAGATGCTATAAAGGTTTGTAATTTTTTTTGAAAGTGTGGCATTGCCGAATATTTCAAAATAAACTGCGTAGAATGGTATAATTACATTTACAACAATTTCATCTGCCCGTGAGGCACCAACAAAATATTTAATCTCACCGCTTGCAGTCTGATCAAAGACATAATGATTTTCCCAATAACCATCCGATTTAATTACGAATAACGAGCGCAAAGAATTTATCAATACTGTAAGGTTGTGTATCTCAGTAATTTTCTTAGACATTATTCCAATCAAATTATTATGTAGCAATTCTTTTAGAATCCTTGCGCCGCCGGCAATTCTTATCGTTGGAAAGTTTTGAGGCCTCAATCTGAAAAAATGCCAATCTGTTTCAGATATAATTTTGCCGTCATAAAATGAACGAATGGAATTCCAATAAAGAGATATTTTTTCTAAATATATTTTTGTGTTTTCTTCTGAAGCAATATTAGCTTTTTGAAAAAATCCGCCGATATTTAATAATGCAGCTTCATACTTCTCCACAAGAATTCCGTCATAATCTATTTTCGATAAAAACTTAATGTTTGCAGCTTGAGCAAGATTCATCATTTGGTTTTTATTTTTAGAATAGCCGAGGGCTTCAAAGACCAATTCATAAAATAATTGCTGCCATATCTCTTTTGAAACAAAATCAGAATGTTTGAATTTTCGTTCTTGAAATTGTGAAGTAAGTTCGTAAGTAATTACTGGTTCTTTAATGTGCAATTCATTAATAAATTGCAATTCTTTTAGACGCGTAAATATTTTTTTACATTTTTTTTCAAATCTGCTGACGCCTAACTGGTATAAATATTTATCCTTCACTTCATTTGTCATACTATTTATGTAGTTACTACATTTAATATTTGATGCTGTGTTTATGTTTACCTCACCAAGTTCTTTGTGCAATTTGTCAAGAATATTTTTTTCAATGAAATCTGAAATACAAATGGATGGCACTTTTCTACCATCTCTTGTATAAACATTCCCATATTTATTTCTGTTTGTCAGAGAAACGTGGAGTATTACTTTTGAATATTTGTTATCAATATGATGCCCGTGCGCTTTCCAATCTGAATAATCACGGTCAATTTCTATATCGCCTATATAGGTTAAATTACCAATTCTAATACGCGCATTTTTAAAATCGGGTCCGGCAAATTCATCATTATGAATTCCTACGTCGAGAACTGCCAAATCTTCACCGGAATTGGTCTTTAATGAGTTATTGTAATTTTGATTTTTCCAGATTTCGTAGAGGGTGCTTTCATGAACTATGGAATTTTTCTCGCCCATGTTATAATTGAGGATTGAATTGCACTAAAAATTACATTTCAACTAAATCATTTCTCAATTAAAATTTAATATAATACAATGGTAAAAGCTATCAATCTTTTATGATAGCGATTTAATAAGCGAGTTGTAGTCTTTAATTGTTTGAGAAGTGGTCGTTGCGAAATTAACTGTTGGATCTGCATAGATAAGAGACCGGCTTACATTAATAAGAAATTGATTGGAGTTATTTTTCTTAAAAATACTTACAACATCTTCCATACTTCCGCCTTGAGTGCCAACACCGGGCAGTAACACAGGTAAGTTCTGTATCAAGGGAATATTTTCTCTAAGTTCTGATGAATTTGTAGCACCAAAAACTAATCCGCAATTTTGATTTTTATTCCACTCAACAATTTTCTCAATAACTTTTTGATAGAGAAATTTCCCGTCTGATAGTTTTAATTTTTCAAAATCTTCTGAACCTTTATTAGAAGTGAGAGCAAGAATAAAATTTAATTTGTCTTTATAATTGAAGAACGGGCTTAATGAATCGAATCCCATATAGGGATGAAGAGTTACGGAATCAAAATGAAAGTTATTATAAATTGATTCCGCATACATCTGAGAAGTATTTCCAATATCACCCCGTTTCGCATCTGCTATCGTTAAAACATCATTCGGAATGAGTTCTAGTGTTTTGTATAAGTTATCAATTCCTTTTGTGCCATCCTTTTCATAAAAAGCAAAATTGATCTTGTATGCCGCCGCTTCTTTGTAAGTGCTCTCAATAATGATTTTATTAAACTCAACAATTGGAGAGGAATTATTTTTTAAGTGTTCAGGAATTTTATTGAAGTCCGTATCAAGCCCCACACATATGTGCATGTTTTGATTTAATTTCTGCTGAAGCTTTTGTTGTGCCGTCATAATTGCTCAAGTATGAAGTTTTCTGTTCCTGTAAATATTCATTACTATTCCCAACATAACCATATTTATAAGCAAAGAACTCCCTCCATAACTTAAAAACGGAAGAGGTAATCCAATAACCGGTGTTATGCCAAGATTCATTCCTATATTGATAGCAAAATGAGAAAATAATAAAGTTAGTACACCAATAATTATCAGTACGCTAAATTTATCTTTTGCAGTTGAGGAAAGTTTGAATAATCTTAAAAATATTATTAGAAATAATGTTATTACAAGTACACTGCCAAGAAATCCAAATTCTTCTCCGATTACACAATAAATAAAATCAGTCCACTGCTCTGGTATAAATCTTAATTGTGTTTGATTGCCGTGCAGGAAACCTTTACCGAAGAATCCGCCTGAACCGATTGCCACTTTTGCCTGGAGAGCATTGTAACCTGAACCTAAGGGATCGGCTGATGGATCAAGAAATGAGGCAATTCTTTTTTGCTGGTGGGGTTTAAGTATTTTAAATGCATAATCGAAAAAGAAACCTGCCGAGAGATTAATTATGAAAACGGTAACACTGTTGAATAAATCTCTTTTGAAAAAAAATAAAGCGGCAACAATCAAAAGCAGTGCTGCAATAAAAGTATAAACTCCGAATAAAGATGCAAACACAACAACACCCGGCGATAGCACAACAAATAAACCAAATAAACTTATTCCACTCCAAAAAATTAATGAAATCGTAATAATTGCAAATACAATTGAAGTGCCCATATCCGGTTCAAGCATAATCAACATTATAGGGACAAAACCAATTGCGAGAGCAACTCCAATATCTAAAAGATTATTTATATCTCGACTTTTATATGTAAGCCAATATGCTAACATTAAAATTGTACCAAGCTTTGCAAGTTCAGACGGTTGGAATCCGAATCCACCTACACCGAACCAACTTTTAGCACCATAGATTGTTTTTCCAACGACCAGCACAGCTAAAAGAAAAAACAAAGACATAAAAAATACTGGGATAGCAAATGATTTGAATAATTGTTGCGGTAAAGAAAATGTAATAAAGAATCCAATAACTGCAATAATAGCAAAAATTAATTGTTTCTGAAAATTTCCACTAGCGGTAGGGTGGTTATATGTTGAGCTATAAATTGCGAGCAAACCAAAAATTACAAGAACTATCATGGGAATAAATATTGCAAGATCAAATCTATCCTGAAGTTTATAATTAATGTGCAATCTGTTCCTCCTGAATATTCGTACTGGCAGCGAGGTTTTTATTTTCTTTCTTATCACCTTTAATCAAAAATGCTTTAATAACATCGCGCGCAATTGGTGCAGCAATTGTACTTCCAAAACCTGCGTTCTCAACTAAAACTGCAATTGCAATTTTAGGATTATTAAAAGGAGCAAAGCCGATAAATAAAGAATGTTCTTTTCCATGCGGATTTTGTGCAGTGCCGGTTTTTCCGGAAATTTGTAATTCATCGGATCTGATATTTGTTGCGGTGCCTGCTCCATTTACTACAAGGTACATTGCTCGTCTAATTATATCGAATGACTTTTTGCTAATTCCAATATCATATGTTTGAGGTTTTACTTCTACATACTGATTGATTCGAGTATCGGTATAACCTTTTAGAAAATGTGGTCTGGCAGATTTTCCAGAATTAGCAAAAAGAGCAGCATATTGAGCAAGTTGAAGAGGTGTAACATTTAGCTCACCTTGACCTATACCTAGACTTATTACAAATCCTTTAGTCCAACCGTTTTTGCCATATACCTTATTATAATAATCCGTAGATGGAACAATTCCAGCAGCTTCTTCCGGAATATCTATTCTGGATTTACTTCCAAATCCAAATTTCTTTGCATATTTAGACCAAACATCGAGACCAATTTTATTAACTAGTGAATAATAAAATGTGTTACAAGATTTTTCTATTGAAGTTTGTACATTAACTGTACCATGAACATGTAAACATTTAAAAAATCTATCACCGAATTGAAAACCTCCATTGCAGGTAACTCTATAATTAGTATCAATTATTCCTTCTTCCAAAGCAGCAATTGCAGAGATCATTTTGAAAGTTGAGCCCGGCGCAAATGTTGACATCGAAGCTCTATTGAACATTGGCTTGTCAGGATTATTATTTAGTTCTCTCCAAACTTCATTAGTTGTTACTTTAGCAAAATCCTGTAAATCATATTGGGGTGAACTTAAGAATGCAATTATTTCACCGGTAGTAGGTTCAATTGCAACAACAGCACCTCTTTTATCCTTAAATGCTTCCTCAGCTACACTCTGTGCATCTTTATCAATTGTTAGAATTAAATCATCACCTTTTACTGTTGCTTGATCTTCTTCACCGTTTTTGTATCTGCCGATAGTTTTTTGTTTTGAATCAACCAGCATATACTTAATTCCTTTATCACCGCGTAAATAGTCTTCGTAAGTTTTTTCTATACCTCCAAACCCAATGTTATCGCCAATGTCATATTCATTTTTTCTATGTAGATAAGTTTCCATAGGAATTTCTTTTGTATAACCGAACATATGAGAACCAATAATGCCAAAAGAATAATCGCGCTGAGTTTCCATAATATAATCCACACCCGGCAGTTTAGATGCATTCTCTTCATACCAAGCTATGACTTTGAAACTAACATCTTTTGCAATTCTACGCGGAATAAATTTTGAGTATGATTCATTCTGTTTCAATATTCTATCTATGTAACCGGGATTCGATCCAAGTATCGCTTCGATATACGGAGTTAATTTTTTATCATATGTTGAAGGCGTTATACGTAGTGTAAAAGATGGTTTATTCCCAACCAGAACTTTATGATTCCGGTCAAAGAATACGCCGCGCGGTGCAGTTTGATAAATCGGCTTAACACTGTTCTCATCAGATTTTTCAGAATATGAAGGTTGTTCAAGAATCTGCATATTGAATAATTGTGTAATAGAAATCGCAAAAAAGCCAACCATTATTACAAATATGATCCTTCTTCTAAAATATGAGCCGAAATAATTATCGTCCATTAAATCCCTTCTTTCGGATGAAAAATTACAATGGGCAATCCAAAAAGAGCTGTGTACAATCCGGGTAAAATTCCTTCTTCAAGCATCATAAAAAATAAACTTAAGTTAGAATTTGAACTTGATACTACTGCGAACAAGAACGAATTGATACTACCACAGATAAATAAAATAAACAATAGAAAATAAGTTGAAAGATTAATGTCAATTTTATTTTCACCATAGAAGTAGCCTACTACAAATGATGATACTGTGAACGAAAACATAAATGCACCTATCAATCCTCCTGATATTATATCAAGAAGAAAACCCAAAATAAATCCTAGGATTGTTCCATAAATCTGTCCATGTCTCAATGTAAAATACGCGATTAAAACAAATACTAGATTTGGTGCAATGTTACTTATTGAAATTAATGGAACTATAACCAGCTGAACTACAGCAAGAGGGATAAAAAATAAAATTGGTTTTAGGTATTGGATATTCATTCAGATACTATTTAATTAAATTCATTTCAAGTTGATTGATTTGTTTGCTGGGAATAATTTTTATTATAAATAAATTATTTGCCGCTGATATATCTGCGAACGGCATCACTGTTAAAGTATGAAGAAGTCCAAGTATATTTGATTCTTTCTTTAACACTTTACCAACCGGAATTGACGGAGGGAAAAGAGAACTAAAATTTGATGTCTCAACAATATCTCCGATTTGAACATCATACGTGGTAGGTATATCCTTAATGATAAGATTATTACCGTCATAATTTAGAATACCATCAACATTTGTTCTCTGTAGTGTTACAGCAATACTTAGGTTACTATTGTATAAATTTTGGACAACAGAATAATTTTCAGTCACATCCATAATCAATCCTACCAAACCTTTGTCATTTATAACCGGCATACCTTTCTTTATTTCATAATCTGATCCTTTATTAACCACGAAATTACCCTGAGATTTTGTAATAAGTTTTGAAATAATCTTAGCTGGGATTAGTGGATATACACTTGTATCCTTAGATGCTATCATCGAACGTAACTCTTCATTTTCAGCACGGTATTTTTGTAACCGGTTTAATTCAAGCATTAAATGTGCATTTTCACTTCTTAAATTATCACGAGATCCATCGCTCTTCAAGATTGATACAAATGAACTTGTGATTTCATTTAATACAGCAAAATTGCCGAGTGCAATAGACTTTAAATGTTTTGCCGCTGGCTTTTCATTCTGGGCTAAAATTGAGAGACTAATTATGGATAGAATTATTAGTAGAAGATATTCTTTATAATCAGAAACAAGTCGTCTTAAAAATTTTCTCATTAATATGTTCTTTTACGAATGAACACCTTAGAATATTTATTTAAATTATCAATAGCGCGTCCCGCACCACGTACTACTGCAGTTAACGGATCATCAGCAACATGTACAGGCAGATTAGTTTCCATTCTGATTCGTTCATCTAGCCCTTTTAATAATGCACCACCGCCGGTTAGCATAACACCTCTATCAAGAATGTCAGCTGAAAGTTCTGGAGGAGTTCTTTCGAGTGTTTGTTTAACGGCTTCAACAATTTGGGAAATATTTTCGTTTAATGCTTCTCTAATTTCAACAGAACTAACTTCAACTGTTTTAGGAATTCCGCCAACAAGATCGCGCCCTTTAACTTGAATAGTAACTTCTTCTTTTAACGGAACTGCACTACCAACTTCGCATTTTATAGATTCACCGGTTCTTTCACCAATCAGCAAATTATAATTCTTTTTGAAGAACTGCATAATAGCATTATTCATTTCATCACCAGCTATACGAACTGATTCTTCATTTACAATTCCCGCAAGAGCAATAACGGCTATCTCGGTTGTACCCCCACCGATATCAATAATCATATTTCCAACCGGAGCTTCAACATCAATACCTATTCCGATTGCTGCAGCCATCGGCTCTGCAATTAAATGAACTTCTTTTGCACCTGCATGTTCAGCTGCATCGCGTACAGCTCTCTTTTCAACTTCAGTAACTCCACTGGGAACAGCAATTACAATTCTTTTACTTGTAACTGAGTTTGGTGTAACTTTTTTTATGAAAGCCCGAATCATACCTTCAGCAATTTCAAAATCTGCAATCACGCCATCACGCATAGGTCTTGTAACTCGAATCTCTCTATGCTCTCTTCCTTGCATTTCTTTAGCTTTATTTCCAAGCTCAATAATTTTTTTCGTGTTCCTATCGAAAGCAACTATTGATGGTTCATTAAGAACAATCCCTCTTCCTTTGATATATATAAGAGTATTCGCAGTGCCAAGGTCAATTGCTACATCAGTCGAAAAAAAATCAAGAATTCCCATTTTTCCTCTTAGTGTTTAAAATTTCTAATCCCGGTAAATACCATTGAAATATTTTTTTCATTTGCAGCATTAATAACTTCATCATCTCTTACAGATCCCCCGGGTTGAATAACAGATGTAATCCCATTAGAAATTATTTCTAATAATCCATCAGCAAACGGAAAGAAAGCATCTGAAGCAGCAACTGCTCCATTTAGATCATGGCCGAACTGTTTGGCTTTTGTTGCAGCAATTTTTGTTGAATCTACACGTGACATTTGTCCCGCTCCGACTCCAATTGTTTTTTCATCTTTCACATAAACAATTGCATTGGACTTTGTATGCTTGCAAATTTTCCATGCAAATTTTAAATCATTCAATTCTTTATCAGAATATTTTTTAGTTGTAACTAACTTCAGTGAATCATTATTTAATTTTGAATTGTCTTTCTCTTGCACCAACAAACCACCGGGAACAGATTTAATCAGTAGTGAATTATCAACCATATCTTTCTTAACACTAATAATTCTGCGGTTCTTTTTTGTTTTCAATTTCTCAAGTGCTTTTTCAGAGTAAGACGGCGCCACAACAATTTCAAGAAATATCTCATTCAATTTTTCAGCAGTATTCTCATCAACTTCTTTATTGAATGCAACAATTCCCCCATAAGCAGAAACCGGATCACTTGAAAGCGCACGTTCATAAGCATCCAAAACATTTTTCCCAAGAGCTGCACCGCAAGGATTAGTATGCTTGATTATAGCACAAGCACAGCCTTCCAAGTCATTTACCAGATCATAAGCAGATGTAAGATCAACAATGTTATTGTAAGATAATTCTTTACCATGAAGAATGTTGAAATAATTTTCGAATTCTCCGAAAAGGTATGCTCTCTGATGAGGGTTTTCACCATATCTCAAATCAAACGAAGACTCGTAGTTCAATCTGATAGCTGTCTTAGGTTGATGGAATTCCGTTTCGAAGTAATTGGCAATTAAAGTATCATAATATGAAGTGTAACTGAAGGCGGCGTAAGCTAATTTTTTTCTTGTCTCATCACTTACTTTCCCCTTTTTAATCTCGAGGAGAAATTCTGTGTATTGAGAAGGATCAGTTAACACTGAAACGCGTTCATAATTTTTTGCAGATGCACGAATCAAACTTGGTCCGCCTATGTCAATATTCTCAATCTTTTCTTCGAGTGAAATATCATTTCTGTTTACAACTTGAGGAAAGGGATATAAATTTACACAAATGATATCAATGGGGTAAATATCATTTTGCTCAGCCTGCTTTATATCTGAATTGTTATTAGTACGCATCAATATGCCACCGAAAATTTTGGGATGGAGAGTTTTGATTCGTCCGTCAAATATTTCCGGGAATCCGGTAAAATCTTTTATCTCAGAACAATTAATTTTATTACCATGAAGAAGTTTGAATGTATTTCCGGTTGCAATTATTTGATACTCAAGAAAATTCAGTTCGCGGGCAAATTCAACAATAGCCGTTTTATCAGAAACACTGATTAAGGCAAATTTCTTCACACAATCCGTCCAATTAATCCGCTATTATTATGCGGTTTTGATTTATTACAATTTTTTGATCAGCAAATTTTTCAACAACAAATGGAAGAAGTTTATGCTCGGCTACTAATACTTTCTCGGCAATTTCTTCCGGACTTTTTAGTCTAGAAATATCAACAAAACTTTGAGCTATTATTTTACCGTTATCGTAAATCTTATCAACAAAATGAACACTTGCACCGGATATTTTTTCAGCAGAATCAAAAACAGCTTTGTGAACATTTATTCCATACATCCCTTTCCCGCCGAACTTTGGAAGCAAAGCAGGGTGTATGTTAATTATCCGATTCTCATACTCATCAATAAATTCATTCGGAATTTTTTTCAAGTATCCTGCTAAAACAATTAAATCAATTTTTATTTTTTTAAACTGACCTAATAATTCTTCGTAACTAAAATATTTATTCGAATTATTCTGACTTACAAGAAATACAGGAATTTGATTCTCAATTGCGTAACTAACAGCACCACAATTTTCTTTATCACTTACAACTGCACAGATTCTAATTTTTTCTTTTATTACTGATTCATTTAGAGATTTTAGATTAGAACCTCTGCCAGAAACAAAAACTGCAATATTTAGCATAAATTATTTGTTTTGGTGGAAAAAATTATCTAAATGAGGATAAATAATCAATTAATAAGATGAATTTTACTAAGATTTATGAGGTTAATTCGCTTTTTACTTACCTAATCTTCGTTTTAACCATTCAATTCTAGACTGAATGTAATCTTTGAATTCAAAATCATTGTTATCCTCAGCATCTTCCAATATATCACTAACATTTTCTCTTTTGCCTGAAAAGTATTTTGCTTCAGCTTTCAAAAGCAAGGCCATCACTTCAGTATATTTTTCTGAGTTAACTTTAATTTGTTCAACCTGATCAGCGAAATAAATTGCTTCAGAATATTTTTTAAGATTTAATGACGCTTCACTTAAAAGTACATACGCTATTGCTTTATCTTCTCTCGAATCAATTTTTTCGACATTGGTTTTTAAGCTGTCATAAACAATTCTATATATTCCAGCGTCAAGATCATTTTTGAGTCTTATAAGTTTTAATTCGGTTGGTGTAATACCGTTACTTAAATATTTTTCACTTTTTTGTTTTGCATAAGAATCTTCAAAAATATCCTGGTTACCACTCTTAGCTTGTTGTAGATATTGTTTGAATTCTTCCTCTTGATCAATTTGTTTGTAACAAAGAGCAGTATTAAGAGCTGCGAAGCCAATAAAATCAAGTTCTCTAGATGTATCTAAGAATTTCTTGTAATTCCTGATCGCACTCTTGAATTGATTTTTCTTAAAATATATTTCACCTTTTCTGAAGTAAGAAAGAGCGGTAATTTGTGGAAGTTTCTTATTATTTAGTTTAATCACTCGATTCAACAAGTCATTCGCTCTATCAAGTTGTTTATCTTTAATTAAACTAACAGCGTATTGATAAATAAAAAGAGTATTGCTTGGATAACGCGATGTTAAACTTTGAAGTAAGGAAAAAGCGCTGTCATATTCGGCGAGATAATCAGTATAAATTTTTGAAAGATGAAATGCAGCTTCCGTTTTTTCAGTACCCTTCTTAAATGCAGTTTTGATATAATTAAATCCTCGCTGTTTATCAGAAGAGAGTCCCGTTAGATTAACAGCCCATTTAAGAAAATCCGGAACAAAACTCATCGCATAATCAAATAATCCTAATCCTAAATAAGCGTTATAAAATTTTGGATTAAGTTCTAAAGTTTCTTCATAATAGCTAACTGCCTTTTTGCTGGACCAAAAGGCATCAACTGAGGAGTTATTTGTTGCCTGTGCCATCGCTCTGAAAGATGCCAAATTACCTGCAATATATTTAGTCTGATAATCCTTGGGATTTTTATCAATAACTTTTTCCGCGCACTCACGTGCTATATCGGCAAATTTTAAGAATACTTGATATTCTCCAGGATCTCGTGAACCTAAATAAATCCAAAAATGAATCTGTGCAATATGATAATAACCAAGCGGTGAATTTGGCCTGAGTTCTAAAACTTTATTGAAAGTTTTTTCTGCTGAAGTCAATTCCATATTATAAGCTTGATCTTGGCCTTGTTGAATCAAGTACTGTATTTGAGATTGGCTAAACAGATTTGAAAAAAATATAAATAGAACAAAAACAAAATTTTTAATTTTCACTTCTGATTCATCCTTTGAGAGTATTGAAATGCTGCTTTTACAAATTCACGGAATAGCGGGTGGGCTTTTGTTGCCCTTGATTTCAATTCAGGATGGAACTGGCAACCAACAAACCAAGGATGATCATTAAGTTCAATCATTTCAACTAAATTTTCGTCGGGTGACATACCGCTCATTACCATCCCATATTTTTCAATTATTTCTCTAAATTTATTATTCACTTCAAAACGGTGTCTGTGTCGCTCAGAAATTTTTTGTTTCCGGTAAGCATCATAAGATTTTGAATTTTTCTTTAGAACGCAGGGATACGCACCCAAACGCATTGTTGCCCCTTTATTTGTAACTTTTAATTGTTCAGGCATAATGTGAATAACATTCCATGCATTTTTTTCAAATTCTTGACTGTTGGCTTTTTTAATTCCACAAACATTGCGGGCAAATTCAATTACTGCACATTGTAGCCCAAGACAAATACCAAAGAAAGGAATTTTATTTTCCCGTGCATATTTTATTGCCTGAATCTTGCCTTCAATTCCTCTTTCACCAAAACCGCCTGGTATCAATAACCCATCATAACCTTTTAACAAATGTTCTGCACCTTTGTCTTCAATTACTTCCGAACTAATAAAATCCGCTTCGACTTTTACATTATTTTCAGCACCAGCATGAATAAACGCTTCAACAATACTTTTGTACGAATCTTTATTTTCTACATATTTACCTGCTATTGCAATCTTAACTTTTCCAATTGGATTTTTAATTGTATTAACAAAATTTTGCCAATCTTCTAATTTGATATGCAATTCTGGTAATTTTAATTTATCAAGAACAAATTCATCAAGCTTCTGCTCATAAAGAACAACGGGAACCTCATAAATTGTTGAGCAATCATAGGCAGAGATTACAGCTTCTGTTCTCACATTAGTAAAGAGAGCAATCTTTTCACGAATCTCTTTTGATAATTTTTCTTCGGATCGGCATATTAAAATATTCGGTTGGATTCCAAGTTCAAGAAGGTTTTTAACAGCATGCTGAGTTGGTTTGGTCTTCATCTCTCCAGCAGATTTTATAAATGGCACAAGAGTTACGTGAATACTCAATGCATTCTTACGGCCAATCTCAAGCATGATCTGTCTCATCGCTTCAATAAACGGCAAACTTTCAATGTCACCTACTGTTCCGCCGATCTCGGTAATAATAATATCATACTTCCCGCTTTCACCAAGTAATTTCATCCGCTTTTTAATCTCATCCGTTATATGCGGAATTACTTGTACGGTAGCTCCAAGATAATCGCCACGCCTTTCTTTTGTAATTACTTCGTGATAAACTTGTCCGGTTGTTGTATTATTTGCACGGGACATATCAACATCCAGAAAGCGCTCATAGTGACCGAGGTCTAAATCGGTTTCTGCTCCATCATCTGTAACATAAACTTCTCCATGCTGAAACGGATTCATTGTACCGGGATCGACATTTATATAAGGATCAAATTTTTGAATTGTTACGCTATACCCGCGTAATTTTAGGAGTAACCCAATTGAAGATGCAGTTATTCCTTTCCCAAGAGAGGATACAACACCGCCGGTTACAAAAATGTATTTTACTTTTTTCTTGAGAGGCATTTGATGATAAACATTTGGTTGGACATTCTGTTTGTCAAAGATAAAAAAAAATCTTTATATCATAGCAAGGAAATTATATCATTTTAATTTTTTCACTTATTCTTCCGTTAACGTAATTTCACCAGATTTTGGAATTTTGATCAAGTAAGTCTTTCTCACCTTGTTCTTCAAGTAACTTTCCCTCAGCCAAGGATTAAAAATTTTCAAGATTTTATAGTTTATTCCGTATTGTTTGGCAAAATCAGCAAAATCATTGACCGAGTAGTTTATTCTTACATCATAGGTTTCTATGACAGGATAAAGATCATAATCTGAAAAATAAAAACCGTATTTATTCGGTTTCTTAAATATTTCTTTTAACGTTACAATTCGGGATACAAACCTGTAAGTCTCTTCATTTAAGAACATGTTGTAATAATTTTTTGTTTTCTGCCGTTCAATCTGTTTTTCAATTCCGTCTATTCCCATATTATAAGATGCTGCAACTAACGTCCAATTTTTGAATTTCGAATAAGCTTCTTTCAAATAATCGCAAGCTGCTTGGGTTGATTTTTCAATATTAAATCTCTCATCAATTTCTTTATTGATCTCGAGACCATATTTCTTTGCAGCCGATTCCATCAACTGCCAAAATCCTGTTGCTCCATCCGGTGATATGGAGTTAATAATCCCGCTTTCGGCAACCGACATATATTTGAAATCTTCGGGAATGCCATTTTTCTTCAAAATCCTTTCAATAACTGGAAACCATCTGTTTGCTCTTTTTAGGTAAAGTAAAGTTGCAGAATGCCAGTATGTATTAACAAGGAATTCTCTGTCAATTCTTTCACGGACATCAAAATCTTCAAGTGGAACTCTTTCTCCACAAAATTCCAATTTTTCCGGAATCGGCGGCGAATAAATTCTTCTTTCATTCTCAGTTATTTTAACAGGCATTTGCCGTAACGCTTTTTCACTTTTGATATAATAGAATATCACAAGGAAGACCAATACAGTAAACGATATTGGAATGGCAATTACTAAAAATAATTTCTTCTTGTCCATCATAATTCAATCTTGCAAATCATTTTATGTAAAAATATAAATACTAAAATAAAAAGCCCCGATAAATCGGGGCTTAAAGAAAATTATTTCCATTAGAATTATTTTTTCCCAGCAGCAACTTCTTCAAGCATAGCTGTTGTTAAAGACTTCGGCCTCTCGAGTGGATAACCAAGCGCTCTTGCCCAAATAATATTTGAACAAACACCAAGTGCACGTCCGATGCCAAATAATACAGTATAAAACTCATATTCTTTAACACCATAATGCCATTGTATTACACCGGATTGTGCGTCAACATTCGGCCATGGATTTTTTGCTTTCCCTTTAGCAAGCAAAATTTCTGGGACAACTTTATAGAGCAAGTCTACATACTTAAAGATTGGATCTTCCGGTAAATATTTCAAACAGAATTCTCTCTGCGCAGTATATCGAGGATCAGTCTTTCTTAGAACTGCGTGTCCAAATCCAGGAATGACTTTACCGCTATCAAGTGTATCCATAACAAATTTTTTCATTTCATCTTCAGTAGGAATCTTTCCACCCATAGAATCCATTACTCCATGCAACCATCGCAATACTTCTTCATTTGCAAGACCATGTAACGGTCCGGCAAGCCCGGTTAACATTGCGCTAATTGCATAATAGATATCGGATAAAGCACTTGCTACTAAATGCCCGGTATGTGCACTAACATTTCCGCTCTCGTGATCGCTATGAAGTATAAAATAGAGACGGGCAATATCATCATAAGGTTTATCAATGCCCATCATTTTGGCAAAGTTACCTCCAAAATCTAATTTTGGATCGCCGGCAATGACATCTCCGTTTCTGTATTTCAAACGATAAATGAAAGCACCCAATTCCGGCAGTTTAGCAAGCAAATTCATCGAATCTTCATAGTATGCTTCCCAGTAATCTCCTTTCTTTATTCCTTTATGATATTCTTTGACAAAGATCGAATCTTTTTGCATCGACATGATTCCGGTTGCAAACATTGTCATTGGATGAGAGTCTTTAGGCATAGCACGGAGTACATCGTAGACATATTTTGGCACTTCTTTTCTGTTGTTGAATTCTACATGAACAGCATCAACTTCTGCAGCGGTTGGAATATCTCCTGTTAGTAAAAGGTAGAAGAATGCTTCAACCGAGGGCATATCTTTACCAGCCACTTTAGGAAGTTTTTCTAATACTTCGGGAATTGTGAATCCCCGGAAACGTATTCCTTCGAACGGATCGAGATAAGAAATATCAGTCACTAAACTTTTAATATCACGCATTCCGCCAATTATTTGTCCGATTGTTACATCATCAACCTTAACATTGCCATATTCTTTCAGTAGTTTCTCAGTCCTTGGCCGTTCGATTAATATTTTTTCGCGAAGCTTTTGTTTTAGGATGGACATAATTCCTCCGTTTTGATTATTGCAGTATTTGTTTTCTATATTAATTCTCAGAAAATGAATTCAATTTCATTTAAGAGAAGATATAACATGTGTTGCTGCAATTCTACCGCTCAATACTGCACTTTCAATCGTCGCAGGTAAACCAGTGTTTGTCCAATCTCCTGCGACTAGAAAATTTTCTAACTGCCAATTAAATTTTTTTCTTCTTTCTGTTGATGCAGTATTTGGAATAAATGTTGCACGTTTTTCTTTAATTACTTGTGAATCAATCACCATTTCTCTTTTAAATATAGGAAAATATAATTCTATCTCCGAACAAAAATGTCTTATTATCTCACTACTATCTAAATTAATCAAATTGTCAGCTGAACTAGTCGTCAAACTGATGTGTTTACCATGGTTAAAGAGCCAATGTATT
This sequence comes from Melioribacter sp., assembly GCA_023250955.1. Lineage (GTDB taxonomy): Bacteria > Bacteroidota > Ignavibacteria > Ignavibacteriales > Melioribacteraceae > Fen-1258. The sequence goes on along the minus strand of JAHEZQ010000041.1, from coordinate 7,884 downwards.
TGCGAACCAATAAATCCGTAGAATCTTTCCCTGAATGGATTTTCCTTTAGCCAAAGATGAACATTTAATATTGGAGAATATTCAAACTCAGGAAGATCGAAAGAAATATTTGAGTCAGTCATTATTTTTTTTGCAGCAAATTCCGGAATGGCCATAATTACAAAATCAAAATCTGAATAGGATTTATTTTCCGTTTTGATCTTGAGAATTTTATTATTCTTAATTTCCATTCGATTTACTCGTTCAGAAAGAATTATTTCCCCGTTATTTGTTTTGATAAAGTGATTTGCATTTTCTACATAAAATTTTTCTATAGATGCTTTTGGTAGAACAATCGTAGCTGCCTCATTCCCACTTAGAAATATTCGCTGCAGAATCTCACTAAATATTTCTGCCGAAGCTTTTTCTATTGTTGTGTTAAGTGTACCAACAACCAAAATTTCCCAAAATGATTTTATTGTATTTGCAGATTGCTTCTTACATTCAAGCCAATCTTTAACAGTTTTATCTTGGAGATCACAAGAATAGCAGCACATTAAATCGAGAAAGAAATCAATTACCTTTAATCTCTCTTTAATACTTAACACTTTGAAATTAAGTATTCCCAACAGAAGATTTAGAGGATAGAATTTTTTGTATGATCTAAGTTCAGCTATTCCGCCTCCTTTTTGAACGAATGGTACTTTTAGTGAGTTTTGGAATTCAATATTATCAATTGAATTAATTTTTTTTAGGAATGATAATGTCTCTTCGTAACAGCCCATTAATATGTGCTGGCCATTATCATAGTAATCATCGTACTTTTGATTATAAAGCGAGTATGCACGACCACCTAATTTAGGGGATGCTTCAAGAAGTGTGACATCAAAATTATTTTCCGCGAGATAAACAGATGCTGTTAATCCGGCAAATCCCCCACCAACAACTATAACACGTTTCATTAGTAAACTAAGCTATACTTTGCCCAAACCCCAAGTGAGATTGCAGCTTTCTCTAACTTTCCTACTTTTATTTTTTTTGTAAATACATCGTAATTCTCAGCATCAATTTTTGTAAGAAGTTTATGATAGATGTGCTGCATTGCTCTTGCAGGGAACATAGAGGGCTTATCTTCGAAATCAAGAAATTGATCAGCCTTCTTAAAAAATTCTTCGGCCCGTGCTGCTTCATATTTCATCAATGAAACAAATTCCGGATTATATTTTCCCTCGATCAAATCGTTTTCAGAATAATTGAAATAATTCATATCCTTTTGTGGCAGATAAATTCTTCCTTTATCAGAATCTTTTTTAACGTCACGTAGAATATTAGTGAGTTGCATAGCAAGTCCAAGATTAATAGCATAATCCTTTGCGGATTTATTCTTATAGCCAAAAATTTCTATACATATTAATCCAACTGTTGAAGCGACACAATAACAGTATAGTTTTAATTCATCAAAACTTGGATAGCGTTTGCGCTGCAAATCCATTTCCATTCCAACAATTAGTTCGAAGAAAGGATCAATAGGAATATTGAATTGTTTGATTATTGCAGCAAGTTTGTTAAAGAGCTGGTAATCTGATGTCCCGTACAAGGCTTTTTCTAATTCAATTCTCCACTTGCGTAAGCGTTCGAACTTTAATTCTTCAGGTTCGCTTCCTTCATCAACAATATCATCTGTCTTACGGCAGAATGCGTAAACAGTGTTCATTGCATCTCTTTTCGGTTTAGCCAAAAGAGAAAAACTGTAATAGAAACTGCTGTTACTTTCTTTTGCTATTTCTTTTGTATTATCTGCCATACTATTTAATTAATGCTTTTAATAAAATATTAAAATAATCTATTTTAGAAAGTTTCGGGCGATGATTTAGAATATCATAATTAATTTTTTCAATTTTTTCAAGAATTTTTTCTCCGCCCAAAACCGTTGCCTTAATTTGCTTCTCAAGTTTGCCAGGTAATCTTGGAAAAAGATTTCTCCCTAATGAAAAATAATCCTTTGTTCGATCTACCTGATATTTCAATAACTGTTCAAACTTAGTATTATTTTGCTTTAACTCAAACTGATTAAGTTTTACATCAAATTTTTCCATCTCATCAATAGGTATATAAATCCGGTCTTTTTTAATATCTATTGAAACATCTTGATAGAAATTGGTAAGTTGAAGCGCTGTACAAATTGCATCTGAATATTTGAGTGCTCCCTCTTCACGTATATTAAATAATTCCAGAACTATCCTTCCAACCGGATTTGCAGACCGTTCACAATAATTAATTATCTCATCGAAAGAATTGTATCGTGTCTTAGAAATATCTTGTTTGAAAGCACTCAACAAATCATAAAAATATTTAGTTGTGAGGTTAAATTCTGTGATCGTATTATGTAACGCATTCCAAAAATCGTTTTCATATTCCCCTTCCATAGTTTTTGAAAATATACTCTGATATAATTCTAAATTCTGAATTCTTATTTCTGATTTCTTTTCTCCTTCGTCCGCAATATCATCTGCCTGTCGTGCAAATTGATAAACCACGGCAATATGTTTTCTCAATTGTTGTGGAAGGAATAATGAAACTACCGGAAAGTTTTCGTAATGTGACTTTGCGAACTGAAGCGCTGTATTATATGCAGATTCTAATGAAATATTTTTTACCCACAAAATTTTTGTGCCCAAAAGGGGACTCGAACCCCTACGAGATTGCTCTCACTAGCTCCTGAAGCTAGCGCGTCTACCAATTCCGCCATCCGGGCATGAGTTAAAGTTATAAATTTAGTTGATATTAAAAAATCTTTCTTACAACTAAGACTATTTCAAAAAATTTTTTATAGTAGTTTATAACGCTATTGATTTTCTAAAATAGACTGATAATCATCATTACATATTTATTTAGGAATTTTAAGGTCTTCTAATTTTTTTTGAGCATGTTCGCGAATAGCCTGACTTGAATCCCGAGTAACAAATTTTTGTAATAATTTTTCGTCAGTCAGTTTATCAATGGCAGCTAATCGCACTTCTTCAACAAACTTATTCTGCATTGCTATTTTATCTAAAAGCACCTGATCAGTTAAAAACTTAACAGCTAATTTACGAACACAATTAGATACTGTCTCGTTGGGGTTTTCATAGATATTATGAACAAACAATCTATCAGGACTTAAAATTATTTTTTCTAACAATTGTTGAGAAATTTCTTGAATAAAGGGTTCAAATAACGCTTCCGTTTTTATAGTTGGCATACTATCGGGGACATAATCACTTCCAATTTTTTCTAAAAATTCAGGCCAACTTGCTATTGTAATACGTTTTGGTAGGTTATTAAGTACAATATCGCATTGAAAATAAAAACCTAATATTGTTTTTTCATGAGATACAATTGGTTTAAATCTATCATCATAATTAGTCACATGTCCGTAATCCTGCTTTGTAGTATCCCATATAGCTTCTAAAGAAACTATTTGTCCCAATGCACTAACAATTTCTTTATTACTTAAAAAATCAATGAGAGGTAAAAATTTTACTATAACCTCTAGTCGATTAATTTCCGGAATCACTTCAAATGCATTTTTCCAATATTGAATTCCAGGAAAAGTTAACTTATTAAATGCAGCGAATTGAACTTCTTGTAGTCTAGCACTCTTGGCAACGTTTAATAATTCGTATTGATCAGCAATCTTTTCTACAGCTTTAATTCCTTCTGAAATATCATTAGTGTCCTGGGCAACTATTCTATAATCAGGTTTATAAGTGTATATAACCAAACCAATCATCAGGCAAATAAGAGTACTAAAGATTACTAATATTATCTTTTTCATATCAACCAGATTTAATTATTAATAGACACCTTAAAAACTTATCGTATCTCCCTGGCTTCATGTCTTACTGTATCTTTTATTTGGTAGCGGTCAAAAAATTTCATTGTAGTATCACGATAAGCATCAAAAGTAGGAGGCATATCTTTAATGTTAATTATATCTGACAATACACCAGTCCTACAATCAGCAGAGTATAATTTGGGGTCACCTAATTCATAAATAGATTCTTTACAAAATCTAGCTTCAACAATATTACCACTAGATGGTTTAACAAAATCTTCTACAGGTAAATTTAATTTATCATAAACTTCTTTCATAAAAATTGCCCAAATTGGTAAAGCAGCTCTTGCACCTTGGCCGTATGTACCAGTAAATGAAACTCGTTGATCATCAAAACCAACCCACACACCAGCAGCTAATTGAGGAGTAAAACCAACATACCAGGCATCAGTATAATCTTGTGTGGTACCTGTCTTTCCTGCAGCCGGTCTTTGAAAATTGTAAACTGAACGTGCAGATGCACTAGTACCGTAATTAATAGCCGATTGTAACATGTCAACAACAATATAATTTGTCTCCTCCGGAATCGCTTCACTGGTCGAAGAAGTAAAATTTTCAACAAGAACGCCGTCTTTATCTTCAATTCTTAAAATAGAAATGGGCTCATTGTAAATTCCGCGATTCGCAAGTGTTGCGTATGCCGAAGTTAGTTCAATAGGTGAAACTACTGAGGAGCCCAATGAAATCGAAGGGACCAAATCAAGTTTAGATTTTATTCCTAGCTTCTCAGCAAATCTACCAATTTTCCAAAGCGGTGCATGGCCTTCTATTATCAAACGTGCAGCAATAATATTTGTTGAGTGAGCTAGCGCGTCTCTTAAAGTCATAAACCTTCCGGTTCCCTGATCTTCAAAATTAACTGGGCTCCAAGGTTTAGCAGAACCATCATCGTACAAAAAACGAGCATTCATTATCGGATAAGCAGGATATAAACCGTTATCAATAGCAACAGAATATACAATTGGTTTAAACGCAGAACCAGGCTGACGGTGGATTTGTGTTGCATGATTTAATCCATATAAAAATTTTTGATCGCGTCCGCCTACCATTGCTCTAATCTCACCGTTCTTTGGATCTATTGCTACAAACCCGACCTCAATTCTTTTGCCAATACTTTTAACTGAGTCGCTAAAAGTTTTATCGTGTAAAAGTTGATTATATATAATCTGTTTTTCACTCTGATTAATTGCAGAGCGATAGTCTGGTCTATTTTTAATAGCTTTATCTATCAAGTCTTTAAGTACTTCGGGATATTTTTGCCAATTCCAAAATCTGTCAAACTCTTTTTGAAAGGTCTCAAGATGTTTTTGAGCAGCATCAACTGCCATCTTCTGCATGCGGCTATCTAACGAAGTGTAAATATTATATCCGCCCTGATAGAGATTAATTCCATACTTCGGTGAAAGTTTTTGAACCTGCTGACGGATATATTCAAGAAAGTGAGGTGCAAGACCACCACGAATTCCTTCTTCAATTTTTTTATATGAAAGTTTGATCGGTTCCAGTTTCAATTTCTCATATTCCGATTCGGATAAATATTCATCATCAACCATATTTTTCATTACAAGATTTCTTCGACGTAAGGAATTTTCATATCTATTAAAAGGATCGTAATAGACATTAGATTTAAGAAGTGAGATTAAAACACCAGCATCTGTAATTGTAAGTTCTTTCACACTTTTATTAAAATATACTCTTGCAGCCACACTTAATCCGTAAGCACCATGTCCGAAGTAAGATGTATTAAAATACATCTCCAGTATTTCACGCTTTGTATAATTTTTTTCAATTTGGATCGCAGTAATCCATTCTCTAATCTTTCTTATAATTGTACCACGTGCGGATTCATTCCGGCTTTTCAAACCGTATAAATTTTTAGCAAGCTGCTGCGTAATTGTACTGGCACCTTCACGTTTGAAGAGTAAAACGTTTTTAACCATTGCTTTAACAAAACGCTGAAGATCTACTCCCCAGTGATGATAAAAATTCTTATCCTCGGTTGCAATCAATGCGTTGATTACATTGACAGGAATACTGTCAATACTAACTTCAACACGATTCTCATTAAAGAACGACCCGATTAACTGTCCGTCTTTACTCCAAACATTTGTTGCAAGTTGTGCGCTTGGATTTTCCAATTCTTCAAGTGATGGCAGTCCTTCAGAAACATATTGCATGAATAAAAATATTGCCACTACAATAAAAATTCCGCCGCCAATCAAAATATATTTTAAAGTTTTCTTATCAGGCTTTTTTAGTTTATTTGCAAAATTGGGTTTTTGTTTTATGTCCATCTTATTTCCAATCAATTATCTCAAATGTTTCTGAAAATTTACCATAGCATGGTTTATCCAGCCATGCACCAAGGTTTATATAAATACCATTTTTATATTTTTCAAATGTTCTAACATGCGAATGACCAAAGATTACTACATCAAATCCGGAATCAATTTTTAGTTTTGCTGTTTCGAACAATCCATCTACTTTCCCATAATTTTTATTAGCAGTGTAATCACGGCTTGTTTTACTAGTTGAGCTAGCTATCTTAATTCCAAGATCTGGATGAACTATTGAATATATTTTTTGTAAAAATTTATTTCGAAGAATCTTTTTTAATATTTTATAGCCAAGATCATTTTTGACCAAACCATCGCCATGAGCCATAAAAAATTTTTTACCATTTAATAATGTATCAATAGGTTGAGGATATAGTTTTACTCCTATTTCCTTTTCAAAAAAATCACGGTGGAGAAAATCATGATTACCGATTATATAATGGACCTTCTTCCCCGAATCAACTAATTCTGAAAGAGCGACTAAAGTTTTGATAAATCCTTTTTGAATAACGCGTTTATATTCGAACCAATAATCAAATAGATCACCAACAATAAATAATTCATCACACGATGTTTTTGCATAATCTAAAAATTTAACAAGAAGTTTTTCTTTTTCTTTTTCAACTACTGGAGACTGAAGTCCCAGATGTATATCAGATATAAAAAAATAGGTTTTCTTCATTAGGCAGTTATTTATTTATCATTAACTTTTTTAATATTTGCTAGTAACCATTTATCCGGATCAAAAATAATTTTTGACGGTTTCTTTTTAGACATAATATTTATTATTGTGTCTTTCGATGAAACATAAAAACTTGAGACAGTATAATCATCCAGTTTATCATAAATGAATTTAATATCAATTGGAAATTTATAAATATCATAACCTTTTTGTAACTGTTTTATTCTAATTTCTGAATAATATTTATTATTAGTTTGAACCGTTTTCCAATCGGTTTCAATATCAATTATTCCTTCCCCTTTATAAACCCATTGATTAAAAAACTGATTCAAATTCTTTTTAGATGTTTTTTCACAAAGATTTTTGAAATCATTTGTTGAAGCATTGTTGTATTTATATTTAAGAAAGTACTCTTTCAATATTTTGAAAAATGCACCATCACCAACTTCCTTCCTCAACATATGCAGAACCCAGCCGCCTTTATTATAAACCAGACCACTGAACAAGGCGTTACCCGGATTATAAAGTGTACCATGATCAAACGTTCCAAACTTGGAACTTAATGTTGATTGAAGCGCATTAAATCCGGCTTGCCTTTCCCAATACAGAGCAACCGAATAAGTAGCAAATCCTTCATTGAGCCAAATATCTTTCCAAGTTTTTGGTGTTACTGCATCTCCCCACCAATGATGGGAAAGTTCGTGAATTAAGACATCAGTACTGAGTCGTAAGCCGCTTACAAAATTAGAACCGATTCCGGTTAACGTTTGATTTTCCATCGCACCGCCCTGCCACCAAAATTCCGCAACACTGTATTTTTCTTTTATGAACGGATAAGGCCCGAATAATTCTTCAAAAACTTTCATATATGAAGAATGTCCCGAAAAAGAATTTTTTGCATTATCAATATCTTTGGGAAGAGCATAGTAGGCAATATTAAGAGAGTCTCCGGAAACCGATCTATATTTTTCAGAAAAAGTTTTATAGTTACCGGAATAAACTGCTATCAA
>JAHEZQ010000040.1 GCA_023250955.1 Melioribacter sp. | reverse complement strand
ATATTTATACATGGTGATTCTAAAAAAAAATCTGTAAAAAAACCCTTACAAGGTAATCGATTGTAAGGGTTTTTATTTGTGGGGGCTGATGGGTTCGAACCACCGACCCTCTGCTTGTAAGGCAGATGCTCTGAACCAACTGAGCTAAGCCCCCAGGCTTATAATAAATCAATAAACTAAAATTTTTGCGCACCAATAATAGAATATTTGCTTCTAAGATTCAATATAACTTAAATATTTTTGAGCGGGCGACGGGACTCGAACCCGCGACAACCGGCTTGGGAAGCCGATACTCTACCAACTGAGTTACGCCCGCACACAGACAAAATTAATCGCTAATGGAATCTTAATCAAGATTTATTTTACTATTTTTTCAAAAAGAAAATAATTAAACATTATGGTTAGATCACAAAACAAAAGTCAAAATATTGCCGAACTGGTTTTTCTTTCATTTGTATTGATAATTAATTTTTTATTCTGGGATACTTACCTTGTTTATCCTATCAAATTATTTGTCGTTTTAATTCATGAAATAAGCCACGCAATTAGTGCGATTTTATCCGGTGGTAAAATAATATCATTCAATATCGGTTTCGATCTAAGTGGTAAATGTGAAACCGAAAACGGAAATAATATTTTGATCGCTGCTTCAGGATATTTAGGAAGTTTGTTATTTGGTCTTTTAATTTTTTACTCAACATATAATAAAAAAATTGGTAAGTGGTTATTAATCTTTATCGCATTCCTAATATTAATAACCTCTGTAAGTTTGATGCAGAATTTCTCCCTCATTTTATTAGCCGTTCTTTTTTCAGTTTTATTATTCATTTCTGCTTTTTTCCTCCAAATTAGGATTGATTCTTATATACTGAAACTGTTTGGGATGTCAAGTTGTATCTATGTTTTATTTGATATTAAAGATGATGTACTTTCAGCCAATTCCGCACTTTCAGATGCATCAATTTTATCAGATCTTATCAATGTCCCGACGATTGTGATCGGTTTAATCTGGCTGATTATTTCTTTGGCGGGAATATTTTTTATTATGAAATTAAGCTACATTAAAAAGACTAAGTGACATCTATCTGAGCTATTTCCACTTTCTCATCTTTTACAAAACTAAGGACAGCTAATCCAATAATAAAAAAAATACAAATTGTTAAGATTGCAAAACGTTGTTCACCTGTTATAAAACTCACATAACCAAAAACTAATGGACCTAATATTGCAGAACTTTTGCCAAACAATGAATAGAAACCAAAAAATTCTGTCTTCTTCTCAAATGGAGTTAGTTTAGACATTAAACTTCTGCTTGTACTTTGAGTTGCGCCCATAACACTCCCCGCCAATAATCCTACAAGATAAAAACTTGATCTTGATATTTTTTCTGGATCAGAATTGAATATTTTGCAGAATGATTGTATGACAAAATTATTCTTGTCGCTTGTTGCAAAAGCTAATAGTATGGTAAATATCCAAATCACTAATGAGATTACTAAAGATTTTTTTTGCCCATAGGAGTCTGCGAAAAAACCAAATACTAAAGAACCCAAGATGGCTGTTGTCTGAACTATTAGAAAAAATACTATAAGTTCTTCCATACTAAAGTGAAGAGTTGTACTTGCATAATTACCGGAAAAATAAATTACAGTGTTTACGCCCTCTATATAGAAAAAGAAAGCGAGCAAAAATATTGAAAGATTTTTGTAGTTTTTTAAATGAGAAATTGTATTTAAAACTCTTGTTACTCCAATTCTTAAAAACGATTTATCTCTAACAACATTTTTTCTGCTGTCCTTAATAAAAAGAAATATCGGAATGGCAAATAAGAAAAAAACAAGGGCGGAAACCGGAAAAGTTTCTTTTATCATCTGTGATTTAATGAACGGAAACACTAGAGCTAATGTAGTTAATGAACCCAAATAACCCATTGCAAAACCATAACCGCTTACTCTGCCGTAATTTTTCGGTGCTGTAATTTCTGGTAAGAATGCGTCGTAAAAAACTAATCCCGCTTCAAAACCAACGTTAGCAATGATAAATAAAGTTAGTCCGAGAAATATATCTCCTCTATTAACAAAATAAAGTAAACAAGTGGAAACAATACAGGTAAGCGTAAAAAATAAGAGGAATCTTTTTTTGCCGGCTGAATAATCTGCGATAGCTCCCAATATTGGTGAGATTAATGCTGTGATCAGCATGGAAATGCTTGTACCGATACTCCAATAGAAATCTCCGACAGCTTTACCTTCTACAACAGTTTGCTTAAAATAAACAGCATAAAGAAATGTAACTACAACTATTGAATATGACGTGTTGGCAAAATCGAAGAGCGTCCAGATAAAGACCCGAAATCTTTCGTTCTCTTTAATCTTCATCGGACTTTTTTGGTAAGGATTCTTCAATAAGTCCTCTACCACTTTTATTTAATCTACCGTCTTTTTTTGTCTCAGTTAGAATCGAATCTAAAATACCATTAATAAATTTTCCACTGTTAGATGTTGAATAATCTTTCGCAATTTCTATTACTTCATTTATAGAAACTTTAGGCGGAATATCCGGGAAGTAAAGTATTTCAACAATTCCAATTTTCAGTAATATACGATCAATAAGAGCTATACGCTCCATTTCCCAATTTTCAACTTTCTCTTTTATCATTTCTTCGAGCTGTTTCTGATTAGCGACGACTCGATCAATTAATGATTTAGCAAACTGTTTGTCGGTAGGCGAGTTAACATCTGTAAGTATTCCATCAGTTAAAGAAGTTAATCCATCACCGTTAAATTCATAAGCGTACAGAACCTGCAGTGCCTTTTCCCGTAATTCTCTTCTATTAGATTTTTTCATTTTCTTATGATAACATCTTAAAATTTCGACGGTAAATCTAACCTCTTAATTTCAAATAACAAAAAGAGCAATGTTAGCTTAACATTAATACTAAATAGCAAAAAACCAGAACAAAAGTAAAGCAACGCTTTCTCTTGCACGGTAAAAAATAGTTTTACTTAAAGACATTGAATAATCCGATGATACACCTATCGTTTTTATTTTAAAAAAATTAGCAATTTGGATAATCCTCGAAAGATGAAATCCATCTGATATGATCAAAACAGTATTATTATTTTTTAATGAAAGAATTTCGTTTCTAAGATATTTTATTTGTTCTGATGTTGTTGAAGAACGATTTTCAACAACAATATCTTTCTTCGGAACACCTAAATTAGTTAAATAATTAAATGCGGATTCAGATTCACTAATTTCGCCGGGAGCTTTTCCACCTGTTAGAAGAATTTTTTTAATTCTTCCTTCGCGATATAATTCAAGAGCTTTTCTTATCCTTGCTTCAAAGATGGGGCTAGGTTCACCCTTGCTATAAACAGCAGCACCAGGGATAAAACCATAATCATATTTCGTTTGAACCAGTTTTGATTCATCATATACTTTAACATTCCAAACATATAGAAGCGAAAATACAAGTAGAATTATAACGGCAACCATTGTGCGGATCAATGTCCGCAGTTCAAAATAATTTTCGTCGCCAATTATAACTCCCCATAAATATATTACTGAGAATATTTGGAGTAAATCACTGAACATGAATAAAAATGCTACGTAAACTTTTTTTGCCGGAAAGTTAAATAAATAGCTGCTGTTATTTATAAGATTCATTTTCTGTACAAAAAAAACAAAAACTAATGAGAGTAAAGAAACGATTTGGAATGCTAAAATTAGATTTGATTTCCTACCGTCTATATTTTTCTTCCCAAATGATAAAAAAATACCCGCTATAACTATTAACAACGTTATCAGCATGTTAAGAATATTGCCAATATAATCAACTCTGAATTCTTCTAACGGAAGATTATTGAGATTATATTTTAACATTAACAGCCCAAATAAATATATTATTGCAAACGATACAAAAATAATTATTGGACGGTTATTTCGAGCATTTCTTTTCAAGTGTTAACTCTTCTATTAAATCTTTAATTCAAGCTAGTCAAATTTTTCCCTTACAGATGATTCTTACAAGTCGCCAGGAAAAGATTCAATCAATTGAATATTTTTTAGAAACCCTCTTAACAAATAAGAAGATAATCCCAGTACCTATTATACCACCAGAAGAATCTGCAAGCCAATCATAAAAATCGCAATATCTACCGGGTACAAAAAGCTGATGAAGTTCATCAATGGCTCCGTAGACAAATACAAAAAGTGATGCTAATAAAAAAGCATAGGAAGATATTAACTTAAATTTCTTTTGAAAATATAGAGTCAGCGATAATAAAATTCCTAATCCGCAATATGCAATAAAGTGTTCGTATTTATCTTGATTCTCAAATAGCTGGGGAACATTATCAGCTGGAATAGTTGTCAGAATAAAAAGCGTTATCCAATACACAATTAACGGAATGTATATTAAAGTAATTGTGTTACTGCCAAAATATTTATACAAACGAGTTAAGAATGAATTTGATTGCATGCGGGATTTGATCAATTAAGTCCTCTGATGTATAGCCGTATTCGGTTTTATCTTCAAGTAAAAGATCTGCGGCTAAGCTGTGGATGTAAACCGCACTAATAAGTGCGTCTTCAATTTCATTTGTCTGCGCAAGAAAGCCTGCAATAATTCCTGTAAGAACATCTCCGCTTCCAAATTTTGCTAATCCGGGATTACCGGCACTATTAATAAAAGTTTCACCATTGGGATTAAAAATAATGGTAGGCGCACCCTTCAGTACCAAATAGCAACCATTTTCAGAAGAAAAACTTTTACCATACTTTAAAACATTCTTCTCTAACTCCTCCAAGTTAATTCCAATCATATCTGAAAATTCTTTTTGATGAGGTGTTAGTACATTCCCTTTTAGATTTAGCTTTTTATATTCCTCATTTCTGAGTGCATATATTCCATCGGCATCAATTACAAATTTTTTAGATTTATGCTTTTTTAATATCTCAATAACAGCATTAATTGTAGATTGATCTCTACCCAAACCAGGACCAATTGCAATGACATTTGCCCAATTAATTTTATCATCAAGCTCTTTTAAATTTTTATCGCAAAGAATTTCTTGTCCGTTATCTTCATAATCAAAAACAATTGCGCTATCAAGCATCTGCTGAGCAAGTATTTTAATTGATTTTGGAAAAGCAAGAACAGATGACCCAGCGCCGCTCCTTAATACTGTATTTGCTGTTAGAAACGAAGCACCAGGCAGTTTTCCACTTCCAGCAATAATAAAAACTTTTCCGGCAGAATATTTATGCTGGTCTAATTTTTTGGTCGGTAATCCAAAATAAGCATCTTCCGGCTCAATTAGGTAATCTGTAATAATAAGTTTATCGTAATATTCATTTCCAATTCCAATAGTTCCTCTTGATATACTTCCGCAATTAACATAACCCTTCCCGTAGAACAATCCAGTTTTATATTCAGAAAGTGTAACTGTAAGATCTGCGTTGAATACAACTTCACCATAGGCGTTTTCTAAATCTAGACCCGTTGGAAGATCTATTGCAACTTTGAAAGCATTCGACTGATTTATTTTCTCAACAATTTCTTTATAAGGTTCGGTTAATTCACCACGGCTTCCAGTACCCAGCATCGCATCAATTATTAAAGAGCAATCGTCAAATTGAGATAAATCTTTAACACTTTCATAAACCATTAATTTAGAGGAAGGATATTCATTAATTAAATTTTTAATAATTCTGAAATTTGTTAGAGCATCACCTTTTAATTCCTCTTCAGCGCCAAGAGAAATAATTTTTACAAAATATTCATTAATGATAAAATGCCGTGCAGCTGCAAATCCATCACCGCCGTTATTCCCTTTACCACAAACAATACCTACGTTTTTATTTTCTAATTTTTCAGAAAGATTTTGAATAATCTCATGATAAAGACTTCTCGCCGCATTCTCCATCAAAACAATACTCGGAATGCCGAGAGTATTAATTGCAAAGCTGTCAGCTTCACGGACCTGCTGAGATGTATAAAGTGGTATCATAAATTATCCTATGCGGATTTTCTTAGCGTAAAATAAGAAAGAATTGGGATAAATATTAGTTATGATTTTTTGAGAGAAACAAAATCTTCGAAATATTAATTTCTTAATAGTAAATTGTTTCCGTAATTAATTGTTCTATTACCGGAGAAAACATGATTGACAAAAAGGAATTGAAGAAACTATACAAACAAACTTTGCCGCCTATGGGTATTTATCAAATTAAAAATTTAATTAACGGGAAAATATTTATCGGCAATAGTAAAAACCTTCATGGTAAATCCAACAGTTATAAATTCCAATTAAATTCCGGTGTACACGTTAACGGTGAACTGCAAAAAGATTACTCTAAATATGGTGAACAAAATTTTACATTTGAAGTGCTGGATACATTAGAACCGAAAGATGATCCTTCATATAAATATGATGATGACCTTAAAACATTAGAAGATTTATGGCTCGAAAAACTTCAACCGTTTCGTGAAAAAGGATATAATATAATTAAGAAGTAGTTTAATGTAAAACTGAAGTTATCACATTCATTAGCGTATCCGGGAGAATACCAAAAACTAATATTAACAAGGCAGTGATAACAACTGCGATTAAACTGTATGGTGAAATATTAATTTTGAAATCCTCTGTTGCATCTTTGAAATACATAAACACAACAACACGAATATAAAAATAAACACTTATCACACTTGATAACACGCCAAGTATGGCAAGCCAAGTTAATTTACTTTGTATCGCAGCAATAAACACGTAATATTTTCCGAAGAAACCGGCAAGCGGTGGAATTCCGGCAAGGGCAAACATGAAAAGTGCCATAGTCGCGGCAAGTATAGGACTCTTAGCATTTAATCCAGCAAAAGAATTTAGATCTGTTCTGGAATCATTTTCACCTTCTACAATAGATATTACAGTGAAAGCACCGATGTTCATAAATGCATAAGCAGCGAGATAAAAAATTATTCCGGCAACACTAAATATATTTCCGGCTGCGAGACCTATAGCCATATAACCTGCATGAGCGATTGACGAGTAAGCAAGCATTCTTTTCAAATTATTTTGTGAGATCGCAACAATACTTCCAAATAACATTGAAAGAGCAGAGATTGTTGCAAAGTATGGGCTGAATACATTTGGTGCGTTAAAACTAAATACTGCAGATAATATAATGATCAAAACGCTAAATGCAGCAGCTTTACCGGTTGTGGACATCAAAGAAGTAACGGTAGTTGCAGAACCTTGATATACATCCGGAACCCACATATGAAATGGGACTGTCGCAATTTTAAAACTGAACCCGATTAAGAAAAGAATCATTCCAAGTATAAAAATTATATTTGATGAATAACCGACAAAATTCTCAACTAAGTTTTGAATACTAGTCGTGCCGGTGGCTCCGTAGATCAATGCAATGCCGTAAACTATGAATCCGGTTGTAAAAGCACCGAGCAAAAAATATTTCAATGATGCTTCATTAGCAGAAAATTTTTTACGATTAATCCCAGCAAGCACATAAAAGCAAATAGACATCAATTCCAATCCCATAAAAATCATTAGAATATCTTTTGCGCCCGACATCACCATCATTCCAAGTACGGATGATTGGATCAAAATATAATACTCGCCAAAATACGTTCCGTATTTTTTTAGATAATCTATTGATGAAAGAACAACAAGTGCGGCCCCTATATTAAAAATGAAATTGAAGATTGCCGGTTTGCCGCCAACTTCAATCATTCCGCCGAACAAAACAAAATTTTGATTTATATTAAACACAGAATAAAATGCAGTAGCAAAAAATATCGCAATTGAAAACCAAGGGAGAATTTGTTCGCTCTTCTTTGTATAAATTTCGATTAGAACCGATAATACAATTCCAACCCCAATTATTATTTGAGGCATCAATAAAAAATATTCGTAATTATTTAGAGGCATAAGTTTATCTATTTAAACAAATTTATTGTATATGAACCGACTTGCTGAAGTATTGATTGCGTTGATGCTTCAGTAAGTTTTAAGAATGTACTTGGATAAACACCAATCCAAATTATAAAAATGAAAATTGGAACAATCACAATCATCTCTCGCAAATTCATATCAGTCAATTCATGTTTCAATTCTTCATTTTTTACTTCACCGAATACTACACGTTGATACATCCATAACATATAAACTGCCGCAAAGATCACTCCGCTTGCAGCAAAAATTGTAAACCACCAACTGTTTAACACTGCTGATTTGAACGAGCCGATTAAAATCAAAAACTCGCCGATAAATCCATTCAATCCTGGTAAACCGATTGATGAGAGCATCGCGATCATCAACACAGTTGAATATAATGGAACAAGTTTAGCGATTCCTCCATAAAATGAAATTTCACGATGATGAGTTCTTTCGTACAAAACTCCGACTAAAAGGAATAATGCCCCTGTAGATAATCCGTGATTCACCATTTGTATCACCGCACCTTGAACAGATTCAACTGTCATAGCAAAAATTCCGAGCACAACAAATCCAAGATGAGAAACGGAAGAATAAGCTACTAATTTTTTCATATCGGTCTGCACCATCGAAACAAGTGCACCGTAAATAATTCCAATCACCGCCAACACTGAAATGACCGGTGCAAAATTAACAGCCGATTGTGGAAACAACGGCAGACAGAATCGAATCAAGCCATACGTTCCCATCTTCAGCAAAACTCCTGCAAGAATAACAGAGCCTGCAGTAGGTGCTTCAACGTGAGCATCTGGCAGCCAAGTGTGAAGAGGAAACAGAGGAACTTTTATTGCAAAGCTTAAGAAGAATGCGCCGAACATCCATGATTGAATTTCGTGAGGAATTGTTGGGCCAACTTTATAAAGTTCTATTAAGTTCGTTGTGAAATGACCTAGCAAACTCGAAGCATAAACAGCGAGCCAGATAATTGCAACAAGCATCAGAAGACTACCGAACATTGTAAAAATAAAAAATTTAACTGCTGCATAAATTTTTCTCTCGCCTCCCCAAATACCGATGATGAAGTACATTGGGATAAGCATCGCTTCCCAGAAAATGTAGAACAAGAAAATATCTAGTGAAATAAAAACGCCGAGCATTCCCACTTCAAGAAAGAGCATTGAAAATGTGAACATCTTTACATTTTTCTCAATCGCTTTCCATGTTGAAAGAAGTGTTAGCGGAGTTAAGAATGTTGTAAGCAGAACAAGAAGTAAAGAAATTCCATCAACACCAACATGGTAGCTGATGTTTAAACTTTTTATCCAAGTAACTTGATGAATAAACTGGAATTGGGAATTTGTCTGATCGAAACCAAAATAAATAATCAACGATATAACAAATGCAATAAGCGATATTGCTAAACCGAACCAACGGATGAGCTGCTTTTGTTCTTGTTTAAAGAAAAGAACAAGCACGCTCCCGATTATCGGAGTTAGAAGTAAGTATGTTAAGAGTAAGTTTTGATCCATAAGATTCGAATTTTTCTTTGCGTCCTTCGCGAAATCCTTTGCGACCTTTGCGTTAAAGCTTTTAACCGCAGAGAGCGCAAAGAAGGCGCAGAGTTTACAAACTAAGTATTAACCATAAAAGAACTAATGCAATTCCCGCCATCATTATTAATGCATATGATTGCGCTATTCCGGTTTGAATTTTTCTAATTACACCGGAACTATTTTCTACTAACGAAGCAACTCCATTTACAATTCCATCAATAAACTTTACATCAAAAATTTTCCACAAAAATTTCTCACTACCCTTCTGTATCGGTTGGACAACTGCTGCTTCGTAAGCTTCATCAACAAAATATTTATTAAGAAGTAAGTTGTAAAATCCTTTGAACTTGTTGGAAATATTTTCTGCAATCTGAGGATTCTTTCTATAAACATGGAGAGCAAAAAATATCGCACTTAATGCTGCAGCGACAGAAACAGTCATCAATAGAATTTCCTCTAAATGAGTATGTTCACCATACAATGACAATTTATTCATTGCAGGTGCATAGATTGGTTCAAGCCAACCTTCAAATAAATTTCCATGCTCGCCGAAGAAAACTTTTGGCAAACCAATATATCCTCCTACAACCGAAAGAACAGCAAGAATTATCAACGGAACTGTCATCAATGCCGGTGATTCATGCGGATGAACATTGTGATGATCAAATCTTTCTTTACCGTAGAACGTAAGCGAAACTAATCTAAACATATAAAAAGCAGTTAGCATTGCAGTGATAGCACCAATCAGCCAAAATACAAATCCGCCGTTTGCATAAGCACTCCATAAAATTTCATCCTTACTAAAGAAACCTGATAAACCGGGAACACCGGAGATTGCAAGAGTTGCTATAAAAAATGTTAGAAAAGTTTTCGGCATATATTTTTTTAAGCCGCCATACTTTTGAATATTCTGTTCATCATACATACCGTGAATCACAGAACCTGCACCAAGAAATAGAAGTGCTTTGAAAAATGCGTGAGTCATAACGTGAAAAATTGATGCACTGAACGCACCAACGCCGGCAGCTAAAAACATATAACCTAATTGGCTTACCGTTGAGTAAGCTAAAACTTTTTTAATATCGTTCTGAACTAAACCGATTGATGCCGCCATTAAAGCTGTCAGTAATCCGACCACAGCAACAACAGTCATGATCACTGGTGCTGAAGCAAAAATTATTGATGCACGAGAAACCATATACACACCGGCAGTAACCATTGTAGCCGCATGTATAAGCGCTGAAACGGGAGTCGGGCCAGCCATAGCATCAGGTAACCAGACAAACAAAGGAATTTGAGCAGACTTTCCAGTAGCACCGATAAATAAGAATAAAGCAATCAATCCAAATGTAGATTCTGCCACTGGGAATGATGCTGCTCTTGCAAAAACTTCTTTGAAGTTGAGTGAATCAAAAGTCATGAAGATTAAAAACATTCCAAGTAGAAATCCGAAATCGCCGATTCTATTTACAACAAAAGCTTTC
Organism: Melioribacter sp.; assembly: GCA_023250955.1. GTDB lineage: Bacteria > Bacteroidota > Ignavibacteria > Ignavibacteriales > Melioribacteraceae > Fen-1258. Next base: position 24,101 of record JAHEZQ010000040.1, on the reverse strand, counting down.
TTCGCTGCTTGAGATGTTGTTCCCTTTTCAAATTTTCTATCATACCAAAAACCGATTAACAAATATGAACAGAGACCCACTCCTTCCCATCCAAGAAAAAGAACTACAAAGTTATCACCCAGAACTAAATTCATCATCGCAAAGATGAAAAGGTTTAGATAAGCAAAGAATCTCCAGAAACCTTTATCTCCGCGCATGTAACCGATCGAGTAAACGTGGATTAAAAATCCAACGCCGGTTACAATGAGAGACATTGTAAGAGAAAGTTGATCAACCAGGTAAGCAAATTTTATTTGAAGTCCGCCGACATTCAGCCATGGAAATAAATTAACAGTGTTTGATCTTTCTTCTATTGGTAATCCAAGTGTCTGAATAAAAGCACCAAGAACAATTAGAAAAGAAATTCCTATTGTCGCACTGCCGATTAGACCAATTACTTTTTCGTTCTTGATCTTTCTTCCGAACAATCCGTTAATTAAAAATCCAAGTAACGGCAAAAGTGTAGTTAGGTATATAAGATTTATCATTACCATTTGAAAATATTTATCTCGTCTATGTTGACCGTCTTTTTATTTCTAAAGATTGCAATAATAATTGCTAGACCAACCGCAGCTTCAGCAGCGGCAACCGTCATAACAAAAAATACAAAAACTTGTCCGATGGAATTTCCAAGGTAAGATGAAAAAGTTACAAGAGTTAGATTTGCTGAATTAAGCATTAGTTCAATGCACATAAACACAACGATTGCATTTCTTCTGATAAGCACTCCTGCAACTCCTACACAAAACATGAATGCACTTAAGATCAGATAATATTCCATCGGTATTAATGACATTTCAGTTACTCAAATTTCTTTTTAGCTAAAACCATAGCTCCAATTGTAGCCGCGAGAAGTAAAAATCCTGCAACCTCAAAGGGAATTATATAATTTGTATAAAGTTGTTCACCAATTGCCTGAATTGTTCCGGCTTTAACACTTGCTGCTTCATCGGGTGTTAAAGTACGGGAAGGACTTCCGTGAAAAATTAAATAAGCGACTTGAACAAATACGAAAGCACTAATTAGAATTGCAAAAAATTTAATAGCACGTTTATCTGCAAATAATTTGTGTTCTGTTTCAGTGTTCAATAACATTAGAACAAAAAGGAATAAAACCATGATTGCACCGGCATATACAATGACTTGAACAACTGCAATGAACTGAGCATTGAGCAGTAGATATAAACCGGCGAGTGAGAAAAAATTAAGAACCAAGAACACGGCACATATAACAGGATTCTTACGAGTGATCATCGCAACTGATGTGATTGCGGCTACTGATGCGAGAACAATAAATAGAATTATCTGTACATTCATTCTTAAGGTGTATTCCTATAAATCATTCTTGGAAATGGAATTGCTTCGCGCAAATGTTCTAATCCGCAAATCCAGCTTACTGTTCTTTCAAGTCCGAGACCAAATCCGGCATGCGGTACAGAGCCGAACCGTCTTAAATCCAAATACCATTCAAAAAAAGATTGAGGCAAGTTGTGTTCTTTAATTCTCTCAAGTAAAAAATCTAAATTATCTTCACGCTGGCTTCCGCCAATAATTTCTCCGTATCCTTCCGGTGCAATTACATCAACCGCAAGCGCAACTTTGGGATTTTCCGGATCGCGTTTCATATAAAATGCTTTTACTTCAGATGGATAACGATGAATCATTACCGGACGGTCAAATTCTTCACCGATCAATGTTTCATCTGCCCCACCAAGATCATTGCCCCATTGGAAATCAACTCCCTTCTTTTTCAAAATCTCAACAGCATCAGTGTAAGAGATTCTCGGGAAAGGTCGTTTTATATTTTCAAGTTTTGTTGTATCGCGTTCAACTTCTTTTAATTCTTCTTTCATTTCAGAAAGAACTGTCTGAACAATATACTCTAGAAATTCTTCGGCAAGATCCATGTCATCATCAAGATCATAAAAAGCCATTTCAGGTTCAACCATCCAAAATTCAGTCAAGTGTCTTCGTGTTTTAGATTTTTCTGCACGGAATGTTGGACCGAATGAATATACTTTCCCAAGTGCCATTGCGCCGCTCTCTTCGTAAAGCTGTCCCGATTGTGTTAAGTAAGCTTTTCCGAGATCAAAATATTCCATCTCAAAAAGCGTAGAAGTTCCTTCGCATGCGTTTGGCGTTATGATCGGCGGATCAAAAAGTACAAATCCTCGTTCATCAAAAAAATCACGGATAGCTTTTACAACACGAGCGCGGATTTTTAATATCGCAACTTGTTTTTTAGAACGAACCCAGAGATGACGGTTATCAATAAGAAATTCTATTCCATGTTCTTTGGGAGTGATTGGATATTCATGAGCGACTGAAATTATTTTTACGTCGGTAGCATCTAATTCATATCCACCGACTGATCGCGGTTCAACTTTAACTTTTCCGGTTATTTCAAATGATGATTCTTGTGTAAGTTTATCTGCGCTTTCAAAAATTTCATCCGTAACATTTCCTTTAAAAACTACACATTGGACATAACCGCTGCCGTCACGCATAATTAAAAATTTGATCTTACCGCTTGATCTCTTGTTATATAACCATCCTTTTAAGGTAACTTCTTTACCTACATGGTCTTTTAAATCTTTAATATAAACCGAAGGTCTCATTTGAGTAATTTTTATTTGGAAATCGGTTTCAAATATAACTAAGAGGTTATTAATAATGCAAAAAGAGAAAAACTTAAATCGGGCAAGTAATATTAAACTATGAACATCTAACTTTTATTTTTTCCTGAATATTTCTTCAAATAGACCATTGAAACTTTCAAGATTCCATAATTCGATTTCAGGTTTAGTGTAATTACCACATTCAAATTTCAGTTTTACTTACTTTATTAAAATGTTCAAAGGAATCACACTAACAATCGATATGATAATTCCATTAATTATTTCTATATTTCACTTCACAGAGGTCGCTCAAATATGAGCAATATGGAAATAATTGTTCTCAACTCTTTTTTGTCCTGTAAAGTTTTTACTATATACTTCTATAAGTAAATGATGAATATCTACAATTTTTTAAAAAATAATATTAATCACCACATACACCCTGTGTCATTGGTGATTACTATTCTATTTATATCCGCAAAAATTCAAATTTTAGCACAAAGCTTTCCAGTCCAAACTTATACACTTGAGAATGGACTGAATACCAACTTTATCCATGATGTTACGCAAGACAAGCAAGGACGTATGTGGTTTGCTACCGAATACGGCGTTTCCGTTTATGATAGCTATACTTGGAAAAACTACACTGATAAAGAAGGATTACCGCGCAATGAATATTTTGCGATCAAAGTTGACAGCAGCAATAATATTATTGCTGTCCCTTATTGGAGTGGTTCACAAGTAGCAATATTTAAGAATAATAAATGGACTTTTATTAATGAAATTCCTCAACTAAATGGAACACGTAAAATTTTTACATCTTTTGATTTTATTTATGAGAACAATAAACAAATTTTATGTTTCGGGACAAATGAAGGAGTGTTTTTTTATAAAGATAAAAAATGGAGTCGCATTTCTCAGAAGGAAGGATTAATAGACGATAGAGTAAATACTGTAAAAAGCTTTCAGAACAAATTGTATGTCTGCACGGAAAATGGTTTGTCTGTCTTCCATGACGGGAAAATTGACAATAGTTTAAGTTCAATAATAAATATCCCCTCAAAAAAAATAAAATCAATAGAATTTGAATCTCTTAATAACAATTTGGTCCCTATTATTTGGCTTTTAGGAGATAAATGGATCGGTACCATTCAAAATAGAAAATTTAACATAGTTACTTCTAATAATAGAATGATGACCGAATTCCCTTCTCAAAAACTAAGACATATCTGCTTTCTTTATGATAAGATAGGTAGAATTTATTACGGGAATGATGTTGAAAGATTTTATCTGGAAAAATCGACCAAGAAAATTGTAACTATTAACCAAGAAAATAGATTCACAACTTCAGGAAGTTCTGCAATTTTTCTCGATCGTGAATCAAATCTTTGGTTTACAAGTTATCGAGGTATTGACAAAGTCGGTAATTTATGTTTTCAAAATTTCTTCAAAGAAAATGGATTATTGGAAAATGAGGTTTCTTCAACTATAGAAGTAGGACCGGGGTATTATATTTTCGGACATAATCACGGTCTTACAATTCTCAAGGATGGTAAACTCTCTTCTGCTACTTTAACCTATCCTTCTAATAAAAATTATTCCCTTTCTAGAATTTTAGACCTTTGTAAAGATTCGATTGGGAATGTCTGGATCGCAGGCTCTGAGCTTGGCGTAGGTAAAATGAGTAATACTAAAGAAATACGCTGGATTCAATATAAGAAGGCTGTTCAAGTTAACTCGATCAAAAATGATAAACATGGAACATTATGGGTCGGTGCGGATGAAGGTTTATTCAAAATTTCCGAGGACCATTCGAATCTTGTATTAATTAATAACAAAGAATTCCTTAACGTTCGAAAAATATTTAGTGATTCAAATGGAACAATTTACGGCGCGTGCGTTGATGGTCTAGCAATTTATAAAAATGGTGTGTTCACGAAATTGTCTGACAGTAAAGTGCAATTTGGAAATAATATTTATGCAATTCAAGATTACACTAATGATAAAAAATTACTTGGTACTGCAGATGGTTTATATTTACTTGAGAATGATTCTATACGGAAATTTACCGAGAATAATTTTTCTATTGATCGGAAAATATTTTTTATAAAACATGACAGGAATAACAATTACTGGTTTGGGACTAATGATGGTGTTGTAAAATGGGATGGCAAGACGGCAAGAAGATTCAGTCTTGAAGATGGGCTTGCTGGAAGGGAAACAAATCGTTCTGCATGTACAGTGGATTCGTTTGGGAAAATTTGGATTGGAACTGATCGTGGGCTATCATGTTATATTCCCCAATATGATATTCCAATGAAGCCGCCAATTATAGCTGCACTTGAAATTGAAGACTCAAAAGGTGTAATACACGATTTAGCCAATTCATATGAAACCAGTGATGGTGAAAGTTCTTTCGTTTTTCGATTTAGATCAATTTCATTTATAAATGAAAAATTTATCCAATACAAAGTTAAGTTGACAGATTTCGATAGTGTCTGGATAGAAATAGGAACTAATCACCAAATCAGATATACAAACCTCAGACCGGGTAACTATAAGTTTCTTGTACAGGCAAAAAATTTAGGAGGCGATTGGGGTTTAGCAAGTGCCTCGAATACAATCATTATACTAGATCCATTTTATAAACGCTGGTGGTTTATTCTAATCTTCGTAGGAGTTATTGGCGTAATATTATACATGATTCAAAATTATATTTCTGAAATAAAATACACTCGAAAACTTGAAAAAGAAGTATTGGTAAGAACAATTGAACTAAAGAAATCTGAAGAAAAACTATTACAATTGAACGTCCTAAAGGATAAATTCTTTTCAATTGTAGCCCATGATTTAAAATCACCATTCCAAGGATTGCTAGGAATTTCAAATATATTAGTTGATAACCATGCTGAACTCAATGATGATGAGGTAAAAGATATATCTGACAAAATATACAAAACTACTAAAAACCTGTACACACTGATTGAGCAACTCTTAGACTGGGCACAACTTCAAACAAACAGACTGCAATGCAACATAGAGAAGTTGGAACTGCAGACAATTATCATAAATGTTTTAAATCTTATTTCGCAAAACGCTAGTGACAAATCCATCGAACTACAAAATAGAATTACCGACGACGTTTTTGTCTTAGCGGATCAACGAATGTTAAATTCAATTATTACTAATTTAATTTCTAATGCAATTAAATTTACATGGAGGGGCGGAAAGATTTCGATATCTAGTACATATAAAAATAACTTAGTCGAAATATGTATCAATGATACCGGTGTTGGAATCGAAAAAGAAAAAATAGATAAACTTTTTAGAATTGATCAAAGTATTTCAAGCAAAGGAACAGAAGGAGAAATTGGAACCGGCCTTGGTTTAATTCTTTGTAGTGAAATGGTTGATAAACTTGGCGGCAATATATGGGTCATTAGCGAAAAAGGAAAAGGTTCTTCTTTCTATTTTACACTGCCAAAAGCTTAATAATAATTTAATGATGGCAATTAAGTAGGAACTATCTTTACAACTATTTTTTTTGAGAATACTTCTTCGAACAAACCTTTACGTCTTTCAAGATTCCACAATTCGATTTCAGGTACAATTCCATTTTGACATTTAAGGGTTAGATCAACAGAATTCTTATTAATCTTTGCTTTGATTGATTCCACCAACTGTTTATGAGTACGGTCAAACGCATCAACTACTCTTAACATTGCAGAAAGTTTTTTAACCACTTCTTGTGTAGAAGGTGACAACAAATTAAAATCTTCGTGGCGGGATTTTGGATGGCTCTTTCGATGATAACGTGCAGTGTGGGCAATAATACTAATTTCATTTTCATTGAAGCCAAGCAAATCGCTATTCTTTATAATATAGAAACTATGCTGATGATGATTTGTATGCGAAATATGATAACCGATATCGTGAAGCATCGCCGCCGCATATAGATATTCTTTGCAGTCATCTTCAAGTTTGTGCAAATTCTTTAACTGGTCGAAAAAATCAACCGAAAGTTTTGCAATATGGCTGCAATGAAGGTGATCATATCTGCAAGATTCGGCTAGGTGTCTCACACTTTCATTTCTGATATCTGATAAATTTGGCATTGAGGAATCTGTATGACGTTTTTGAAGTGAATCAATAATGATTCCCTCTCTTAATGCATAACCGGAAATAGTCAGAGTATGAAGATTTAATAATTCAAAAATTGTTGAAAGAATAATTATTCCGGCAGGCACAATATCAGCTCTTTTCTCATCAAGTCCGGGAATTTTTTTTCTCTTCACGGCAGTTTTTCTGCTAAGAATTACTTTTTTTACTTTTTCTAATTCCTTTCGGGTAAATTCAAAATTATTAAGTATTGTACCGGGAGTTGAATTCCCTTTTCTCATCGCTTGAATAATTAAGCCTGTTGACATAATCGTTCCCGATGAACCGACACAGATACTGAATCCTAACCTATTAATAATTGATATGGCCTGAACTAATTCTACTTCAACCCATTTTTTACATTCTTTAATTCTCGAATCTGTTACTACATAATCCGGGAAAAATTTTTCAGTTAATCTAACAGCCCCAATCTTCAAACTAATTGAAAAGTTTGTATTCCCTTTATGACCAATTAAAAATTCTGTACTTCCTCCGCCGATATCAATCACTAACGCTTTCTTATTATAGATAGGAACTGCTTTCATAGTGCCCAAATAAATAAGTCGTGCTTCTTCGTAGCCGCTGATTACTTCAATCTCTATTCCGGTTTCTTTCAAAACCTTTTGAATGAATTCATTTTTATTGTATGCTTCGCGAACTGCACTTGTTGCAACTGCCCTTACTACAGCACCATGAGAATCAGCAATACCTTTAAATCTTTTCAGCGTTGCGATTGCTCTTCCAAAAACTACCGGTTTAATAAATTTAATATTTCCACTGCTGCCTTCGCCAAGACGTATTACCTCTCTTTCTCTATCAATAATTTCAAAACCTCCACCCTCTTTTGTTTTCACAACAATTAGGTGGAAAGAATTCGTACCTACATCAATTGCTGCTAAATTTTGACTAATGTTTTTCATTCTTCTGTTTTTCCATTAGATAATTAAAAAGATCAAAAACATCATCAACAGATACATCGGATACAAATTCAGATTTACGAAGGAAATATTTTGTAGGGCCTACAGGTGCCCAGTTAAACGGATTTGTCGGACCAAAAATTGAAATTTGCGGAGTTACAGTTGCGCCTGCTACATGCATTACTCCTGTATCATTTGTTATAAAAATATTACTTAATGAGATTATTGCTGCAAGCTGTGGAATACTTTTATTCAAAAAGTATCCGCTCTCTTTACAGCAATGCTTTTTCATAAAATCCAACTCATCTTTATCCGCATCACTTCCTGTAAAATAAATTCTAACGCTCATCTTCTTTTTTATTCTTTCGATTAATTCAACAAATTTTTCCAACGGCCATCTGTTTTGCTGTTTACCTGCCCCTATATGAAAGCCGATCAGAGGACAATCTTCTTTCGGAAATAACGATCCAATAAACTCATTTGCTGTTTTAATATCTCCGTCATCATAAAATACACTGGTACTAAAATTTTTTGTTCTAATTCCAAACGGTCTTACAATATCTAAAATGAAATCGGAAACATGCGCGTCAGGGCATTTGCGCCAGTCTAATTTTAATCTATGATTAAAAACAAACGCAAGATTATTTTTATCTCCGTTTAATTCCTTCGGACCAATTTTAATTTTCGCTTTTGATAACCCGGTTAGGATACAGCTTGTTAGTGATACTGCAACAGTTACTGGTACAATAGTAAGATCCCAATCACGTCTGAGAAGTTTTTTCAGACGAAAAATATAATTAGGGATCCATATTTTATTATTCTTGAAAACAAATATTTCATCAATAAATTTATTCTTATCAACTGCATAATAATTTTGAGCGCTGGCAATCAAAGTTATATGGGAATTGGGATAAATTTCTTTAATAGCTCGGAATAAAGAAACGCTCGCTAATAGATCACCAAATTGATTGTGCTGGCGAATGACTAAAATATTTTTTGGATTTCCAAGCGATTTGTCTAAAACTTCGGGAACAGCTAAAAACTTTTCAAGAATATTAATTATAACTTTTCTAAAATAATCTTTGAGGGACATTAAGGCTTTTCTTTTGGCTTTTCAGATTTTGCGGAATTTAATTCTTCAAAATGTGCTTCAATTACATCTTCCTTTTCAATTTTATATTTTGAAGAAGCTGTGTTTACATTTTTCTTTGGAGGATTATTCTTGTTAGGAGCTAAAAAGTTCATAACATTTTTAATTGTTCTAATGGCTAAATAAAAAAGAAGCGAATAAAGAATAAATCTTAGTAAACTCATCATCTAACCTTTGACTTCGGGATTGAAATATTCGATGAAGCCACGATCATCTCTAAAAATCTGTTCGTAAAGTTCTTCAAAGTCTTTTTCATTGTTTACAAAATCAATTTCCGAGGTATTAACAATTAATAACGGTGTGTTATTGTACTTAAAAAAGAAATTATTATAAGCTTCGGAAAGTTCACTTAAATATGCGCGGGTAAGATTGCGCTCAATTTGCCTTCCGCGCGTTTTTACATTCGTTGTTAATCTATCAATGCTTGATTGCAGAAATATTACCAGATCGGGCTGAGGAATATCTCTTTCCAAAAGAGGGAAAATACTTTCGTATAATTTTATTTCTTCACCGGAAAGATTCATGTAAGCAAATATTCTGTCTTTCTCGAATATGTAATCGGAAACAATATACTTAGAGAAAAGATCTTGCTGATTTAATTGCTGCTGTTGTTTGTAACGGTTGATCAGAAAAAACATTTGTGTTTGAAAGGCAAAACGTTTTCTATCATCATAAAATTTTTCAAGAAAAGGATTTTCTTCAAATTGCTCAAGAATTAAATTAGCACCAAGTTTATCACACAGTTTATGAGCTAGTGTTGTCTTGCCTGCGCCTATTACACCTTCAATCGCTATGTATCTGATCTCTGACAAATTATATTAATCTATCACTAAGTTTTTGAATAATATGTTTTTCTAAAGATGTAAGATCAAACTCATTTAATTTTTTATTCAGTACCGGATGTACATACTCGCCGGCAATTTCAATCAACGGAATAAGGACGAAATCTCTATTCATAATATCTTTATGCGGCACCGTTAATATTTCACTATTATAAATTAAGTTATTATAGAAAAGAATATCAACATCAATTTCTCTTGGAGCCCAGCGTGTCTCTGATTTTTCTCTCCCAACTTTCTTTTCAATTTCTTTCAAAAAACAATAAAGCTTTTCAATATCAAATTCAGTTTCAATTAATATAACTGCATTATAAAAATTGTCTTGATCTATATTCCCGTAAGGTTTTGTTTCATATACAGAAGAAGCTTTTACTAATCTACAATTCTTATTTTCATCAATTAATTTTACTGCGCTTACTAAATAATTAAATCTGTCTCCTTTATTTGAACCGAGACCAAGATAAACATTATTTCCCATTTTCTTTGATCACTTCAGCTTCAACACAATCGAGCACACCGCCGACCGGGACACTATGTTTACGTACACGTACAGCAATTTTTTTTATTTCTGAATACTTCTTTAGAAGAGAATCGGCAATTACAGTTGCAAGTGTTTCAATCAAATAATATTTTTTTTCGTGAACGAGCTGATTTATAAACTTATATACATCGGTATAGTTGATTGTAAGTTTAAGATTGTCTTTTTCTGCTGCAGAAGTAAAATCTGTGTAGATATCAACATCGGCTTCAAACTTTCCGCCCATGTTTTGTTCTTCTTGATAAGCGCCGTGATACGCATAGAATGAAGCGTTTTTTATCCTGATAATGTTAATCATTTGGCAAATTTCTTTTTAGTTAGGTAGTAATTCATTAACCCTTTAAAGTTAGCAAATAATATTCCGATTAGCACTAATGCGCTTCCGGCAAGTGTTTGCAAGGAAAAATTTTCATTCAGTATAAGCCAGCCAAGAATAACCGCTATAATCGGAGTTATAAACGCTGTAAGTGAAAGTATGACTATATTCATTCTTTTCAATAACCAATAGTAAGTTGTAAATGTAACAAGCGTTCCGAAAAAAGCTAAAAATGTTATCGAAGCGAATGCATTAAAATCAAAAACCCATGCAGAGGAATTTTCAATCAAGATTGAAATTATTATTAAAATTATTCCTGCGGAAAAAAGCGGCAAGAAATTCATTGACAGAGGATTAAGATGTTGACCGTATTTTTTTATTGTGACTCCTATTCCGGCTTGCATAGAAGAACTAATCAACACTGCAGCAATTCCCAAAAGTTGTTTTGAAAGATCAAGCGATAAATTTTCTGAGAAGATTATCACAATTCCGCTGAAGCCTAAAATAGAACCAAAGATTTGATTAAATGTAACACTGTCTTTTTTGAATGCAATCATTGAATAAATTATAACAAAGAACGGCATGACGGCAAATACAATCGAAGCTAACCCTGATGGAATATATTGCTCTGCCCAGTAAACCAATCCGAATGGAATTACAAAAGAAAAGAAACTTAGCACAACATATAGTTTTATTGATCGGGAATCAGTTTGAAGTGAAATATTTTTTATCCGCATCATTCCATAGACGAAAAGTGATGCAAGAAAGAAACGTAACCCGGCAGAGATAAGTGGTGTTAAAGAACCTAACCCAAAACGGATTGCTAACCAGGTTGAGCCCCAGATTAAACTAATTAGTATATAACCCGCAGCTATTTTATATTTTTCTGTAAACACTTATTTCCCTTTCATTGCAATTACACCAAGAGCACGACCGGAATTTTTTCCATCCCTTCTATATGATTGCAAATATTTTTCCTCATAGCTGCACAAAGATGAAATTTCAATATGAGTATCTCTAATACCTAAATTTAGAAGTACGTCTTTATTTACTCCGAGTACATCAAGATAATGTTTATGATCAACACTTTTTAAATATTTACGATGAAAATGTTTTGCGACTTCATCACCAACTTCATAATTCTTTTGGCAAATAGACGGACCAATATAAACGAGTAGATTGCTTGGCGAGCAATCGAATTGTTCAGTCAGAATTAAAATTGTTTTCTGTAAGATTTGTTTTTCAGTTCCGCGCCAGCCGGAATGAACTGCCGCTATGATCCCATTCGTTCTATCATAAATAAAAATCGGGGTACAATCCGCAGTTGATATTGCAAGACCCATTCCCTTTTGAGTTGTAATCATTGCATCACTTTCACCAACAAGTCCCGGCTCATTAACTATCGTAACGATATCGGAATGAATTTGTTTCTGAATCGCAATTTGTTCTGTTGTTAATCCCAACTCATTGTAAAATGCTTCACGGTTTGTGCGGACAATTTCCGGATCATCGCCGACAGTAAGCGACATATTGAAATAAAACGGTTCCGTGCGGCCCAATCCGTTTTTAGTGCTTAAGCCAAAAATAATTTCCGGAAACTTCTGAAAGAGTGAGCTTTGAATGATTTGCATATTATTTTATTTGACCTCCCCCATATCCCCCTCCTTAACTAAGGAGGGGGAACTAAAGGGGGTGGTAAAGGATTAAATTACTTTTAATGATTCATCAAGATCGAGCAAAATATCTTCTGTGTTTTCAAGACCGATTGCAAGACGGACGCCACCGGGATCAATTCCTCGTTCAGCTAATTTTTCCGGTGGAACTACCGAGTGAGTCATCGAAGCCGGATGTTCTATCAATGTACGTGTATGCCCTAGTGAAACCGCAAGCGTCATAGTGTATGCATTGTCTGCAACGTAATCCATAAATTTTCTGCCGTTCTCTTTACTATCTGCCGGAGAATTTCCTTTTAAAACAAAATAGAGCATACTGCCGGGTGCAAAGTTGCCGTTAAAATCTATCATCTGTTTCTTTGCAACTTCATAATTCTTTGAACTTGGCAGTCCGGGATAATTTACAAATTCAATTTTGGGATGAGCATTAAGAAACTCGGCAATACGCAACGCAGATTTAATTTGATGACGCTGACGAAGTGCAAGAGTCGGTAAGCCGTAAGTAAGAATTGCCCATGCACTTTTTGTATTGAGCACTGCACCAAAATCTTTTCTGTAAAGTAAAATTAGATCACGATATTTTTTCTTGCCGATCACAACACCGCCCATATCTGTTCCAAATCCGCCGATTCCTTTTGTTAATGAATGGACAGTAAAATCAGCACCTAATTCTATTGGCCTTTGGCAGAAAGGTGTTGCAAATGTGTTATCAACAACAATTTTGATCTGATCTTCTTCATTGCGCGTTTTGTTGATATCATTTACAACATTTGCAATTGCACGAACATCAATTATTTCTATGTTAGGATTCGCGGGAGTTTCAAAATAAATTACTTTTGTTTTTCCGGTTACACTTTCAAGAATATTTTTAGGTTGAGTTAAATCAATAGGCGTTACTTTAATGTTGTACTTAGGATACCAATTATTGAAAAGAGAAATTGTGCATCCGTATAAAGTTGTGTGAGTAATAATTTCATCACCGGTTTTTGTTAGAACACCAAGTATTGCAGAAATTGCACCCATACCTGTTGCAAAACTTACAGCAGTTTCTCCCTTCTCAACATAAGCCAAATTTTCTTCCAACATATCTTTGTTCGGTTCGCCGAGTCGGTCGTAAATAAAAATTGGTGCATTATCACCGAGTTGCTCTGTATTTGCGAACTGCATAAATCCTTGCGCTCCGCGTTCAACAGAATCTAAACGGAAGGTTGTTGAAGATGAAATTGGCGCCGTTACATGATGTGAGTAGTCCCAGCTGTCGCTTACATTCTTACCGTAAATTAAATGCGTATCCATTGAGTATTTTGAATCATCAACTTGATTTTTCTTTTTTGTTTTTGTTTCGTTCGGCATAGTGCCTCCATTTACTAAACCAAAATTACGGAAATAACGGATGGGAATAAAATTGGTTGGGAGAAATAAGAATGGAGAAGTAAACTATGTCTTAACTTAAAAGAATCTATGTCCATATAGAAAAAGCGGTCGGGCTGAGACGCTGGTTATACAACAATTATTTTGTTTTTTGAAAATGCCTTCCAAACCAACTAAGACTTTTAACTTTTATCGGCATTAAACTATCATAAATATCAACATACTTAAGCGTAACTTCTATTTGGCTTAATGATTTCCTCACTTCATCTCTAAAATTAACTTCGATTTCATTTTCTAAATCAGGCTTCAGCTCTAAAAGATTAATTGATCCATTAGGTAAAATAGAAAACTCATTAAGTTCATCAAAAAATGTTGACCAGCTAACATTCTCTGGTAATAATGGCATTAAACTGATTAAATTATTTTTAATGGTATTACCAGACTTAGCTACAAATTCTTTAATAATTAGCGGCCCAAAACCACGATTAAATATTTTAACAGAGATAAGATTTTCATAATCTGAAATAGAAATATTAGCGATGGGTTTTATAGATTTTCGATTATGTTTTCTTTGAAGAAATAGTGATACGGTTGAGACAACAATTGAGATGACCGAAGTTATTAATGCTAACAAGGCTGTTAATGCAATTATTACTTCTGAATTCTCTTTCATCCAATTCATATCAGTCATAATAATATTCCTATATTTTTGTTGTATAACGGCATTGCAACTAAAGCGCCGCCCAGAATTACAATGACGCTATTGGCAACTACCTATTTTGTTTTAAAATCAACTTCGTTTTACAAATCAACAATTAACAACAAACTAACTCTGAAAAGCTAAACCCAATTACCACATCAAACGACCAAGTCGAAGACGCGGTCGCTTTGAGTTGCTTGTTAGGCGTTAAGTATAATTTATTTATGATTCTTTTTAATGATATTTGTTTCGATATATTTTTTTACTGCTTTATAAATATCCTTTTCATTTTCATAAGGAATACTTAACCGTGGATACCTCTGCAACATAGTTGATGCACCCATGTTGCTTATACTTTTTGCTTCTACAATTGCACTATCCTTGATAGTAACGTCAATGTATAATTTGTATTCCTCAAGAATATTTGGTTTTTCTTCTGGGATAATAATTACTCCCTCTATTACGAAAATATTTTTTATACCAGATTCTAGTTTGCTTTGTGATGAACTATCTTGGAATATTATGGAATTATGAAATGAAATAGTTAGATATGCTTTTATACCTTTATTTTGTATGACATTTGCTGACACATTTATAGAAAGCAAGAAAAAGAAAGATGTTAAGACAAAGTAGCCCAACTTGGTATTCATTATAAGCTCCACAATAAATTTGTCAATCGTTTTATATTTATTTGTTAACAATAATTAAAGACGCCTAACTATTACTTATACTGCATGAAATTATAAGCTAAGGAATGTAGATATGCACGGTACTGCATATCTACGTTCCAATTCCTTACAAAACAATCTAAAATCTTAATTATTTAAAATAGGGTGTGCATATATATCATCCATTACACAATCGGCTATTTAATCTATTTCACTTTGTTGCAGAATCTATTTTCTTTGTTATCTATTTCAAAACAAAGTACCCCGTTTAAGGAATTGATTTGGTACAATCCAAACTTAGAAGAAAAGAAAATTTATGTCAACACTTAAGCTCCAATAGTACCTGTCTTAACTTTTCCAGCTCGCTTGTAATTGGCAATAATAACTCCACTTGGTGCAACTATACACTCTATTAATTTAAATGCTGCCGGAATCGTGCCCTTGTCAAACAACTTTTTTCCTTTGCCAAGAGTCAATGGGTGAATTTGGAGCCAGAGTTCGTCTGCTAAATCATTCTTAAGTAGCAGCTGAACGAGTTTACTACTTCCCCAAACTTTAA
Source organism: Melioribacter sp. (assembly GCA_023250955.1). Taxonomy (GTDB): domain Bacteria; phylum Bacteroidota; class Ignavibacteria; order Ignavibacteriales; family Melioribacteraceae; genus Fen-1258. Next base: position 8,555 of record JAHEZQ010000040.1, on the reverse strand, counting down.
TATCAGAACCTTTAGAATTTTTTAGCTTTTTGATATCTGCCAGGCTTTTGAGGAAAACTGAGTTTTTCCAATCTGACTTTTTCATGGTCTTTGATAAGACGTATTTTGTTACATCATTGATACCTGGCCAAAAGTCTGCATGTTCAGGCCAGTAGGAGGCGAAAATCTCAAATGTTTTTCTGCCTAAAAGAAGGTCTGCAGGTTTCAGCTGTTTTTCCATGACCTTATCGACAACATCGTCAAAATAAGGTGCGCTCCAACCGCCATATTTGAAAACGCCTGATGTATCTTCCTCCGGACCACCAGGTGCTTGCATTACTCCATCTAATGTAATAAATGATAGGACGATTATTTTTCTCATGTGCCGCTTCCCTTGTTAAAATTACGTTAACTTACTCCTTTCCATAGGTGTCACGGAATGGTTCGTGACACCTAAGAGTCAATCCAAAATATTATTTCAATGCTTGCTCAATATCTGCAATCAAGTCTTCAACATCTTCAATACCAACAGAAAAACGAAGCAGACCATCTGTAATACCTAACTTATCACGCTCTTCTTTAGGAACGGAAGCATGAGTCATTGATGCGGGATGGCAGAGTAAACTCTCAACTCCGCCGAGACTTTCTGCGAGAGTAATTACTTTTAATTTACTTATCACTTTTTTTGCATTATCAAGATTTCCGAAATCCACAGAGATCATTCCGCCGAATCCGCTCATTTGTTTTTTTGCAAGCTCGTGTTGAGGATGAGATTTTAATCCGGGATAAATTACTTTCTTAGCATAAGATTTAGTTGAAAGATATTCGGCGATTTGCATTGCGTTTGCGTTATGTTGTTTCATTCTAACTGCTAGAGTTTTTGTTGCGCGGAGTGTAAGCCAGCAATCAAACGGAGAAGGAACTGCACCAATTGCATTCTGCAAATAACGTAACCGCTCGTGGATCTTTTCATCATTTGTAACCAACATTCCGCCGACAACATCGCAATGCCCGTTCAAATATTTTGTTGTACTATGCAGAACAACATCAGCGCCCAGCAATAACGGCTTTTGAAAATATGGAGTCATAAAAGTGTTATCAACAACACAAATAAGATTTTGTGCTTTGCAAATTTTTGCAACCGCTTGAATGTCAGTTAGACTCAGCATCGGGTTAGTCGGTGTTTCTATGTAAACTATTTTTGTATTCTTCTTAATCGCATTCTCGATATTTTTAGTGTCGCTCGTATCAACCCAAGAAAATTCTAATCCGTAATCTTTATATATCAATTCCATTATACGGTAAGTGCCACCGTAAACATTATCGGATACAACCAAGTGGTCGCCCGATTTTACTAATCCAAGAATAGCTTGAATGGATGCGAGCCCCGATGCAAAAGCAATTCCGTATTTCCCTTTTTCGAGTGTAGCAATATTTTTTTCGAGAGACTGCCGTGTTAAATTATGCGTGCGTCCGTACTCGAAACCTTTATTAACACCAAGAGCTTCTTGAGCATAAGTAGATGTTTGATAAATTGGTGTTGTAATTGCACCGGTTGTAGGATCGGGTATTTGTCCCGCATGAATTGCATCTGTTGAAAAGCCCATTTTAATCTCTATATTAGTTATGAGTTATAAGTTGTAAATAAATCCAAATGAGAAAAATTCTTTCCCTTTCACGTTCTATCATTCAAAATCTATTAAATCATAACGTGTAATAATATCTGTGATCCTTCCAAAATCCGATACTAAAACTGCATGAGCATCTTTCAATGCACGTCGTACTTCATTTATACTTGATCGTGCATCTATAACCAGAAAACTTTCTTCCATAACATCTTTAACTTTTTTATCTAAAATATTTTTGTCATCTAATATTCTCGCAAAAAGTCTGCTTTCACGGAGACTTCCGACAGGCCGTAATAATTCATTAAGTACCGGTATGTAAGAAAATCCCTTTTCGTTCATTATCTTAATTGCATTCCGGACAAGAATTGTATCGTGGACATAAACAATGTCTTCGTTTCCCTTTTTCTTTTTGGCATAAGAAACATCCCGCAACGTTTTAATTTCAGCATCCAGCATTCGGTTATCTTTCAACCATTCAATATTGTGTCCTTTAGATAAATAACGTTCGCCCGTATCGCATACAATAAAAACAATGACATCATTTTCAGATAAATCTTTTGCAGTTTCCAATGCAACGTGTACAATTGTTCCGGTACTTCCTCCGCAGAAAATTCCTTCTTCTTTTGTAAGTCTTCTTGCAGCCGCGAATGATTCTTTATCACTTATGTTTATGATTTTATCAATGTACTGGAAGTGAACATTCTCGGGAAGACAATCTTGACCAATGCCTTCAACAAGATATGGGGTTCCCTTGATGATCTCGCCAGTTTCTTTGTAATGTTTGAATATTGAACCAAGTGGGTCAGCTCCAATTACTTTTATATTTGGATTTTTTTCTTTTAGAAATTTTCCGGTCCCGCTTATCGTACCGCCTGTTCCAATACTGGAAATAAAATGTGTGATTTTCCCATCGGTCTGTTCCCAAATCTCCGGTCCGGTTGTTCTGTAATGCATTTCGGGATTTGATGGATTAGAATATTGATAAGCGAAAAAAGCACCAGTCTCTTTCGAAATTCGTTTCGCAACATTTACATAATAATCAGGGTGATCCGGTTCGTAAGTGTTTGGTACAACTATCACTTCGGAACCGAATGCTTTTAGATAGTTGATTTTTTCAGAGCTAACTTTCTCTGTGCAAACAAAGATGCATTTATAATCTTTCACAGCCGCGGCTAATGCAAGTCCGATTCCGGTATTCCCGCTTGTTGCTTCAATTATACATCCGCCCGGTTTTAATAATCCACGCTTCTCGGCATCAACAATCATATTGTAACCGATACGGTCCTTAACACTTCCGCCGGGATTTGCAGATTCAAGTTTGGCAAAGATCTGTGGTTTAAGACCTTTATTAATTTTGGAAAGTTTAATTAGCGGAGTGTTGCCGATTAAATCCAGAATAGAGTTTTTATATTCCAAACAAGATGCCCTTTCATTCAAAAAATTTCATTTAAAAATTACAATAAAAATTAGTTAAATATATTTTGGGATTCTATGTCAACAACATTCAATACTTGTTATTTAGTTCCAATGTTGGAACAAATCTCTTGATAATAGATGTAAAATAAGGTAAATAGTAACAGCAATTGAATCCTGACAGAGAAACGATTTATACTCAACGAAGTTATTGATATAAGTTATGAAACAAAAAGAATAAAAAAATTGTTCACCATTTATGAATACAGATTTTGTTACAAATAAAAGAAACAAATTATTTTTACTTACTCTGATAGTAACGGTTGTATTTATTGTTGCTTCGAGTTATTCACTTGCTTTAAATTCAGCAAGTCAAGAAGATAAGACCAGGACTAACCTTCAAAATGATTTTCCCTATAATTCCGTAAATCAAAATGGAAATTATTTAACTGCTCAAAAATTTAATAACGTTGATTTAGAAACTTCCGACTATGACCTATTAGACTATGATGACTACGTAAAATTACATAGGATACTCGACCATTCTAATATCAATCTATATATTAATCATCTGACGGAAACTTTTATCACTAGGAAAACATCCTCACTTTATAACTTATTCCCACAATATCCTCCTATGGAAAAAATCATTCGATTGAAAAACTTTTTGATCTGAATTCTTTTCCCTTACTTACTAATTTATTGAGTTTGCGTGTTGTAATATTTTTAAACGCAATATCTTCAACATAATTCTTAACGGAGTACAAAAAATGAGAAGTTCCTTAATTTTCAAAATCGTAATTCTTGCATTCGTATTCATACTTTCACAAAGTTTTTTAACCACAGGTAAAGATTCTAAAAATGCAAAAGATGAAATGATATCATACTTTCAAGTTGGAGGCACTGATTGGAAAGCACCAACGTATGCTGATAAATTAAAAAACCCTTTGGCAGTAGACGCAAAAGCCACAAAAGATGGCAAAAATTTATTCACTACTAATTGTTCCAGTTGCCATGGTGATAAAGGTGATGGCAATGGTCCGGCATCAGCAACTATAAATCCAAAGCCAAAAAATCTTACATCAAAACAAGTTCAAGAACAATCGGATGGAGCCTTGTTCTGGAAAATCACTACAGGTAAACAACCAATGGTTTCATGGCAATCAGCTCTCACTGAAAAACAACGCTGGTCATTAGTTAACTATATCCGTCAATTGAATAAGAAATAAATCTTGTAAGGAGGAAAATATGGATTCTAGAAAAGCTACAGGTATTTTTCGTTTGCTTTTTATTTCAGCAGTTTTTTTATTTTTTTCAAACCAAACACAAGCTATACCCAGTTTTGCACGGCAAACAGGTATGTCGTGCAATACTTGTCATACAATTTTCCCGGAGCTTAATGCTTTCGGAAGACAATTTAAGTTAAACGGATTTACTTTAGTTGCTACAGAAACAATCCAGGCTCAAGCTGATAGTGAAACAACCATTCTAAGCTTACCAAAATCGTCTCCGTTTTCTGCAATGCTTCAGGCATCATATACTTATAAAAGTAAAGAACAGCCGGCAACGCAGAATGGAAATTTTTCACTTCCACAGCAATTAAGCTTTTTTATAGCAGGGGCTTTAACACCGAAGGTTGGAGGTTTTATCCAAGTTACATACAGCGATCAGGATGGAGCTTTCGGATTAGACAATGCAGAAATTAGATATGCAGACCAAACTGAATTGGCTTCTGAAAGTTTTATTTACGGAATAACTTTAAACAATAATCCTTCAGTTCAAGATTTATGGAATAGCACGCCTGCTTGGAGATTCCCATACGCCGGTTCATCAGTATCTCCCACACCATCTGCTTCTCCATTGATTGACGGAGGATTAGCACAGAACGTTGCGGGACTTGGAGTTTTTAGTATGTGGAATAATTTACTCTATACAGAAATTAGTGTGTATAAATCAGCACAGCAAGGAAGTCCTAACCCGCCAGATAGTACATCAGCCGGGATATTAAAATCATTAGCTCCTTATTGGCGTATAGCTCTTCAAAAACAATTTGAAGATTTTTACCTGGAACTAGGAACGTTTGGTTTATCTGCTACAATGTATCCTGCCGGTGTTACGGGATTAACAGATCAATATTCAGATGTTGGATTTGATCTGAACTTTGAAAAAGTCATTGGCACAGATATGTTATCAGCTCGGGGCTCATGGATTCATGAATCGCGAACTCTTGATGCATCGGTAGCAAATGGAGAAGCATTTACTACATCCGGAAATTTAAATTCTTTACGCCTCGTTGCTAATTATTATTTACATTCTCAGATTGGATTTTCATTAGGATATTTTTCGATGACTGGAGATGGTGATAATATTTTATTCGCACCTACAAGTGTTTCTGGAAGTGCAAATGGATTACCCGATAGCAACGGCTTCACTGCTGAATTTGACTATCTGCCATGGCTGAATACCAAATTAGCTCTTCAATACGTTGCTTATAATAAGTTTAACGGCGGAGATAATAATTACGACGGTCAAGGAAGAAATGCTTCTGATAATAATACTTTATACTTGCTTTGCTGGGTAGCGTTTTAATGTTTTGCAAAAAGCCCCAGTTCATGGGGCTTTTTTATTTCTCGAAATCTATACCATAAATAATCAGCAATTATTTTGAATGAATTAGAATTAATTCACTCTGCGGCTTCTGCATATATTCAGCACCATCTTTTGTTATAACAGCCATCTCTTCAACAGAAATAGTTTTAGTGTTGCCGTCCGTAAGTTTCCATGAAAAGAATCCATCGTAAGCAAAAGTTTGTCCAACTCGTAAAATTCTTGCACTGCTTCCAACCGGTTTATCACTTCTTGCTGCACCTGAAAGTGACGGACCGGCATCGTGTGCCCAGTATCCAACAGGATGGCCAGTACCCCACATTACAGAAAGCGATCCGGTTTCTTTCATCCAATCACGTTGAACTTTATCAGCATACCATCCTGTTTCACCCGGTTTCATTGCTGCAAGAACTTTGCGGTGTCCTTGTATTGAATTTTCAAAATATTTTTTAATTTCTGCCGGTGCATCTTTCTCGCCTGGTTTCAAGACATAGGCGAATCTTTGAACGTCGGTACACCAAGCATCAAATACTTTAATTCCAAAATCACACTGAATTACATCTCCGGGTTGAATAACTTTTTCGGTTGCGTTTGAATGTCCGCGATCAATACCTGAATTTATATTTGGATTCTGGTCAGGCTGCCAACCGTCGGTAACACCGAGTTCTTTCATTCTTTTTTTCAAGAATCTTGCCATATCAGAATCTTTGGTCTTTCCAGGAATTACTGTTTTGTATGCTTCATACTCAAGTTGTGAAGTTATCTCGGCAGCTTTTTTCATTATTTCAATTTCTTGAGGAAGTTTTACAGATAACCATTCCATAACTAAATCAACAGAAGGTACGAAACGTGAGGTGTAATTTTCTCCAAGCTCTTCTTCCAACGCCTTACGCTGAGTGAAAGATAGTCCATCGGCAATATTATAGCCGGAAGAATTGATCGCTATTTTTTTCGGATCAACTTTTTGTATTTGCTCTCTAATAACTTTCCAAATATTTGAACCACGTTCGATAACGATTACCTCATCGTGAAGTTTCATATCCTTGAGAGCAATTGCTTCGCCTTCAGGAGAAATTGCTACTGTTTTTACGTTATCACCTTTTAGAAAAAATAAAAATGCTGCAGTACCTCCGGCATTTTCACCACCAACGTGTAAAGCAAGGGGGTCATTATTATTTTCACGGCAAACTACGATCCACGAATCAACCCCGGCATTTTTCATCGCATCGGGTAATAATTTTTGAATTCGTTCCTTTCTAATTTGCTGCCATGGATTTTTTTCAGCCGGGAATGGAATTGAAGTTTGAGCAAGGATTATTGTAGATATTAAAAAGTACAAAGCCACAAAAATATTTTTAGATGTTTTCATTTTTGACACTCTTAAATATTTAGTTAGGAATAAATCATACTAAATTATTTTTTTCAAGCCAGTCATCATTATAAATTGTTGAAAAATATTTATAACCGCTATCACAAATAATTGTAACAATATTTGCTTCGCAGTCTAATTTTCTAGCAAGATGAACTGCCCCGCAAATATTTGCGCCGCTAGATCCGCCGGAAAGAATCCCTTCTTCGAATGCAAGTTTTTTTGTCCAACCAATTGCTTTTTTATCTTCTATCTGCATCATGTCGTCCAGTAGATCAAGCTGAGCTGTGCCAATTAAAAACTCATCACCCATTCCCTCAACCAAATAACGGGTTGGAGTAATCATTTTTTTATTCTTGAACCAATCATAGAATACAGACCCAACCGGATCAAGGCCTATTAATTTAATGTTGGGATTTTTTTCTTTCAGATATTTTCCGGCACCGCATAAAGTTCCACCTGTACCAACTGCTGCAATAAAGTAGTCAATCTTGCCTTCCATCTGTTCCCATATCTCTGGTCCGGTCGTCATGTAGTGAGATTCATTATTATCTAAATTATTATGCTGATCAATGTAATAAAGAGATGAATCTTGTTTAGCCAAATTAATTGCGTATTGGTTATAAGAATCATGGTGTTCCGGCGGCAACTTTGCATCCACTTTTACAACATCAACACCCAGAACTTCCAACATCTTAATTTTTTCTTTGCTGGTTGTGTCACGGATTACAATTTTCAACTTGTAGCCTTTTTGCCGGCATACAATTGCAAGACCCATTGCGGTGTTACCGGAAGAGTTTTCTAAAATGGTATCACCGGGTTTTATCTTTCCATCTCTTTCGGCTTTTTCTATCATATACTTAGCAATCTTGTCTTTTATACTTCCGCCCGGATTCATAAACTCCAGCTTAGCCCATATAGTTGCTTTCAGTCCTTTGGAAATATTGCCAAGTTTAACTATCGGTGTTCTGCCGATTGCATCTATTATACTTTCGTAACGATTATTTCTCATTTTTTTTCATCAATTAATTAGAGAATATCCCCGTAAAAATTCTTCGGCAGTTATTCGCTTTCTGTTTTCCGGCTGAAGTTCGAGGATTTGTAATACACCATTTTCTGTCTGAACGAAAATTTCTTTTCTTGTTTGAAATATTTTGATAGTTGAAAGTTGTGAGTTGTTTGTTGTATTAGATTTAATACTTAACTGACCACCGACCACCGACCACTGATCACTCTCAACGATTTTTGTTTTAAACACTTTATACGATTTGCCATTTAAGCTAAAGTATGCGCCCGGATAAGGTGAAAGTCCGCTAACAAGATCGTGGATTTCAAGAGCACTTTTATTCCAATTGATCTCACAAATTTCTTTTGTAATCTTTGGAGCGGGAGATGCAAGCGAATCGTTTTGTTTTGTTAACGAATAATTACCTTCATTAATTAAATTTATCGTTCTTAAAACTACATCTCCACCAAGCATCATCATTTTATCATGAAGCGAGCCAAAATCATCTTCATCATTGATTGGAAGATTTTCTTGTAATATAATATTCCCGGTA
>JAHEZQ010000039.1 GCA_023250955.1 Melioribacter sp. | reverse complement strand
AATTAAAAACGCGCGCGGAGAATGGCAAACATGAATAAGGCAGCATGGGAAAAGCTCTGCAAAGAACGCCCACACGATTTTACCGAGTATGAAACTAGGAAACCGCATCCAACAAACTCCGGATATGCATTAGTCTATAAGCATACTAAATGCAAATGGTGTCACTTTGACGTACAATTTGAATTAAAGGACGTGCTTAGCATTCCAAACCACAGACCTTGTTTATCGGACGATGAAAAGATAATAAAGAGGTTACTCGAATGAAACACATACCGGCTCAACTATCTAAAAGCGTATATAGGTGCATAAACTGTAATCAGCTTCTTTGCGACCATAACAGTTGTGCATTTCCGCTGAGTGCCATGATTGCAAATATCACTGACGATAATTGCCCGCTTACTTGTGTTGAGGCGCTGATTAAGGAGCTTTTAGAATGACTAATAATAAACATTATAAACATTATGACCCAACATGGCAAGTTGTAGTAAAATTAACTACATCTAAACCTTTTCCCCGAGAAAAAATAATATTAACAAAAAGATATGAAAGTAAATATAATATAGGAGAAGATAAAAATTATATTGTATTTAATTATAAAGAATTTACGAATTTAAAATAGGAAATAATATGCTTAATCCACCACCTAAACCAAAGATGTATAGCTCAGATCAGTTGGAATTAATTCTTTTAAAAGAGAAAGACTTAAGAAAAGATGAAGCTATTTCTAATTTACAAGACGAAGTTAAAAATCTTACAATTATAACTGAAAGATTATCTGAAAAGGTTGCTTCTCTTAGTGATGTAATTTTAAAATTTGGCGTGCCAGCTATCATAAGTTTTATTGGTGGAGCTATTATGTTTATTTTAAAGAAATAAGGAATTAATTGAATTATTACATTTATAAAACTCATAAAATTGGTATAATTATAAAATTTGGAGTTTTAACACATATTTGTTTAAATTGTAATTGTGATAATTTTCCATTAATGGAAAATTCTGAATTAACATGTGATGAATTTATTATTAAAAAATTATTAGAATAAATATAACAGGAAACAGTTTGAAATAAATGGGGGCTACAAACCCCATTTTCTAACAATTTCATTCAATCAATGATATCACACACATTAATTTCTATCATTTTTACAATATAATATTAGACTGTAATAAGCTAATTTAATATAATAAGGATAATTGTGGCTAGAAGAGGACCAAAACCGGGCAGTGTTGGTAGTAAGGCAAGAGCTCGACTCAAAAAAACTTTCACTCAGGTTCACAAAGTTGATGAATCTGATTTTGGTGATATTTACGTACAAGCAAAAGAAATATGCAAAGTTCAAGTTGCTGTATTAAATATTCGCTCCAAAAATCAATTATTATCAATTTCTGAAGCTAAAGCAGTTACAGAGTTCGTCAAGACAGCTTTAATGCTTGATAATAAAAAAATTGATTCATCTGATCGTGAAATTTCAGAAGAGTCACTTAAGCAGGCTATTCAGCTTCTTACCACAAATAATAATGAGGATAATAATGAGTCTCCCGAAGATGATTCGACCACCAAACCCGAATGACCTAAACTTTATTTATTCATCCTGGTTAAATTCCTACAATGATCATAATAAATTCCAGCCAATCAAAGGTCCAGCCTATTACGGTTATCACAAGCTTTTAATCAATAAATTGCTTAATCAATCATTGGTTTCTGTAATCTGTAATCCTGATGATACTGAACAAATTCTCGGCTATGCCATTTATCAAATACAAAATGATTCATTAATACTTCATTGGCTTTATATTAAATATTCTTTTCGCCAATTAGGTTTGTCTAAATATTTAATTAATTCTTTATTAGATAATATTAAAAACAAAACCTTTATTATTACATTAAAAGGTTCTAATTATGATTTATATAAAGATAAGTATGATCACACATATAATCCAAAGTTAGCATTTTCAAAGGAAAACGATGTATAATGTAGAAGGAATTAAAACATTTTCAATAGATGAACATGGTAATTATAAAGAATTTATTCCAGAAGATACAGAACATGTTGGTAAAATAAAAGAATTAGAATATGTATTAGACAGATTTTACTTTGCCAAATATGCTTTTCAAGACAAAGAATCTGAAGAAGTTTTGGCTAAACAATATTACAAAGTAATTAAACAAATAATTCAAGCAAATGAGGAGACAAAATGAAATTGAAAACTGTAGAATTAACCCACACTTTAACGAATATTATGGGTGGAATGCCAGTAGCTTATCTTATGGATAAAGACTGGGAAATGAATATGGATGAGGATAAGTGGTATTTTACTATTAAACGTAGATTTGGTTCAGAAGATACTCTTAATATTAATAAAACCGTAATTAAATCATTTTCCGTATTACCAGAAGAAAAAGCTGATAAATCCAAGAAATGAATCCACTTAAGAAGACAAACCTATCAAAACAGGAAGCTTTAAATATAGTTAATCAATATATTAAACGTAATATGGTTAATGCGCTTCTTAATGATGCATTTCCGAAGCAAAGAGAGTTTATTGAGTCAAATACATCAAATAGACTTAAAGCTCTACTTGCTTCTCGTAGGTTTGGTAAATCTCATACAGCTTGTTTATATTTAATTATTACAGCTTTTAGACACCCAGGAACATTATCTCTTTATGTTGGATTAACTAGAGCTACTTGTCAATTGGTAATAGATGTTTATTTTCGCCCAATATTAAGACGTTTTAATATAGAATGTAAAGAGAATTTATCAACCTTAACATTTAAATTTGAAAATGGGGCTCAGATTAAGTTCTTTGGTATGGATTCATCAAAGAAAGATCATGATAAATTACGTGGACCTAAGTATAAATTAGCCACAATAGATGAAGCTCAGGATTATACAACTGATTTAAGGAATTTAATTTATAACGTTCTTAAACCAGCTATGGCAGATTTACAAGGAACTATCTGTTTATTCGGAACTCCTAAAGAAACTGTTATGTTGGATAATCCTGATTTATTCTTTTCCGTTACTAATCACTTGGAAAAGAATTATGAATGGAGTGTATTTAAAGGTAATACGATTGATAATCCTCATATGAAAGAGGTTTGGGAAGCAGAATTAGCAACACTTCTTAAATTTAATCCAGATTTTAAGAGTGACCCAAGATATTTAAGAGAATATGAAGGTAAATGGGTTCTTTCAGATGATAAGAAGATTTACAGATTTAATCCAATATTAAATATAGCTCCAGAATTACCACAAATAGATTCAAAATGGATTTATTTAGCCGGATTAGATTTAGGATTTAATGATGCTACAGCTTTTACTATTGGAGCATATAATTTAAATTCCCCAATACTTTATATAGTAGAAGCTTTTAATAAAACTGAAATGACTATAGATGATGTTCAGGAAAAATTAATACAATTAAATTCTAAATATAAGATAAGTAAGATTATATGTGATCATTCTAAACAGATAGTGGAAACATTAAGAAACCGTTTACATTATAATTTCGTTGCAGCAGAAAAGAAAGATAAATTTGATTATATTTCTTTATTTAATGATGATTTAAGAGCTGGAAAAATTAAACTTTTGCCAGGAACTGATGCATTAAAGAAAGAGTGGGACAATTTAATTTATGATGTAAGAGCAGATAAATTAAAAGAATTAGATTCATGTAAGAATAATAGCGCAGATTCGGCTTTATATACTTGGAGACATGCTCGTCATTATTTGGGCAAAGAACCAATTAAGTCAACTCAAATAACCGATCCAATGCATTCTCAAGTTTTAGCCGAAATTAAAAGAAAACAAAGACAATCTTTTAAAACTGAAGCTGAAATTGATTTTGATAAAGAATACGGATATTAAGGAATTAATTATATGGATGATGCTAATTTAGAACTAATTGAATCACTTTGCAAAATATTAAATAAGCACAAGTTGGATAGCTTAGAATATTCTGGCATTAAAATAACTAAATCTAAACATGATTTAATTATTAAATCCGTACCAATTATTAAAAAAGATAAAAAACAAGATAAGTTGAAAAAAGATTTAAAGAATCCAGAGTTTGTGGAGGATTCAATTTTTGCTGACCCAGATTTATACTTAGCGGTGGAATAATATATGTCATTTGAAAAAACCCCAACTCCAAAAAAAGGTAGAATTGGAACAACCAAATCTACAAACGCTCAAGCTAAATCTAAATGGTGGCTTGATAAAGAGGCAGATATTTATGTTTCCGTTTTTGGAATAGTAGATAAATTAAGAGATACTCAATCAACTAGACATCTTAAAAATATTCAATTTGCTAGATTATATGAGAATTTGGATGTAATGTCTTATGCATTGGGTTTTTATGAATCATTTACTTCTAATAATAGTACAGTTTCAACTCGTCCTACTTGGAATGTAGTCAAATCCTGTATTGACACTGTATGCAATAAAATCTCCAAGTCAAGACCTAAAGTCGAATTTGTCACAGAAAAAGGATCATTTAAATTACAGCAAAAAGCGAAAAATCTTACGCAGTATTTAGAAGGATTATTTGATTTAACAAATGCTTATCAGGTTTGTGCAAGAGCTTTTTCTGACGCTTGTAAATTTGGAACTGGAGCTGTTTACGTTTATATTTCAGAAGATAATAATATTAAATGTGAAAGAGTATTAGTTTCTGAATTAATTATTGATGAAGCTGAAGGTATTTATGAATCTCCACAGCAAATTCATCGCCGCAAATTAACTCAAAGAGATCAGTTAAAGGAGATGTTTCCTAAATTTAAAGATCAAATTGAATCAGCTAGAACTTTCAATGCTACTTTGCAAAATAACGTAGTTCCTCCAGATATGGTTATGGTTGTTGAATCGTGGCATTTAGCCTCAGGTCCAAAAGCTGAAGATGGAAGACATGCAATTTGTATAGATAATTGTACGTTACAGTCAGATTCTTATACAAAAACTTATTTTCCATTTGTATTTTACCGCTGGTGTCCAAAAACTATGGGTTTTTGGGGTTCTGGATTAGCTGAAGAGTTAGCCGGTTCACAATTAGCTATTAATAAATTATTAAGAATGATTGAAATTGCGCAAGAAAGAATGGCAACTCCTCGTTATTTTATAGAAGCTGGTTCAGCAGTATCTGATGATGCTTTAATTAATGGTGGAATTGGAGATATTATTACTTATACAGGAACTCCTCCAAGTCAATCAACTCCAGCAGCTATTTCTCCAGAGATTTATAGACATGTTGATACACTTTATAATCGTTGTTATGAAATTTGTGGCGTTTCTCAATTATCTGCCATGTCTGAGAAGCCAAAAGAGTTGAGTTCTGGTATTGCAATGTCAACATACGAAGATATTCAAACAGAAAGAATGGCTTTATCTGCTTTAATGTATGAAAAAATGTTCTTAGATCTTGGCAAAATTATGATTGATTTTTCCAGAGATTGTTATGAAGAGAAATCCAATATAACTGTAAAAGTTGTTGGTTCTAAATTTATTAAGAAACTTGATTGGAAGAAAGTATCAATGGATGAGGATGAATACTCAATGAGAGGATTCCCGGTTTCATTACTTCCTTCAACTCCTGCTGGCAAGCTTTCAACGATTGTACAATTAATGCAAGCCAATTTTATTCCCAAAGAATATGCATTATCCTTGCTTGATATGCCTGATTTGGAACAATTTATGAGTATTCAAAATGCATCTCTAAATGATACAAATTTATTAATTCAGCAAATGTTGGAAGATGGAAAACCAGCAGTAGCAGATCCATATATGAATTTGACATTAGCAATTCAGCAAGGAGTTTCGGCTTATTTGAATGCTAAAGTTCAAGGAGATGTACCGGAAAAGAATATGGAGTTATTAAGAAACTTCATAGGAGATTGTAAGGAATTAATTAGTGTAGCTAATCCTCCGCCACCTCCACAATTACCAGCAATGCCGCAAATGCCAGGAATGGCTGTTGGAGGAGCGGCACCACAGAGCGCATTACTTCCGACACAATAATAATTAACAAGATAATTAATCATCCATAAAAATAGGAGACAAAATGGACCCGATCGAACATTCACCATCAGCATCAATATCAGCACCGGACGCCAATAAAGGAACAATTGGAGGATCTGTTGCAAAAAGTATACTATCAGAAACTACATTAAAACCTGTTAAAAGTGTAACATTAACAGAAGGAAATCAGGTTATTGAAAATAAAACTGAACCTGAAGTTAAAGTTGAGGATAAGAAACCTGAAGTAAAGGTAGATTCTGAAGTTAAATCGAAAGAAGATGAAGATAAAAAACCGGAAGAAGTTAAAGCTGAAGATAAAAAGTCTGAGGAAAAGAAAACTGATAAACCTGAAGATGAAAAGGTATCAGAGCGTCTTGCTAACTTATTAAAGCAGGAAAAGCGTATTCAGGTTGAGAAAGAAAATGCCAAAAAAGAAATTGAGGCAGAGAAAGCTAAATGGACTTCTGAAAAGAAAGTTCATGAGGAAGATATTCAAAAAGCCGCTCAAATTCAAAAAGAAGTTGGAGAATTAAAAGATGGTGGACCTGGAGCAATATTAGAATTTATTGAAAAACATTTTAATTTAGGTATTAGTGAATTAGCTGATTATTATATTAAAGGCGAATCTGCCGAATATAAACAAAAGAGATTTGAGCAGAAATTTAATAAAGAACGTGAAGAAGAGAAATTAAAAGCTGAGGAAGCTGAAAAAAATAAAGAAACAGAAAAAGAGAAACAATTTATTAATAACTTTAAAAATGAAATTAAAACATATTTAAATAGTAATAATGAGGTATATAAATCAATAGAGCTATTTGATGCTCATGATGAGGTATTTAACGTAATTGATGAAGATTGGAAAATCAACGGTTCAAAACCGGGTCACAAAGTGATGGATATTCCAACTGCAGCAAAAATGGTAAATGATTTCTTTTATGAGAGAGCGAAAAATCAAGCAAAGACACTTAAATTAATTGCAGAGGAAAAAGCAGAAGCTGTAAAGGCTGAAGAAAAATCCAAAGAAGTTAATTCAAATGAAACGACACTAAGAGCCAATGAAAATCCCGAGCAGCCAATATACAGTGGGGTTAAAAAACGTACACTAACCAACACAAACACAGCTCGTATATCTAATCCAATAAATTCGAATAAATCTCGTGAGGATAGAATACAAAGAGCAATTGCAGCAGCTTCAAAACGATAAGCGTGCAATAAATTAATAGGATATTTCAATGGCTTTAGATATGAATTCAACTTTCGCTCCAATTATGAAGGAGCTTTATACTCCGAATGAAATTCAGGAGTTAGTATTAACCGATCGTCCAGGTTTGGCAATTGCTAAACGCAGAGAAGATTTTTATGGTTCGGATGCAAAACAGCCGACTTTATATGGTAATCCGCAGAATCGTTCAGCTGATTTTAGCACTGCTTTAGCTCAGACTTCAACGTCTTCAGCTTCAGCATTCTTAGTCACTACGGTTAAAGATTACTCTTTCTGCTCAATTGACAACCGTACGATTGAGGCTTCAAAAAATGACAAAGGTGCATTTACTGAGGCTTTAGATTATGAAATTGAAGGTGCTTTAAATTCACTTTCAAATTCAATGTCTCGTCAGTTCTACCGTTCAGGTTGGGGTGATATTGCTCGTATTGGTAATATTACTGGTACTACGATTACTTTAAGTTTAGCTTCTTCTTCATTTAACTTTGAAAAAGGTATGAAGATTGTATTCGCTTCAACGCAGGCTTCTTCAGTTCTTCGTTCAGGTACTTCTGTCACTGTTAACTCTGTTAATCGTGCTACAGGTACTATTACGATTTCTGCAGCTACTGGTTCACCGCAAAATGGTGACTGGATATTCTGTGATGGTGATCGTCAGAACAGTGCTACTCCGACCCGTGTTTGTATGAGCGGTTTGGATGCTTGGGTTCCATTTGGTGGAGTTTCTCCTTCAGAAAGCTTCTTCGGCGTAGATCGTTCAGTTGATTCACGTTTATATGGTAACTCACTTGATGCTACTGGTCAGAATATTGAAGACGCTCTCTTAAGTTCATTACTTTTGAGCTCACAAAACGGTGGAAATCCTGACTTTATGTTAGTTAATCCGGTTCAGTATACTGCTTTGGTTCGTACGTTAGGTTCCAAAGTACAATATATTGATCTTGATGTTGATAATGTCAAGGTTGGTTTCCGTGGTATTCAAATCCAAGGTCCGAAACAAGTTGTAACGGTTCTTCAGGATATCTGGTGCCCGGGAGATCGTGCTTATACGGTTGAATCAAAGAATATTCTTCTTCACTCAACTGGTCCGGCTCCGAAAATGTTTGATACGGATGGAATTCCTTATCTTCGTTCAAATAGCCAGGATGGTGTTGACGTTCGTATTTACTCATATGCTCAGGTTAGAGTATTACAACCGTCTCACTTCGTTACGACTCAGTTAACTCCGGTTGGCTAATTAAAACTAAATAAGAATCCCCGAATATCTAATAATTCAAGCTTACTCTTTATTAGATATTTCGGGGATTCTTATATGAATAATAAGATATTTTAGTATGATAATTTGAATGGTTCATTTTATCAAATTTTTAAATTTTGCGTTGATTTAGAGTTTTAATTAATTCGCTAAAGATACTGTCGTTATTTAAAAAAAGGAATTAATATGCCGAATAGTAAAAATTCATTTAGAAATCAATTTATATTTAATCAGAACACAAAAACCACGTTACTTGATGGATATGCTACTACTAGCGATTCAGTAGGAACTATTGGTTCTAGTAATTTTGCTGGTGGAACATTTAGTCGTGTTTCTGCTGGTACATATGATCTTTTGTTAGATCAAGCTTATCCAGCATTCTTGTCATTTAATGCAACAGTTCATAGTCCAAACGTACGTACTGGGTTAGAGGCAGAAATTGTTTGGCATAATACTAGCGGAACAGTAGCACCACTTGGTTGGGCTGCTCAAACTGTTAGATTCGTATTTTTATCAGGAACAACTCCTACTGACTTACCTGCTAATGCTGGTTTTGATGTTACCTTACTTGTTAAAGATTCAGTAGCTCCGGCTGGGTCCTAATATAAAGGAATAAATAAAATGGATAAACCTAAATTAGCTGCATTGATTTTAGCATCAAAAAAACCTTCAGAAGTAGAAGAATCTAAATCAGAATCTAAATTATCAGACATGACTTTAGATTCAACTTTGGATGATTTATTTGATGCATTAAAATCTGATGATAAAGAAGGATTTAAAAAATCTTTCAAAAAGTCTGTAAAAATGTGTGATAGTTATGAAGATGAAGAAGAGTCTGAATAAATTTATTATATAATGGAGTTGATTTATTAACTCTATTTTTATGGACGGGGAAATATAAACAAAATTATATTTCCCCGTCATTATTTTAACATAAACATATAGGAGATTTATTTTGGCAATAACTTTAGAAACACTAAGATCGCAGGTACGTTCCAGAACAAATATGGAGAATTCTCAATTTGTTACTGATGATGAATGTGATTTATATATTAATCAAGGTTATGAAGAACTTTATGATTATTTAGTTAATTCTTTTGAAGATTATAGTTTAACATCTCAGGAATTAACTTTAGGTTCTGGTGATATTTTATACTTTTCTCCCAATTTATATAAATTAAGAGGAGTTGATAAAAAAATATCAAATAATAACTGGTATTCATTGCAGAGATTTATGTTTAAAGATAGAAATAAATATAATAATTCACCTTCTATATTGTATGAAAATATTTATAACAATGTTCAATATAATATGGAAGGAGATCATATTAGATTTATTCCTTCAGAACAAGCTGTTGGAACATATAAAATATGGTATATTCCAAATATAACATTATTAGACGGTTATGTTAATGTAAGAAGTGATTTAGAAAAGTTTGTTGATTATATAATTACTTCGGCATCAATTAAATGTTTAGCTAAAGAAGAGTCAGACGTTTCAGTATTTGGTGCTCAATTAGAAATGATTAAACAGAGAATAACTAAGATGATGACAAACAGAGATGATGCAATTCCTAAGAGAGTTGGGTCTTGGCAGGATGCTGAATATCGTGGTTTAGGTTGGTGGAATAGATGATTTTCAACAAATTAAAAAAGATTATATTTCAGGCAGAAACTGATGTAGTTAAATCTTTTAATTTGTTTCAAGACGGTTTAGTAGAACTTGTTAATAAAATTTCTTCAATTCCGTATTTGGGTGGAAATATAATTAAAGGAATTGATATTAAAGGTAATGGGCAAGATAATTTTATAAATACAGGTCTTGGATATAAATATTCTGGATATTGGGTTCATAAAATATATGATTCAAAAGGTTTTACAGATATATTTGAAAGTGATACGGTTAATAATAATCCGGACAAAGTGTTAATATTAAAAAGTCTCGGAACAATGAAAATAGATTTAATAGTTTACTAAGGCGAAAATGTTTTACTTATATATGATAACTAATAGTGTGAATAATAATATTTATATTGGTATTACAAAAAATATTAAAAAAAGGTGGAAACAGCATTGTTATAAATTAAATTCAAAAAAACATTTGAATTATAAATTATATAATTCAATGAAAAAATATGGAAAAGAAAATTTCTATATTTCAGAATTAGAACAACATGAAACAATTGAATCTGTTCTAAAATCAGAAGTTGAAGTAATTGCAATGTTTAGAAAATTTTCTCCAGATATTGTAATGAACTTAACTGATGGCGGTGAAGGTACTGGCGGTTATAATATGAGCAATGAACAGAAAAAACAAGTATCAGAAGTTCATAAAGGAAAAATTATATCTAAATCACACAGATTAGCAATAAAAAATTCTCATAATTTAAGAAAAGATTCGCTAGAATATAAATTACAATTAGAAAAAACAGCAAAAAGAATGATTGGTAATTCGTATACATCTGTTAAAATAATAGATCAAGATGGAATTGTATATAATAGTATAAGAGAAGCTTCAGATATTACAAAATGTGATAAAAGCGATATTGGTAAACAAACAAGAGGAGAGCGTGTAACTCCTATTAAAAATAAATTTATATTTAAAAAGGTTATATCATGAGTACATTTGTGACGCCAAATATGGATATGATTCTGCCATCGGTAGGATCAGAACCGGGGCAGGACTACGCTTACGAGATCAATACAGCTTTAGCAGAAAAAATTGATATTCATGATCATACTACGGGACTTGGTGTAAAAATCCCAGTTGCTGGATTAAATATTAATGCAGATTTTCCGGTTAATATAAATAACGTTAACAATGCGCGTTCATATAGAATGAATAATTCTGGAGTAATATTAAATGGAGCTCAAGACATTAATCAAATTTATGTTTTCAATGGTAATTTGTATTTTAATAATTCTTCTGGAATACCAATTAAATTAACAAATGGTTCATCAATAAATTCAACAAATACATTTTATTCAGTAAGAGCGATTTCCGCAACTACAACGATTAATTCAGCTGATACATATGTTTATTACGAGATAGATTGTTCAATAAATCCAATAACAGTTACTTTACCAGCAGCAAATACAGTTACAGCTGGACGATTTTATATTTTCAAAGATGTAAAAGGAAATTCTTCTAGTAACAATATAACAATTACTGCTAATGGTTTTGATTTAATTGATTCAACTACAAGTAAAGTTTTCAATAGAAATTATGAAGTAATGACATTAGTTTGTGATGGTTTTGGAGTTTGGCATGCTGACTTTGGTGCAGATTATAGCTGGTTAAATAATACATTTGGGCAGAGCGGAAATGCAACAAGTATAGTTGGAAGTTCTATTGGAATTTCTGCAACTGGCTCTGGAACAATTACTTTAGGCGGCAGCTCAAACGTATTAAATTTTAATGGTTCTAGTTATACATTTGGTTTTAATTCGGGAAATTTATTTACAATAAATGCAGCTACTACTGATATTAGAGGTTCTCAATTTAACGTATATTCAACTGGTGGTACATATTTAAATACAAACGTTAATCTTGGAGATTCTGCTGCTGATATTATTACAATAAACGGAACAAGTGCATTTACGGCTGATGCATTTTTCGGTGATGATGTAATAATGAACTACAAAGTAGATATGAATGGTGATGTAAATATTGGAGATAATGCAACTGATTTATTAAATGTTAAATCAAATGCTACTTTCAATGAAGGCGTAACATTTAATAATGCAGCTGAGTTATTTAGCTGCAGTCCATTTGCTAATTTTAATGGCGGTATGAATCTTGGTGGTGGTGTTAGTGATAATATTGCAATTTTAGGTACTACAAGAATTTATCAAGCATCTCAAATAGACAAACAGATGGTTAATAATGGAGCTGGTAGACAAGTTCCTCGTGTAATACTTAATACTCCAGCAACTAATACGAATTATTCAATAAATAATGCAAGTATTTTTGTATTTAGAAATACTGCATTAAGCGGAAATGTAACCTACACATTTCAAAATACCGGTGCAGTTGTAAATGATATTATATATTTTTATATATATAAAGTTAGTGCTACTGGGTCAAATTTTCACGTAATATTAAAAGATAATGGCGGCGGTACTTTGTATGATAAAACAATTTTTACTGGTAGTGGTCAGCAAAACGGTTATGCAGTCATAATATATGATGGTAGTGGTTGGGTTACTGTTCAGGATGTATAATAGGATAAAAAATAATGGTTTTACAAACTCAAATAGTTCCAATATCATTTTACAAAGGTATTGATAATAAAACTGATGAAAAAAACAGTATACCTGGAGAATTAAATATATTAGAAAATGGTGTATTTAAAGAAACTGGTAAAATAAGTAAAAGGAATGGATTTACTTCTACAACTTTGCAAACAAATTCCGGAAATATTTCTGAAGGAATATCTTTAGCTAATTTTAATAATGAATTATTGCAAATTACTAGTTCAGATGTATTAGCATTTTCCGAAGCTGAAAATATTTGGCTAGGAAGAGGAAGAGATTATCAACTATCAGATCAAACTTCTGCAATTTTTTCCAATGATAAACAGCAACAGAACGTTGAATGTAAAGTATTTAATGATATTGAATTATATGTCTGGGAAGAATATCCAAATGGTGGTCTTAAATATTCTATAATAGATCATTTAAACGGCTCAATATTAATTTCAAATGCTTTACTTGATGAATATGGTTCTCGTCCAAAAGTAATTGTATTTCAGGATTCATTTGTTATTATTTATTATAATACTGGAAAACTTTATAGTAAAATAATAAATCCACAAACATTATTTACAATAAGCGATTCTAATTTAATTGTTAGTGATATTAATTCTCAAAATCCTCAATTTGATGTATTAAGTCCAAAACTTTATGATGGATTGTTTTATTTAGCATATAGTAAAAATAATTTAAGTAATACTGGTTTAATTTATTTTAGTGATGCAAATGGAGCAAGATTAAATTCTTACAATTTTACAAGAGCAAGTTCTCAGGCAATAAATATTTGGGAAGATAATTTAAATAATATTTGGGTTTTAGGCTGTTCAAAAGCAAATGTACAACATAAATATACTTTATCAGTTTGTGGAATTAGAACAAAAGGAGCTAGTTCTACTTCAGTTAGTTCTGGTTATACTATATCTGTAACAAATGAATATCAACCAGTATATAAAGTTTTTGGATTTAAAGGAGAATTAACTGGAGAAAATACTATATTTTATGAATTATCTCCATTAAATGAAAATCCGGGTTTTACAAGTAAAACTGAGTATGGAAATTATATAAATAAAGCAATTGTAACTATAGATGGTCAAATTTTTTCAGATAAGCTTTTTAAGCGTGGAATAAGTATATATTCCAAACCATTTCTTTATAATAATATAAACTTCTTTCTTGGAGTAACTAATTCAACATTTCAATCAACATATTATTTATTTGATGAATTAGGAATAATTGCTTCTAGATCAAATGTAAATCAAGGTGGTGGATCTAAAGCAAGTGCTCTTGATGGTGTTGAATTAAATACATGTACAGATTCTATTATAGATTCTGATGGAAAAATTTTAATTCCACTTCAAATTAAAAACAGTTTCGTTTCAGATAATAATACAATTTATTTACCAACTGGAATTAATAAAGTTAATTATAATTTTAATAATAATTCAATTGGATTATCAAATATTACACTTGGTAATAATTTAAATATTTCTGGCGGAATATTTAAAAATTATGACGGATTTAACTTAGTAGAGAATAATTTTTTTCAATATCCAGAAAATGTAGAATATAGTTCAATTCCTTTTACGGTTATATTAACTCAATTAGGAACTTCAATTTTACCACAAATTGTTAATATTTTATTTTTTGAAGATGCTAATAGAATATTACAATCATCATACTTTACAATAGGTTCATTAAATCAACCGTTTTATGTATGGTTTAATGTTGATAGTAAAGGTGTTGACCCAATGATTGGATTAAAAACCGGAATTGAAGTAAAAATAGATTCTGATGATTCCAATGAAACTGTATTAGATGCAATAATTGAGGCATTACCAACATCATTATTTGATGTAGTTAAAAACGGTTCCGGATTAACAATTACTAATCAAATTATTGGTTCAGGTGTAATCAGTCCACCAACATCTGGAGATATGAATTCTGGTGGAATTACTGATGGTGTTTATTTATATTCTGCTATTTATGAATGGATTGATAGTTTTGGACAAATAGTAAGATCAGCTCCATCTGTTCCAATTTCTGTTACAATTTCAGATTCAACATCACATAACGTTACAATAATTGTGCCAACGTTACGTTTAACGGAAAAAAATGATGTTAAAATTGTAATTTACAGAACTGAAAACTTGGGAGATACTGTATTTTATAGAGTAACTGAATTATTAAATCCTTTGCAAAATAATAAAAATGTAGACTTTGTTACATTTATAGATACAAAATCAGATTTTCAAATTTTATCTAATGATTCGTTGTATACATTAGGTGGAGTTGTGCCTAATGCAGCACCACCTTCATCTAAATTCTCTGCTCTTTATAAAAATAGAATATTTATTGGAGGATTAGAGGATGGAAATTTGATGTGGTTTTCTAAAGAAAACTCAACTGGTTCATCTGTAGAATTTTCTGAATATTTAACATTCAAGTGCGATCCTCACTTTGGAAATATTACAGCTTTGGGCGTATTAGATGATAAATTAATTATATTCAAAGAGAATGGAATGTTTTATTTGGCTGGAAGTGGTCCATCAAATACTGGTGATGGAAATGATTACAATACTGGATTTAATAATATTTCAACAGATGTAGGATGTATTGATCCAAAATCAGTAGTTATTACAAAATTAGGATTAATGTTTAAGAGTAAAAAAGGTATTTACTTATTAGATAGAGGTTTAAATACAACTTATATTGGCGCAAATGTTGAGTCTTATAATAATTTAACTATTACTTCTGCTATTGTTAATCCAATAAATAATCAAGTAAGATTTACTACTAAATCTGGAACAATGTTAGTTTATGACTATTATACTGGACAATGGTCTACTTTTACAAAATTACCAGCAGTAGATGCATTATTTGTTAATTCTAATTATTACTTATTAAAACCTAATGGAGTTGTATATAAGGAATCTGAAGGATATACTGATGATGGAGAATTTATTCAGTTAAAAATTCAAACTGGATGGCTATCATTTGCTAAATTACAAGGATACCAAAGAGTCCGTAGAGCATTAATATTAGGATCATACTTAGGAAAACATAAATTAAATGTATCTTTTTATTATGATTTCAATAAGAGTCCTCCACAATTTACAGAAATTAATGCTGGAACATTAATTGGAGATAATAATGTTTGGGGAAGTGAAGAATATTGGGGCGATTCTGATGTTTGGGGTGGAGATTTCGTTCCATATGAGTTTAATATTCATTTAACTAGACAGAAATGTACCTCATTTAAGATTGAGATATATGATTCTCAGGAAGATGATTTTACTGAAGGCTTTGATATTTCTAATTTTGCCTTTGAAATTGGAGTCAAACAAGGTACTAATAAACTTGCTCCTAAGAATAAGTTTGGAAATAGAACATAATGGAAGTAATTAAATATAATTCGTCACATTTTAATGAAATAAAAGAATGGCATAAATATTATAATCAAGATTTAGATGAATCTTATTTATCGACTACTGGTTTTATTATTCTTGGACATGCTTGTGGATTTCTTTATTTAACTAATTCTAAACAAGCTTATGTGGAAGTTCTGTGCAAGAATCCGCATATAGATAAGGATAAAACAGATATTGCATTAAATATGATTATTCAGGAAATAATAAACTATTCCAAAGAATTAGGATTTAAATTGTTAATTGGAGATACTGTTTTTAAAAACGTTGTAAATAGAGTTTGTGATACTTTTGACGGTATAATTAGCAAAAATCAATTTATTAGATTATATATAGATTTGGAGAAATGAAATGGTAACAGCATCACAAGATTTTGAAAAAACCAAAGTTAATAAAGAAGGTCAATTACAAACTGATAAATTTAATCAACAGCAAGGAAATATTGCTGATGATAGAAATAGATTAAGTAATTTAAATTCTCCATTTGCCAAAAATACTACCGTAGGTCCTGCTGCTCAAATCAACATGGCTCCGCAAAATGAAGTTAGAGATAATCAAAATCAATTAGTTAGTCAATTACAAGCTCAAGCAAATGGAACGGGTCCAAGTTTAGCTTCAAATATATTAAAACAAGGAACCGATAGAAATTTAGCTGGTCAGGCTGCATTAGCGGCTTCTGCTCCACAAGGCGGAACAAATCCTGCTTTATTAGCTAGAGGATTATCTGCTCAGACTGTAATGGCAAATCAAACTTTAGCTCAGCAAGTAGCTCAGCAAAGAATGGCTGAACAAATAAATGCTCAAAATCAATTAGGAGCAGTTCTTGGCAATCAAAGAGGACAAGATATTGGACTAGCTACAAGTCAGGCTGACTTGAATCAGCAAGCATTAATTAATCAATCTAATTTAAATAATAATACTTCTTTGGCTAATTTAAGTGCCGGGGTAAATACTAATGGTCAAAACATTCAAGCGGCATTAGGATTAAATAATTTAGGATTAAATGCTGTAAATGGTCAAGCTGGAGCTGTATTAGCTTCTGATGCTCAAGATATTCAGCAAGATCAATGGAAACAAGCACAAGAATCCGCTATGGCATTAGGAAACGCTGCAGGTATTAACGGTATGATTGGAGCTGGAATTGGAGCTGTTGGTAATATAGCTACTGGTGGATTATCAGCATATCTAACTCCTCCTGGAGCAACCCCGCCACCTGTTAAGAAAAAATAATTGGAGATTTAATAAATGGCTCAAACACTAACTCGTGAACAAATTGAAGATCTTCAAGCTAAAGGCGTTTATACACCTGAACAAGCTTCTGCTGCTATTGTAAAAAGTGATGCATTTAAAGCTTCTCCATCTATTCCTGAAACAAATAACGGTTTTAGTGCAGATAAGGTTGATAATTGGGTTGCTAAAGGTTCAATGACTCCAGAAGAAGGAGCTAAATTTAAAGCTGATAAAGGTGTATCAAATTCAAATACAGCTGCTAATCGAGCTGTTCCTTCTGCTTCTGCTCCTGTACCTGCGACTTTACCTTCTCCTACAGTTACGCCAGATGTAATTCCTGCTTCAATTGCAGCTCCTAATGCTACAGGTCCACTTGCTGCGCCGGTTACATTTAATCCTGCTGGAACAAATGTAGCTCCAAGTGGTAACGGTTCTCCTACTGTTCCTGGAATTTCCGTTCCTGGTGCAAATTATACTGGAGATTTAAAAGCTAATATGGATGCTTCTTTAAATCCTATTTTGGCAAAAAGAGCAGAAATTGAAGAGGCTGTTGCTGCTGGAAGAATGAATCCTGCTGATGCTGCAAAACAAACTGCAGCATTAGATGTAGCTGAACATAAAATTAAATCACAGTATCCATTAAATGGAGACGGTTCAGTTAATTGGTCGGGAATTAAACCTGGACAATTTTCTGGTAAACAATTAGGAATATTTCAAGCTGGTGATCAACTTCGTTCTGCAAATAAACAAACAGATTTAGCAGATCAAAGAATTGAAGCTGCAAAAAGTATATTAGAAGCTGAATCTGCTAGAAATACAGCTATTGCTAAAATTAATGAAGGCACTACTTCGATGATTGAAAATTCTCAAGAATTAAATAAAATTCATGAACAAGAATTTAATACTGGATTAAAAGAAATTGAAAATAAATTAGAAACTACAAAAAATGATTTTAAAAATGCTCATATAGATCCTGCTAGATATTGGAAACAAACTCCTACTGCTGGACTTATTGGTATAGCTTTGTTTGCTGGATTAGAACAAGGATTCAAAGGATTAGCGGCTCGTGGTGGTCCAGTTTCTCCAAGTTCAATTGTTCAAACAGTTAATACATTAGTAGAGCGTGATATTGATGCTCAAAAAGAAGAAATAGCAAAACTTGGCAAAGAAGTTGATTTAGCAACTAATGCTGTAGCTTATTTTAGATCAAAAAGAATGGATGAACGTTCTGCTGAGGCTGCTGCTTTAAATTTGGGTTTAACAAAAGCGGCTCAACAGGTTCAAACAGTTCTTTCTCAAACCGAAGATCCTATTGCAAAAGCGAAAGGACAAGATGTTTTATTAGGTTTAGAACAACAAAAAGAAGCTGCAAGACAAGCCGCTATGGGTCCGGCTGTTGCTGCATTGAGTAAACTTCTTGCTCCAACGCCTACTGGTCCTGCTGCTGGAGGTTTTGCAATTAAACGTGATAAAGATGGAAATTATTACAAAGTTGATATTAAAGGAAATGTTATCGGATTAGCTTCTCCTGCAGAAATTAAATCTACAGAAGAAGTTCGTAAATTACGAAATGAAACAGATAATCCTAAAGCTGACAAACTTTCAACAGATTTAGTAGCAATTGATCCGTTTACTGGAGAAGAAGTAGTTTTTAAATCTGAAAAAGATAGAGAAGCATTTAATAGTGTTGCTACTGGTTTTTCAGAAGGTGGTAAGAAACTTGATAGAGTTGTTGATACTGGCATTGCAATATTGCCTGGAACAAGAGCTAAACAAAAACTTGATCTTTTAGGTGGAGCATATGCAGTTACCAAAGCAGCTCACCCAAATGAATCAACATCTGAACCAGAAGTTAAAGCCGTATCCGAAAATCTTGCACCTGGATTATTTGCCGGAACATCTGGTGCAGAACAAGCTAAAAAAGACTTACAAAGTGCTTATGATAAAGCTAAAGCTAAAGGCAAAGTTCAAAAATGAAATTAGTAAATGGTAAACCTGTATTAGAGGAATATGATTATTCTAATAATAAAATTGACAAATCTAATGAAAATTTAGAAAGACAACAAAGATTTGCCGAATTAAATAAACCTCAACCAACTGAAGAAGAATTAAAACTTGCCGCATTAGATCCTGAACAGAGAAAATTTGTTGAGGAAAATAAAGGTATAGGCGGTTCTTTGCGTGTTGGTTTAGAAGCTGCTGGTAATGAAGCTTTATTCGGTTTACCGGAAATGGCTTATAAAAAATTTGCTGACCCAAAAGAAGTTAAACTTCATGAAGCCTTGCAACAATTCCATCAAACTGCAAATACCGTAGGATCACTAGCTGGTGCGATTGGTTCACTTTATTATGGTGGTCCTTTATTTAAAGGAGCTGCTACTGCCGGACGTGTTGCAGAAGGTGCATTAACTGCAGGAAGAGCTGCTGAAGAAATAGGATTAGCTAGAGTAATTGCTGCAAAAGCATTAGGCGGAGCTGTTGAACAATCGGTTATTTCAGCTCCTCATGTAATTGGTGAAGCTATTTTTCAGGACCCCAAAACTGCTGGTGAAGATCTTTTGGTTGCTGCTGGTATTGGCGGATTATTTGGTCCAACTTTATATGGTTTAAAAAAAGCTACAACCAAAGCTGGAGAAGTTCTTGAGCCAGTATTAGGTAAAGTTGATGAATTTTTAAATAAAGGAATAAAAGTTCCTAATTCTAATGATATTGAAAAATTCAAAGCTGCTGATGATTTAGTTAATATTAGAAATAGTAATGCTGAAAAACAAGCTCAAGAAAGATTATCTGGAGCAAAAGATCTTGGAAAATTTAATGAAGAGCAATTAAAAGCATTAGAAGAATTTAATCAAGGTTCATTATCAAGACAGAAAAGTCTTAACGAATTTGTTCGTGGAGAAAAACCTGTTACTAAATTAACTGAGGCTGGTCAAGAAGTAGCAGATCAGGTTATTTCTAAAACTATTGGTAAAATAATTGCTGCTGGCGCTACTGGATTTGGCGTTGGACATCTTATGGGTGGTAATGGTTTAGCCGGCGCTCTTGCTGGTATTGGTTTATTTGGAGGAAATGATTCTCCAGCCGCTAATATGATTACAAAAATGATTCCACAAGAAGCTAAAACACTTGGTTTACAGGCAATGTTGAAAGCTAATCTTTATTCATTAAATCAAATTAATAAAATTCCGGAAATATTAGAATCATTATCTAAAGGAAAATATAATAATATTGGCTCTTCACCATATGTATTATCTATGTTAGGTAAAGATATTTATGATAAAGATGATGATTATAAAACTTTTAAAAATCTTTCTGCTAAATTGGCTGATAATATGGCAACCCAAAATGATCAAAAGATAATTGGAGATAACGCTTCTCATTTTAATAATAATACTGCAGTTCAATCACAATATTCACAATCTTCATTAAATGCATTAAATTATTTAAATCAAATAATGCCAAAAAATCCAAATCCTCCAATGGCATTTACAAAAGATACTTGGAAACCTAATGAAGAGCAGCTTAAAAATTTCCACAATAAATTAGAAGTAATTAATAATCCTTATATAGTATTAGATAAATTACATAATGGTACATTAAATCGTGCTGATATGGAAGTGGTTCAAGCAGTTTATCCAGCTATTTATAATAAAATACACTCAAGTATAATGAGTCAAGCTGTAAATCCTAAATATCAAGAAATGCCTTTTGCTACAAAAGCAAAATTAAGCGTATTACTTGGTCAACCTTTGGATAATTCATTTAAAGCAGATAATATTAAAGCAATACAAGATCTTTATAAATCTTCTGAAGAACAAGAAAAACAGCAAAATAAAGGTTCATTAAAAGGTTTGTCCAAACTTAATACTGGAGCTACAAATATACAAAAAGTAGCAGATGGTTCGATTTAATTAAGCTATTAAATCCGCATTAAAATATGGTATCAGCTAAACATGAAAAGCAAACTATGGCATCTGGCATTCATGGCGCTATTGCATTTGAATATGCGAATGCTGCAGCTAGAAATGCAGCCACTGGATTTCAGGATTATGACAAATATAAATTAGCAATGCAATTAGATGATGGAAGCATTTGGCTACTTGCAGATCCTACTGTTCCAACTTGGTTAAATATAACAAATACTACAAATCCAACAAATCCTCTTGAATTTTTAATGCCACCACCAAATGGAGTTGATGATTTACCTGCATATACTTCACTTTTAACAGCTTTAAAAGCTCAAGGAGCTGGTACTATTTTATTTAGAAATGGAGTTTATCGTTCTCCAGAAGGTTTTCAATTAGATCATGATGAAGGAATTACTCTTAAAGGAGTTGGAACTTCAGTTAGTGGTATTGGAACTAGATTAAGAAATACAGGTCCAAGAACTCCAAGATCTGCATGTATTAAATTTGTATCTTGTAATAACTGTTTTGTATATGATCTTGGTGTAGAATCTTCTGTTTCTGGTCCTGAAAATGGAATCCTTATATCTGGTGATGGATATACGGATGCTAATTATTGTAGAGTTTATAATGTAGAAGCTTATGGATATGAATCATCAATTCCATTAGCTACTAGTACGACATCTATAACAATAAACACTGTAGTAAATACTCCTGTTAGTATTACTATTTCAGCATTAACTGTTCCATATACTATTGGTACTGATTTATTATTATGTTCAAGATCTGGTAATGGATTCCTACAAGGAACAATAACTTCATCATCTGGTACAAGTATAACTTTTATACCAATCGATGCATTTGGAGTTGGAACATATACAGATTGGGATGTTTTACAGTCAATGAATGGCATTATAATTGCAAGCAGTGAACTATGTACAATAGATAATTGTACAGCTACTCTTTGTTATAATTCATTTTTAATGGGTGGAGTTGGAGGAATTATAACTGAAAGTTGTGCAACATCTGCTCCATTAGGTCCTTCATTTAGAACAAGAGATACTTCAAGTTATGTAAAAATATTTGGAAATGCAGAATATAATTTACATTATGATTATACTGTAGCTCTTATAGCAGATGGAGCTATTAATTTTGAAGCAAGCGTATCTATGGGTGATGGTTTTTTAACTGGTGAACCTTTCATTCTTAGAAATATTCAAGCTGGAAATGTATATAATTTAAATGCTCAATCTAGTACTACTGGTTTATCAGTTATTACAATTGAAGCTTGTCAAGGAGTTTCAATTAGTGGTATTTATGGAGGAATCGTTTCTGGAAACTTTGTTAAAAATAAAGGTTTAAATGGTAATTGTAGTATTACTGGATTATTTAATGCAGATAATACTATGGAAACGTTTGATTCGAATGATTTTTCAGGATTCGTACAGTGGTATGATTATCAAACAGCAAAACTTAATTTTAATTTTTCCAGTTTTCAATTTATAACTTCAAGATTTGGTATGAATATACCTTCTCAAACAATAAATCTATCTAATGGTTCAAATAATAATATATCTTTATCATCAGGATTTCAAGTTATTATTGGTCCTACTTCGGCATTTGGTATTACAGGATTTGCACCACATGTTGATGGACAAGTTATTGATTTTGTATATGCTGGAACTGAAATATTAACATTATATAATAATAATTCAGGATCTACTGTAGGAAATAGATTATTATCAGCAACTGGTGCAGATATAGTGTATACTCCAATAATTGGAGGATTTATATCATTTAAAATAATGTATTCTAATTCTTTAAATGGATGGCTAATATTAATCAATAATTAAACATAAATACATACCTTCAGATTTAAATAAGGAAATATAATGCAGGCAAATAGAATTTTAGTACAAGAAGCAGTTTCAGGAACAGTAATTAACGCTTACGTTTCAGCTGTAACATTTAATAGTTCACCAATCCCGATTCACAAAGTTTATGGAATTAGTTTTCAGGTAAGTAATCCTTCGACTGGAACTCCTGCTGGAACTTGGTCAGTACAGACTTGTAATGATTGGGAAGGTAATGAGACTATGACTCCTAATGCTAATTTAGTAAATTGGACGACAGTTTCTGGTTTAAATGTTGCTATTTCTGGAGCTGGTGGTGGATTCTTAGAATTATTCAGTGCTGCTCGTTGGGTAAGATTAGTTTATACAGCTGGATCCGGCTCCATTACTGCTACTGCTACCTGCCACATTAAATCAATGCAGTAAAAGGATAAATAATGCCTTCATATGACGTTGGAAAATTATTTTCAGGAATTGGTCCAGGTAAAGGTGTTAATCCTGGAAATAATAAAGTTACCCCACTAACCATAATCAAATCTGTTCCCGTTCTCCAATGGGTTAGAGGCGATTTAGGTATTACTCTAGCTACTGGTGTTTCTGCATGGGCTGATCAGTCAGGTAATAATCACAATTTCGCGCAAGCAACAGGAGCAAAACAACCTGTTTATAATCCTTCTGATTCAGGTCTTAACTTTCAGCCAACATTAAGTGCTACTGCTGTTAATTCAACTGAGCTTGTAAACACTACATTGCCTCTAGGTCAAAACCTCTGGATTAGCGGTATTGGCAAAGAAACATCATATGCAAACGCTGCTCTTTGGGGTTCTAGAAGCGGACAGCCGGAAACAACCGATCTTTATGATGCTGCTGGCGCTGGTAACGTTTCAATATATAGCGGTACTGCAGTAAATTCAGGAATTATTTTGCCGCTAAATACGTGGCAAAGAATGGAAGCTCTCTATTCTACAACTGCAGCTTATATTAAAGTTGGTGGTAGATTAACTGGTGGTGCATTAAATTCTGGCACAAATACTGCCACTGGTGCTTCTATTTTCTCAACGACTGGCGCTGCCTTCTGGAACGGTGCAATTGCTGAACGTATTGTGACTCAAGGTAAACCATCGCCTGCTGAGATTGCTGCATTAGATAATTATTATTTATCAAGATACGGATTTGATGTTGTTTACGGTAATCCTCTTTCAATCTTCGGAACTTCTTCAGTTCTTCAATGGGTAAGAGCTGACAAAGGAATCACGATAGCTACTGGTGTTTCTGCGTGGGCTGATCAAACTGCCAATGCAAGAAATTACACTCAAGCTACTGGCTCTGCTCAACCTGTCTATAATTCTTCTGATGGTACATTAAATGGATTACCTTCAATTACATTTGATGGTTCCAATGATTCTCTAACTTCCGCGTTTAATCTTCCGGCTCCAGGAACAACGCCAACTTGTGCTTTGGGTCTAGCTAAATACTTATCATTTTCCGGAACTGCTTGTTTAATTTCCGATAACTCAAATGTTGGTGGTGGTTGCTTGCTTTCCAGTGGTGCTAATTTAATCAGATCTCAGTCTGGTATTGCCGGAACTTCAGTCACTTGCCCAACTAATTCGTGGGCAAGATATCGTGCGGATTGGTCAAATAATGCCGGAGATATATTCAGATATGGCGCAAATCAAACGACTGGAAACGTAGGTAACTCTATTCCTGCCGGTCGTGCGATTGGCTCGGCTGGAACTATTGCATACGGAAACGTTGCAGTTTTTGAAGTTGTTTATTTGAATAGAATTCCATCAGCTGCAGAAATGACTGCTTATGATAATTACCTAACTACCTTAACTAATGGAGCTGTTGTAGTATAATGGCTAAAATTATTAACAATTTAATAAATGCAAAATATGGAGATATTTTATATTTTGATGGAAATGATTGGACTAGATTAGAGCCTGGTCAAGATGGATATGCATTAGTAACTCATGGTGAAGGATTTGCTCCAACTTGGGGAGTTGGTGGAGGAGGCGGTGGTGGTGGAGGCGGAAATCCTTCTGGTCCAGCTGGTGGAGATTTATCTGGAACATATCCTGATCCTCAGGTAATAGATTTTCACTTAACTGGACAAACTGCTGGTTCAATAGTTTATTATAATGGAACTAATTGGGTTCCATTGCCTATTGGTCCAAATAATTATTTCTTATCAAATGATGGAACGAAACCTGTTTGGAAAGAAGTAGTTATACCACCACCACCGCCCCCATTACCTGTTCCAACTCAGATTGGACAATTTTTATATTGTTCAGATTCTGATTTATTAGAATTTAAACCAGAATTACCAGTTGTTAATGATGAAGAAGGATTTATATTAACAAATGATGACGGTTATATCGTTGTAGTGTAAATCAATAAATAGGCATTAAAATATGGTATCCGCAAAACATGGAAAACAAGTCATTACACAAGGTATTCATGGTCCTATTTCATTTGAATATGCTGATGATAATGCAAGAAATGCAGCTGTTGGATTTGATATTGCTGACAAATATAAATTAGCAGTACAATTAAATGACGGAAGTGTCTGGATGCTAACAGACCCAGATCCAGGTAATATTACTTGGCAAAATATTATTGGCGAATTAAATATTAATATTTCTGCTGGTACTACTAATCAAAATTTATCTAATATATATTTTGGAGATGCTAACGGTTTAGCATTTGGTTTATCTGGAAGTACAATTACAGGTTCATATACTGTTCCTACTCAAACAAATCAAACTATAGGATATTTTGCTGCTGGGAATACTACAAATAATAGTTCTGGAACATTTGATGCAAGAAGTGTAACTTTTAATGGTGCTGGAAATGTATCTGTAGGTTATACAAATGGAAGCGTTGTTATTTCTGGAGTTGGTGGTGGAGGAAATGTTAATTTTTCTGCTGGAACTACATCAAATAATCTTTCAAATATAGTATTTAGTAATCAAAACGGCGTAAGTTTTGGATTAAATGGATCAACTTTAACTGCTTCAGTACCAGTTCAATCAGTACAAACACAATCAATTGTCTATCCAAGCGCTGGAACACAAATTGCTCAGTCTGGAATTGTTTCATTTGCAAATTCTAATGGTATTAGTTTTGGAATGTCTAATTCTAATCAAATTACAGCTTCTTATACTGTTCCTTCAACCGTTGGATTAATATCAGGAGTTAATGTTTCTGCAGGAACTACATCAAATGATCTTTCTGCTTTAACTTTTAGTAATTCAAACGGATTTTCATTTGGATTAAATGGTTCTGTTATAACCGGATCTCAGCGCTTATTACAAATGAATGTTGGTGCTTCAGATTATAATGTAAGTTATTTAAATTTTGTTAATCTGAATAACGTTATATTTGGAAGACAAACTATATTTAATAGTAATGGTCTTCAAATTTCAGCAAGTGCTTATGTTGGAGTAACTGCTGGAACTACAAATAGTAACTTATCGCAATTATCTTTTAGTAATGTTAATGGTGTAAGTTTTGGTTTAAATGGAAATACTATTACTGCATCCTGTGCTAATGGCGCTGTTAATTTTTCTGCTGGCACTACATCAAATAATCTTACAAATTTTGTATTTAGTAATTCTAATGGTTTAAGTTTTGGATTAAATGGAAGTACTCTTACTGCAGTTATGAGTCAAGAGTTATTAGCGTTTGGAAATACTACAAATCAATCAAATTCTACAATTAATGCAAGTAGAATGTTGGCTTATGGAGCTGGAGCGGTATCTGTAGGCGCATCAGTTGGTGGCATTGTAATTTCTGCTCCTGTTCAAACTGTACAAACCCAAAGTAATATTCAGCAAATTTCGGCTGGAACTCAAGTAGCTTCCACTGGTCTAGTAGTATTTAATAATTCAAATAATATTTCATTTGGTATGAATAATAATACTTTAACTGCTTCTTTTTCATACACGCAAAGTGGTGGTACATTAAGTGCATTAGGAAATATTAGCAATATATACAGTAATAATGCAACTCAATTAGATCAATTTCCTATATTTTTCCCATTAGATGTTCAAACAAATTATAGTTTTTCTAATTGTAATTTGTTTTTATCTAATACTTGTTCAGTTTCAAGTAATAGCTCTTATGCATTTCAACTTGCTGCTAGACTTGGAATTTATTCTATAAACGGAACTTCACTATCTTTATTAAGCTCTGGTTCTGTTGGTACTACAATAACTATGACTGGAACTGTTTCAAGTCAATTCATTAATGGATTTAAAAATATTGTTGTTCCAATAAATGTAAATATGCCAGCTGGAAATTATGTAGTTGGATTATTATCTAATTCGAATTTAACAGGTCCTTCGTGGATTACAATGAGTAACGTGGTTTTAGCTAGCAGTATGCCAGTATTTTCTGGACAGTTTGGATCAACAGTTAATCAAAGTAATTGTTTAAGACCCGGATTTGGCATATTTAGCACTACAGCCTCTAATTTGGCTACATCTTATGCGTTAGCAGATTTGAGAGGAACAGCTGCATCTCAACATTTTCAACCAATTTTTGATTTTAGGAACTATTAATGGATATTCAATCTTTTTTTTCCGCAAATATAATCCTTCAATCAATCACTGTTGCAATTTTTGTTTATGTAATAAGACTTTGGACAGAAGGAAAATGGAATAATTTAAAAGATAATAAAAAATTTACAGGTGTTTTTCTGCCTAGTTTAAGTTTAATTGTATCTTTATTAATTACTTTTTTTGCTCCAATTGGACAAATTGCTGGACAGTTAGTTGGTGAAAAAATCGCCTATGCTTTACTTTCCGGTTTTGCTTCTTCATATGTTTTTTCTATATTTAAGGCATTTCTAAAAAAACAAGCGAATTTGCCAGACAGTTTGCCACCTGGAGCTAATAATGAGCACGAATGATAAAAAAGACAATGTAATTGAATTGCGTTCTGATGTAGAATATCATGATAAACAATTATATAATTTAACAGAAGATATGCGTTTGCTATTGAACGCCAGAATTCCTGAAATAAAGCAATCTTTATCTACAATTAATAATTCAATTCATAGTTTAAATAATACTGTAAGATCTATTGAGGAAGTTAATAAAATTAGAGATGAGAAAATGGATAAAAAAATAGACAGTATCAAATTTAGCATTAATAACCTTTTTTGGTGTTTAATAGCATTCGACACTGTCTTATTTTTGACAAGTATTTTTATTAAATAATTTAATTCAATGTACCATCAAGCTGAGTTTCATTTCTTTTTATTAAATCTATAGCTTGTAGCGTTGTTAAAAATGATTCTTGATCATGTTCACCATACTCATTTGTGGTCTCAAGGATATACTTAACTTCTTTAGTTTGTCTATCTAATTTTATAGTCATAAAAAGTAACGTGTCTTTTCTGAACATGTGATGCCAAATTAGGTCTACAGTATGAAAATCTACGTAAGAATTTGGGACTTTTTTTATTCCAAAATCATGAACTGCTAATTCTAAAATAGGTTCAAGTATTGATTTTTCTTCTTCCGTTAAATTATCGTCATTATTATTTTTCATTTAAGTAATCCTCTAATTTCAGCTACCATTGTTATGTTTATTTCTAATTCTCTTTCAGTTAGCCATTTATTTAAATTATCTATATCTCCGCAAGATTTTATACATTGATTCATATACTCCGGAATAGTAAGTACTTCAGAAAATACATTATTATAAATAAATTCTATTCTTTTCTCGGTTTCTTCATTAAATATTGAAGTCATTCTAGTAATCCTTTTATAATAAACTCTTCACATGTAAGATTAAAAAATTCTTCCTTTACATATTTTTTATTATTTATTTCGAACCATTCGCCTTGTCCACTTAAATATATTTTTTTAGCATTACAACCTTTGCAGATTGATAAAATTGTTGGATTTGATGATGAATTATATACGATTCCAAACGAAGTCGCCTGGAAATTATGATTTAAGTCTGATGATATACGTGTCATACAAGCTATACAATATTATTACCATAATATTTAAATAAAAATCATAAATAATAAAATAAAAAAACCCGATTAAAGCTTTTTATGACTTCTAATCGGGTTTTGGAATAATTGTGGATGAAAATACAACTGAGAAATTCAGCTGCATTGGTTTATATATCACGTGGATTCTGTTTCCTCCGGAAATTCCCCATAATCAATATCATCCGAAAGATCTACAAATTTCTGCTTTCCGCAGGTTTGGCAAATAAATAGGTAAACATTATCTACATATTCTGGTTCTGAAAATTCGTGATTACATTTCATTCTGCTGCCTCCCATGATGTTTCACCGTGATTAATTGGTTTTATCTTAATTATAGTAGAATTATTTTTACCTTTTTCTGATACTATTTCTCCAGTTTCGATCATTTGCTTAATAAGATTAGTTGCCTTGTCTCTTGATATTTTATTACCACTAGTTTTTGTTGAATCTACTAGAGTTTTTATAAGCGAAGTTATATTACATGGCTCAGTATATGATGATATTTGTGATATTACTATTTGTTTTTCTTCAGCAAAAATTACTGACTTATCTTTAGCCTCGATAAATAATCCGCGTGTACATTCCATATCATCATCATATGCACCATTACCAGTGAATTCGATTGGAATATCGTTAGATAATGTAAAATTAGATTTATGATGTTCTATCCAGCGCAAATTCTTATCTTTCTCATAATGAATATTTAATTCAGTTCCAGATGCTGCAAATAACTGATGCGAGCCTGCATCTATATTATTTTTATTGAAATGGTGAATAAACCAAGTAAAAACATCATGAGATACCATATTGGCAGCATCCTTAAAACAGTCTAGAATTACTCTGGATATAGGATCATTTGGAGATAATCCAGATGTATTAAATATTGCAGTTTGATTATCTATAAATAATTGTCCAACATTGTGAGATTTATACTGTTTTGCGAGATCATTTTTATATTTATCCATCTTTGATGGATTACTAAAAGCAACATTTGAAGCTGGCATATATTGGAAAAAAAATCTTTCATTTACTTTTTTAAATGTTTCTTCATGATTAAATCCATAATGTTCACAAATTCCCGTAACTATTCTTTCCACTCTAAACCTTGTCATTTCTTTTCCGCCTTCAAGTTGCAAAAAAACAATAATCTTGTTTGGATCAAAAACAGTTTGGAATTCACTATTTCCGAATAGTGGCAATCCAAGAATTGAGTCAATAGCAATCTCTAATGCCGAGTATGTTTTTCCAGAATTTGGGTTTCCAATTATTCTTATTACCTCATTTGGAGTAATATGTAATTTCTTCACAAGGAAATTAATATCTATCTTTGGGCGGTTAGCTAAAGCAAGCAGCCTTTCTCCACCAAATAGGTTTAAGTCAAATTTTTCTGGTTCTAATTCTGGTTTTTTTAAAGATTTCTCTTTTCTTAACTTAGAAATTCTTTTTGCTTCTATTTCATGATCGTTTTCAGTTTTTGCTGTAGGATTTACTGTAAAATAATCTATTAAACTTTCTAATGTGTCATTTTCATTCTGTTTCGTATGAGTCATTCAATTCCTTTTTGGATAAATCAATAAGTTGTCCAGACTCATTGACGGCTTCTAATTGTTTATTTAATAAAATTCTAATTAAAGTCGATTTTTGAATTCGGCATTTTTTAGAAAGTATGATGAGTTTTTCATTTAAACCTTCCTCATCTTTAAAGGTGATATTCTTTTGTCTCATAACAGAATACCTTCTTATGCATACATTTTTAAAAATAAAATTAAAATAGTTTAAAAAATAAAAAACCCGCTTATTTAAGGCGGGTTTTGAATATCCTGGACGGGATTTTAGGAATTGAATGATTCTTATTTATATGTCTTACAATTAGTTGTATCTCGACTTTATATAAAAAATTTTTTTATTATGGTTAACAATTTGGGTTTCCGGATACAATTTTCTATTTCAATGCTTTTTTGAAAAAACCTCGATAAAAGTTGGTTTCCGGTTTCCGGCTCCCAAGGTAACCGGAAACCCGGGAACCGGTATAAACAGACATCCCGGACCCGCTTCGCTCCGCTTCCCCCATGCGCGCTCCGCGCTGTGGGGAGAAGAGTCGGTTTGTGATTTTTTTGTATTTGTTTTAAATATTAATGATTATATAAAAGTTTCTTTTCTCTATCTCTTAGTGAGGTTTTTTCCTGAGTATCTCTGGGTTAAAACAAGTCCCGCCCCAAAAACTACATTTACCTACCTTATTATATTCTCATTCCAAATAAACAATATAATAATCTTTACATTCTTGATTATTAAAAGAAACTTCTACATATCCATTATAATATTTTCTATCACCAGCAATATTATTAGATACATAACCATTATATACATAACAAGATTTATCATCACATTTTTCAATCCAAGTATTTTTAATTAATTCTTCAGAACTTTTTCCAGGAAATTCAATTTTATATACTTTATTAACTTCATCATATTTATTTGAACACAAATCAATCTTTTTAAATTCATCTTCACTAGAACTTAAAGTATTCGTACAACCAACTAACATTAAAATAATAATCAATAATAGTTTTTTCATTTCTTTTTCTCCGATTCAGCTAATCCAGTAATTAATTGAGCAAAAGGAACAATCACCAACATAAAAAACAAAAACATTCCACCAAGTATATTAAACATTTTCTCTCTCCTAAAAATCAATCTGTATCCTCGGCTAACAAATGTCAACCTAGTTTCTTCCTTTTGTATTAAGTTTAAATTAACTTTTAGAGAAGAATCAACCAAGTACTCATCCAATCTCAAAAACGTTTTAAAACTTTATTCTAATTAGATTCCTTTATATTATAAGAAAATATATCTTATGTATCAATTGTATCACATTCTATTATAGATATTTAAAAAGGAATTAATTGAATTATTACATTTATACAATAACAAATACAATTAATAATAAAATATATGTTGGACAAACTTTTCAAAAACCAGAAAGAAGATGGAATCAGCATATTTATTATTCAAAATGTAAACCAAACAAATCTCCACACCTTTATTCGTCCATGATTAAACATGGAATAGATAATTTTAAATTTGAAGTAATAGCTCAAACAAGTTCTTTATCTGTTTGTAATTATTTGGAAGAGACTTATATTGAAGAATTTAAATCTACTGATAGAAATTTTGGCTATAATATTAAAAAAGGCGGAGATAATCATAAACTCTCTCAAGAAAGTAAAGACAAAATGTCCAAAGCTCACAAAGGTAAAAAATTTTCTCAAGATACTAAAAATAAAATGTCTACAGCTAAAAAAGGTATAAAAATTTCTCAAGAACATAAAAATAAAATAGGTATAGCTAGAAAAGGTATAAAATTTTCTCAAGAAACTAAAAATAAATTATCTGAAGCTAAAAAAGGTAATAAAAATTCTTTTAAAACTGTTCTTGTCACAGAATTAGAAACTAGCATTGAAACAGTTTATGAATCAAATTTAGATGCTGCAAAAGCGTTAAAAGTATCTAAAACCTACATTTCTAGAGCAATAAGCAAAAATAAAATAATCAACAAGAAATATAAAGTTACACGTTTAAATTAAAAGCATTAAAGTCAAAAAGAAACCACGAATTTTTGGGGTTTTTTCGGGGGGGTCTAGTATTTATCCCGAATAAAATATTCGTTATCAACAAAAAACATTAAATATTCCCCCCAGTAAAAATTTTTCATTTTATTTTTCAAGTAAATTTGAATTTATGAAAATTTGACGAAGGAAAATAAAATCCAACGGATGATATTCGGAGGAACTACGAATTGCTTTCCGTATATATAAGATCTTACGCCCGCGGGCACGCACACAGGTACACGCGCAGGCACACGCGGGAGCGCGCGCGAGTTTAAATAAAAACAATGCTCGACAAATGAAAAATTTTTATTATTAAATTTATTTTCACTTTTATTTAAAATATTTTGTATATCTGTGCATTACATGATATATATGTATGACAATAGAAAAACTCTTAAACTTTACAAATGAAGAATATAATGATAATCACAGAAAATGGGGAGCAAAACTATATGCAACGGATGTCGACATGATAGAATATGATCAAAATTGTGAGCCTCAAATAATGGTGGAAACAAAACATGGTTTCCACTATAAAACAGATTTAAATAATTTTCAAATAAAATGTCAATTAAAAATTGCTAAAAAATTAAATATTCCTTATTTTTTAGTTTATTATTTTTTTCCAGGTTTAAATAGATTTAATAATAAAGTTGACGAATTTGGATTATATAAATATTTTTACGTTTATCCAATGAATTCAAATTCTAAAGTTTATTTAAATAAAGGTTGTCATATGACAGAAAAAGAATATGTTTCATTTTTATATAAAATTAAAAATGAATCAATACCATCTGATTTAAATATTGATAAACTAGATGATCATTTAAATAATAATCTTGATGAACCTCTCATTTTAAATAAGAAGATACTTAAAGGATATTAATTGAATTATTACATTTATACAATAACAAATATTATAAATAATAAAATTTATATTGGACAAACTTTTCAAAAACCAGAAAAAAGATGGAAACAGCATATTTCTAATTCAAAAAACAAACTAAATGATTCCCCACATCTTTATAATTCTATCAAAAAATATGGAATGGATAATTTCAAATTTGAAGTTATTGCACAAACAAGTTCTTTCTCTGTTTGTAATTATTTGGAAGAAACTTATATTGAAGAATTAAATACATTAGATAGAATGTTTGGCTATAACATTAAAAAAGGCGGAGATAATCATAAAATGTCAAACGATACTAAAAATAAATTATCTGAATCTCATAAAGGTAAAAAGCTTTCTCAAGATACTAAGGATAAAATATCTGAA
This sequence comes from Melioribacter sp., assembly GCA_023250955.1. Lineage (GTDB taxonomy): Bacteria > Bacteroidota > Ignavibacteria > Ignavibacteriales > Melioribacteraceae > Fen-1258. The sequence continues at coordinate 1,965 of JAHEZQ010000039.1, read as the reverse complement.
GCTCTAAAAGGAAACAAACGCCGTTTAGGTAAAAAATGTTCCCAAGAAACTAAAAATAAATTATCTGAATCTAGAAAAGGTAAAAAACTTTCCCAAGAAAGTAAAGATAAAATAAGTAAATCCATGAAAGGTAGAGAATTTTCTCAAGAGACAAAAAGTAAAATGTCTAAATCTGCAATGGGTAAAAAACATTCTCAAGAAACTAAAGATAAAATGTCTAAAACTAGAAAAGGAAACTAAAAATGTCTCAAAAAAATAAAAACATGTTATTAAGATTAAGTGCAGATCTATTTAAACAAATCCACAAAGCTCACTGCAAGTTCCTAAAATTAAATAATATGGAAAATTCCGATAGAATTGTTTCTAAATCTGAATTTATTCGCCATATTTTAAATATTACAACTAAGCCTGAAGTAATTATAGAGGCTATTAAAGTAGATGAGGAATAAAATGACTAGACTAGAAGAAATTAACGCTGAATACACAAAAATTGCCGCCGAAATTGCTTTATTTTTCATTAACTCAGTAATAATGAACGATGATATGCTAGATGTTATGAAAAAAATGCGCAGTTTAAAAGAAGAATCTAATAAAATTAATGCTAAAGAAAAAGAAATTGACGATAAATGGGGAATTAAACCTTTTGATGGAGAAAATGTAAAATGAACAAAACCAATGACAGATTATCCAGATTATCCAGATTAGAAAGATTAGAAAGAAGACTAGATGATTTACGTGATTACGTTTTCGACAGCTTTATTGAAACAAGTGAAAAAGTAGAGGCACTCGAAGCCGCTCAATCCAAGCCGCGTTCAAGACGTGAAGCAGAAGAGAAATTAGGAATCCGTAAAGCTAATAAATTCTGCGATATGCTGGATATGCCCAATGAATCCGACAAAACTCCGGCAGAAAAACTTTATGAAATGCAACTCGAAGCCGAAGCCAAGCAACCCGCGCCATACAGCGATAAGTCAGCCAAGCCGCCCGAAACCGATTCGGTTCTACAAGCAATCGTAGATAACATTGATTGGAGTACGCGAAAAATTCAGATTGATAGAACGCCTACTCCTTTGGATTCTTTGGCTAATTACGTTAACTCGTCATATTACAGAAGATCGCCTTATGCCGATTCTACGTTTAAAGACTTTCTTCCGGAGCCAGCTAAGCCGCCCGAAACCGACAAGCCCGCCAATTGGCACCCCGATTACGTAGATGAGTTTATGGAGAGTTATCGAGGTATGGATCCTTATTTCTACAAAGCTCTAGAGAATCGAGCGAGACAACTTTTTTTCAATGGGCAAAAATACGCAAACAGTCAAAAGCCAGTTGCTCGCGTTGTGCCTATCGAAAAGGTGAAAGAACTTCGATCGCAGTTTGTTAGATTCATTAAAGAAGAAGGAGGCAATACAGCTGCAGCTTCCGGAATGCACTTGGCTTGCATTTTACTTGATAAGATTTTTTCTAAGGAATTGGGCGCTGATAAGGAAGGCGGCAAAGATGTTTAATAATCTATATGAATTTATAGTAGAACTCACACTTTTCGTGCTTGCCGGTGTCTTATTAATTTCTGTTGCATATATTCCTATTACCATTGTTTCGTCTATTAATTACACTCCTCAGTATGTTCAACTTCGACACAATTGCATTAAGTCGGGCGGGAAACTTATTGAAGCTCAACCGGACGATAGTTTTACATTTCATAGAACGTTTGTTTGCACTGATGACAAATTAAAAACGCGCGCGGAGAATGGCAAACATGAATAAGGCAGCATGGGAAAAGCTCTGCAAAGAACGCCCACACGATTTTACCGAGTATGAAACTAGGAAACCGCATCCAACAAACTCCTGATATGCATTAGTCTATAAGCATACTAAATGCAAATGGTGTCACTTTGACGTACAATTTGAATTAAAGGACGTGCTTAGCATTCCAAACCACAGACCTTGTTTATCGGACGATGAAAA
>JAHEZQ010000067.1 GCA_023250955.1 Melioribacter sp. | reverse complement strand
ATGTTCTGGCCGGTAGTGATAGATATTTATAAACAGTTTTTCAAGAACACGGATTCATTGTGAACGCAAAAATGATAATCGAAATCATTTTCATAATAGCCTTCTTACTGATGGCTTACTCATTTGCCAACTCAGCCGTCGGCAGAAGAAAAGGGGATGCGCAGATAATTGATGATCTTAAAAAAGAGAACGACTTACTAAGCAAAATTAATCACGATCTACAAGTAAAACTTGATAAGCAGATCAATGACCGCGCACAGCGGTATTTGAATGCTCTAAAACTTGGCGGTAAAACAAAATTTTTCAAATTAAACGACGAGGAGAAAATTGGAGAAAGTGGACTACAAAATTCTAAGCAACCTTAGATGCAAAGAACCCGGATGTAATAAAAGGTTGAAGCAAAACTTAATTAATAATAATCCGGATGCTGAACATTGTTTTAAGCATTGGGTACTGAATAAAATTCCGCACATGAGATTTAAGAGGTTACACTTGAACAAAAAAGAAAACCCCGCTACTAACGGGGCTTCAAGTCATTTGCTAGCAAATAACAATTCATAAAAAACTAAAGGAGTCATTTATGAACCAAGAGAAAAATAATCAACAGAACTCACAAACACAACGGAAGAGTAAGTTCAGAATAACGCTGGACTTGAGCGAGCATAAATCGGTGAAAGATATTCCGCATATAGATCTCGGCATAGGTGCACCTCTTCAGAAGATGTTTGAAGAAAATTTCCCGGCATTAACCGGAGGGGGAATCAATCATGGCAAATAAAAATGAAGTAATGGTTCTTCTAAAAGAAAGAATCGGTGATAACGATAAACTTCAATCCTTTGTTGAAAAAGCTAAGGCAATTACTATCCCTTTATTTCCGGAGACGGTTCAATTTACAGATCCAGCTCTTAAATACGGTGCAGCAATTGTTTCGGTTGATTTGACTTTAGATACTTACGGCAATAATCGTGACATCTACAGGAATGAAAGCAACACTTATTGTCTGCATCTAACAAAGCTCAACGAAATTGCGCAGCAATCCGGTCTGCAAATAATTGATTCCAGAGTACTTGAAAGAAAGGTAGATGAAAAAGGACGTGTTACTTACATCGAACATCAAGTGAAATGGAAATTGCGAAGTATTGACGGTTCAATAAAGGAAGGAACGGCAACCGGAAAATATGATTACTTCCGCGATCTTGAAAAATATGTTAAAGACGGAAAACCTCTTGAAAAAATGATCAAAGGCAGAAGAACTCATGCTGAAGCTCTTGCCGAAAGTAATGCGCTCACACGTGCATACAATAAAGCAATAGCCAAACTTCCTCAAGGATTTACGCTTGATGAGTTAAAAAAACCTTTCCTCATTCCTTACGTAATTGAAGATAAAGACGAATTGCTGAAAGATCTACCGAAGGAAGATCAACTTCAAATTAAAAAAGAACTTGCACGTAAGCGTCTTGGGATTGTTAACGATATATATGCAGCGCCGGGACAGAAACAAGTTGAAACTATAGAGGCAGTAATTGTTGATGATGGACCGATACAACAGCAGCAATCTCATCAAGAGCAGACCGGCCCAACAAAAGAAGAACAAAATAAAATTCTTGCCGAAGAATTCCGGGGAGCTACACAGAAAGAACGCACGGAAAAGATTTCCAATTTGATGAAGATAAAAAACTACAGTAAGGATGCTGAAGGAGAAGAAATAACAATTGACCGGATTGAAAAGAATGCCGTGAATTCTCAAGTGAAATTTATCGAGCGGTTATTGAACCTTCCGGATTTTAAGGAGGTGAAGGAATTATGAAGGCATTAAAATTTCTTCACACGGCAGACTGGCATGGCGATTCCGATCCTAAGAAATTAAAGAAGCTGAAAAATTCGCTTGATCAGATGTTGGATTATGTTAGGGACAATAAGATCAATGCAATTATTCATGCCGGAGATATTTGGGAACGGAAACAGAGCTATGCTGATAATTCCGGAGTGCCGGTTGTAAAATTTTATCTCCGCGAAATGAGTAAACATGTTGATTTTGTTTTCATCACTAAAGGAAATAATTCCCACGATGAACCGGGAAGTATTGCTCTTCTTCATCAGCTTGAGCCGAACATTTACGCTTATGAATATCCGGTTTGTTTAGGCATTAGAAATGATGATGGAATTGTTTCTGATAAAATTGTTGATTTACTTAGAAGCGATGAAGGGGATTTGCCTGATGCCGATTATATTGTTTCTCTTGTACCCTATCCAACAAAGTCAATGTTCCTTTCTGATCAATCAATTGATAATAACAATGCAGATTTTATTGAGAAGTTCGAGCAAGTATTTGAACTGATTGGTGATGCAACGGCAGAATATGATTGTCCGAAGATTCTCGCTTTTCATGGTAATGTTATTGGCTCTCGTTTGAGTTCCGGACAGAGTTTAGTTTCTCAAGACATCATGGTTGCACCGAGTACACTTGAGAAAGCGAAAGCTGATTATTACGCTCTTGGACATATCCATTTGATGCAAGAGATTAAGCCGTGGATGAAATATTCCGGAAGCATTTATAACAAATCGTGGGGCGAAACGGAACAGAAATCTTTTGAAGTGATTGAATATGCTGGAAGAGAGTTCACTACCGATAGAATTATGCTAACCTCAGCACGGCCGATGATGACGGTTGAAGCCGAGTTCACGCCTGGAATGACATCATCCGATTTTTTCTGGGAGGGGAAAATTGATCCATCTTTGGAGAATTTCGCTAATGTTGAATTCCGGTTCCGATGCAAAGTAAAAGAAGGC
>JAHEZQ010000038.1 GCA_023250955.1 Melioribacter sp. | reverse complement strand
CTTGCTAAGTGGGTGTTGATATCAATGCAGTAAAATTTTGTGCTTACGGAATTAAGTGTTCCTAAAAATAAACCGGCGAAATATGTATCGCGAACATTAGTATATGGATTTATAAAGCTTACACCGGTACCCTCAGCATTACTAGAACTAATTTGTGCAATGCTGGTATGATCTTGCACTTTTGGTAAAAACTTACTCTGTGCAGTTACATTAGTTGTCAAACCGTAAATAAGTGATATAAACACTATCACTTTCAAGAACAGTTTAGTATAAGTATTCACTAATTTCCTCCTAAGGTTAATCTTATATTTGGTAAGTGAAAGGCAAGACAAATGCCATTGACAGGCTTGGTTTTCAGAGTAAAATCGAATTATTTTATGCTTAATTAGAAAGGAATTTGTTTCAAAATGATATCGCTAGATGATATTGAGCCAAAGAAAAAACATTAAAAACTGGTTTATTTTTGATTGGTTATTCCTAGATTTTATACAATATGTATGTTAATATGCGATGTTCCAAAGCGAAGAAATAACCAACGGATTTTGTTATAACACAATTGCTTTATAAACTTAAGATCATTCTCAATTTGAATCTAAAAGAGGAAAGATATTTATTATAAATTCACTAATGATTACACTAAAGCAAGTCTAAAATAATTTTTATGATTTGATATGAAAATCATTTCAAAATTTTTTTAAATTATTAAGGAAAAAATATTTCACAAAAATTTTTACTCTTTATCTATTCGTTGGGAATCTTAGTTTTATTGAGTAAATTATAAAAAGAAATTCAGATCAAAGCATTAGTAAAATTATATCCCACCCAAAGGTAATGGCCACAAATAAAAAGAATATTGTTTTAATTGAAGACGATGAAGGAATTACTCGTTTAATCAAGTTCAAACTTGAAAAAGAAGGTTACGAGGTTAAAAGTTTTTTAAACGGCGAAAAAGTAATTGAGTATCTTGTTCGAAGCAAACCCGCATTAATAATCTCAGATGTAATGATGCCGGTTATTGACGGACTCACTCTTCTTAAAGAAATAAAAGCCGATCCAAGAATTTCTAACATCCCGGTAATTATGTTATCTACCCATTCACACGAAAGCGCAGTACTTGAGTGTTTGAGGGCCGGGGCAGCAGACTATGTTACCAAACCGTTTTCAACCACCGAGCTTATACTGAGAATAGAAAAAGCACTTCTTAAGTAATCAAATCTCTTTTATATTATATTTATGATAATCTCTTAATAACAAATTAGAGTGGAGAGTTATTGTCTAGCGGTTACAATTTTTATATACTAGTCGCGCTGTTTGTGTTGTTGCAGGTAGCATATTTTTTTATGGCGTTTATTTTTTTGCTGAGAGCAATTAATTTTTTTAGAACCAAGCGGCAAGAAAAATTTATATCAAAATGGCAGGATCAAATTTTCAACTATCTTTATTCAGACGACAAACCCCAAAGTCTTATATCATTAATACCAAAATCCAAATACAAATATTTATTTTCTTATTTAAGAACGTTTTTATTTAATCTAAAGGGAGACGACCTAGACCGCCTTAAGCAGTTGATTACCGAGACAAGCTTGCGGGAATATTTTTTTAATAGGGCAGATAAATTAAACCGCAAGGATAGAGTTGAAGCAATTTATTTTTTAAAATATATCAATACAGAAGAAACGGTTAATTTGTTGATTAAAAGCTTAAACACACCAAGCGAATTGATATTTAGAACAACTGTTGAAAGCCTTGCATATCTTAACGCGTATGGAAAAATTAATCTCATATTAGATGTTGCAAAAAAAAGAAAGAATTTAACAAGCGACAGCATTTTGTCAATGATTCTAAAATTCGATAAATCAATTTGTCCGATATTAACAGAAAGACTTGACACAGAAAAATCAACAAAAATTCTTCTCATAATAATTACGGTCTTTTGGCATTTTAAATATGCGGATGCACTTAAGAAAATTTTGAACATTTTGTTTTATAGCGGTGATAAATCATTGATCATTGAATCGTTAAGGTATTTGGGAGAAGTTGAAAATTTAGATTCTGTAAATGCACTTAGATTTTTCTTGGGGCACTCAAAACCGGAAATACGGGTAGCGGCAATCGAAGCAGTTGGTAAAATTGGAGATACATCTCTAGAAGACTATATAATAAATAAAATGTTAGATCCAGAGCTAGAGGTCAAAATTGCCGCAGCAAAAGCAATGTATAAATGTTCAACCAAAACGGAGTATAAACTTTTCGAATATGCTAAAAATCCATCACGCCAGATTGAATCAATTATCGCTCAAAGAATAATTATGGAGAAAAGAATTTTAGAAGATGACTGAAATCCTAAAAAACATAGTACAGTACTTTAATTATTTTATTTTACTTTATTTTCTTGCCATCGGAAGTATTTATATTCTTCTTAGCTTCCTATCATTTTTTAATCTAAAAAGGTATTTGAATAACCAGGCTTTTAAAGATCTTAAAGATGTATTCAAATTAAAAAAATATAAATCTATTTCTTTGATAATACCAGCATACAACGAAGAAGCAGGTATATACACATCCATACTTGCCTTGTTGCAACTTGAATATCCTGAATATAAAATTATCGTTGTTAACGATGGCTCAAAAGACCAGACACTAAATATTCTTAAGGAAAAATTTAATGCGATTGAAGCACCCTACCTTCCTTTCGATAATATTCCGACGGAAAAGGTTAACTCCGTTTACATTTGCAAGAATTACAAAAATTTAGTGATAGTTGATAAAAAGAATGGCGGAAAAGCAGATGCAATTAATGTTGGAATAAATATTTCCGACAGCGACCTAATAATAGTTGTTGATGCAGATTCAATTATTGAAAGAGACAGTTTATTAAAAATAAGCTATCCATTCGTAGAAAATGAAAATGTAATTGCAGTCGGCGGAACTGTTCGGATCGCAAACGGCTGTCAGATTAATAAGGGATATGTGACAAGCGTAGAATTACCAAAGTCATGGCTGGCTAAATTTCAAGTAGTGGAATATATACGTGCGTTTATGTTTGGCAGGAACGGCTTTCAAATAATGGACGGCATCTTAATTATCTCCGGTGCATTTAGTTGTTTCAAAAGGAGTGAATTAATAAAGGTAAACGGATTTCTTAAAAACTGCATCGGCGAGGATATGGAGATAATTGTAAGAATGCATCGTCAATTAAGAAAAGAAAATCCGCAAGCCCTGATCTCTTTTATTCCGGATCCTGTTTGTTGGACCGAAGCCCCGGAGAGCAGAAAGATTTTGGGACTACAAAGAAAACGCTGGCAGAAAGGAACAATTGTAAGTCTTCTGCTTCACAAACAATTATTTTTCAATCCACGTTACGGGTTACTCGGAATGATAGTCTTTCCGTACTTTGTTCTGTTCGAAATGCTCGGGCCCATTATTGAAGCTGTCGGTTATTTAGTCTTTTTTATTTCTCTGATTTTTGGAATGGTCTCGTTGAACTTTGCGCTCGTCTTGTTTTCAGCAGCAATTCTTTACGGAGTCGTTCTTTCATTACTCTCTGTAATTTTTGAAGAGTTAACATTTAGAAGATACAGCCGTCTTTCGCATCTCATAGAGTTATTTATAATTGCTGTATTTGAAAACTTTGGATATAGACAACTCACTCTTTGGTACCGCTTTAAGGGTACATTGGAATACTTTCTAGGCGATAGAAAATGGGGACATATGGAGAAGAAAGGTTTTTCTTCTTAAACGATACATTTAACAAAAGGAAGATTTTAATTAATGAAAAACAAACTAATAGACGCCACCAAGTATTTTGCCTCGTCATCGTTGGCCAGTCTATTTATTTTTTTTCTGATAAGAGTTTATGAAATTCTATTTGTCTGGAAAAACATATTAAAACAAGGAATTCGATTTAATCTTTTGTATTTATCGTTCTTTTCAGAACTCAACTTCTTTTTCGAAATTGCCGCAATACTAATCGTTGTGTTTTTAATTATTTATATGATTCATCAGAAAACATCAAAACTTATTTTAAATGTTAGTCTTACTTTAGTAATTATAATATATCTGTTGCTCGATCTATATTTTACCAAAACTTCAATTCCCCTAGGCTCAGATCTGTTCGGATATTCAACTTTCGAAATTAATCAAACAGTTACATCTTCTGGCGGGTTTAATCCAATCTATCTGGTTTTATTGCTGTTATTTATTGGCATCGTTTCTGGAATAATGTTTTTGTTTCATAAGATCCCGTTCAATCTTACATTTATAAAATTATATTTCTTTCTAATTATTGCTTCTTTAATCTTTGGGGACCAGATAAATCCACAAGCGCAAAACTTTTCAAACACGTCCGAATATTATTTAGTAATAAACAAAATGAATTTTTTTACGGGAAAAACGTATACATATTTTTTTGAAAAAGAAGACGAATTACCAATTTCCAATTATTATATAGATTCAGGCGAAGCGGAAGAAGTATTTTTTAAATACACCGACAATAATTATCCGTTTCTTCATGAAGAAAACACAAAAGATGTATTAGCGAATTTTTTTAATGTTGGCGAAAAGAAACCAAACTTTGTTTTTATTATCACGGAAAGTTTGGGCAGAGGATATTCCGGCGAGAACGCTTATATGGGAAGCTTCACTCCGTTTTTAGATTCACTAGCAAAACATAGCCTTTATTGGGAAAATTTTCTAAGCACAGGCGGTAGAACTTTTGCCGCACCCCCATCTATATTTGGTTCTCTTCCGTTTGGCGAAAAAGGTTTTTTGGAGATGGCCGAAAACCAACCGGCAAATTTTTCTTTGATAAAATATTTGAAACGTTATGGGTATAAAATATATTTTTATTACGGAGGGCACTCGCACTTCGATTTGATGGATGTCTTTCTGAAAAAACAAAATGTTGATTTGATCATTGATGAAAATAATTTCGGAAACGGGTACAATAAAATGCCCGCTAAAGGAAACGGTTTTTCGTGGGGATATGGAGACAAAGATTTATTCAAACGCGGATTCAGCATGATAAATTCTAATAATTCAGAAAATCAACTGAACATTTTTCTTACATTATCCATGCACGATCCATTTTTAGTAGATAACCAAGACCATTACCGCGAACAGTTCGACGAGATATACTCAAATCTTCATTTGTCTCCCGATATAATGGCAAATGTAAAAAGTTTCAGAGACATACTTTCAACAGTTCTCTATACCGATGATGCTTTCAGATATTTTTTCAATGAATACAAAAAGCGAGAAGATTTTAAGAACACAATTTTTATTATTACTGGCGACCACAGAATGCCCGAGATTCCCATCACTACCCAAGTTGATAGGTTCCATGTTCCGTTAATAATTTACTCCCCGTTGTTAAAACGCCCAGCAAAATTTTCTTCGGTGTCTTCGCATTATGATATAACCCCAACTCTTTTGGCATTATTAGAAGATCAATACAAAATGGAAAAAATTTCTTTTTCAACCTTTATCGGAACAGAACTTGATACAGCAAGACAATTTAGAAATATTCATAAATATCCGTTGATGAGAAACAAAAACGAACTAATTGATTATTTGCACGGAGAATATTTTTATTCGGATAAAACACTTTATAAAATTTTGAATGATTTAAGAATTGTTCCTTTAGAAAACAAAACGATAGAGAATAAGATTGAAAATGAATTTGCAGATTATAGAAGACGTAATAGTTTCATGCTTCAAACAAAAAAATTAATTCCGGACTCACTACTTAAATAAAACTTGGCTGACCAGTTATTTTTTCTGTAATGAATCATAATAATTATTTAGAATTGTGCTCACCAGCGGCTGATAAAATAACCAGAAGAAACTTTCTCTTTCGGCGAGATCGTTAGAAGGATACATCAACCATCTAAATTTTGTAATTCCCCAAAATTTTGACAAAATCATTTTGACCGGACTATCGCAAAAATCTCCGCAGAAATAGTAAAACTTAAAATCATTATCGTAATGTTCAATTACAGCTGGAAATGGATTAGGAATATTTAGAGATTGTAAAATCGAATCACCGCGCGCATTAGTGAAAAGTTGAAAAACCGATATAACATTATTTGATCTTTTTGTTAACATAATATCGAACCAGTAAGAATATTTTATTTTCTTTGGAAGATCAAACCGTTTCCGGTTTATCTCATTCGAAATAATATATGGAATTTCTTCTTTCAAGTCTTTTTTATCCTCTAAAATTTCTATTCGGTCGTCATTGTTTATCAAAACAATTCCGGGTCCTTTAAATGGCCAATGATTATTATGTTGATCTTTATAATCTCTTATTATCCAAACCGGAATTTCTTTATTGGAAGCTGTATCAAGAATATTAAAATATCTCCCAGTCCAACCGTCCCATTTTAATCCGAACAATTCTTCGAATTGAGTTCTAATTCTTCTTGATGTAGGTGGCGCAATTGTATTAAGTTCAGCAAGAATTAATTTTTTCTGTGTCTTCATCAAATTTAACAGCGATAATTCTTTTCTAGACATTCCTCCATAAATTAATTGCGAACGCTCACCGCGGTAATTATCACTGTACCAATCTTTGCTATAAACTCCGTATAGGTCGGTCATATAGATCATATCAAATTTGTCGGCGAGAATTTTTAATTGAAAATCGTCGAGATTTTCAAAATCATTTACAAAGAATTTTTTGTTTTCTTTGGGAAAGAAACCGAAATAGCCATCGGAAATAGAATATAAATTTCTATTAGGTCTACAAAATTTGTTGTTGTCTAGAATCCAATTAAAAGATCGGTGCTCATCGCCGTCAACCGTAAGAGAACTTTTATCAAGTACAGCAATTTTTAATTCCCTTTTCGGTTTAAATTGCCAAGAGACAAGCATTATTGCAGGCAGCAAAGAAATTATTATTATCAGAAGAAAAATTAGGATGAGATTTCTTTTTTTCATTCTTTATCGGAATTAAAATAAAAATTTTAAGGCAAGGCCTGCTGAAATCTTAGTTCTGAATTCGTTCGAAAGATATTCTTCTCGACTGTAATCACCGGAGATATTTAAAATAAATTTTTTGCTGAGTTTGTTTTGATATTCTATCCCGAGCTTATCGGATTTCAGCCAATTTCCGAGAAGATCAACAGAATTTTCTTCCGGAGAAATTCCAGTGCCGGCCGAGAAGGACAAATAATCATCAGCGCCCGATAAATAATATCTAATAATTAGCGAATATGAATGAGAAGCTTTTTCAACTTGTGGTGTTATGAATGTTCTTAATGAGAACCAATAATTTCCCCAATATTTTCCAAGGGCGAAAGTATAAATCCACGTATCGCTTGAGTATTTTAATAACCGGAATCCGCCGTCTATTTCGAAGCTAAGAGGTAAACCAAAATATAATGAAGCACCGTAGCGCTGCTTTGGAAATATTCCATCTTTTGAATAACCAAAATTTAGATATGAATAAACGCCCGTCGCAAAACTTGGATACATATCAATTTCATATTGTGTTCCGCTGTTTTCGAACCTTCGCGCAAAATTTACTCTTAAAATAGTTGTACCGAAAAAAAGTCTTCTTGAATAACTAAACGATCCAAGTTGCCAAGGATCAAATGTTTTATCAAATTTTTCATATTGGTATGTAATTCCAATTGAATTTTTCCGTGCTTTATCTTTAAGCCGTTCTGCTAAAGCAAAAGCTTCTGTATTTGATTTATCAATCTTAAATATTTTTTCCAGCGAGAGGAAAGCTTCATCGTATCTTTCCAGATCTTCTAATACTCTCGCTTGCTTTAATAAAAAATCAGTTGAGACCGGAAATTTTGAAACTCCAAGATTGCAAAATTTTAGCGCTGTGACGGAATTGCCAGACCAATACTCTAGATCAATTGCAGCGCTAATGGCATCGCTGTTAGAAGAATCTTTTTTAATAACAGCATTAAGAATTACTCTTGCCGAATCGTAAATGTTATCCCAAGTATAAAGTCTGCCGAGAAAAATTGAGATGTCGGCATAATCCGGGCTTTTAGTTAGAGCCTGCTTACAAAGCTGTCTGGCAAGGTTTCTATCCTTCTGATTGAAAGCAGCATCTTTTGCTTTAACAAAAAGTTCATCTGTAGTAAGTTGAGTTTGAGCCAATAAACTTAAATTCGCCAGAAAAACAAGAGATGTCAGAATTCGTCTCACTTACTTTTCCTTATTTAGTTTGCAGCAAGAGTTTATTATGTTCATAATAAATATTTTAATCAGACTTTCAAATAGTGCACTTCAAAAACAAGAAAATATTTTTATAAGTTATGGGTATAATAATATTTTCTAAGTTATATTAATAACAAAATCATTGCAATTATGATTTGAAAATAATAACGGAATAGACCAAATGAGTTTAAGAAAAAAGGATTTTTCGCTTAGTTTCAAAAGCATTTTATTGTTGTTACTTTTTTGGCTTATGAACGGCTATGTGTTAGGAACGGCTTTATTAATAGGCCCAGTCCGCTGGATTGCTGATTATTCAAAAATGCATAGTTGGTCTCAATCCGCAGAAGATATTATTGTAAAGATTGTAATGGTGATGCTTGTAATACTTTCTTTTATTGTTTCATTATTTATGACTCGATCATTTTTTAGATCGGACAGTATATTCAAGCGAATAATTCTTTTCCTTTTCCCTTTAATTCTTTCCGTAGGAGCCGTTTGGTTGTGGATGAATCCAAGCTTAATGCAAAAGGATAACAACATAAGTGAGACAATTGCGAAAAATGGTTCTGAGTTTGTATTTGGTTCATTTCCAGAAGAAGCAAAAATTAGATTATTAAAAGAGAAAAACTTTACAGCCATCATAAGTTTAATGCACGAAGCAGTCGTTCCGTTTGAGCCGAAATTAATCAAAGAGGAAAAAGAATCTTGTAAAAATGTTGGCATTGAACTAATTAATATTCCCATGCTTCCCTGGATAAGCGAGAATGAAGAAGCGCTAAACCGGTTAAAGGATTTAGCTCTTAACAAACCGGGCAAATATTATGTTCATTGTTATTTAGGAAAAGACAGGGTTAATATTGCTAAAAGAGTGATTGAAACATCAAACCAAACGGCCGCAATTAACTCGGAACTTAAAACAAGATCAATTGAAGATCTTGAAGAATTTGAAAGAGGAGCCATAATTAAATTGGAAAAAGATGTTTACTTTACCCCGTTTCCAACCGACGACGAATTTATGGGCTACATTCTAAACGGCTCATTTAAAAATGTTATTTCTTTACTGGATTCTCAAAATGCAGAAGATTTAATCTTGATTGAAAAAGAAAAGAAATTTTTTGAAACTTTTAAGATCCCCTTCGAAAACTATCCAATACACACCAAGAACATTAACAAAAAAGAATTAAAGGCTGAGATTGAGAAAATAATTAAAATGGCTCGTCCGATTCTTATTCATTCTTTTAAAACTAATTCACCTCAATCTGAAATATTTATCTCGGCCTATAACTCAAGCAGAGCCCAGAATTAATTTTAGGTATTGCAAATTTTATTTGGTTAGTAATGCAACGTTTTCGATATGATAAGTATGCGGAAACATATCAACAGGCCTAAGTTTGATTAATTGATACCCGCCATCACAAAGCAATTTTACATCTCGCGCTTGTGTTGCAGGGTTACAACTAATATAAATTATTTTTTTTGGCATCAATCCTAGAATATCTTTTACAGTTTTGGGATTCATACCACTCCTCGGTGGATCGGCAATAATAACATCTGGCAACGGCAATTTTTTTTCTTCTATAACCGGAAGAAACGACTTGTTCAAATCAGTTAAGAACGGTTCGAAGTTTAAAACATTGTTCAATGAAATATTTGCCGTTGCATCAGCGATGGCAGATTCAACATTTTCAAATCCGTAAATCCGAGTAACATTTTTCGAAATAAAAATTGGGATAGTTCCCGAGCCGGAATACAAATCGTAAACAATTTCATCGCCATTAAACTCAGCAAATTCTAATGCGGTATTAAAAAGTTTTTCTGCCTGTGCTGTATTTGTTTGAAAAAAAGAGTTAGCGCTGATTCTGAATTTCCATTTGCCAATAAAATCATAGATAAATCCGCTTCCAAATGAAACAATTTCATAATCACCATAAGCAACCTGAGATAATTTCTTGTTGATATTAAAAACCAAAGTAGTTACTAACGGATGCAAATTAAGTAATGATTCCTTATATAATATGAACAAGCGTTCGTTTTCTTCTGACACAACAAGATTTACCATAATCTCGTTATTTAAAAACGACTGTTTTATCACCAGATTTCGTAAAAAACCGGTATGTTTTTGTGAAGAATAGGGCAAAATCTGTTGATTTTTGAAAAACTCTCTTGTGAAGTTTAATATGCCATTACTAATCTCTGATTGGAGCCAGCAACCGTCAATATCTAATACTTTATCAAACATGCCGGGTATATGTAATCCTACTGCGAACGAGCGATCAGGTATTTCTTGCATTGACGAAATCTCATTTTCGTTTAACCACCGTTTATCCGAGAAGGAATATTCCATTTTATTTCTGTAGAAAAAAATTTTATTGGCTCTTATTAATGGCAGTATTTCTACATCATGAAATCCACCAATCCGCTCGAAAAGATCCCCTACCTGTTCTTGTTTGAATTTTATCTGTTGCTCATAATCAAGATCCTGTGCTTTACAACCACCGCAAGCTCCGAAATACTTACATTTCGCTTCAATGCGAAGCAATGATTTTTTAATAAACGTTTTTACTTTAGCTTCAGCATAGGATTTTCTGATCTTTGTTATTTTTGCAAGAACCACATCACCGGGAAATGAACCATCAACAAACACAACAAATTTTTTGGGTTCAGTATCATCTAAGGAGTGAATTTCTTTGATGATTTTTGAAATCCCCCTTCCCTCAAAGGCATAGCCAGAAACATCTAATTCAAGCAGGTCCCCCTTTTTCATTCAGCACCTTTTTGAAGAAGTAGAGCAACGAACCCGATATATTTATCAGCGCCTAATTTTAAATAAGCATTTGATTCATGACTGATTTTATTGACGAGCTTTTTGTAATAACTTTTTTCTTGTTGGGTCAGCTCATCCTTGCTGCTTTTAAGTAAATCTGCATTTTGTAAATAAAATTCATTTAGGGTATTTGTTAGATCTACGCTTCCCTTTAATGTAAATTTTCTTTCGAGATAGTATTTATTCAGATCATTGTTGAACAAAGGCAATAGATCGGAGGAATCAAAAATATTTTGAACAAACATAGGAACACTCTTATTTAAAGCAACAATTTCTCCAATACAGAAATATCCGCCTGGCTTTAGAATTCGGTTTATTTCTTTTACAATTTTGTTCCTTTTAGTAGAGGAAATCGAAGCCTGTGCATAAATAAGATCAAATGAAAAGGAATTAAAATCTGTAGCGTCAAAACTCATTAAGCTAACATTAATATTTGATTCTTTACCCAAGATTAATTTCGAGTTTAATAATGATTCATAGTCTTCAACAATAACCTCAACATTACAATTAAAATGCTTTGAAATTATTTCCGCGGGTACCTCGCTTGTGGATCCAATTACTAAAGCTGTCTTAACATCAGAAGTTAAATTTTTTCGGAGAAAACTAATTTGTTTATCTAAACCCGGAAGTAAAATTTTTTTTGCGCTCATTTACTTTATCAACATCATTTTCTTTGTCTGCACAAAGTTACCAACTTTTAACCGATAAAAATAAGCGCATAAGCCGTTTGATTATTCATGTGAAATCTAAAAGACATTTTCCTTATTTTGATTATGAAAATATAGACACACTTGAATTTATATCTGATAAATATTTATGAAACTGCGATACCACCTTTTTGTTATAATTCTATTCTGGGGTTGCAAAGAAAGACTTCCTGTTGTTGATGATTTTAAAAACTTAAGCTATAAACTGACTAATCAAAATAATCAAGAGATCATATTCCCGGATTTTGTAAAAGGCAAGATTGTAGTAATGAATTTCATCTTTACAAACTGTCCGGATATTTGTCCGCTTAGCTCAAACAACATGCGTTTGATACAAGAGAAACTAAAAAGAGAAAAAGTAGATAATGTTCAATTCGTGTCTCTAAGTTTTGATCCGGAAAATGACACACCTGAAGTGCTTAGAAAATTTGCAGACATAAGAAATTTGGATCTGTCCAACTGGACATTTCTTACCGGGGATAAATTTGTGACGAATGCGATAATAAAAAAAGTTGGAGTGATGGCAGTTACAAGTGATTCTACGATTTTCAAGAGCGGGAGGAAAATTTATTACTATATACATACAGATCGAATTCAGTTAATAGATATTGAAGGAAAAATCAGGAAAAATTATAAGGGAAGCACAATTAATGTTGATGAAATTGTGGCAGATATAAAAAAGTTGTAACAATAAAATATTTGATAATTAAAAATATTTGCACGAAGAAAGAAAAAAATGAAAAAAGAGTTGTTAATAATTATCACATTAATTTTCACTTTTAACTTGATAACATTAGCACAGCAGTCAAAATCTCGAAATTCAGATATCCAAATTCAAAAAACTTGGGCAAGACCAGCGGTTAAATATGCAAACTCAGCTCTTTATTTTGTTATAGAGAATAGAGGAGGCAAAATAGATACGTTGATTGGTGCGCAATCAAATATTGCCGAGGAGACCGAAGTACACGAGTCATTTAAAAAAGATAATGATAAAATAGGAATGCGTCCCGCTGGGAGGATCGCAATCAAACCGAAATCCGAATTTGAATTTAAGCCGGGCGGATTTCATGTAATGCTTTTAGGTGTTTTGAAAGATTTGAAGATTGGCGATAAAATTGAAGCGGTGCTTTTATTAAAATATGCAGGGAAGATAAAAGTAAAAGCTGAAGTGCGTGATATGCCGATGACCAAAGAAATGAAATAATAGATTATTAATCAGCCCTACAGATATTTAATTAACCGGGATTGCTGTTCTCGTTGTTGTTAATTTCATTCTCATCAGTATTGTTTTTAAATCTTCCGGCCTTTTTTAATGAGTCTTTCAATAAATATTCAATCTGTCCATTGATACTGCGTAATTCATCTGCCGCCCATTTTTCAAGGGCGGCATAAATATTATCATCTATTCTTAATAAAAATTTTTTCTTTTCAGCCATGACTTTCTTCTTTGTTTCTAGTGAGCCGAATGTGCTGCTTGATGTCTTTGTTCAATTGTAATTATATATGCAAGAATTATTATCCACGGATATTTATCCAGTAAATCATCTTTCTTTACTATCATTACTTCCGCTTTGTCTTTTAAGGAAATCTTTTTCGGGATAATTTTCGCTAAGCAAACTTCCTGCTCGTTATTAATTTCGCAAAAACCCTTAAATAAGTGAGGAACAATTTTTAAGTTTTTGCCCATGGGCAAAGCGAGAGTTCCCCGGCTTCTTAATCCGTCTCTTGTGTAATTTGCGATAGGCATTTCATAACCGGCTTCGCGTATACCCAATGCGCTTCTCCAACAACTCGGTTTATATATTTCCCATTTTTTATTTTGAATATCTACTTCCCACGTCATTCCGAAAAATCCTTTTTGCTGAATTGAACCCAAAAGCTCTTCGTTTACCCGAATCTCATAATTTCTTTTAAATACAGATGTTTGCGCAATTAAAATATTTTCGCCGATATATTCCGACAGTAATTTCATTTTCTTCTCAAAGATTTTTTATAATACTATTTTATTAACCGATCCATCAAATCAATCCACTCGGGATTTATTGTTTCCACAAGTCTCTTTTTCTTTTCGCGGTCATATTCTTTAATCTCCTTCTCGCGCTTAATTGCCATTCCTGCATCTGTAGCGGTTTCGTAATAAACCAGCTTATTTACTTTATGCTGTTTTGTGAAATCCTTTAGGAGATCGTTTTGATTTTCATAAACTTTTCTCACGCGGTCGTTGATCATTCCGACATAAATCATTTTATTGTTCCGGTTTGTAAGCATGTATATGTAATAATTGTCCTCATTCATAAAAATAAATTCAAGGTTTGTATAAAATATTTTTCATTGCTCACAACAAATTCTCAACGACTAATAAAGTGAACCTGCATTGATCACCGGTTGTGCTTGTGTCTCGGAAACCAGTGCAACTAAAAGATTATTTACCATAGTTGCTTTCTTTTCGTTATCAAGTTTAACAATGTTATGTTCACTCAAAGCTTTCAACGCCATATCAACCATGCCCACAGCACCTTCAACAATTTTTGTTCTTGCCGCAACTACGGCTTGAGCCTGCTGTCTGCGAAGCATTGCTTGTGCGATTTCCGGCGCGTATGATAAGTGGCTTATTCTCGACTCCAAAATTTCAACACCACAAACCTCAAGTCTAGTTTGAACTTGTTTTTTCATTGCCTCTGCAATTTCTGCCTGATTTCCCACTAAAGAAAATTTATCATGCTCTGATGAATCATAAGCATATTCTGTTGCAAGTCCGCGTATAGCAGTTTCACTTTGTATTGCGACAAATCCCTCATAATTCTGAACATCAAAAAGCGCACGTGCAGGATCAACAACACGCCATACAACCACAGCGGCAATTTGAATTGGGTTCCCGTGAAGATCGTTTACTTTAATAGTCTCGCTTTGAAAATTTCTTATTCTTAACGAAACCAATTTTTTTGTAGTGAAAGGATTAACCCACCAGAATCCGGAAACGCGAACAGTTCCAAGATATTTACCAAAGAGAACAAGCACTCTTGAATCGTTCGGTTGAACGACTAAGAATCCGCTGAAGGAAAGAAAAATTAATAATGTAATTGGAATAAAGATCCAAAGAACTTCAGGACTATCATTCATTATTCCCCTGCTTAGAATTGTTCCATCAATAAACATTGCGATGAGAACAAATAAGAGTGAGATAAATCCGTTCATTTTCTTGGCTGATTTTTCAGTTATTGCTTCCATTTAATACTCCTAATTATTGCTATCGTAATGATATCATATTAGTATCAGATTGTCAAGAAGAATCTTTAATTAGTCGAAAAACAGCGAAAAGACTATAAAGTTATTTGAGAATATTAGCGAGGGACAAAAAGAATTGAGATTTTATTAGATCTTCTTTAAAATAAAAAACCCCCGACAAGCGGGGGTCAAATCTAAAACGATCTATTATTAGCTGATCTTTTTAACTTCAGCTGCTTGAAGTCCTTTTGGACCCTGAGTAACTGAAAACTCAACTTTATCGTTTTCGTTTAATGTTTTGTATCCATCGCCTACAATTGCTTGAAAATGTACAAATACATCTTCTCCGCCTTCTTGTGAAATGAAACCAAAACCTTTGGTGCTGTTAAACCATTTAACAGATCCTTGTTTGCGCTCTGCCATGACAGATGCTCCTTTGTTAATTTGTTGATAATTGATTGTTTACGACAGGCTTTAAACAGGTGAGGCTTCGAAGATACTTCTACGTCTACATCTACATCTAAAGTTACTGCCTTTACGGGTGTAAACATAAGGAAAGGATTGTAAAAAAACTAATTTAAAGAAAGCAGTAGGCGTTAGAGAGAAGATATTGTGCTATACTATATAGATAGCTAATCCAACATAGTTTTTAACGCTAAATTTTCATCTTGAATTTTTAATGGCAAAGTTGAAATATGTAACACAAGATTTGAGATATATATGAAGAAGCTTTTTACATTTTTAATCATATTGTTTATAGCCGGATTGACCTCATGCAAAGAGGGCAACACAATCAATTCATCAACCACAATTTTGCAGAACGATCAACCCATAATTCAGTCAACTCACGTTTCTTTTGTTTTGTATGATGGACTTTCCCAAAGCATTACTGCGCCTATAATTGAAAAGATTGATCAAAATTTTGATCGGATACTAAACGATATGCAGCTTATATCTTTGCCGAACATTAAAGTAGAGATATGGAACGATGAAACACATTTTCAAAATGATATGAAGAGAGATCTTGGAACTAATTATTGGGGAGCTACGGGATATGTTTACAGCCCGACAAACGTAAGAATACTTAATAGAAGTTCTGCAGCGCAAACGGTTCTGCACGAGTTTGCTCACGCTGTATCGTTGAACGTGAATAGACAATTTGGGAATAACCCGCGATGGTTCTGGGAAGCGGTTGCAATTTATGAATCGGGTGAGTTTAACGACCCGAAAAATATTTCTTATCTCGCTGCGGGAAATTTTCCGACGATTGCAGAACTTACCGCCGATTTTAATACGGGCACGAGAAAGATATACGAAGTTGGTTATTTACTCTCCGAATATATTATAGAAACCTGGGGTAAAGAAAGCTATGTGCAGATGAT
This sequence comes from Melioribacter sp., assembly GCA_023250955.1. Taxonomy (GTDB): domain Bacteria; phylum Bacteroidota; class Ignavibacteria; order Ignavibacteriales; family Melioribacteraceae; genus Fen-1258. The sequence continues at coordinate 20,196 of JAHEZQ010000038.1, read as the reverse complement.
AAAATATAACGCGAACATTCAATTGGTGTTGGGAACCAGCACAGCACAATTTGAAAACGGATGGAAAGATTTTGTAACGAAAAAACACTTATAATTTTTTTGTTGTGTTAACGATAAGAAGCTATATATCGCGTCTCTACGTTGCTGTATTTGGATGAAAAACTTCTTCAGATTATTTTTAAACTAAAACAAAAAGACAATATGAAAGGACTTATTCAAATAGCCGGAGTGATAGATAAGGAAGAAGCAACAATGCTTATAAACGCGGGCGTTGATTATCTCGGGTTTCCGTTTAGACTTCCCGTTCACAAAGAAGATCTAACCGAAGATGAAGCAGTGGAAGTGATAAAAATAATTTCTCAGCCGCATAAAGCCGTACTTATAACCTATCTCGATATTGCCGACGAGATAATAAAACTCTGCACTAAACTGAACGTTAACATTGTTCAGCTTCACGGAAAGATATCCAAAGAAGAATTGAAAAAGACAAAATTATTACAACCGAATCTTGAAATAATTAAAAGTCTTGTTGTTGCCGAGAGCAACTATCATGAACTTGAAAGAACTGTTGATACACTTTCACCATTTGTTGATGCATTTATAACAGATACATTCGATCCCACAACGGGGGCAGAAGGCGCAACCGGCAAAACACATGATTGGAGTATCAGCAGAAAATTAGTTGAGATCTCTCCCAGGCCGGTCATAATTGCCGGTGGATTAAATCACACCAATGTTAAAAGGGCAATTTTAGAAATCCGGCCAGCCGGAGTTGATGTACACACGGGAGTCGAATCTAAAGACGGAAGAAAAAATTATGATCTGGTTAAAAAATTTGTGGAAGAATCCAAAGAAGGGTTTGCACAGATCAATTCTTGGTAATTGAAAAATTACTGCTCAATTATTTTTGCCTTACTCCGCTTATATATCTTACTTGATTCTTTCACTTTCTCGCGTTGTTTTGGTAAAGGAATACGGATCTTCTTCCTCTTTGTTTTGATCTTTCTTTTCATTTAGTACCGCCGTTCTATAAATGCAAATTGCCCAACTTTTGACATTCTTTCAAGTGGTTTCCTTCTGATAAATATTTTATTTGGTTCCGCACGTCTAATCTTCGATTAATTCTATCGTTCACTTATTCAGTAGAAATATATATTTTTTGTTCAATCATAATTCATCAAAGGTGAAAGCATGAGAAAAACTCTTATTCTACTAGTTACTTTGTGCTCAATTTTATCCGCGCAGAGTCAGATCAAAATTCCTTATACACGCCACGTTCTTTCAAACGGATTGAATGTGCTGCTTCACGAAGACCACTCAACACCAACCGTTACAGTTAACACATGGTTTCATGTCGGCTCGGGTTATGAAAAACCGGGACGTACAGGATTTGCGCATTTGTTCGAACACTTGATGTTCATGGGATCCGGACACGTTGCCGAAGGAGAATTTGATAAATTGCTTGAAGCAGCGGGCGCGGAAAATAACGGATCTACAACCGAAGACAGAACAAATTATTATGAAGATCTTCCTTCGAACGCACTTGAACTTGCGCTATATCTTGATTCCGACAGAATGGGATTTCTTGCTGATGCGATGACACCCCAAAGCGTTGATGCACAAAGAGCCGTAGTAAAAAATGAAAGACGCCAAAGCTATGAGAATCGTCCATACGGATTATCCGAAGAAACAATTTTAAAAAATCTTTATCCGGCAACACATCCATACAGCTGGCCCGTGATTGGTTCGATGACAGATCTTAGCGCAGCAACTTATAATGACGTTGTTGAGTTCTTCAAAACATATTATGTACCGAACAATGCTTCGTTATCAATAGCGGGAGATATAAATCCGCAAGAAACTTTAAAGCTTGTTGAAAAATGGTTCGGCGGAATTCCGGCAGGTAAACCAGTTGAACCGCAAAATCCTGCTGCAGTAAGATTGAACGAAGAGAAAATCTTGGTGATGGAAGACCGTGTTCAACTTCCGCGATTGTACATGACATGGATTACTCCGCAAAGATTTGCACCCGGAGATGCGGAACTGGATGTTCTTGCGAATATTTTATCGGGCGGAAAAAACTCACGGTTGTATCAAAAATTAGTTTACGAACTTCAAATTGCCCAAGATATACGCGCCTCTCAAGGTTCGAGTAAACTATCTTCACAATTCCAGATAGTTTCAACAGCACGTGCGGGACACACACTTGAAGAATTGAAAAAAGTAATTCAGCAGGAAATAGATAAAATAAAAAACGAAGCACCGATGCAAAGGGAATTACAACGCAGCGTCAATCAATATGAAGCATCGTTTTTAGATGCATTAGAAAAACCCGGCGGATTTGGCGGAAAAGCAAATCAACTGAATGAATATTTTTATTACGCGGGCAATCCCGATTATGCCAACGAAGATCTTTCACGATACAAAGCTTTGAGCGTTAACGACATTCAAACTGCCGCACAAATTTATTTACGTGATAACGGACGCGTAATTCTAAGCATAGTTCCTAAAGGCAAAACAGATCTTGCAGTTCAACCGAAAACGGAGGGCAAGTAATATGAAAAAGATATTTCTAAATTCGATAAAATTAATTGCCGTCTCTGCATTTTGTTTCTCACTTTACGCTCAATCTCCCGATAGAACAAAACCGCCACAGCTTCCTCCTCCTCAAAAATTAAATTTACCCGCAGTACAGCAATTCTCGCTTTCAAACGGATTAAAAGTTGTGTTGATGGAAAAATATGAAGTCCCATTAGTTCAACTGAACGTTATTACTAAAATGGGAAGCGTTAATGATCCGGAAAACAAAACTGGGTTAGCAGGACTAACGATGAATATGTTAACGGAAGGTGCTGCAGGAAAAACCTCTCTTGAACTTGCAGACGCAATAGATTTTTTAGGCGCGAGAATATCTGCAAATGCAGGTCCACATTCATCGGGAATTTATCTTCACACACCGTTTTCTAAGTTTGATGAAGCTTTGAAAATTATGAGCGATATTCTTCTCCGCCCGGATTTTCCTCAAAAAGAATTGGACAGAAAGAAGAAAGACCGCCTAACATCGTTAATGCAAATGCATGATCAACCGACCGCAATTGCAACCGCGGCATTTAATAAAATTCTTTTCGGAAAAGATCATCCTTATGGAAAAATGGCAAGTGAGAATGAAATCAAAGGTTTTTCTGTTGACGATTTGAGAAGTTTTTATAAAAAATATTCTACAGCAAATAATTCTTTTGTTATTGTTGTTGGAGACATCAAGAAAGACGAACTGAAGAAAAAATTGGAAGCAGTATTTGGCAAATGGCAAAAAGGTGATGTTAAAGAGGTTAAAATAAAAGAACCAGCTCAAGTTGCTAGCCGCATTGTTTATCTGATCGACAAACCGGGCGCCGCTCAATCGGTAATTAATATTGGAAGAATTGGTACATCACGTTTAACACCGGACTATAATCCAATTGTTGTTATGAACACACTTCTTGGCGGATCATTTACATCACGCTTAAATCAAAACCTGAGAGAAAAACATGGCTACACTTACGGCGCATCATCAAGATTTATGTTCAGACCGATACCGGGAAGTTTTATCGCAGCCTCTTCTGTTCAAACAGAGGTTACAGATAAAGCATTAACAGAATTTTTTAATGAGCTTAACGGAATTCGCGAACCATTAACAGATGCTGATTTAAACCGCGCGAAAAATCTAGTTGCTCTAAGTTATCCGGGTAATTTTCAATCAGTTTCAGAAATAGCGGGACAGCTTGAAGAAATGGCATTGTATAATTTGCCATCAAATTATTTTGGTGAATTTGTTTCGAAGATATTAAATGTAAATGGTAATGAAGTAACCGGAGTTGCTAAAAAATATATTGTACCTGATCAGATGATTGTTGTTGTAGTGGGAGACAAAGCGAAGATCGAAGAAGGAATACAAAAATTGAATTTAGGAGAATTAAAGAATCTTTCAATCGAAGATATTTTGGGCAAAGTTCCGCAGCTTAGTAAATGACAAAATTATTATTATTAATAATTGAGGAATGAAATGAAACGGTTAGTAAAATATGTTAGTCTTATTTTAGTGCTATTATGCTTGGGAGCGAATAATTTTTTGTTAGCACAAGAAAATCAAAAGAAAGAAGAAAAGAAATTCACGAGTTTGTGGGAAGGTAAACTGAAATTTGGTGCTGTTAGCTTACGAATTGTTATAAAGACTTTTAAAAATGATGACGGTTCTAACGGTGCTTTTATGGATAGCCCAGATCAAAGTGTTAAGGATATTCCGATGGAAAATGTTTTGTTTAATGAAGACAGTTTGAAATTCGAATCCAAAACAATTGGCGCAAAATATATCGGTGCTGTAGTGAAAGACAGTATGATCATTCACGGAAATTTTACGCAAAGAGGAATGACGCTGCCGCTTGAACTAAAAAAGATTGATAAACTTGTTGAAGTAAAGCGTCCGCAGAATCCGCAAAGACCATATCCGTATAATGATGAAGACGTAACATTTGAGAATAAATCCGCGAATATTACTCTTGCAGGGACTTTCACATATCCCAAAGGTGATGGAAAATTTCCTGCAGTGGTTTTAGTTACCGGATCCGGGCCGCAAGATAGAGACGAATCATTAATGAATCACAAACCATTTTTGGTTATTTCAGATTACTTAACCCGCAATGGAATAGCAGTCTTACGCTATGATGACCGAGGCATTGGAAAATCCAAAGGAAATTTTGCAGCAGCAACCTCAGAAGATTTTGCAACGGATGTACTTGCAGCAGTTGAATATCTTAAAACAAGAAAAGAAGTTAATCCTAAAAAAATTGGAATTGCAGGACACAGTGAAGGAGGATTAATTGCACCGATTTGCGCAGTAAACTCAAAGGATGTTTCGTTTATAGTAATGCTTGCTGGACCAGGTGTTCCCGGAAAAGATATTTTAATTCTGCAGACAGAATTAATAATGAAAGCTGAAGGATCAAAAGAAGAAGATATAAAAAAATCAGTTGCAGAGAATAAAAGTTATTATAATATGATATCAGAAGAAACGGACAGCACGGTAATGTATAAAAAGCTTTTAGCAATGTATGATGAAGACGTTAGTAAACTGACCGATGTTGAGAAAAAGAAACCGGAATACTCAAAAGAAAGTTTTGAACGAGCTGCGAAAACTTTGCTTAGCCCTTGGTTTAGATTTTTTATTAAATATGATCCACGGCCAACGATTGAACAAGTTACAGTTCCGGTTCTTGCCTTGAATGGCGGGAAAGATCTTCAAGTTCCGCCGTTTCAAAATTTACCGGAAATAGAGAAAGTTCTTAAAGCCGGAGGAAATAAAAATTTTAAAACTATTGAACTACCTGGATTGAATCATTTATTCCAACCGGCGAAAACTGGCGGCGTAAGTGAGTACGGAAATATTGAAACTACTTTTTCTGAAGATGCTTTGAAAATTATGAAAAACTGGATTTTAGAAATAACTAAGTAATTAATTTGTCACACTGAGCGAAGCGAAGAGTCTCGATGAAATTAGAGATTCCTCGCTTCGTTCAGTATGACATCTGCCGCTTATTGTTTCGGCGTGAATTTGACCACAGGATTTTTAACGGGTTTTACCGTTCTTAAGAATTCATAAATAGCACCAAGGTCTTCATCAGTCATTCCCGAGAACATTGTCCACGGCATCATAGTATTGAAATCTTTCATTCCGGTTTGCGCCGGAGGATTTTTTTCAGGATCCATTGATTTAAATCTTGCAACAAATACATCTTTTGTCCAAGCGCCAATTCCGGAAATCGGTTCGGGAGTAATGTTGGCAGTACGCACCACTCCACCCGGGAGATGAAATTCCCTTCCTCCAGCAAAAGATTTTTCCATTACGTAATCACCTTTTACCATTTGAGTGTGACAGTCAAAACATGCGGCTATAGTTACAAGATATTTCCCGTATTCAGCCGGATTATTTTTATTTGGCTCCGGCGAGGGTTTAAAAGATTTAGGCGGAATTGTTTTCACAATAAGGTTCAGCGGAAAATTTAGCGATCGTTCGGGGATGTCATTTTTTATTGGCTCTAAAGAACGTATGTAAGCAATGATCGAATATAAATCTTCCTTAGTGTAATTATTATAGCCAAGATAAGGCATCAAAGGAAAAAGGGCTACTCCTTTATTTGTAACTCCGGTGGTAATTACCCTTATCAATTCTCCGTCTGTGTATGTACTTATACCAGCAGGTGTAATATTCTTTGAATAAAGTACACCGGGAATCCCCACTGTTTCTTCGTCGAATTTCTCGCCACCCCTTCCTAACGTACCAGGAGTAATTGGTCCAGAATATTTTGACCAATCACGAGTTGAATGGCAATCAATACAAAGAGAAACATGATGAGCAAGATATTTTCCGCGCTCGAGACGCGCTGGCGTTATCTCAACTTTTTCATTAGAAGGAGGATCAACTTTTGGGAAAGAGGAATTGAAATAAATTAAGAAAGCAATAACTAAAACAATTACGCCCCCAAGTATATATGCAGCAATTTTTAAGAATTTCTTCATTTAATCCTTTCTTTTGGTTAGACAATAATAATTTAATTAAAAAAGAGAGAATGTCCACATTTTTTGTGATGATTTAATGATCGCAGGGTCTTTATATATTTTTTCAAGGGAAAATAAAATAAGCGCTAGATTTGTTCAAAATCCCGATGTTTGAATAACTCCCACGAGATATAAATATTTTGTATAAACACGTAGAAGACCGGACCCAACACCGCTAATGGATTAATGAACGTAAGCGAGATCCAAATTGTGAAAGCGTTATTTTTCTGTCCTAATGATTGGCTCGCCTCGGAAGAATATTCTTTTCCGCCGATGAACCAACCGAGAGTAAAAAATAAAATACACAAAGCAACAGAGATAGCGGCTATTAGAAAAACAATTTCTAAGCTGCTGGTAAGCTCAGATCTTATGTAGTAAGATGCCTCAGAGGTTGCTATATAAATGTTTATTACCAAAATATAGAAGGAAGAATCTTTCCAGTTAATTAATTGCTTCCAAATTTTTGGCAAGATAAATTTTATTAACTGGGCAATCACCAAAGGAATGGAAAGCGTTGTAATTACAGGAAGTAAAACTTTCCCAACAGAAATGTCGGAACTGCTGTTCATTATAAGCGGCATAAGGAACGGAAGCAGAAGTGCGATTGAGATGTTATTCAACAAAAGTGAAAATGTAACAAACTCCACCTTTTCTTTCTTTAGACTTATTATTACCGGTGCGGCTATGGCTGTAGGGGCAATAGCCGTTACGAATGCAGTCTCTGCAAGTATTTGATTAAATGGTTTTAAAAGAAAATAGATAAGAACTGAAGTAAATATTATCGTAACAAGAATAACGAAATGACTTTTTCTAATAATGTTCTTATCAATCTTCACATCAAGAAATGAAAAGAAGAGCATAAGCATTAAAAAGTATCGGATTAAAAATGTGTATTCATGTCCGTATGGAAAGAATGCACCGAGAGCAATCGTAAAAAGAAGCAGAAGAGTCTTCATTATCTATAAAATTGTTTGCGTAAACTTAGTAAGTACTGGTTTCCATTACAAACCGGTATAAAATTGTTAAAAACTGTTAACAAAAATTAACAGAGAAAGTTGAAATCTTATTATTATTTTAATGCCCAAAATCGAACAACAACCAAACTGTGAGTATAAGTGTTATGAACAGTAGAATGATAAAAAGAATTTCGGTGGCAGGATTTATTCTGGTGATTTTAGGATTATTGATTATTCCGAGATATTGCTCGAAGAAAGAGATCCGAACAAGTGACGGCGCGCGCGGCGGCATCATACCGGTTACTGTTGAGATCGTGAAACGGGCATCAATGGAAAACAATCTTCAGGTTGCCGGTTCAGTCATCGGTAACGAAGAAATAGAATTACGCACAGAGATTTCAGGTAAGGTTATTCTAATTGGATTTAAAGAAGGCGTAAGAGTTAAAAAAGGTGATCTCCTTTTAAAAGTAAATGATGCCGATCTTCAAGCGCAATTGCAAAAAGCAGAACTAATAAAAAAACTTGCTGAAGATAAAGAGCATAGGCAAAAATCGTTGTTTGATAAAAAAAATATAAGTCAGGAAGCATATGAAATCGCATTGAATGATTTAAACACCGCAAAAGCAGATATTGAAAACATCAAAGCACAAATTGCTAAAACAGAAATACGCGCACCGTTCGACGGTAAAGTTGGACTACGTTATGTAAGCGAAGGCGGATACGTTACGCCATCATTAAAAATTGCAACTCTTCAAAACGATAATCCGGTAAAGATTGATTTTTCAATTCCCCAGAGATACGCAACGTCAATTACTACCGGGAATACAATAACAATAAAAACATCATCCGGAAAACAATACAAAGCAAAAATATACGCATTTGAACCGAAGGTTGATCCTGTTACAAGAGCATTGCAAATGCGAGCTATTTGCGCTAATGATCACGGGGATATTTTCCCAGGCTCATATGTAACGGTAAATCTTTCTTTGAATGAAACAAAAGATGCAATTATGGTTCCCACTCAAGCGCTTGCGTTGGATATTACTGGTGAGCGAGTTTTCATTTATAAAAATGGAATTGCAATATCTAAAAAAATTGAAAGTGGAATCAGAACAGAAGACGAAGTTCAAATTGTTAACGGACTTGAACCGGGAGACACTGTAATTACTTCCGGGATTATGCAGCTGAGACCAAGAGCTAAGGTTAAGATTACTTCTATTGACAACAAATAAATTTTGAGAAGAAAAAACAATGAGTCTTTCATCATTAAGTATTCACCGCCCAGTTTTATCAATTGTAATGTCATTGACAATTATTCTTCTAGGAGTAATTGGATTTACGTATTTAGGCGTTAGAGAGTTTCCAAGTATTGATCCTCCGATAATTACCGTTGGTGTTTCATATACCGGAGCTAATGCAGACATTATCGAATCACAAATAACCGAACCACTCGAAGAAAATATCAACGGTATTGCCGGCATTCGTTCGATCACTTCAGTCAGCCGGGATGGAAGAAGCCAAATTACTGTTGAGTTTAATGTTGATGTTAATTTAGAAGACGCCGCAAACGATGTACGCGACAGAGTTTCCCGCACAGTTTCTAATTTACCGCCGGATGCCGATCCGCCCGTTGTTACAAAAACGGACGCAGACGCAAATCCAATTATGTTTATAACGTTAAAAAGCGAATCAAAAAATTTATTGGAACTCTCAGATATTGCCTCGAATATTTTTAAGGAAAGATTACAGACAATCCCTGGCGTTAGTCAAGTTTCAATTTTCGGCGAGAAAAGATATTCAATGCGCCTCTGGCTCGATCCTTATAAAATGGCTTCATTCAGAGTAACACCTCAAGATGTTCGTGCAGCACTTAGCAGCGAAAATGTTGAACTCCCTTCCGGCAGAATTGAAGGAGCGAATACTGAATTAACTATTCGCACTAGAGGAAGAATGATGACACCGAAAGAGTTTAACGACTTAATTATTAGCGAAGACCGCGGACAATATGTTCGGCTTTCGGATATCGGTTATGCCGTGCTTGGTCCTGAAAACGAATATTCAATAATTAAGATCAATGGAATTCCGATGGTAAGCGTTGTACTTATTCCGCAGCCAGGATCAAATCATATTGAAATTGCAAATGAATGTTATAAACGTCTTGAACAAATAAAAAAAGATATTTCTTCCGACGTTGTAAGCGAAATCAGATTAGATGGAACAAAATATATTAGAAGATCAATCAGCGAAGTTGAGGAAACAATTATCATCGCCTTTATTCTTGTGATCTTAATTATCTTTTTATTCTTACGTGATTGGCGCACAACAATAATTCCAATTCTTGCAATTCCGATTTCTCTTATCGGTGCATTCTTTATAATGTACTTTGCAAACTTTACAATAAACGTGTTAACGCTTCTCGGAATTGTTCTTGCGATCGGGTTAGTTGTTGATGACGCAATAGTTGTGCTTGAAAATATTTATAAGAAAATAGAAGATGGAATGGATCCCGTTGAAGCAGGAATGAAAGGATCGGCGGAAATTTTCTTTGCCATCATATCCACTACAGTTGCGCTTGCGGTTGTGTTTTTGCCGATTGTTTTTTTACAAGGCCTAACCGGAAGATTATTTAGAGAGTTTGGAATAGTAATTGCCGGATCAGTTATTATTTCTGCATTTGTTGCACTAACATTGACACCAATGCTCAGCACAAGAATAATAAAACGGAAAGCGCATCACAGTAAATTTTATCAATTAACGGAACCGTTCTTTGTAAAATTTATTTCTTCTTATGAAAAGATTCTTTCTTCATTTCTAAAAAGAAGATGGCTGGGATTTGTTGTGATGGGGATTGCAATTTTAATTGTTGCCCTGATCTTACCGTTTGTTTCATCTGAACTCGCCCCGATTGAGGACAGGAATGAAATACGAGTTAATACTACAACACCTGAAGGTTCAAGCTACAACTTCACATATAATTTCATGGATAAACTTAATCATTCAATAGATGAGGAAGTTCCTGAGATAGAATCTGTAATGATGGGCGTTGCTGTCGGCGGAGGTGGAACTAACAATTCGGGATTTATTAGAATATCTTTGGTGGAACCCGATAAACGTACACGCACTCAACAAAAGATTTATGAAGATTTATCAAAGCAGGTAAATAAATTAAGCGATGGGAGAACGTTTGTTGTTCAAGCGCAGACAATTGGAACACAGCGCGGCGGAGGTTTGCCGGTGCAATATGTTGTTCAATCGCCAACGATCGAAAAACTTAGAGACATTATTCCTAAATTTTTAGATGAAGCAAGAAAAGAAGCAACATTTGCCCAAGTTGATGTAAACTTAAAATTCAGTAAGCCGGAATTAGTTTTAGAAATAGACCGGTCAAAAGCGCGCGAACTTGGAGTTGCAGTTGTTGATATTGCACAAACATTGCAGCTTGCCATCAGCGGGCAACGGTACGGCTTTTTTATTATGAACGGAAAACAATATCAGATCATCGGACAACTCACGAAAGAATTCCGGAGTAAACCGGTAGATTTACAATCACTTTATGTTAAATCACGCAGCGGGGACTTGGTACAGCTGGATAATTTTATCACTGTAAAAACACAAAGCACTCCGCCGCAGCTTTACAGATTTAACAGATATGTTGCGGCAACATTTTCCGCAAGTCTAGCTCCGGGAAAAACAATTGGCGATGGAATCTCCGCAATGGATGCAATCGCTTCTAAAGTTTTAGATAAAACTTTCTCAACTGCTTTAACTGGTGCATCAAAAGATTTTGTGGAAAGTTCATCAAGTCTTCTATTTACTTTTATGCTTGCATTAACGCTGCTTTATTTAATTCTCGCTGCGCAGTTCGAAAGTTTCCGCGATCCTTTTATAATAATGTTTACTGTTCCACTAGCCATTGCCGGTGCGATATTGTCGCTATTCGTTTTCGGATTAACAATGAATATCTTTAGTGAAATTGGATTGGTTATGTTGATAGGACTTGTAACTAAAAACGGAATTCTAATAGTTGAATTCGCTAATCAAAAGAAAGCGCAAGGACTTCCAATAATGGAAGCGGTAAAACAAGCGGCAGTTCTTCGTTTCCGTCCAATCTTGATGACAAGTCTTGCAACTATTTTAGGAACACTTCCGATTGCTCTTGCATTAGGTGCGGGTTCGGAAAGCCGTGTATCAATGGGTATTGCTGTTATTGGCGGTTTGGCGTTCTCGACTATTCTAACATTATTCGTTATTCCGGCGATCTATACTTATTTCTCAGAGAAGTCGAAAAGTGTTTCAAATGTTACTGAAGCTAAATAGATAAAATTTTAGTAATTGTGTTCCAGTTCCTCGTAGTTGCAGAAATTCCGAATTCCTTTTCTACAAAATTATTCGGGAAGCCGAACCGTCCGTTAATTTCTGCGGTTACACAGTAGAGATCACAGTTCTTGATCGCGATTATTTCAACATCTTTCTTTGCTGATAGATACGGCAGTTTTGGTTTGCTCTTTAATTCAGAACGCAAAAAACTGAAATATAATTTTGTGCTGGATGCAGGTTTAATTTTTTTGAACGGATCTTTTTTTATAATAGCGTCCATTTCCAATTGAGTTCTAAGAAACAGAAGAACATCGCTTCCAAGATGTTTATGTAAAGCAGCCTCACTCTTTTTGATAATTGAATCTTTATTTTTTTCTGACGATTCAAAAATAACATTGCCGCTTTGTATGTAAGTCCTAACATTTTTGAATCCCAATGATTCAAAAATCTTTTTGAGGTCCTCCATCTTCATTAAATTTTTCCCACCGACGTTTATGGCGCGGAGAAAAGCAAAGTATTTTATCATAATGCAATCAATAATTAATTGTAAAGAATGACCCAGACATCGGCTTAATAGCTCAACTAATTTATTTACATCTCTCTAAAGCTTTGATCGAAGCGCCTATAATAATTCCGACAAATAACATTCCTACGATTGCCAAAACTATAGCGGTAACTCTTCCGAGAGTTCCGTTCGGAGTCATATCGCCATAGCCGATAGTAAAAGAAGTAGTAAAAGCGGTGTAGAGGCAATCGCCGAAAGAGCCGTTACTATTTTTTAGTCCCTCAATGTGAAAAACAAATGCCCCGCCGCATATTAATATTAGATAAAAGATAAGAATATTCCACGCTGCAGAAAGAAGTGAAAAAAATTCTTTTGGGAATGATCTTTTCATATTAACATCCTCATCAAATTAATTTATAAAACAGATTTTATTTATCAACTATTACAGCCGTGACTTTTCTTTATCTGAAAGTACGCTAAGTAATCCGCCTATGATAAGAGTTGCAATTACACCAACAAGTGTAAACCAAGTCCACGCGACAAGTTTTAGTGAAATGACGGCGATCATTATAAAAATACCCGCAACAAATCCGGCAAGAGCATCTTCCTGTTTTGCCTTTTTTACAAGTATGCCGAGAAGAAACGTTCCCAATAATCCACCGTAAGTAAATGAAGCTATGCTTAAAGCCAACTCAACCACTGCTTGCGTTGTATTCATGAAAAATAATGCCGTGACTACAAGCAATACCGTCCACATTATGCTGAACATACGGCTAATCTTTAACTGTGAGCTTTCACTTTTCTGATTTCCGAAAAACGGAATATAAAGATCCATCATAGTTGATGAAGAGAGCGAGCTTATTGATCCTGCAAGTGTAGATAATGCGGCGGCAAATAAACCAGCGATTATTATTCCAAATACTCCGGGCGGCAGTACATCTATAATAAACTTTGGAAAAACTGTATCCGACCTTACGTTCATTACTCCGTAATAAGCGTAAAGCATTACACCGAGAACTAAAAATATTGCAAACTGAATTATTACAATTACACCGCTGCCGATTATCGCTTTCTGGCTGTCCTTCAGATTTTTTGTAGCGAGCAAGCGCTGCACAATTAATTGATCTGTTCCGTGAGACGCCATCGAAAGAAATGCTCCGCCGAGCAGTCCGCCTATCAATGTGTAAGGTTGACTAAAAAATCCTGCGAAGCCTTTGTCGAATCCCAAATTAAAAACCGAAAGTTTCCCACTTTCAGATGCGGCACTTACTACTGTTCCCCATCCTCCGGGAATTAGATTGAGCAGAAAGATTCCAGCCAAAATAGCTCCGCCCAAATATGTGAACATTTGTATAACATCAACCCAGATAATTCCTTTAACCCCGCCTGTGTAAGTATAGACAAGCGCAACAATCGCCATTATAATAATTGCTTCTGGATAGCTTATGTTTATCATAAGTTTTAGTGGAATAGCTGTAGCAAAAAGCCTTACCCCATCTGCAGCAATTCTTGTAAAGAGAAATACAATAGACGCAAACGACCGCGTCTTTCCACCAAACCTCAGCTCTAAAAATGTGTATGCGGTTTTCAAATCACCCTTGCTGTATGCGGGGAGAAATACAAACGCAACTATTATTCTGCCCAGCAGGTATCCGAATGTGACCTGAAGAAAATTTAGGTTTGTTAGATATGCCAACCCCGGAATGGAAATAAAAGTGAGTGTGCTGGTTTCGGCTGCGACAATTGCAAAACAAACCGCCCACCAAGGAACCGCTTTCGAACCAAGGAAATAATCTTTAACTGACTTCTGCTTTCCACCGGAGATGATACCGAAGATGGCAATCCCCATTAGGTAAGCAGCAATTATTATATAATCTATTAAACTACCTTTCATGGGATTGGTGTCATTTATTCATGATTAATAATACATTGGAGACAGGTCTTTCGCCTGACTTATCACTCGGAAAATTAACCACACCTTTTTCTTTTGTCCACATGGTTGTAGAGCCGCCTCCGTCCAGGTTTATTGCATCAACACAACCGACGTCTAACAAAAATTGTTGAGCTTCAATCAGACTCATGCCCTCAGCTTCTTTACTTCTGCCATCAACAGTGATAAATATAACGTATTCATTTGTAGTACAAAGGAAAGTTCTGGGATGTCGCTTTTTTACAAAATCCGTATCGGGTAATTTTATTTTTTCTGAATTTATCAAAAGTAAGGGACCAGTTAACAATACAGCAGCTTCTTCTTCCGACAGTTCGTAATATCTGTCTGATCTAGCCTGTTGTATTATAATTTTATTTTCCTTCGTTAATACGATAGCTCCATTTATAATGCTCGGTGATTTAGCCCATCTTGCTTCAGAGGAATGAGTATAATTTATTACGGTATCATTAATTTCGAAGTATGCAACACTTCCCCCTTTGTCCATGTCAAAAAAACCTCCGTTGATAGCGGCTGCAGCATTTTTACTTTTCGCAAATAAGCTAGTCTGTTTTAAACTCGTTTTGGAATAACAAAATTCAAGATGAAACTTGTCGGCAGATTTGCTTCGAAATGCCAACAGACTAATTATTTGTTTACTGTTAAAAAGTGAATCTGTTTTTAATTGAATAAAACATATTGAATCTTGTGGTAACTCTTTCTCAAGATTTAGAGTTTTTATACCCCGACCACAACCGGTATAAATTAGAAAGATTAACAGGAACGATATCTGAATTTTCTTTAGCATGTTTTAAAATAATCAACAATGTTCCTTCCCGCAGAGATCGCGGGACAAGCAGAACAACCTACTTAAAAGAGTAACTAATTTTTCAGAATAAATTATTTTTCAACTTTGCTCTGGATTTGTAGGAGCGGCAGCCTTCATAATTTTATTACATACATTGGCTCCAACAACCATTACTAAACCAAGAGGCAATCCTAATATTCCTCCAATCAGCCAGCAAATTCTTCCGGCAGAAAAATTGTTGATGATAATTAGCAAACTGCCGATGCCGAATAATAATGCGCAGGTAACTACAGAAAAAGTAAGTATCCCAGACGGCATTTCTGCTGATAAAATAAAATAAAAGAGCGAAAAGGCGAAACCAACTATTACCCAGATCTTTACAGTCTGCGGCAGGTTTGAAAAACCGGATTCCATAATTTTTCTCCTTCTTATTAATGAATGACAGCATACAAATCGAGAAAATTTATAATAAATATAATGTGTTTCGCTAACTCACGCCCGGAATTTATCCCGTCAACAGCGGGACAGTAATATCTAGTTGCTTTTATTTTTTCTTTTTCAGTTTTGCTTTTGTTCTTTCTAAATTTTGTTTCGCTTTATACGTTACTAATTTTTTTACCAAACCCACCGGTATAGCACTCTCTAATGGAAACTGAATGGTGCCTTTCGAAGTTTTATACTTTACTAAGTCATTTTTGAAAACTTCATTTAGAATTGAACTCCCCGGATAAAAACCGATATGTTCTTTATGAGCGGCATAGTAAACCAATATGCCATAGAATTTGAAAGCAGGCATATTATAACTGATTACTTCTTGCGCTTCGGGTGCTGCTTGTTTAATGGCCTTTCTCAAATCTCTTAAAAGATTTTTTACTTTTGGAGAAAAGGCGGATTGATATTCATCTATGGTTTTGAATTTTATATTTGATGTCATTGCCATAATTATTTCCTTTTTGACTAAATGTTATTAAAATCCTAAACACATAACGGCGTGGTTTATAACCCGCCGCCCAAAACAACAATGCAACATTGAAAAGCTAACGCCAATAATAATTTATAAATTTATTTTTGTTTACTACACTTAAAGGGCAATTTACTTTTTCAACGTAACTCTAAAATCTGTCAAATGCCGCACCGTTTAAAGTAGTCGGTTTGGGTTGCTGGTTAGGTGACAGACTACTTAAAGCTTAGTACTAGATATTTTTTTTATTGATCTTGCCAAATACCAATAATAGGTTATTCCGCTTGCTGAAATAAAGCCTCCAAACAGAAAATGTCTAATTATTACATTTGAGATAAACGAGCCAAGTAAACCAACTGGTATTGCAAAAAGTATTGTAAAGACAATAAATTGAATCCCAATAACGAAATTCACGGATATAAATCGCTTTAAAAAATCTTTACCGTCTCCTTTTTGATTCGCTTTAAATCCTATAATCAGGCTAATAACCGGAACAGCAAGCAACATGACCATTACTCCAGGGTTACCGTATTGTTCAGTTACAGCCGCAAAAGAAAGGGATCCAAACACAATCCAGTTTGCCAGCAGGTAACGGAATCCTTCTTTATCGGATACATTATTTTCAGCCAATCTTTTTTCTAAGTCTTTTAGATTAAACCAATTCATAGTGAATTTTTGCCACCTAATGACATTATGCCTAACATGCCGTCCAGAACAACAATGACGGAATTATCAACGCAACTTTATTTTTAAAATCAGTTTTATTTTACAATCACACTTTAAAGAACAACCAACTATGAAAGGCTAAACCCAATAATCTTTCACTACGACCGATTCGAAGAAGCGGTCGCTTTAAGTTGCTGGTTAGGTGCTGGAAATCTCTTTACGAATTGCTGAGATTCTTTTAACATGATGAACAACATGATCTGCTTGCATTTGAATCACAACACCCACTGGTACTACTTCAATTTCTCCATTGGAATCTCGAAATTGGACAGATTTACTCCATCCATCATGTACATATTCTAACAACTGTATTATATGATCTCTATTTGTTTTCAATAAAGCTATTGATATTTCAATAGAGCGGTTCTCATAACTCCAACATTTCGCCCACGCTGTCTGTGGGAGCGCCTTGTACCACTGAAGAGTGAATTCAGCTTGTTCATTACCCAATGCAATCTTGATGCAAGTTTTCCATAGATCATCTCCATCAGCGATATGATGGATGATCTGCCGTATAGTCCAACCCCCATTCATTGGAGCATAATCTAACTCGATGTCACTCAAACCAACCAAAGCGTTTTCAAGAATACTAGGACCTTGCTTAAATAACTCAAGGATTTTATCTTGATTTTCTGGTGGTTCCATATTATATGCACCTTATATTAAAATTTAAATAGCACCTAACGGCGTGTATGAGCGATTGCTTCTTCCAGTTATAAATATCATAATTTTGTATAATTCATATAATTATCATTTAGTTGTCTTTCCACCCATCTTTGTAAAAGAGCTAGTACTTGGGTTCCCATAGTTCAATCTTATTGCCTTCTGTGTCCATAATATGTACAAATTTTCCAAAGTCGTAAGACGCAATGCTGTCAAGTATGGTTACTCCGTTTTCTTTGAGTCTGTTTACAAGTCCTTCAATATTCTGAACTTGGTAATTAATCATAAAATCTTTTTCGGATGGGGAAAAATATTCGTCTCCTTTTTTGAAAGGTTTCCATTGAAGAGAATTTATCTCGTCAGGTCTGTTAACGTTTCTGGATTCAAAACTCGAAGAACCCCATTCATTGATTTCAATCCCTAAATTTTTGGTGTACCATTCTTTCGTTTCCTTCGGATTGTCTGAATAAAAGAAAATTCCACCAATGCCAGTAACTTTTGGTATTGTGTCATTCATAATTATTCCCTTCTGTTTATATGTATTAATAGTATTGTTTATTTTATCACTTGTACTGCAACTTAATATTAGTAATGATAAGAGTGCTATTATCGTAACCTTTTTCATTTTATTTTCCTTCAATACTATATCAAATAGATTAGTATAATTATTAATATTATTTAGCACATAACGAAGTTGCATTTAAGCTGTCGGGTTGATTTGCCGGTTACACCTTTTTATTTATTTATTGATTTAACCGCGGCTAAATTCTTTTAATATTTGTTTTAGAAAAAATTATAAAAAATATCTATGCGAAATATTTTAATTATTATACTTTTTAATTCCTTAAAATCTTCTCCATTGGTTTTCCTTTTGCCAACTCATCAACCAACTTGTCTAAATAACGAATCTTTTGCATTAGTTTGTCTTCTATTTCTTCCACACGATAACCACAAATTACACCGGTAATTTTTGAAACATTTGGATTGATTTGTGGTGCCTGGTCGAAAAATGATTTAAAATCACTTTTATTGTTGATTTGCTTATGCAATGTTTGCTTATTATATCCTGTTAGCCAAAATATGATCTCATCTACTTCTGCTTTTGTGCGTCCTTTTCTCTCCGCTTTTTTTATATACAACGGATAGACACTAGCAAAAATGATTTTATATACTCTTTCATTATTCATTTTACTTATTACCTAATATTTAAGTTTTATGTCTATTTATTGATAACGACGCAACAACTAAACTGCTGCTGCACGGTTTACGTTGCCAATGTTATGTTTTACCGTTTATGTTAATTATTTACTCAAATACTTTTCTTTCACAACCAAATTAATCTACTAACAATACGACCGACTACAGCAGTCGGTTTGAGTTGCAGGTTATACCGTATTTCCTACAGACCAGTAATTTTATAAGTTGCAATTACCAAAAGTTGACTCAGAATACTTACTGTAAAGAAGTATCCATTATGTTTTAAGTCTATCTTGAGTTTATAACTTGCTCTTATGACAATTAGAATCAATATTATCAGGATAATTATTCCTACTGTATATAATCCGAGTCCCATAATTGAGGACACTCTTGCTTCATCTTGTTTACTAAATCCTCCAAAGACAAGGGAAAAAAAACGACACACAAATTGAAAGAATAAAACAGGGTAGGCATACATTGTTGAATATTTTTCTAAAATTAACAGAGAGATCGCAGCTAACAATACTGTAAATGCAGGTCCGCCAATACTTACGTATAAATTATGGCTTTCATTTAGATAATGTCCTTCTCTAGGCCAAACATAGTTTAGACTATATATCATATCATTACCTAAAATCTCTCCTACTATCCAATGTCCGAATTCGTGAAAGAGATAAGAGAAATAAGCAATAGGAATAAATAATAAATAAAGTCTAACTAAAAATTTTTTATCAACATTCATAACTTTACTATGTTTTATAACGGTATAACGGCGTTGCGCTTAACACGCCGCCCAGAACAACAATGACGCAATGAAAAACCAACACCAAAATTTTTAACTAATTAATTTTTTAGAGCAATTTTAAATACTTACTTTGCCTTGTGCACAAAACCCAATAACTTATCAAATGCCGCTTTGGAAAGAAGCGGTCGGGTGGAAAAGCTGGTTATATGCAATTCTATTTTATTAATAATAACTTTTTAGTTGAAATAAAATTTCCAGCAGTTAACTTATAATAGTATACTCCACTTGCAAACATAGAAGCGTTCCATTCATTTTTGTAAGTACCCGCTAGTAACTCCTGGTCGACTAGTTGGACTACTTCTTGACCTAGTGTATTATATATTTTTAATGTTACATAAACTGTTTGGGGAATAGAATACTCAATGATCGTACTTGGATTAAGCGGATTAGGATAATTTTGCTTAAGGTAGGGTATTTTATTTATATATTCATACTGATTCTCCGAACCGATCGAAGTAAATATTTCCATTATTGTATTACCTGTACTATATGGAGTTGAGAAATGTAGTAATGATCCTATTGTTGGAGTGATATCTATGATTGAACGCCGAGTTGATGTATGAACTCCCTTCGGCATACCTAAACCAACACCTAGAAACATGACATGCTGGCATCCAAAACAATTATCACCGTGGCTTTTGAATCCATCTTGAATATTGTCGAGATGTCTGCCATGATCATTAGTTACCAATAAGGTAGTTGTATTTTGATAGACTGGATCGCTTTGTACGAAATCCCAA
>JAHEZQ010000037.1 GCA_023250955.1 Melioribacter sp. | reverse complement strand
AACGGATATGGTCCGAATAATTCTTCAAAAACCTTTATATATGAAGAATGTCCCGAAAAATCTTTTTTTGCATTATCAATATCTTTGGGAAGAGCATAGTAGGCAATATTAAGAGAGTCTCCGGAAACCGATCTATATTTTTCAGAAAAAGTTTTATAGTTACCGGAATAAACTGCTATCAAATAAGTAGCGATCGGATAAAATGTCTTCCAATGATAAGTCCTTCGTGCTTGGTTTGATTTAACATCAAGCAATTTCCCGTTTGAAAGTGAAATATTGGAAGAATCATTTGTTACATAAATATCAAGTAACGCTTTATCATCAGGCAAATCAATGCATGGAAACCATGTTGAAGCAAAGATCGGTTCACTTAAAGTATAAGTCTGTAAATGTCCGTCTACCTCAACAAATCTGAATGAACCGAAGCCTAAACTCTTTGGAGTTCCTTCATATTTAATTCTTACGTCTGCCGAATCAAGCTCTTTGTTTTTTTTCAGAACTGTTAATACTTTTTCTGTTTGTTCATAATTTGCATGTTCATCATTTATTTGAACTTCTCTAATATTAAAATTATCATAAAGATTAATCTCGAATCTATCAGATTGCTTATCATTTATTTTTAAGCTAATTGTAACATCACCAAATATTTTTTCTTGTTCAGGGTAAAGATCAAGATTGATAAGATAATGTATTACATCAATAGCCCGTTGACTTTTGGGATTATAAACTTCAAGTTCTTTTTCATTATAATCTTTCATTTGAACAGCAAGGGAGATTGCTTGTTGAGCTTTTCTAAGCGGATCTAAATTATTTAAAGCCCATTTTATTACTAAATACCCTAGAATCAATACTATTATTGCAAATATTGAAAGACCAGCAAATAGAATATTTTTTCGTTTAAGCATTTAAGAAAATTATAAGAGGTTAAGTATGAATTTCATTTCAAAGTTAACAATTTCTTTAATTGCCAATCAATTACTAATTAGATATATTTTAATTAAATACCAATGGGATTGCTATGGCATATACAGGTTCAACGATTCTAAGAAAAACATTATCAATGGTTTTAGCAGGTGGACAAGGCGAAAGATTATTCCCTCTAACTAAAGATAGGACAAAACCTTCCGTTCCTTTCGGCGGGAAATATAGAATAATTGATTTCACACTTTCCAATTGTTTAAACTCAGGCTTTAGAAAAATTTTTGTTTTAACTCAATACAAATCAGATTCACTTAGCCGTCACCTTTACGAAGCGTGGAATATTTTTAATCCTGAATTAAGAGAATTTATTTATTCGATTCCGCCCCAATTCAAAATTAGTAACAACTGGTATATGGGCACTGCAAATGCAATCCGTCAAAATTTCAATCTGCTTGAAGATGAACATTACGAATGGCTTTTAATTCTATCCGGCGATCATATCTATAAGATGGATTATTTAAAAATGATTCAGTATCACATTGAAAAGAAAGCACATTTATCTTTAGCTGCAATTGAAGTTCCAAAAGAACAGGCTTCGCGTTTTGGAGTAATTGGTATTGACCCTAATTATAGAGTTTCCTCCTTTATTGAAAAACCGAAATTGCCTCCTGTTATACCGGATAAACAAGATTACTCCTTTGTTAATATGGGAATTTATGTTTTTAATATCGCAGCTTTAAAAGAAGTTTTTGCTAAAATGGAAAAAGAAAAAATTCCCGATCATGATTTTGGGAAAGATATAATTCCGTTTATGTTGAAGAATGATTATCACGTTCAGGCATATAGATTTATTGATGAGAACAAAAAAGATAAACCGTATTGGGTCGATGTGGGTACAATTGACAGCTATTATGCTGCAAGTATGGATCTGATCAATGTTAGTCCGCATTTTAATTTATACGACTATGACTGGCCATTACGAACACAACAGCAACAATATCCACCGGCTAAAACAGTTTCTCATGAAGGAGAACGTGTAGGACGAGCTATCAATTCTCTTGTATCCGATGGAACAATTGTCTCGGGTGGATTAGTTGAACGATCCATAGTAGGTTTTAATGTACGTGTTAATAGTTACTCTTACATTACTGATTCCATAATTTTTGATAATTGTAAAATCGGTAGATATACCAGACTTAGAAGAACAATTGTTGATAAAAACGTTGTAATCCCTGAAGGAACGGAGATCGGGTTTGATCCCGAATCAGATAGAAAGAAATTCACAGTCTCGGATACGGGTATTGTTGTGATTCCTAAAAATTATGTATTTAAATAAAATGTAAAGACGGGGTACATCCCGTCTTTACTAAAATATTTTCTACCCGCTAATTGCAATTCACCTTTTCATTTTTTAATTAAGAGATACTAATTCAAAAAAATATATGAATAGTGTTTTAGAAGATAAACTTAATTCGCTTCCTTCATTACCGGGCATTTATCAATTTCTCAATGAAAAAGGGAAAGTGATTTATGTAGGTAAAGCTAAAAATCTTCGCAATAGAGTCCGATCATATTTCAAGAGTAAAGTTGATTCACCAAAGACCGAAATTCTTGTTTCAAAAGTTTTTGATCTTCAATTAATTGTAACTGATTCTGAGATTGAAGCATTAGTTCTCGAAAATAATCTTATCAAAGAATTTAAACCCCGCTATAACATTACTCTTAAGGATGATAAATCATTCCCGTACATTCGTGTTACAAATGAAATGTTCCCTCAAATCTTTCCGACAAGAAATGTTGTTAAAGATGGCTCCAAATATTTTGGTCCTTATACTGATGTTAAAAACATGAAAAATTCTCTTCGTCTCTTGAACAAACTTTTCAAAATTAGAAGTTGTAAGCTTGATATTACTCAAGAGGCAATTGATAAGAAAAAATTTAAGGTTTGTCTGGATTACCACATTAAAAAATGTGAAGGACCTTGTGAAGGGTTGGTTACTCAGGCACATTACAACGGAATGGTTAATCAGGTTATAAAAGTATTACGTGGAAAAACCGATGAACTTATTACGGAATTAAAAACACAAATGGAGAGCGCATCAGCAAAATATGAGTTTGAGAAAGCTGCTGAATTGCGTGATAGAATTGATCAGTTGCAGATTTATTCATCAAAACAAAAAATTGTTACAAATGATCTTGAAGACCGGGATGTTATCAGCGCTGCTTATGAAGGTAAAGATGCTGCCGCAACAATTCTAAATATCCGTTCAGGAAAACTAGTGGGCAAACGCCAATTTAATTTGAGCATTGAAGAAAACGAAGAGTTAGGACAGATCTATTCTGCTATCATAAAATTTTATTACAATGAGTATGTTGAAGTACCACAAGAAATTATTTTAGAAATTGAACCGGAAGATTCTGAAACTCTAATCGAATGGTTGAATTCAAAAGCATTTAAGAAATGTAAATTCGTCATTCCGCAAAGACAGAGTGATACAAAATCTCTGATGTTAATGTGTAAGCATAACGCGGAATTCCAGCTAAAAGAAATTCAGCTTCAGAAAATGAAAAAAGAAGGCAATGTTCCGTTTGTACTTTCAGCTTTGCAGAGAGATTTACGACTGAAAAAACTTCCACGATTAATTGAATGTTTTGATAACAGTAACTTGCAAGGAACGGATGCTGTTGCAAGCATGGTTGTTTTCGTTGATGGCAAACCAAAGAAAAGCCTGTACCGTAGGTTTATTATTAAAACAGTTGTGGGACCAGACGATTTTGCCAGCATGCAAGAAATTATTACTCGTCGTTACAACAGAGTAAAAGAAGAAAAATTGCCTTTCCCGGATTTAATTATGGTTGATGGTGGGAAAGGACAACTCTCAAGTGCGATTGAATCTTTAGACGGTCTGGGGACTAAAAATTATGAGATCATTGGATTGGCAAAACGTTTGGAAGAAGTTTTTCTTCCGGGAGAGTCTGAAGCGCAATCTATTCCGAAAACATCATCAAGTTTAAAACTTCTGCAACATATAAGAGATGAAGCTCATCGTTTTGCAATTACATTTCACCGTGAACGAAGAAGCAAAAGAACGATCACGAGCGAATTACTTGATATAAAAGGAATAGGTGAAAAAGTTGCGCAGAAACTACTATCTAAGCTTAGTTTGGATGAGATAAAAAAAGCTGAACATGAACAATTAGCAGAAGTTATTGGTGAAGCAAAAGCAAAATTAATTATTGAGCATTATAAAAATGCCAGACAACCAATCACCCAAGTTACATACTGACCGTTGCTTCCTTCCGGATCTGGCGGGATTGGGTATAAACTTGCCGATCAGTGCCTGGCAAAATTTGGGGTGCTAATATAGAAATTTTTTTGTCTCTTCTAAAACTTTCTCAGCATCAATACCGCCTTGCCCACTAAATGTACATCTCTTTGGATCACCTGGACAAACAGTCTGACAATAATTTTCTTGAGGTAAGATAATCTTAGATTCGTTACCAAGTGGTCTCCAAAGTTTTGGCGAACACGCGGTTAACGGACAAAACATTGATAGTGTTTTTACCTTTAAGGCAGCGGCAATATGCATTGGTCCAGTGCTTGAAGAAATTAACAGATCAAGAAAAGCAAAATTGATAATTGATTCTCTTAAAGATTTATTTTCATTTGGATATGACACACCTTCAATCTGTTTGAGCTTTTCCGGAATTATATTATCTGTTATAACAACACTAATTCCATCTTCTTTAGTTAAGCTAGAAACTAATTTTCGGTATTCATCAACTTCCCAATTTGGAGAAGAATTGCCGCTAGATGCATGAACTCCAATTAAATATTTTTTCCCCTTTAATAATTTTTCACGTGTTTGAATAACTTTCTGTTTTTCTTCATCCGTTAAAAATATTTCTGTATTAAGATTGTTTGAATCAACACCAATCTTTCTTGCAAAATCCATACAATAATCAGCTTCATGCCTCAATGGTATATATTTTTTACGATCAACATAACGCGTAAAAGTAATGAACTGATAAAATTTATGACCTACACCAATTCTATAAGGAATTCCGCTAAAAAATAAAAGATAGTTCAATCGTTCTGTAGGCAATAGAAGAAGTGAATGTGTGAAATTATATTTTCTAATCTCTTTAACTTTTTCCCAGAAAGAATTACTAATGTTATCATCAATTAAAATTATTTTATCAACAAAGGGATTATTCAGGTAAATGTCTTGTGTGTATTTACGAAGAAGTACTGCGACAAAACTATCGGGATAAGTTTTTTTTATTTCTCGAGGAATCGGAGTAGATAAAACAACATCTCCTATTCTATCAGGACGAACAATTAATATTCTTTTTTGTTTTGCCATCTAAATCAGTTTTGATCTAACTCTTTCGTACTCTTCTTGCCAGTTTAATTCTTTAGCTGCCATCACACAATTGATTCTATAAGTATCAAGAAGATTTGGATTTCCACACCACTTATTTAATATTGAGAAGATATTCTCATCATTATCTATATTAATACTTTCACCAACATTGTATTTTTCAATAATTGCTTTCATTTGCGGAAGATCGCTGCAGAGAACCGGAAGCCCAGCCATTATATATTCAAATAATTTATTGGGTAGTGCGTGATAGTAGCTAATACTGATATTTTCAATCAAGGAAAGACCAACATCCCCTCCCGCGGTATAATTTATCAATTCTTTTTGATCAATCGAACCTGCAAAGATTACCCTATCCGATATATTCAACTTACTGGCAAGTTCTATAAAATTATTTTTCTTCTCACCATCACCAAAAATTATTAAGACTGTTTTAGGGAGCTTTGCAACTGTATTAATTATTTGTTTCAATCCCCTCCCTGATAAAACTACACCTTGATAAATAAGAATTAATTTGTCTTGGTCTATCTGATATTTTTTTCTAAGATCAATTTTGGGAATTGTTTTTTGATACAGTGGAATGTTTCTTACAACCAAAGTATCACTAATTTTATATAATTTTTCTATGTACTCGGAATCGAGCAGTCCAGTTGTAAGAACTAAGTCTACCTTTTTTATAAAATATTTCTCGATTGACTTCACAATGTTTTGAAGCGTTGGACGATTCCGCAATCCTCCGAGGTGGGCATAAATCTCACGACTGTTATAATAAACTTTGGCCTTCTTTATTTTTGCAATTGTGGTTACGAAAGGAAGCGTGTAAAGATCTTCCGCAAAATAGATATCTGCATTTGATCTAACCAATTCACTAATTAATATAAAAGCAAACTGTAAATAAAAGAATAAACTAACCTTACCTTTTTTGATCGCAAATATTTTTAGCTCTTCGCCGGAATAATCTTCTGAAGAAATGAACCAATCAAAACCAAGAACCGAAACTATGCAACCATCCTCTCGAAGTGAATTAGATAGATTAGTGATGCGTGAGTCGAAACGCGGATTTCCTAGAAATGATATGTGGATTTTTTTTATTCGTTCCATACATTCCGAATCGCTCAAAGTCTAATATGGAAAGTATTTCTCATAATCGTTTTTGCATCAAACTGTTCTTTGAATTCAATTAAACTCATACTTGGTGTCATCGGGTTTTCTGCTTTAGTATCCTGAGAAACACCAATATCAACGTAAGAATATCCATTCTCTGTTGCATAATTAACTACATCATACATTATGCGGTGCATCGGTTTGTATTCCGCATATTCATAAAGCATCATATTATAGAAACAAAGAGCTACACTTTTGTTTGCAAAAAACATTAACGAACCGCCGATCGGTTTACTTCCAAGATAAATCATGAAAAGTTTTAAATTGTCCGGCATAAGTTCTTTTAAGCGAAGCAGATCTTCATAAGAGTGCGTGGGTTTGGCATCATGCTTGGCTTTGTTCTCAACAAGAATGGGATAAAATTCATCATAGCGTTCATTAATTTCCACCCTTAACTCTTTAATGCGAAAAGTCTTTCTTACATTTCTTCTTGTAGTCGGAGTAAACCTTAAAAGGTAATCATCATCTCTGCCTAATTTAATTGCGCTAGAGATATAATGAAGTTTGTATGAAAACCCAAGCCACCTCATTGCAAATTCAAGATTTTGATTCTGATATTTTTCATAAATCATCGGCGCAGGGGTTAACTCAAATTCTTTTATATTATTCTTACGTCCATATTCCAGTAATGCTGTAACAATTTCCATTGCTTCAGCAAATTTTATATCGCCGGTTACAATTGAGCCGTAACTTGCACCGATTGGTGATTCGTAAATTCCGTTTGTTAATTTGCCGGGCAGAAGCGCTGCAATTTTGTTATTCCTTAAAAAAATAAGATGATCGAATTTGAATTTACCCGGTGTATGATAATCGAAAAATTTTTGCAGATGAAACATTGTCCCATTATTTGAATTGATAACAAACTCATCCCACTTTAATTTCCATTCTTCAGAATATTTGATGATTTCCATTTGTATCCAAATTAAGATTGAAGATTTTCACTCAGCTAAAATAATCAATTTGTGTATAACAGCATTACATCTCTTTTTCAATATTATAATATCGATTTACAAATGACGTTATATAATCTCTACAGAATTTTACCAATTCTGATTTTTTTACAATAAATATTTCACTTTCCCACGGTGTTCTATAACTATATATAAATTCTCTTGTTATCATTCTCCTTATCTCTTTCCCTTCAGGAGGATATTTCACCTTATCAGAAACATCTTTATAGAAAGCTTCGTTCTCAATAGTCAGATTAATAACATTTTCTGGTAAAGCAAAACTTCTGGTAAACGAAATTATTATTTCGTCTTTTTCTGGAATATCTTTTACTGCAACGGATAATTCAAGATTTGCCTCATAAACAATAGAGATTTTTTTAGACTTTAAAACATCTACAAAACATTTACTAATTTTTTGATATAGTTCAGTACTATCAATTTTAGTCGGGACAATTCTTAAAGAAAGTTGGGGTTTAGGTTCTTTATTATATATTTGAGCAAAAGTTGAGGTAAAGAAAAGAAAGGAAATAATAATTGTTGCTAATTTATACTGCTTTTTAACTAACATGACATACCTCCTTTAAGTTGTTATTATTAATCTGAAGCAGTACAAATCAATTTTACATATTCACCATAATTGTTTTAAAATAATTTTATTCGAATGTATAAATGAAAGAGAGAATATGTGAATCGCCCAAACCATACTTAAACGGAACGAATGCATAGTCAAGATTTATTCCTTTCCACTTGATTCCGAATCCTGTAGAAATACTTTTTGAATCGTAACCGCTCACATATCCAACTCGCAAAGCTAACATCTTATCGTAAACAACTTCCCCGCCCGCATGAAGATGTGAATCTGTTTGTTCTAAATATTTCTGGAAGCCGGCGAGTAATGTAAAATCTAGCCTTGAGTTTATAAGAGAATAATTATAAGCAGCGCCAATACGTAAATCCGTTGGTAGTTTTGTTGGTTGAGCACGAAGTTCATTCATAGAACCGATATTACGCAGTGCAGCGCCAAGTGAAAGTCCATTTACTAATCCTTGGTATGATATTCCAAAATCAAATCCTAATCCATTTGCATCATCAGAAAAAATATTTTCATAAAGATATTTTACTGTAGCGCCGGCATAGAAATTATTTATTATCTCATAAGCTGTCGAGATACTTCCAGCAAAATAATGTGCGCTGAAAACTGATTCTACATCGCCAGGTTGAGAACGTACTTCAATATTTGCAACTGTGGTTGTATTTACTCCAACTGCAACTGGTAGACCGAAAATCGAAAAACTTGCACCGAACATTTCAGAATTAAGATCTTGGAATAAGGAATTGTGTGAGAACGATAGTTGAGTTTTATTATTGAGAGCAATTAATGAAGGATTATAATTCAATGCAGATAAATCATTAACTGAGACAACACCCAAATCACTCATGGCAATATTGCGGGCACCAAATCCAAATTTTAGGAATGCCAATCCGCTCTCTCCAGCTGATTGAGCAAGAATAGCAGAACTGATGAATAATAAAACAAGAATTTTTATTGCAATATTTTCTTTTCTAGAAGTTAACATTGATCCCTATTATATGTTGATCACTGGATGAATAAGGTTCTATGACAAAAGCATAATCAATTCCAAATCTTAATGCATTGAGCGAGTAAAAATATGAAAATCCGAATGATGGGCGGACTGGAAGATCAAAATTACTTATGTTCAATTTATCAAATCCGACACGTAAAAAAAGATTCTCATAAATATTATATTCACCACCGGCACGAATTAAATTGGTTCCGCCGTCACTGTTTTCAAATTCAACAGCCGCAATAATTTTTGGTTCATTGAACTTATATGAGAACCCAATCTTTTTCAATAAAGGAAATTTATTCTTTGTGATGTTGCCGTTCGCACCATATAATTTTCCTGTATCCCATTCGTACTTACTATTAATATCTGAGACCATAAATGATAAAGTCATTTCGTTATTTAAGGAATATAAAGCCCCAAGATCAAATCCAAGCCCTGATGAAGTTACATCCTGATATAATTTATAATAATAAAATTTGAATGCGATTCCGATCGAAAGTTTTTCTGAGAAACGATTTGCCACTGCAATGAAAAATTGATTCTCACTCGTTGATAGGCCACCAGTTTTTCTTCCTTCGCTATCACGTGCATCAATGTTTGAGACACCAGCATTAATCAAACCGACACTTAAACCTACTACTGATCTCGGTTTGGTGGTTCCATCGGCGTTTTCTTTTTTACCTAATTCAAATCTTTTTGTAAAATTTAAAAAATTAAGAGAACGATCTAAAGAGAGAAAAGTATAAGAAGTTTGAAATGAATTCCCCTCTTGAAACGGAACCAGAGCAGGATTGTAATATGAAACAAGATTACCTTCCTTAACAGCAGACATAGCATTTCCCATTCCGGTTCCGCGCGCACCAAAACCCATTCTGCTGAATGCACCGGGCATACTGCTAATTTCTGAAGTTGATGCCTGAGCAAACACGAGCGATGATAATACTAATATTTGAATTATTATTTTTCTAATCATTACATCATCACCATAATTTTACCATACAACGGTTTGCTTCCGCCAATATCTATTCTGTAAAAATAAACTCCGTTTGGAACAATCTTTCCACTTTCGTCTCTACCATTCCATAATTCAAAATTTTCACTGTTGATATTTTTATTCACATTTTGAATTAATGTTTTAACAAGATTCATTCCGAAATCAAAAATGCGGATCGTAACATTTGCTGATTGAAAAATCGAGTATTTAATTCTGATGCTTTCTTCATCCGGTGAAAAAGGATTTGGAAAAGCATAAGTATCATTAACAGATGCAAGTTTTTCTGAAGCAAGAAATATTTTCCAATTACCACTCCAAAATCCTGTCGTTTCTTTCAATTTTGCTAAACCGTTTAAGGTACCAAGCCAAATGTCAGTGGAATTATCTTGATTATGTTTTACTTTAACCGAACGAAAATGTTTTGTAGTCAAACTAACATTTTTATTATCATCAATAATTTCAGGTGCAGCAATCCAAGTTGAACCGTTATTACTAGATCTATAACAACCACTTTGCGTAGCAACAAGAATATCTGCACTAATATAATTTCCTGGATTACCAAAATATTTGAATCCGAAATCCATAACTCGTTCATCGGCAAGATAAGTTTTCCAATTTTGTCCACCGTCGTTTGAGGAACTTACACCCCAATATTCTGTGCTACCATCAGCTTTCCACGTTCCGGCCCAGATTGAATTGTCGTAATCATTTTTTTCAAGAGATAAAATAAAATTTCCGCTGATAGGATTAGTTTGATTCGTATGATTAAATTTTATCCAGCTAACTCCGCTATCTGTACTTTTATTAATGCCGCCGGACGTACCTACATATATTGTATTGTCATCAATTGTTAGAATTGAAAATACCCTATGATTTAAATATGATTCCTGACCGAACTTTCCCGATTGTACCTGTAATGAAAAATGAAGTGTGTCTGTCGGTTTAATTGAATTTAGATTATCCGGAGGAAGAACAACTCGTTTCCAAGTTTGCCCCATATCAGTTGACTTACGCAAACCTCCTGAAAACGTTGCTATCCAAATTGTATTATTAGTAAAAGCCATATCATAAATAAAATTTTGTTCAGGAACAGTAACAGGTAATGCACGAATTTTATTTATTCCATAAACTATACTTGAGTCTCCAGGATCATCAACAGGTTGAGGAATTTTATTCCAAGTTTGTCCTTGATTGGTAGAATATTTAATACCCGTTCCTACTGGAACATTGCTTCCGAGTTCAAATTGAAAATGCCAAGTAGCTGCCCATATTACACCGTTTGCATATCCAATTGATGATACACTTTCGGTTCCGAATTCTGGAACATTATAATAATTAGTCCAACTGGTGCCATTATCTGTTGATTTACTTAATCCTTTTGAAGTTGCCAACCAAACAACATTATCCTGAAATAATATTTTCTCGATTGTGTTGCTGGACTGTGTTACATCGTTTGATATATTATCATTCTTCTTTTCAAGAACATATCTTAATGGCTTCTGCTGGGCAAATAGATTAATAGCTAGAGCTACAAATAAATATATAATAAAAATCTTTCTCATTAATTAACTACCAAAGTAAATGTTATCGTATTGCTTAGTTTAAAAGGTGTACCTTTATCTTTAGCTTGAAATTCAAATTTCCAGGATCCTGTTGGCTGACTTGCTGGGAAATTGAGAACAACCGAATAGATCCCATCACCAGCAGTTTGATCTCCATCGTTTGCAGTGTTACCATCGTCAAACATTGGAAATTCCGAGATACCTTGACTATTGACTACCAATGTCCCATCCGGTTTATAAAGTCTATAAAACACAGAAGCAATATCTGTTAAGCCGTTTGGATCTACGGCTTTAATTGTGAAAGTAAAAATTGTTCCTCTATTTACCGATGTGGGAATTACAAGGTCAGATAATACAGGGGCAAAGTTTATCTGTCCGTTATCAAATATAAATGTACACGTTCCCACTTTCTGTAAATTATTAGGAGAAGTACGAATATTATCCTCAACAAAATATTCTATTTGATAATTGCCGTTAGAATATTTTTTACTCATTACAAACTTCCCGGAAAATATTCCATCATCTTTTCGTTGATCGCCGTTATTTTGCAAATCTCCACTATCAAGTAAATTTACACGGGAATATTTTGTCTCTGAACCATTATTCAGTTTTACACTACACCAAACCGCGTTAATTGTTGTAGCTTTTTGAAGTTCCACTGAAGTCGTTATAACTGAATCAGAAGAGTTTGTTGAGAATGTTGTTGGAGCTGATATAGCAACGACTTTATATTCTACCAATTTAGTTTCAACTATCCCATCGGGGATTTTATCGCATGAGATAAATGCTGAGATAAATAATAATAGACTTATAATATTTATTGCAATTTTTTTCATGTGTAAGAGGATTAATGAGATATGAATCTTTGAATAATTGGATTTATCATCGGTATGTATAAAAAAAGAAAACATCATAGAGAATTTGCTATCCTACTTAATAAAAATCAAAAAATAACAGTAGCGGAGTTCTCTATAATCTTTTCCCATTTTCTTGATTGTAAATTAATAGATGTTTGATAATATAATCAAGAGTAATCTTTAACTCTCAATTCAAAGCGAAATTATAATTGGTGATGGTGAGAATGATAAGATGAAGATTAGAATTGCTATATAGCCAACAGTCTTTCTCTTCCAATCTAAATTTTCAAACTGATATACAGGTGGATGCTTAACCTTAATAACGAAAAAGAGTATTAAAGACCAAAATAACCAGCCGCTCCATCCAATGGTTATACCAAAATTTAGAAATGATTCCAATATTCCGAATACTCCCAGTAATAACAATAATATCATTGCTATACTCGCAATTGCCTCATGTTTCTTTTCGCCAAACATACTGTAAATAACATGACCACCGTCTAATTGTCCCACCGGAATTAAATTCATTGATGTAATGAACAATCCTCCCCAGCCTACGCACAAATACGGATAATGATAAACTTCAGACATTGGTGGAACGAACTGTGATGCATTAGTAAATAAAAACTTTAACATAGAAAATAAAAGTGTGTCTCCGAATGCTAACCCAATTGCATTTTTACCATAATCTGGTGAATAATAATCAGGATGGATTTGCAAAATATATTCTGCATGCGGTAAATGAGTAAAGCCATAGATCAATACAATTAAGCATGCAACAAATCCGGCGATTGGACCGGCGGCTCCAATATCAAACATTGCTTTGTTATTGGGAATGGGTTCTTTCGTTTTTATTACTGCACCCATAGTTCCGAAATTCAAAAAACCGCTAATGGGCGGAAATGGAATGAAAAATGGTAACGTAACTTTTACTTTGTGATAAACTGCTGCAAAAAAATGTCCGAACTCATGAACTCCAAGAATAAATAATATTGAGAGAGAATACGGTAATCCCAATGCTAAATCACTTAATTGATATGGGCCCATTTTACCAGTAGTCCATTCAATACCGGCAAGCAAAGTTGTTATGAATGTAACAACAAACAATAAGATGTGAAGAATATAATTATGCTTATATTTTTTTTCGCGGAAGGATTTTGTGAAAGTCTCAAATATTTTTTCTGACATCTAAAGATCCAAATTAATACTTAAAGAAGAATATTTTTCCACAGTGTCATAATATTCACCGTGAATACTATAACCTGAGTAGTAATTGAAAGCAAGTGATAATCCTTTACCTTCTCTTTTACCGATCTTAACACCGGCAGTAAAAGAATTATTACCGGTATATTTTGAAAGATGAACCAGTTTTAGATCATAACCAACAAAAGGTATAATACCGTCGCCAAAATATTTATTGAAAAAGTAATCGAATCCAAATTGATAATTATCTTTTTTAATCTCTACAGGATCCACATGATATAAATAAGTCATACCGCCATAAATTCTAAGTCTTTTATATTTAACGTAAGCTAGAGCTTCAATAAATTCTCGGCTGTAAACGCGCGGATAATGCCCGTCCCTCCATTCATTAAGAGTTCCGTTATAGTGACCATCGACAAGATGTGCGCTGATATGACTTAATCTAACACGCGCACCAACACTGAAATTGTGCATTACTCTCTTGTAACCGAAATTCAATCCGAATAGATAATCAACGGCATCAACAGGAAAATGAAAATTATTTTCTTTTCTTAAAAGTGTCCAAGTGAAAAGATCAGCTCCGACAGAAAATGTCTGGTTATTTATTTGGATTCTTGCAAGATCCATGGAATTACCAATATTCAAGAGCAGTTCATTACTATTTATTTTGAATATGGATCCAAGTTTAGGTTCTAAAGAATTTGCAGCAAATGGATGGATTGTTAATCCACTCGGAAAATATTCAATATTTTTTTGCGCACTCAGTACCGAACTAAAAATGAGAATAATGAAGAATATTTTTTTCATAAAATAAATACCAGTTGATTGTTAAAAGGTTCTTCCTTTCCATTTTACTTTTCTGTTAGGAAGAACAATAAATGGAAGCACTAAGACATAAATGATAAAGTAAATTTCAAAAGCAATGAAGTGAGAAAATTTCATCTTTAGATTCAATTTATTAAATACAGGTTTAACGAAAAAATAATCGATACATATTTTAAATATGCTTAAATATAATCCCGTCATCGAGAAGATGAAAGGAAGCAACAACATCGCTGCATGAACTATATATCCCCAGACCATAACCGAATAACCGAACAAACCACTTTCCATTCCCCCAACACCCCAACGTTTCTTTTGCCAGTATAAAGTCTTCAAATCTGGGCAGGCTTTTGATGTGACTAATGCGCCAACATCCAGGGGGTAAATTATCTTATGTTTTTTTAGATCGTGAATTGCCATCAATAAATTAAAATCTTCCGTAACCGAAAAAGGTAACCCGTCATAACCACCGACTTCTTTATAAATACTTTTCCTGTAAGACATATTATTTCCTATACAGCTTAACGGCTTACCAAGATTTATTGAACCGGCTGCAACAGCAAGAAGATAAACAAAATCTATCGCCTGCATTCCAGAAAATGAACTTTGATCTTGTTGAGTGGTAAATCCGCCTACAAAACCGATGTCTTCCTTATAATATGATACATGCGTCCTGACCCATTCACGGGAGACAATACAATCTGCATCTGTAGTAAGTATAATTTCTCCTTTTGAAATCTTGATTGCATTAGCAAGCGCATTAGTCTTCCCTTTTAACGAACTGATTGACTCATTCGGAACAATGCACTTAAACTTTGGTTTATCTTTTATGAATGATTCAATAATCTCCCCGGTAGAATCTGTAGAATGATCATCCACAATAATTATTTCAAGTTTACCTTCAGGATAAATAAGATTATCTAAAGACTGTAAACAATCGAGGATATTATTTTCTTCATTGCGTGCTGCAACAATTACAGTAGCTAGCGGATATTTATCTTCTGGTATTTTAGGATACTTCTTACATGCCCCAATAGTAAATACCACAAGTTGGGTAAAATAGAGCGAAAGCCCGACTAAGAAAATGATTTCGAACAGCAACTTAATTAACCTTTAAAAGTAAAATCATAGTTATAAGTTAAAGCGAAGAAATTTATATTGCACATGTAAATTTAAATTTTAACAAAAAGTTAATGTCAAAATTACAACCATTAAAGCGGTTTGGACAAAATTATTTAATTGATAAGAATATCATTCAAAAAATTGTCCGGGAATTCAATCCGCAAAGAACTGATGTTGTTATTGAAATCGGCCCCGGTACAGGTGCCTTAACAACCGAGTTGATGAATTCAGTTAAAAAACTCTATGCCGTTGAAATAGACAAAAGAGTTGTTGAGAGCTTAGCTTTGGGATTTCCAGTTGTAACTGTGATTAATCAAGACTTTCTGAAAATGGATTTAAATTTTGTAGCTGATGAATCTCCTATAAGAGTCATCGGCAATATTCCTTACAACATTACATCACCAATATTATTTAAGCTGATCGAGAATCGTTCTCTGGTTTCTGATGCGATGTTGATGGTTCAATTAGAAGTAGCAAAAAGAATAACTGCCAAAGAAAAAAGCTATGATTACGGAATACTTGGCGTGCTTCTTAATTATTTTACCGAAACAAAGTTATGTTTCAAAATTTCTCCGAATGTTTTTTATCCCAAACCAAAAATTGAATCAGCTATAATTCATCTTAATTTTACAAAGAAACTTCCAAACGACATTGATGATAAACTTTTTATTCAAGTTGTAAAAGCAGCATTTGGAAACAGACGAAAGAAATTAAAAAATTCTCTTAGCAATAGTATTTTTACAGATATAGTTTTTGATGATTGCAATTTTGATCTATCAAGACGTGCTGAAGAATTAACAATTATGGAGTTTGTTGAGCTGACAAAGGTTATAAAGAATTATCAAAATAAGTTGAATTAATTAATTATTCTAGAAACATGAATTTTCTTAAGTCATCTATTAAAAATTTATTACCTGTAGATTTTATTGTTGTTGTATTTTGTCTTTTTCTTTCCCTCCTAAATTTAATTTTCTTCCAAAAAGTTACGTTATGGTATTTCCATATCTTGATGAATACAATAATCATCGAATTTATTTTGATAACTGTTTATAAAGAAATAAAAACTCAGAATTTTATTTGGAAGCAACTTCATTTATGGTATTTAGTCCCCCTGATATTTATTTTTTTCAAAGAATTGTATGGGATGGTCGAACCGATCCGTGGGATAATTTATGATGATATATTGATTCTGATTGACCGTTTTATCTTTAGATTTGACCCGACAGTTGAATTGTACAAGATTGCGAATCCATTCCTTACAGAACTTTTACAAATTGTTTATGGAACTTTCTTTTTCCTTCCTGTAATTCTTGGTATTGATTTGATCAGACAAAAGAAATCCGAAGAATTTAACTACTCTGCTTTCATAATTGTTTATGGATTCGCTCTATCTTATATAGGATACATTTTAGTCCCAGCAATCGGCCCACGTTTTACACTACATAATTTCGAAACGAACAATATCGAACTGCCTGGATTATTTATTACAAATTTTTTACGTGAGATCGTCAATAGCGGAGAATCCATTCCGGCCGGAACACTTAACTCGGCTTTGATTGTTCAGCGCGATGCATTTCCAAGCGGACATACACAAATGACATTGCTCGTTATGTTCCTTTCAATAAAATTTAGAAGCAAGTTAAAATGGTTTTTCATTATAAACGGTTCATTTTTAATTTTTGCAACCGTTTATTTGCGTTACCATTATGTTGTAGATTTAATTGGCGGATTATTCTTTATGATTTTTACATTGTGGAGTGGAAAATTTATTTATAACTGGTGGTTAAGAATTCGTAAAAAAAAGTATTTGTGAAGTTATCATTGTTATTAATAATTCAATAAAAGGGCAAGTTCAATAGATTAAACCTGCATCAACTTTTTGGATTGTTTCAATTATTGACCAAAAATATCTATCCAATGAACAATTTGCATCTTCACGTAAATAACAGTTACCGTTTTCTTGTGCACGGCATTCAACGCAAACTGTGTCTTTTAATTTTTGATGAATCTCCTGCATATTATCAGAATCAGTATTATGGATTACAGCAATAATTTGAGGTAGAAATAATTCAACCGCACATGATTCCTTTTCATTTAATGTGCAGTTACCTTTTTCGCTGGAATCGACACATATCGAACATACATTTTGTTTTAATGCTTTAAAATATTTATCCATAAATTTGCCTTGTTAATACAAAAGAAAAATTACCAATTAGTTGGCAAAGATGGAAGGCACAAATAAAAAAACTCAGGTTAGAAGGATTTTTGATTCCATTTCTCATAGATATGATTTTTTAAATCATTTTCTAAGTGCAGGAGTAGATCTTTATTGGCGTAAAAAAGCGATCAAACTTTCCGGGATGTCATCCGAATCGAAATTACTGGATATTGCTTGCGGTACAGGTGATTTTGCAATCACAGCTAAAAAATTTGGTGTTGAAAAAATCTTTGGCGCTGATCTTTCATTTAATATGCTTTTACTCTTCAACAAAAAAGTTGATTGGATTAACGGCAAAGTAGTTGAAACAGTAGCAGAGCACTTACCATTTAAGAATGAATCATTCACAAATATTACTGTGGCGTTTGGTGTGCGTAATTTTTACGATATATCTCAATCATTTAAAACTTTTCATCATGTCCTTTCCGCAAATGGGAAAGTTACAGTTCTCGAATTTCGCCTTCCTTCAAATCTTCTTGTAAGAAATTTTTATCTCTTTTACTTCAATAAAGTTTTACCATTTATCGGAAGACTAATTTCCAAAGACAAAGAAGCTTATACTTATCTTCCTGAATCGGTTGGCGAGTTTGATAAAAAGGTTAATCTGGTTAAACTTTTTAATGAGTGTGGTTTTTCCAGAGTTAAAAAATACTCACTGACATTTGGTCTAGTACAAATTGTCGTAGCAGAAAAATAATCCAGCCTCCCCCATGCGCTCCAGGCAGTGGAAATTATCCTACTTATATTTTTTTTCTATCTCTTCAATTTTATTCTTCTTATAATCTGAGACTCCCACCATCAATCCGGCAGTTGTAATAACAGCTCCGATGATCTGATAGGTAGTTACATTTTGGCCGAACAAAAACATCACAAAAGGAATTATTGCCAGGTAAACATTTGTATAAGGGACCCAAAAGTGTGCTGAGAAGCGTGCAAGTTTGAAAAATCCAAAACTGTAGATATATCCGGTGAATCCGGCTAGTACCACAAATAATATCGGCCACCAATTTTTAGGAATTATTGAACCCTGGAAGAGGGAAAAAAATCTGTGATACTCAGTTGATGCGAATATTTTTTTAATATTTTCTTTTGTTACTTCATCAAGATTTTCTTTTTGAATATAAGAACCGTCTTTTTCATAATAACAATTTAGAAGGTATGCTTTTTTTGCTGAGTCTACTTTTGCTAATACTCTTGTCTCAAATGTATTTGCTTTTATATTATCAGGAATATTTACATTCATCAAATCACCAATTAATGGAATAATAAAAAGTGCAGAGGTAATAAATACCATCTTCCAAATCTCGCGCCATACTACCAACGCGTTTGGTCCAACTCCCTTAAATGCTGTCTGAACAGTTTTGTTATTAAGAATTTGTTGAGAAAAGAGACAACAATTAATTATGATTATCCAAATAATCGCAGATCCATCAAGAATAGACTTTGGGTCAACAACTCCTCCCAAAATGCGTGGAAGATATGGAATCGTTAAACCTATAATGACTAAGAATACTCCAATCCAATGGGCTTTTCTTATTGGAGCGTTAAATAATATTTTTCCAAAAAAAGGAAGTAGTGCTAAATAAATATTTACATAAGGGGCAAAGAGGTGAGGAGAATAATATCTTGGTAAATAAAAGAATCCGATGTTTTCAATCACACCGGTAAATGCACAAATCATAATTGTTGCCATAGAAATTAAACCGGGCCACAAATACTTTAATTTCTTGCCTCGAATAACTTCTATAATTACTGCAATTAAAGCCCAAACTAATTTTGAAAGTTCTCTCCACCATGTCATTACACCGGGAGAAACACCTACCGGTTGGTTGCCAACAAATCTTTCCTGGTTCCCCATCCAGTTAAGAACATACTGCCCGCCTAAAGCCCCATTAATTATTGAAAGCCATAATATTAGAAGGATCCATTCCATTTAGAACAACCTCATTTATTAATAGAAGCAACAGTATGCTACAATAACTCATTAAATAAATGAATAGTTTTAGTCAATATCAACGAAATTATAAATCAAATAATTTTTCTTTCAGTAAGTTGAATGACATTGCACGGTGACTAATCCTATTTTTTTCTTCAAATTCAAATTCAGAAATAGTTTTTTCATATCCGTCAGGAATAAAAATCGGATCGTAGCCGAATCCGTTCTTACCACGTTGTTCCATGATCATTCTGCCGTGCAGTTCACCAAATGTTTCAATCTTATTTTTGCCATCATAAAAAACAGCACAACTAATAAATTTTGCTTTGTGGGGTTCTGGAAGTTCTTTCAACTCATTAATAACTTTTAAATTGTTGTCCTCGTAAGTGCAATTTTCTGCAGCATA
Source organism: Melioribacter sp. (assembly GCA_023250955.1). Classification (GTDB taxonomy): domain Bacteria; phylum Bacteroidota; class Ignavibacteria; order Ignavibacteriales; family Melioribacteraceae; genus Fen-1258. Next base: position 16,412 of record JAHEZQ010000037.1, on the reverse strand, counting down.
CCTAGCTGAATAAACGCCAGGTCTTCCATCCAATTGATCAATTGAAAGTCCGGAATCATCTGCTAAAACCGGTTCTCTATAAATATCATAAACAGTTTTAGCTTTGATGAAAGCATTTTCACTAAATGTTGATCCATGTTCTTCAATATCAATATTGTTTCCAAGATCATAAAGTGAGACTATTTCAATTGATGTGTTTGCAAAGATTGCTTTAACTTCTTTTGCTTTACCAATATTTTGAGTTGCAAAGATTAGTTTCAAATACTTACCCGCTTTAATAATTGTTGTAATTCATTTTTACCAATACTTAATAATTCATCCTCATCAAACATCAAACATCTTCCATCATCCATCACCAACTTACCGTCAATCAAAACTGATTTTACATTTTCTTTTGATGCAGAATAAACAATGCTTGAATAAATTCCTTCATCATTAATTAGTAATGGCTGATCAGCTTTGTCGAGATCTAACAAAACTAAATCAGCTTTCTTGCCGACTTCAATACTTCCAACTTCTTTTTCGATATGTAGAGCTTTTGCACCTTCTATTGTAGCAAGTCGGAAAACTGTTAAAGCATCCATCACTGTTGAACCATGAATTGGTTTTTGGATCAATGCAGCAAGCCGCATCTCATTAAAAATATTTAATCCATTGTTGCAAGGAGATCCGTCTGCACCGAGTGAAACCGAAATGCCCTCTTTAATGTAACGCGGGATATTTGCAATACCGGAGCCAAGTTTTAGATTTGAAGAAGGACAATGTGCAACTCTTACTGAGTTTGTCTTTAATGTTTTTACTTCAGAATCATTCAGATGGATACAGTGAGCTAAAACAGTATTTTGATCAAGGATTCCAATTGATTCAAAATATTCTACATTTTCTTTCCCGGTCATTCGTTTAACGGTTTCAATTTCTGATTTATTTTCCGAAGAATGGGTATGGAAAACGGAACTGGAAAAATCTTTCATCATCTCTTTTGTTTCTTTAAGAAGTCGTTCCGAACATGATAGAACAAAACGAGGAGCGAAACCGTATTTCACTTTACCATTGTTTGAGTTATGAAATGACTTTGCCAAATCATAAGATGATTTGAGATTCCAATCAGAGGTATCACAAAATGTCGGATACAATTCATTCTTATCCATCATACAGTTTCCGGCAAAGGCACGGATTCCAGAAGCTATCAGTTCTTCAAAAATTATTTCTTGATTCCGGAGTGTTCCCATATCAAGTACTGTTGTTGTGCCACCTGTTAGAAGATCGTGAAGACCTAATCGAACCGATGCACGAAGAGAATTTTTTGTATGAGAATTCTCGTAAGGGAAAATTCTTTTTTGCAGCCAATCTAATAACTCCAGATCATCTGCCAATCCTCTGAACAATGTTTGGCAAAGATGAATATGGGTTTGAATGAATCCGGGAACAAGTGTGTAGTTATGAAAATCTAAAATGTCCCCATTGTATTCTGATGTTTTTAAATCTTTAAGTGAAACGATTCTTTCAATTTTCCCATCAATTATTTCAACTGCATGGTTATGAAGAACCTCATTCTTAGAATTAACAGTTACTATTTGTTTTGGAATTAAAAGTTTAGGCTTCATTTTTATTTTTCTCTGCAAATATTTCATCCATCTTCTCAATTGCATAACGTAAGTGAGGTATAACTATCGAACCGCCCACAATTAAAGCGATATTAAATGTTTCATATAATTCTTCTTGCGTAGCGCCTTCCTCAATCGAACGATCAATATGATAAAGTATGCAATCATTGCATCGCAAAACCATTGAAGAAGAAAGTCCCATTAGTTCTTTTGTCTTTGAACTTAATGCACCGTTGACATAAGCTTTATTATCTAACGCAAAAAATTTGTTATAATCACGAAATCCTGAATTCAGTATTCTATCATTCATTTCTTTCCGGTAAGCGCGGAATTCATTTACAGTTGATTTCATTTTCAATCTCCTACAATCTATTAAGCTCTTTCTTAAGATATTTTCCTGTTATACTGTTTTTATTTTCAGCAATATCTTCAGGTGTTCCAAAAGCAATTATTTCTCCGCCGTATTCACCTCCGCCGGGGCCTAAATCTATAACATGATCCGCAACTTTAATAACATCCAAATTATGTTCAACAACAATCACAGTATTCCCTTTATCCACAAGTTGATTCAAAACCCTAAGTAAAATATTAACATCCTCAAAATGAAGTCCTGTAGTTGGTTCGTCTAAAATATAAATAGTTTTTCCTGTTCCAACTTTACTCAATTCTGTTGCTAATTTCACTCTTTGAGCTTCACCGCCTGAAAGTGTTGTTGCCTGCTGACCAAGTTTAATGTAACCCAGACCAACATCGTTAAGTGCTTTTATTTTTCTTCGAAGTGCAGGAAGATCTTCAAAAAAATCAACCGCTGCCTCAACTCTCATATCAAGAACATCGGCAATTGATTTTGTTTTATATAATATTTCGAGAGTCTCATGATTATATCTTTTTCCATTACAAACTTCGCACAACACGTAAACATCGGGCAGAAAATTCATTTCAATTTTTTTTAAGCCGTCACCTTCACATCCTTCACATCTTCCTCCTGCTACATTAAAACTAAATCTTCCCGGCGCATAACCTCTCATTTTAGATTCAGGAAGTTGAGCAAATAAATCACGGATATGAGTAAACAATCCCGTATAAGTTGCAGGATTAGAACGTGGTGTTCTTCCAATTGGAGATTGATCAATTTCAATTACTTTATCAATGTGTTCTAATCCTTTAATTGATTTGTATGGAAGCGGTACAACTTTCGAGTCGTAAATTTTCTTCATTAGAATTTTTACTAGTGTTTCATTTATCAATGAAGATTTTCCTGAACCACTTACGCCAGCAACTGCGATAAAACTTGCTAACGGAATTTTTAGATTTATTTCTTTCAGATTATTTCCACTTGCACCTTTCAGTTCAATGAATTTGAGATTCCCTTTCCTCCGCTCCGGTTTAAATTCAATTCTTCTTTTATTTAGGAGATAATCAATAGTTAATGAATTTTTACCGTTTGCGGATTTTACAATTGTTTTAGTATTGCCGAGCAAACAAATTTCGCCGCCATGTTCACCTGCAAATGGTCCAAGATCAACAATGAAATCCGAACTTTCAATAGTCTCGCGGTCGTGTTCAACAACAATCACTGTATTACCAAGATCGCGGAGATCTTTAAGTGAATTTATAAGTTTAATATTATCAGCTTGATGTAACCCAATACTCGGTTCATCTAAAACATAAAGCACTCCGGCTAACTGCGAGCCAATTTGTGTTGCCAATCTTATTCTCTGTGATTCACCACCTGAAAGCGTTCGTGCAGATCTGCTCAGAGTTAAATAATCTAAACCGACATTTAATAAAAAATCGAGTCGAGAATTAATTTCTTTTAAGATTTGTTGTGCAATTATTGCTTCTCGTTTGCTGAGTTTTAGTGAAGAAAATAATTTTTTGGCTTTAACTATCGAAAATGCGGTTGCTTGTGAAATATTATTACCATTTATCGTAACAAAAAGTGATTCCTTCTTTAATCTTCCTCCATTGCAAGTTGAGCATGTAAGTGTATTCATATATGATTCAGCCCACTCACGAATTTTATTTGATGAAGTGTTATCGTAATAATGTTTAATATAATTTATTACACCTGTAAATTTATGCTGATATGTAACTGTTCTTCCTCCGCCATAAGTATAAGTAAACGGAATTTTTTCTTTAGTTCCGTTTAGGAGAATATCCAATTGTTCTTTAGTAAGATCTTTTAGAGGAGTGTCGTAATCGAAATTAAATTTCTTAGCGATTATTTCGAGTTGATTAAAAAACCATACTGTTCTCGGTCTGCCCAGTGGGGATAATCCCTCTTCGTTAATTGTTTTATCCCAATCCGGAATAATTAAGTTGATATCAAGTTCTTTCTTTTCACCAAGCCCGTCGCAATCAGGGCAGGATCCATAAGGGGAATTAAACGAAAAAGAATTTGGAGCCAGTTCTTGAAAACTAATTCCGCAATGAACACAAGCAAGATTGCGGCTGAATGTTATATCTTCTTGACCATCATTAATTAAAACATTTCCATTCCCGTAATTCAGTGCTACTTCAATAGATTCGGCAATTCTTGATCTTGATTTTTCGTTAACTTTTATTCTGTCAACAACTATCTCTATGTTATGAATTTTGTAGCGGTCAATCTTTATTGGTTCATTCAAATCATAAGTTTCTTGATCAACACGTACACGAATAAAACCATCTGCTAAAATCTCTTGAAAGAGTTCTTTGTAATGTCCTTTTCTTCCTCTAATAACCGGTGCAAGAATTATTATTCTTTTATCGTTAAATTTTTCTAAGATAGTATCAATAATTTGATCGCTGGATTGTTTTTCTACTTGTCTTCCGCAATTATAACAATGAGGCGTTCCGACTCGTGCGTATAGAAGTCTTAGATAATCATAAATTTCTGTTACTGTTCCAACAGTAGAGCGTGGATTGCCGTGTGTTGATTTCTGTTCAATAGAAATTGCCGGACTTAATCCTTCGATCAGATCAACATCAGGTTTTTCAAGTACGCCAAGAAATTGCCGAGCATAAGCAGAAAGTGATTCAATATATCTGCGTTGTCCTTCAGCATAAATTGTATCAAAAGCTAAGGAAGATTTTCCGGAACCGGATAATCCGGTAATAACAACGAGTGAATCACGGGGAATCTCTAAATCAATATTTTTGAGATTGTGTTCCCGAGCCCCTTTGATTATTATTTTATTTATAGAGTTCAAATAGATAAATTTCCGCAGTTCAAAATGTTATTGTAAGCATTGGCAGTTTGAAAATCAATTTTTAGCGAGAATAAAAATAATGTCTAATCTACCACATCAGATAAAAACAATAGCTGCGGAATTTGAGTTCAGATTCAAAGAGAGAGGATCTATGTTTATTGGATTATCATCGCCGATAAATTTAGAGGAAGAAGGAATTAATTTTTTGAATTCTGTTAAGAAAAAATTCTATGATGCAACACATCATTGTTTCTCATATAAATTAGCCAATGGATTATTCAAGTATTCTGATGATGGCGAGCCAAACGGAACCGCAGGAATTAGAATCCATAATGCACAAAATCATTTTGAACTCACAAACATTATTACAATTGTCGTCCGGTATTTTGGTGGAGTTAAATTAGGTGTTGGTCCCTTAGGAAAAGCTTATTATGAAGCAGCAATACAAAATTTAGAAGCTTCTATGAAAATTCAGAAAGAACTTTATCAGAGAATAGAATTAGAATATAAATTTGAGCAGACTAAATTTGTACATCATCTGATATCGAAATTCGAATTAGTTGTAAACAAAAGTTTGTTCGAATTGTCCCCCATGATGTACTGTTCAATTAAAGCATCAAGAGTAAATGAGATCTCGTCTGAGTTAAATCAGAACTACAATCCGAATTTAGTTTTAAGAATCACAAATGACTTATTTTATCTTAATATCTAAATATAGATCATTATTAATCCTAATTATTGACAAAGAGTACTCTTTTACTTAATTTGATCATAAGATAAGAGGCTCCCTTAAATCTCAATTACATTAATATTTAATAAAGAGGAAATAAATGATTTATACTAAAACGGGAGAATACGCAATAAGAGCAATTTTGTTCTTGGCTCGCCAATCCAAAGATAGCTTGATAATGTCTTCAGAAATAGCAAAAAGTGAAGACATTCCGGCTCATTATCTAGCAAAAATTCTGCAGAGAATGGCTAAATATGGATACGTTGATTCGTTTAAAGGTAGAGGTGGTGGATTTAAGATTACGGAACTTGCTAAAAAGAGTTCTATTCTGGAAATTGTAGAGAGAGTTGAAGGACCTGTTATAAATTTAAAATGTGTAACCGGTCTAAAAGAATGTTCAGAAGAAACACCCTGTCCGTTGCATGAAGAATGGGCTGAATTAAGAAATAAAATCTATAATCTTATTTCAAGTAGGTCAGTGCAAGATGTTGCGGAAAAATATTTAGAGACTTTGAGAAAAGCTAAATAATTCTTGTTTTTGTTATTACTAAAAGGACTTGCTACTAAACATCAAGTCCTTTTTTTATTCCCGTATTCACAAATCCTTCAAATCATTAAAATATAATTTTAAATAACTGAGATCAGAACAAAAATTATTAAGATTAAGTAGACATTGCTGATTTAATCCTAAATATTTTTCCTTAAAGATCGTTTTAATAAAATCATTTCCCTCTTTCAGTAAATCTTCCAATAATTTTACAACTTTTTGAAGACTATCTTTATATTCGTTGGATGCTTTGAGTAAAAATGCTTCTTCAATTATCGGGTCTTTTCTTTGAATAACTTTTAACAACCCATTTGAGAATTTTGCATGGAAGGATAATTCTTCTAACAAAATAAGATTTTCACTTTGTTGTGCAATCTTTATCAATATTTCTAAATCATCTCTAAAATAGAGATGATTATTAGAAAGTTCTTCAACTGCTGTTAATATTTTATTTACATCTGCGAATAATTCATTCATAATTATAATTTAACTCCAAGACCAATCCCGTCACCTATTGAAAGAATTGTAGATTGAAGTTCAGTAGAGTTCATAAACATTTTATTAAACTCGCGAATGAACTTTGTTGATTTCTTAAATGAATCCGGAACTGAATTGGCTGCTACATAACCATGCCATAAAAGATTATCTACAAAAAGAACGCCTCCTTTTTTTAGAAGCATTAGCGAGTAATAAAAAAGTTTCTCGTAATCTTCTTTATCGGCATCAAGAAAAATTAGATCATATTTTTTATCCATACGGGGCATAATTTCTAGCGCATCACCTTCCAAAATATTTATTGAAGACGTAAGCTTTGCGCGTCTGATATATTCTTGGGCAAGTTTAATATTGTTTTTACTTTTTTCGATTGTATCAAGCGATCCTTTTTTGCGAAGCTTACTTGCAATTCGGATTGATGAATAGCCAATAGCTGTACCGATTTCTAAAACGTTTTTTGGTTTACTAATGGTTATCAGCTGCTCAAGAAATTCTGCCGACATCCAATCTAAAATTGGTATCTTATTCTTTGCCGCATAAACTTCCATTTCTTTAGTTAAAAGCTCAGACTCATTCCTGAACAAAGTTAAATACTTAACCTGATCATCATATAAGATATTAGACATTTTTATGTACGCAGTTTTTATTTAATCAAAATCATTTTCTTGGTTTCAGAAAAATCTCCCGCTCGTAATCTATAAAAATAAACACCGCTTGATAATTGAGAGTTGAGAATTGAGAATTGAGAATTATAAACACCCGGTTGTTGTTCTTCATTAACAAGCGTAGATACTTCTCTACCAAGGAGATCATAAACTTTTAAGGTGACTTTACTAATAATTGATATCCTGTAACTAATTACCGTACTTGGATTAAACGGATTAGGATAGTTCTGTGAGAGATCAAACTGTACTGGGATTTCATTTCTCTCATTCACTGATGTTAGAATATCGTTACTGCCGTAAGAAAATTTATATGTGCTGCTTGTTGGTTCTTGAACCGATCCTCCGGAACTTGTTTTATAAGTAAAATAAAACTCAACTGTTGTACCGTTAGATGAAGAAGGAAGCGTAAAATTATATTTTAAGGTTCCATCGTAATTCATGGCAGTACTCTGATAAGAGCCGCTACCAATTCTATAATATAACATTACTGTCGAAGGATTTACACCGTTACTATTAATGAAAATTTTATTGAGTACTCTGTAAACACTATCAACCGCACTTAGATTTGGGTAAGAAATAACTCTCTTTGCAGAAATTAATCCCCAGCCTCTACCATTAGTTGGATTACCGGAATTATCTCCGCACTCAAGAAATATTTTTCTTATTTGGACATTTGTTAGATGAGTCCAGCATGATTTGAGCAATGCAGCGATTCCTGCCGCAATCGGTGTTGCAAATGAAGTTCCACTTCCAGTACCATAACTAACCCCATTAGTTAATGCAATATAATTATCCTGCCCCATAGCAACCACTTCCGGTTTGATTCTTCCATCAGCAGTAGGTCCTGGCAAACTGAATGAAGCCAAAATATTTCCAGAAGTTACAGCTCCTACCGAAATTATATTCAATGCATCTGCCGGTGAATTGATAATCAACCAGCCATCATTATTATAATTCCCAGCCGCAGTAAAACTTGTTACGCCTCTTTGAAAAGCAACATTTGCTGCTTGGGCAACAATAGTAGTTGTGCCATTCATATTAGCATAAGTATAGGAAGTTTGTCCTGCATCAAATAATGTATAACCGAGTGAACTGCTTGTAATATCAACTCCGGCACTTTCCATATCTTGAAGAGCGGCCGCGTAATTATCTTCTTCAACGTGGGTTTCGCTTGCATCATTTTCAGTTTCTGCTAAAAAGAATTTTGCATTATAAGCAGGACCAATTGCATTTCCGGGATCATAACCCGCCATAAGACAGAACACGCTCGATCCATGACCACCACTCTGATTTGAAACATGAGGAAGGTGATGAACATAATCCGAATCTCGAACCACAACTCTCGTTTTTAATGAATTATATGTACTTGGAGAAAATCCGTCATCTAGAATTCCTATGTAAACACCGGTTCCTGTAATTCCCAAATCATGAACAGCTGGTATATCGGAACGGTCATTTTGTGTGAATGATCCACCGTAGTCAAGAGAGGTTGTTTTTTTTAATGAACCGGTTTTTTCTTGATTTTCAGTTGATTGAAAACTTAGATCTTTAATTCCCTTTAAGATTGCAACCGGATTTACTCTTTCTACAAATGAAAGCTTCTTAATAATATTTAATTGACTATCAGTTAAGTATGATGAAACAGCATTAAACCATTTCAACTTGTTCTCAATTTTGATTCCGAGGTTTTCGATTTGATTAACATAATTTTCATTTAGAGGAATATCTTCATAGGTGATATAATTATCCTCACCCATAACTTGTTTTCTTCTTTCAATTGCTCTTTGTGATAATTCTTTTTCAGCCAACTTGAAAAGTGCTGATGATTTCTGTAAAGAATTATTTGGAGAGACGCCTTTATCTTTGAAATAGATTAGATATTTTGTTTGTGAATTTATAGATGCTGAAATAATAAAAAGAAGAAATAGAATGGATATTTTTTTCATAAAAACCTCGATTATCATTCTCTAACAAATAATAAAATAAAAAAGTGCGAAATAAGAATTTATACTTACCCGCACTTTGAATTAAACTAATAATCCGCTTAAACTCAATGAACTATTTTGGCTATTCTGCCTAAACGAACTGATCCAAGAAGTTTGAAAAAATCAGAGAACGGTATGCTTGGATCCCATGACCAATAAATCAAAAACGCTTCGCCAATAATTTTACTACGTGGGACAAAACCCCAGAATCGGCTATCCAAACTATCATCACGGTTATCACCCATCATAAAATAATAATCTTCTTTTAGTGTGTATGAATTAACCGCTTTCCCTTCAATCATAATTTGATTGCCTTCAACAGTTACTACACGTTTACCAAATTCACGGTCAATAATTGTGCGCCATTGTTCTACATTATCCAAGGTTAAATTTATTACATCACCTTTTTTAGGGATTACAATTGGTCCGTAATTATCTTCATTAAATGCACTGCCCTTCGGAAATATTCTATTTTCAATATCATTAATTGGTCTTACATAATTATCATATTGAATTTGCGGAGCGCGGGGTGCTTCTTTTCCGTTAACAAAAACTACTTCGTCAACAATTTTAATCGTATCACCCGGGACACCAATACATCTTTTAACATAATTACTTAATTCTGCAGGAGCCAATTCATCTTTGTCACCGGGAAATTCAAAAACAACTATGTCGCCGTGTTTTGGTTCGTGTAAAGCCGGCATTTGAAAATACGGTAATGAAATATTTGTGAATGGAATATTCCTTGGCGAGGAGGAACCGTAAACAAATTTATTTACGAAAAGGAAATCTCCGACCCAAATTGTTTTTTCCATTGATCCGGTTGGAACACGGGAAGTTTCGATCAGAAAAGTTTTTATTAAAAACGCAGCTATAGCGGCAAATAATAAATTTTTCCAGAACTCCCAAAATTTCTGCTGAGGAGTTCTTATAACCGGCTTCTTCTTCTCGACGGATTCTTCTTTCTTTTCGGACTTTTTGAAAATTGACATATCAAACCATTTTTAATTGCGAGTTGAAATTATTTTAATCATCAATTTGTAAAACTGCCAAAAATGCTTCTTGCGGAATTTCTACGTTTCCAACTTGCTTCATTCTTTTCTTTCCTTCTTTCTGCTTCTCAAGAAGTTTTCTCTTTCTGGTAATATCTCCGCCGTAACATTTTGCCAAAACATTTTTACGCATCGCTTTCACAGTAGTTCTTGATACGACTTTTGATCCGATAGCAGCTTGTATTGCAATCTCAAACATCTGTCTTGGGATTAAGTCTTTAAGTTTAGTACATACTTTCTGTCCCCAAGTAAAAGACTTTTTTTCATGGCAGATAATAGAAAGCGCATCAACTTTTTCTCCGTTTAACAAAATATCAATTTTTACAAGATCGGATTCGCGGTAACCAATAAACTCATAATCAAAAGAAGCATAACCGCGCGATATAGACTTCAGTTTATCATAAAAATCAAAAATGATTTCTGCAAGTGGAAATTCAAATTCTATATCTGCACGAGTCGGATCAATATACGTTGTATTCTTATATACTCCCCTTTTTTCAATCGCAAGCTGCATTAAGTTCCCGACATATTCGCTTGGCGTTACAATTTGTGCTTTTACATAAGGTTCTTCTACGCGATCTATATCGCCAACAGTCGGCATATCAGCCGGATTATCAACAACAACCTTAACTCCATTCTTTTTGAAGACCCAGTATTCAACGTTTGGAAGTGTGGTAACAATAGATTGATCATATTCACGTTCCAATCTTTCCTGAACAATTTCCATATGAAGCATACCAAGAAATCCGCAGCGGAATCCAAATCCAAGTGCTGTTGAAGTCTCTGGAGTGTAACTTAATGCTGAATCGTTAAGACGAAATTTTTCAAGTGCTTCACGAAGATTTTCATATTCATCTGTATCGGTAGGATAAAGTCCGCTATAAACCATCGGTTTAATTTCTTTATAACCGGGCAATGCTGATTCAGATCCGTTTCTAAAATGAGTTACCGTATCGCCAACTTTTGTATCGTGTACATCTTTAACTCCGGCAATAAGATATCCAACATTTCCCGCAGCTAATTCCCCTGTACGAATTCTACCCAGACGTAATGTACCTACTTCTTCAGCAAGACATTTTTTATCATTTACAAAAAATTTAATCTCATCTTTTTCTTTCATCACTCCGTTAAATATACGAACGTAGGCAACGGCACCGCGGTAAGAATCAAAGATCGAATCAAATACTAATGCTTGAAGCGGTGCATTCTCATCTCCCTGGGGAGGAGAAATTCTTTTGACCACTGCTTCCAACATTTCTTCAATGCCAATTCTTTCTTTCGCACTAACAGAAATTATATCTTCAGCTTTGCAGCCGATTAAATCAATGATTTGTTTCTTCACAACATCAACCATTGCACTTGGCAGATCAATTTTATTAACGACGGGAATAATTTCAAGCCCGGCATCTATTGCCATATAAAGATTACTGATGGTTTGTGCTTCAACACCTTGTGCAGCATCAACAACTAAAATTGCGCCTTCACAAGCAGCAAGTGAGCGTGAGACTTCATAAGAGAAATCAACGTGTCCCGGAGTATCAATCAAATTTAGAACATAAATCTTGCCATCATGTGCTGGATACTTCATCTGAATTGCGTGCGATTTAATTGTAATACCGCGTTCACGTTCAAGATCTAAGCTATCAAGTAGCTGTTCTTTTGCTTCTCTTTTAGAAACTGTGTGGGTGAACTCAAGCAGACAGTCTGCTATTGTAGATTTACCGTGATCTATGTGGGCAATTATGCAAAAATTACGAATATCAATCATACTTTTTAAATTTTGGTGCGAAAATATATGAAAATAGAGGGGGTATTACAATTTGATGGTGGGGACACACGAAGCTGATTCGCGTTAAATTTTCTTTGAATATCAAGAGTATAAAGATCGAAATGTAACTGGTCTTTTTATTATTTTTGTTTAAGGATTAAGAAATGAGAATTCAGCAAATAATATTTTTTCTGGGATTATTTATTACTGTTCTATTTCCGCAGAACAATAGTATATCTTCGTCTTCAACAACAAACACCTCACAAATTGATACTGTCTTGAAGATTCATCTAAATTCCCATCTCGCTTCTCCACCATTATTCTATCAAGATAGAATTTACACTTCAGATCAAATCGGAGTAATAGCATGTTTTGATATATCCGGAAAGAAAATTTGGAACCGCAGCACTTCAAACAAACTTCAATCAAGATTGGTTATAGCTGATAATATATTATGCACATCAAATAGTAAAAATGAAATCATCACTTATAATTTAGAGAAGGGAACCCAAATACAATCATTTGGAATTGACGATAGTATCACAACAAATCTGATTTTGCTTCAGTATGCAGGCAGAAAAGAATTGATGATACCTAAAACATCTGAATCAAGATCTGCTCTAATATTCGGGACAAACAGCGGTAAAATTTTTTGCTATGATCTCGAAACTCTGCAGGAATATTGGCACAACAATGATGCTAAAGGAATGATCAAAACAGAACCAATTGTTGTTGGCAATAAATTACTCTTTACAAGTACGGATGGATTCCTCTACTGCATTGATACACGAGATGGATTATTAAATTGGCGGTGGAAAGAAAAAGCTGAAACTGACTTTTCAAATTCACAGATAAAGAGCGATGGGGACAAAGTTTTTGTGATTGATAATGAGAATTCGCTTTTCTCAATTGATTTGCTTTTAGGAAATTTTACATGGAAATCTTCTGCAAAGGTTTTCGGTGCAATTGGAATTTCAACCGATAAGAAAAAAATATACGCTAAAGGATTGTATAGTAAATTTTTTATTCTCTCTACTGTAAGCGGCAAAGTTTTGAAAGGTATTAAACGTAATCAACTTTTTGAGAGCGACGACATTTCTCCGTTGGAATATAAAAAGAAAATTCTTTTTACCAATTGGAATTCCGTTTTTTCTTTAAATGAAAAATTTAATGAAGAGAATGTTTTTACATACGGAAATTCCGCTATAAGCTCATTAGTGCAAATTGATAAAAAAATATTTTTAACTTCTAATAAAACCGACACAATAATAATCTTCTCAATAAGGTAACTCTTGAAAATTTTTGAAGGAATCATTTTTGACATTGATGGAACACTCACATCAACAAACGAACTTATCTTTGCTACTTTCCGGCATGTTGCTGAAAAATATCTCAACAAAAAAGTTACGGATGAAGAGATTATAGCGCTCTTCGGACCGACTGAAGATGTAATCTTAAAAGAGTTGATGAAAGAAGATTATGAAGAAGCCAGAAAAGATTATATGGCTTTCTATGAAGCTAAACATCATGCAATGGCTGATGTCTACCCCGGAATTAAAGAAGCACTTCTATATATAAAGTCTAAGAACATTCCACTTTCGATTTATACAGGCAAAGGACGCGGCTCGACAGATATAACGTTAAAGAAAATTGGTGTGTATGATCTATTCGATATGATAGTTACCGGCGATGATATTGAAGGTCATAAACCTTCACCGGAAGGAATAGATATGTTTGTACAAAAATTTAATTTGAACCGCGATAAAGTTTTAATGATTGGCGATGCGCCCGCAGATGTTATTGCTGCAAGAAATGCAGGAGTAAAAATTGCATCCGTTGTTTGGGATAGCTATGCTAAGCAGAAAATTTTAGAAATGAATAGCGATTACGTCTTCGAAACAGTTGATGAGCTAATGAAGTTTTTAAAAGAGAATTTAGAGTAAAAACTCAATACTGTCATTGCGAGCGAACACAGTGGACGAAGCAATCTCATAAATTTTAGATTGCTTCACCCATACTTCGTATGGATTCACAATGACAGTTGTAAATTTATTTTCTTGCCAGCCAAATTTCCGGATTTTGATAATTCCGTTCGTTCCAGATTTCGAAGTGTAAGATTTTCCCCTCAAGACTTTCATTTACTTTACCGATTGCACTGCCGCCTTTAACCTTCTCGCCTTCTTTCACCGTAATATTTGCAACGTGTCCATAAACGGTTCTGTAATCATCACGGTGAGTTACAATTACAATTGAGCCGTAACCCGGTATCCAGTCTATCGCAGAAACAATTCCTTCAGCAACCGATAAAACATTTTGTTCACCGTTGACTGCAATATCAATTCCATAATTCAATGTAACTGTATTGAGGCGTTCATTTTTATTTTCACCGAACGGACGGACAACTTTTCCTTCATGTATCGGCCAGCCGAGTTTGCCGCGCAACAGTGCAAAATTTTCAAACGCGCTGTAATCAAAAAATTGAATATTTTTTTTGTATGCTAAACTTTTTTTATCTGTTGCTTTCTTTTCATGAAGCTGAGCTTTGCGTTCGCGATCTATCTCAATCAACTTTGCAATCATACTTTTGATTGCAATTTCCGCCCTTCTCTTTGCTTCAATTTCCTGAGCAATAAGTTTTTTATCATTCTTTAGGAGTTTTACCAGGTCTTTTTTCTCCTGTTCTTTCTTTTCCAAAGCGTCCTGTTCACTCATCTTCTGTTGAGCTAATTGAGCTTTTTCTTTCCGTTCTCCTTCCAAATCATTCTTAAGCTGACCAAGCTGAAATTTATTTGAGTTGAGCTGTTTTAAAGTTCTCTCATTCTGTTCCGAGATATATTTTAAATAACGGTAACGTTTGATAGCCTGATTGAAGGAATCAGCATCAAGAATAAAACGCCACATGGAAAGTCCGCGATTTTTGTAGATCCAAACAATGTATCGTGAATATTTTTCTTTTAAATCTTTTACACGAGATTCCACTTTGCTGATCTCATCTTCTATCTCTTTAATCAAAATCTCTTTGTCTTTTTCATCGGCAAGAAGATTGTTAATTAATTTGTTCAGAAGCAGATTTTGCTGATTGATATTTTCAAGCGCTTGAAGTGATTCTCTTTCTTTTTTTGTTTTTGCCTGAAGTTCTTTTTCCAGTGCAGAAATATCTTTCTTGATGCGGTCTAATTCTTGATTCTTTGTGCGGATGCTATCGGAAGTTTGTCCGTTGAGAATTGCTGATGTGATTACAAGAAATATTAATATTGATTTACAGTTCAATGATTTTCGCATCGTCTGGTATATCAATTTTTAGCTTCCCGATTTCTTTGTTTACTTCAATTGTCCGATACTCAATTTTTATTTTTTGATTATTGAGAAGATCATCCATACTTGTTTGTTTGGGAATTGGATTTTCCTCAACTTTCATAAAGTCCGAATATTTAGCATCAATTAAATTTTTCCCATTAGAATCGTTCTGTTGATATTGCCGTATTTCAAGTTCATCGGATTTAACCCAATATACGCTGGTCTTCCTGCTGGCCAAATCTATGTAAGTAAGTTTATATAGATCATCCACAGCTTCAAACTTATCCGGTTCGTTTCTTAATTTATCAGTCAAGTTCACGGAGCCGGTTGCAACATCAATAAGTTCATCAAAGGAAATATTTATTTTTAAAATGTCTTTTATAACTCCCGGTTTAACCTTTCCTTTATAATAGATGTTGTTGATAGCATCGTAGAACTGAAAATTCTGAGGAGTTATTAGAGCAAAGGCAAGATCAATTCCAAACGGTCCATAGAAAGATACTTTAACTGTATCCGGTTTTTTAATTTCAACTTGAAAACTGCTTTTTGCATCAAGCTCAGCAGTCTTAATACTTATCGAACCAGTGCCTACAAAACTTTTTATTTTTCTTCTATTAGCTTCGAGTCGTTTTATTAGCCGGTCTGAAGAAATCATTCTGTCAACCTGAACGGGTGTTGAAGGAGCGCATCCGTTCAAATAGAATTGAGAGATAAGTGCCGCGGTCATAAAAACAAATAAACTTTTTTTCACAATTCTCCTTTTTCAATTTTCGTCTTAATAGAAGTCTTTGTCGAGTCTATTTCGAAAGCATTTTTCCAGAATTCAACCGCTTTTAATTTCTCGCCAAGTTTAGAATGAACATCACCTAAATGATCTAATAGTGTTGCATTCTTGTTTTCTATTTTTATAGCTTCTTCTATATTTTTTTTCGCCTTTTTATAATCGCCAAGACGGAAATAGATCCAGCCAATCGTATCAAGGTATGAAGAATTTTTCGGCTCGGCATCAATTGCTTTCTTCGACATAGTTAATGCTTCCTGCAGCCGAATGTTGCGCTCAGCAAGTGAGTATGCA
>JAHEZQ010000009.1 GCA_023250955.1 Melioribacter sp. | reverse complement strand
CTTTGTGTATTATTATTCAACTTTTGGGAGTCTTTTATGAAAAGGTCAATAGCATTTTTTTACGGAATCCTCGCTTACATAGTCTTCCTTTTTGCTTTCCTTTATGCAATAGGTTTTGTAGGAAATTTTATCGTTTCGAAATCAATTGACTCAGGAACGGAGACAAACTTTATGGAAGCATTTTTAGTCAATGCATTATTGCTTGGTATATTTGCAATACAGCATAGTATAATGGCGCGTCCTGCATTTAAAAAATGGTGGACAAATATTATTAATCCTGCAATCGAACGCAGCACGTTTGTTCTGCTGTCAAGCTTAGCTTTACTTTTAATTTACTGGCAATGGCAACCGATGACATCGATAGTCTGGAAAGCCGAAAATCAAACCGCTGCTATGATTTTGAATGGTGTTTGTTTTTTGGGGTGGCTTGTGGTATTTCTCTCTACGTTTATGATTAATCATTTTGATTTGTTTGGGTTGAAGCAGGTCTTTGACAATCTGCGGAACAAACAATTACAACATCCAAAATTTAAAACGAATTTCTTTTACAAAATAGTAAGACATCCCATAATGCTTGGTTTCATAATTGCATTCTGGGCAACGCCTGTAATGACACTAGGACATTTAATATTTTCCATAAGCACCACTATCTATATTTATATTGCGGTAAAATACCTGGAAGAAAAAGACCTCCAGAAATTTCATGGGAAAGCATACGAAGAATATCAAAAGAAAGTGCCAATGCTTATTCCATTTATAGGAAAAAGAAGCTAATCATCCGTTTGGCATAGTTTTATTCGATTGTTTGTGTACAGAAAAATTAGACTAACAAAAATGTTTATGCATGCGAACAGATGATATTTTTATGATTCCAATTACAATGTGCATTGCAATGTGGATTCTCTACTCACTCTTTCTTCCGCAGCTTCCTCTTATACTTCTGAACGTACCTAATTAATTATTTTTTCTTGTAATGAAATAATTTTCTATCTATGTTTTACTCAACTTTCAGGATTTTTTGGGGAAATCGTTTATCCTTTAACAATGAAGTGTAAAAAAATAAATGAACATCTACGGCATATATACACCCACAAAGTATTATCTTTTACTTTTTTTGACTACTTTTACAAAAAATTTATTTAAGTAAATAAAATGATAAGAAAACTTGACGACTTAGAGGCAAATGCACTTAAATTTTGGCCACCAAAAATTGCTGAAACTGAACGCAATTCCAGTATAATTCCAAAACTTATTGAAACTCAAGACAAGTTTATCAGTTTGCTCAATATCGCAAATGCTGAGCCTTTTGCTTGGAAGAAGGTTTTAGAATTAACAAAGGAACTTTCAGCTAATTTATTTCTCAAACATTTGATGGTTCTCTCTGACATAGGTGGCGAAAAACTTATGCGGTTCAAAAAGGAACTTCCGAAACTTTTTAAAAAGGAAGCGATGGAGTTTGTATGGAATGGAAAAAACATCTCTTACAAATTACAAACACTATCAGGAAAGAAAACTTGGAGTAACACTCACTTGAAAGTTGATGGAGTTGGGCTTGCTACTAATCAAAAACTTACTCCAGTAATGGAAGATATTATTAATCTTCTTTTATTTGGTGGTGCAGCATTGGCAGATAATTTGCCGGCAGAGATTGAAGAGAAATGCACTATTGGAACCTTGATAGGACATAAAAGAGAACTTGAAACATTTGTTAAGCAGCGATATATTTGGGTGAGTCGCATTACAGGCGGTGCAACAGCGAATTCACTTGGTAATCTCGCACAGAAATATGTTGTTGACTATTTGGGAGCTAAATTACCTAAGTGGGATTTTAAAAAGAAACAAATTCAAAAAATTAGTCAGAACAAAAGAACATTACTTTCATACGATATTGTTGCAGTATCACCGAAAGGAAAATATTGTGCAATTGAAGTTTGTTTTCAAGTGACTACAAATAGCGTCATTGAGCGTAAAGCAGGCCAAGCTCAAGATAGACAGAAGCAATTACACAAACACGGCCATTGTATCGCATACATCATTGATGGGGCGGGAAATTTTGAACGGTTATCAGCTCTAAGAACTCTCTGCCAATTTAGTGATTGCACAGTAACGTTGAAAGACAGTGAACTTGATAAACTTTCTAAATTCCTATTAAGTTTAGATAAATAAAACGGAACAATGCATTTAAGCGAAAATGTTATATCATTAAAAGACCAAAAAATACAAGGCAATATTGCAGAAGCGAAATCTACATCTGCAAATGTTGAGTTTGTTATTCTGCCCAACTACAAATCACTTGAAGAAATTCCCGACAAGAAAAATCTATTCAATCAACTCAATGATTTTCTGAGTAGAACAAATAAACGTTCTACTATTGCAATTTTAACTTCTCCAATTTTTGCGAATGATTTTTGTACTCAACTAAAAAATGACGCACATTTAAAACTTTGGATTGCTATTAAACTTACTAATCCAATTGAACGTAAGAATTATTTAACGGACAGTCATTCAGCACTGCTAATTTTTACTCGCTACAAAGAAAGCCTAAATCACACAAAGACAAGAATAGGTTACACATATTGTCCTTGTTGCAACAAGACAACAAAAGATTACGGAGGGAAAAAACATTTATACCATGAATTTGGAACTTTAATGTCAGATGTTTGGCGTGATATATCGATTGATTTTAAAAGTTATCCAAATGAAGTTGTAAATCGTCTTTGCGATTTATTTGGCTTGACACAATACAAGTTCGTAAATGTTTATGACCAGAGAGAATTTTACAAACCAACAAACAAAAAACATTCATTCAGAAAATATTCGGAAACAGAAAACATTTTTTCTGAAAAATCAAAGTTATTAAATGGGGATTGCATTGAGCTACTTAAAAAATTTCCAGATAATAGTATTGACTTTTGTTTTGCAGACCCGCCATACAACTTGAATAAGAAATATGAAAGTTGGCATGATGGAATTGATATTCAAAAATATTTTGAATGGTGCGACCAATGGTTAAGTGAACTTGCGAGAGTATTAAAACCAGGGCGAACTCTTGCTGTTTTAAATATTCCACAATGGTGCGTCCGACATTTCAAACATCTAAAAACAATCCTTGATTATCAAGATTGGATTGTTTGGGAAGGATTGAGTATGCCGGTGCGTATGATTATGCCCTCACATTATTCAATTTTGTGTTTCAGCAAAGGCAAACCAAAACCTTTACCAGCACTTGTAAGAAATCAAAACACACTTTTTGAAAAAAATGCGATTGAAATGCAATTAGAAAATTTTTGTATCAGAGCAAACTGCATTGCAAAGCGTAGGCGATTAAAAATAAAAGATAAAGGAATTGCATCCAATGTCTGGTCTGACATTCATCGCATAAAACACAACAGTCGTAGAGTTGACCACCCTTGTCAGTTGCCACCTATGTTTATGTATAGGTTGATCTCTCTTTTCACAAATGAAAATGAATTTGTGTTAGATCCTTTCAATGGAGCAGGTACGACAACTTTGACAGCACAACAATTAAAAAGAAAGTATGTAGGCATTGAGATTTCGGAATACTATCACAACATCACATTACAACGCCACAAAGAATTGAGTTCAGGACTTGATCCATTTCGTAAAATCAATGATGACAAACCTAAAGCTAAAAACAGTCGGGTTGAGAGACTGAAAAAACAAAAATATGTAGTGAGTAAGAAAATATTACAACTTGAAATCAAAAATCTTTTCAAAAAACTTGGACACATACCGACAAAAGAAGAAGTTATCCACAGCAGTAAATTTCCAATAGAATATTTTGAAAATTATTTTACAAGCTGGGGTGAAGTTACGGCTGCGGCAAGGACAACCGGTATGACGGAGTTTAAAAAGAACAGTGATGAAAAGTATAAAATTCCAGAACGACAATTAAGACTATTTGAAGATAAAAGAGAAAAATATAAAACGAAAAGATTAAAAAAGGTATAAAGCCAACGCTCTTTCTTTGTCATCAAGAACTATCACGACTGATCAGAATACCTTCTCATTTTTTTCTTTTCACTTAATCTTTTTTTAGTTTCAATTCTTTTTTGGTTTGAGGCAGGTGAAGGATTTGTTTTAATTCTACGTTTCCTTCTTACAGAAGATTTGTCAATCAGCGCAATTAATCTTTCAATTGCATCCTGGCGGTTTTTCTCCTGGGTTCTAAATCGGTTGGCTTCTATAATTAAAATCCCATCCTTGGTCACTTTTCTTCCGGCAATAGATTTTAATCTTGTCTTTATTTCTTCAGTCAGTGATTTAGTTGAAGCAATATCAAAACGTAATTGAACTGCGGTTGAAACCTTATTTACGTTTTGCCCGCCCGGTCCGGAAGAACGGATAAACTTGAATATTAACTCACTTCTTTTGATTGATATATTTTTGTTAATTATAATCATGATTCAATTTCTTAACCAAGCTTTCAATTTCATACGGAATTGGATAATTAGGAAAATCCCTTCTCGCTTTATCTAAATAAACTTTTGCTCTTCCCGGTTTATTAAATTGTAATTCATAGGCTGCACGGTAAGTCAACATGGTTGCAGACATTGTTTCAATAAAATCAATATACTTATTTCTTTTACTCGGGAATCGAATTGTAAAATTCGGATCAGGTGCCGGGGAGTAATCGTTTCCTTTTACAACCTTAAACATTAATAAATATGGAACGAACTGGTATCCTTCTGGTAAAGAAAACTCCCCGCGTTGTACTTCATTTTGAAATATTTCCGGACTGATATAATAATTTCTTTTCTCAATATTCTTTGCTACAAGATTTGTCATAACTGATCTGTAACTTGCTTCAATTACACTTGCATCATATTGCTCGCTGCGTTCAAAAGGAAGAACTTTTTCTATAAAATTATTCGCTTCTGGAATTATATTTTCCCAAACATCAGGGTGATTCCGTTTGAGCTGATTGTAGAACCACGACCTGCGTAAAAGTTCTTTGTCAATTACAGTAACATCTGCCCGGAAATTCTCAACTGTCTGAAAATAATAAGAAGGGGAGATAAAATAATCCCATTGGTAAGAAAAAATAATTGAGTTCTTTTCCGTGCTGTTAAGAACTGCTTTTGTGTAGTCTTCAAAAGTATAAACTTCGCTTTGATTAACCCCGCTGAAATTTAGAGCAAGAGGGAAAAGTGAAATTACCAAGACGATAGTGATAGCGGCTTTGCTGTTATACTTTTGTTTAAGATAAAACAGAATTTTGAAAATGCCGTAAGCAATAAAAAAAGAGAAAATGATATAGGCTAAAAGGAAATATGAATCTATATCAACAATGTCGTAGTTGATCGAATATAAGACAGAAAATATAAATGTTGTGATCAAAGCAAAAAACATTTTTCTCATGTGCTTGTAAGAATAAAAAATCCCGATCAATCCAATCAGAGCGCCTATATAACCAAATTCACCCGCAAAATTTTTCAAGAAATAACCGAGTTGTTTTTCAGCGGCTTCCATTGATGTGAATAACCATACTTGATATTGTTTGCCGGAAATATGTCTAACTAGATTTTCAAAATTTATGGGATTGCCCCAATTAATATTGGGATTTGTTGAAGCGCGCAAAGGTAAATAAAGATAGAACGCAATTAATAATGGAATAAATAAAGCAAGCATTAATGTAATCTTCTTAAACGATTGAATACTAATCTTTTCTTTCTGAAAAAATAATATTGCAATAAAAGGTAATGTTAATAGTGTTGTCATATGATTTGCAAAACCAAGTGCTAGCGAAAAAGCAACCCAGATCCAATCAATCAATTTATGCTCTGAGTAATAAGCACGAAGTGTAGAATAAATGATCAGTACAAAGAGAAATATCTGAAGCGAATAAACCTCAACTGAAGTTGACTGCAACCAATATGTTTTACTGAATGAAAGAATTAATCCCGCAAATACCGCAGAAGTGATTACGAAAATATTTTCCTTTGTGGATTCTTCGGCAATGGTTTTACTTTTACTTTTTTTCTTTTGTGCATCACGCCCATGACTAAAATTGCTCAAAATTATAAAAGCCGACTTAATAAAAAGAAAAACACCAATTACACACCAAACTAACGCCAAGAGATTCGCTTGAAAAATTTTTGTAAATGGTAAAGGCAGTTTCAAAAAGAGATACCCGATTAATGTAAACAGCGGATAACCGGTTGGATGTGCAATACCCAATGTTGCTTGAACTGTTGCTAATTCACCGGAATCAATTTGAACTACGCTAGGTGCAATTGTAATTACATAAATTACTGTTGCAAAAAAAGCTGTGAGCAATGGGGAATACTTTATCAATAATTCTTTTTTAATGGGAAACATATTTTTCAAATATTGAATTGTTGGATTTTATTATTTCTTTGATTTTTTTATCTAACTCTTGAACACTTTTTAATTTGATGAATGATGCAATAAAATTTTTCTTATCCGGATTCGAAGGCAAATTTACCTTACTCACATTGTAAATATTTTGCAAAGCTAATTCAACATGCTTAAGAAAAATATAGTTACTCTTTAATGTTGCAATGTCTGAAGCGGAGAAACATTTTTTTACAACTTGAAATATTTCTGTAAAATTATTTCCGATGCACTTTTCAAACAACTCCGGATGCATTAAGCAAGCAGCTTGCAAAATAAAATCAATTGTAAGCAATCCACCGCGGTCTTTCTTTATATTAAATGAACTGTCGGAAGAATGCACCGATTGCCGTAAAATTGTTGAGTACATTTTTACAATTTCTTTTTTGCATTCTGTTCTATCAAGACGTCTAACCTTATCTGCGATTTGCAAACGGAAATGATCGAATAAATTCCGATCACCATAGATAAATTTAAGTTTAAGCAGCGATTGAAATTCCCAAATCCTAGCACGCTTATTCAAATAATCATTATAATTTTCGATTCCACACACTAAAGGAGAACTTTTCCCTTCAGGACGCAGCTTAAAATCAACCGTGAATGGTTTTATAATTTCGGAGAAGTAACTAACTAGATTTTGAAAATCCTTTTGAATATCCGGTTGATTCTCAACATTATCAGTCACAATTATTAGATCCACATCTGAAGCAAAGTTCATATTAGTAGAACCAAAACTTCCCAATCCTCCAATAAAATAATTATATGGTATTGGCGATTTGTTTACAAACATTTCAATTTTTTGAGCAATGAATGAAGATAGTATTCCCGATACATTGAGTGAGTTAATTAATCCAAGAGCAAATTGAATAGATAGTAAAAAAACAATTTCATCCGTAGTAAACTGATCAAGTAATTCATCCGATATCTTGATAAAAACTTTTCTAGTTAAAAAGAATTCTTCAAGAAGCACGTTGGAGGATATTAGATCAACAGCTTTCTGTGAATAAAGACAAACAGTGAGAAAACGTTCGAAGAATTTTCTATTGGAAAATTCACTATACCAAATAGATATTATTTTTGATGCCTGAATTACCTTTACGAAATTATTTAATACAAGATCAGGCTCATTTGTTTTTTTTAGAAAGTTTATCAATGTCGGCTGTATGGATGAAAACAATTCAATAGTTCTTGAATCGAATTCTTTTCTACCGATTAATCCTTCTCCGGTACGGAGAAAGACGAAATTTTTTTCTGCTTTCTTTATTTCCTTGAATTTGATTTGCAAACTTACTTCTTTGCTAACAACAGATTCAGTTTTAAGAATCTCATTATATATGTTTCTTACATTTGTCCGGTGTAATTTTAGAATACTATTAAACTCTTCTTTCGATTTCAAACCGAGGTAATTTATCAATTTGTGCAGCAGCTCATTTTCCTGAGGAATGATATGTGTTTGATTATCGTTCATCAATTGAAGAAAATGTTCTATTCGTCTAAAGAATACGTATGCTTTGGAAAATGTTGTACTCTCTTTTTTCGTTAAGAGTTTTTGTTCGGTAAGAAGTGAGATAGCTTTCAAAGTATTTCCATTTCTCACCGATTTGATCTTACCGCCGTTAATTAACTGAAGTGCTTGAACTGAAAATTCAATATCCCTAATTCCCCCAATAAAAGTTTTTACATTTTCATTTTCTTTGTTGTGTTCTTCAATATTCAACTTCATCTGTTTAATTTTTTCTTTAATGGAAGAGGAATATGTTGAAGGATAAATATAGGGTTGAACGAAATTGAAAAATTGATTGTAGAGACTTCTATCGCCGCTAATGAAATCAAGCTTGATCAGCATTTGTCTTTCCCAATCCTCGCCACGGGTCTCATAGTATTTTGTGTAATCAACTAATGATTTACATAGTTCTGAGAATTTTCCATCGGGCCGCAAACGAAAATCAACCCGATAAATATAACCTCGGTCAGAGATCTCAGTAGAAAATTTTATAAATAATTGTGCTGCTTCAGAAAGTATTTCATGATAATCTTTCAAACTACCGATAATGTTTTCATTAAAATCATAGAAAAGAATCAGATCAACATCTGAACTGTAATTGAGTTCATTGCCGCCAAGCTTTCCTAAAGAGCATAAACAATATTTATGATGAAGATCAGTAAGTCCATATTTGTTCAAGACTTCTTGATAACATATTCCGAATAATTTTGAGTTTAGAGATTTTGCCAGAAAAGAAAGTTGTTCTGTTGTAGAAATCAATTCATCTATACCGAGTATATCTACAAGCCCAATTTTAAGTATGAATCTTTGTTTGATTTGTCTTAAGAAATTAAGTTTATAATTAAAAGATTTGAAATGTCCTGCTCCATCATCTACTTCCTTCATTAAGTAATTAAGTTCAATTTTTTTTGAAAGATATTCCTGATCGAATACTTGATAAAGAAATTGTGGGTAACGGACTATTATATCGGTAAGGAAATTACTACAAGAAGAAATGGCTATAAGAATTTCGCCATGATGGGGATATTTAATAATCTCATTGAAATAAAAAGTTTTATCATAAATAGAAGAGAAAATTCTTAGAAGATTTGCTTCGGAGGACGGAGTAAAGTAAAATTTTTTCGTTTCGGTTTCTAGAAAAACCAATACTTGCTCAAATATTTCCGAAGATATTTTACCTTCAGTTAGTTCAACCAGTTTGTTTACAAATCCGGCAGAAAATTGAAATTTCTTCCTATTCAAAATTGAAACCCGCCAAAACTATTAGTTATTAAAATAATTCTTGTTCAGATCAATCGCACTAAATAACTATTACTGTAACAAAAAAAACAAAAACTCATTTACACCTTTGTTTTATAATGCTTAAAGCGTTCAGTATCGGTTGTGTATATGCAGTTTCATTGCAATTAAGAACCTCTTTATTTAACTTGCTTGCCGAAAAAATAGGAGAATTTGATGTTCGAATCGCTGCTGAAAAAGTTTTTTGGCGATAAAAATGTAAAAGCTGCAAAAGATTTATGGCCTATTGTTGAGCAAATTAATGCTGAATACGAAAAACTAAAAGATATAACAGATGATGAACTACGTGCTAAAACTACTGAATTCAAAAATAGAATTGAAGAATATACACGCGAAACAAAAACACCACTCGATGAATTAAAAATTAAGCTTCAAGATGTACAGTCCGTTGAAGATAAACACACTATATATGATGAAGTTGAAAGGTTGGAGAATGAACTTACCGACAAGTATGAAGAAATTCTTGATGAAATCTTGCCGGAAGCATTTGCAGTTGTTAAAGACACGTGCAGAAGACTAACCGGAAAATCATGGGAAGCTGCTGGAAATAAAATTACATGGGACATGATTCCTTATGATGTTCAGCTTCTCGGCGGAATTGTTTTACATCAAGGTAAAATTTCTGAAATGGCAACTGGTGAAGGTAAAACACTTGTTGCAACTCTGCCTGTTTATCTAAATGCACTCACCGGCCGCGGTGTTCATCTTGTTACGGTTAACGATTATCTGGCAAAACGTGACAGTGAGTGGATGGGTGAGATTTACAAATTTCATGGGCTGACTATTGGCTGTATTATCAATACTATGGATTCCGATCAACGAATTAAAATGTATGCTTGTGATATTACTTACGGAACTAATAATGAATTCGGTTTTGATTACTTACGTGATAACATGTCGAGCTCAAAAGAATATTGTGTACAGCGGGGACACAATTTTGCCATCGTAGATGAAGTTGATTCTGTTTTAATAGACGAGGCAAGAACACCACTTATTATTTCCGGTCCAGTTGGCTCAACAGAGCATAAATTTGATGAAATGAAACCGCGTGTCGAAAGACTTTTTAGAAAACAATCTAATCTAGTTGCAACAATTGTAAAAGAAGTTGAACAACTATTAGAGTCAGACAATTCTAAAGACCGTGAACGGGCAGGAATGCTTTTACTTAGAGCACATAGAGGATTTCCTAAGAACAAAGCTTTAATGAAACTTCTATCGGAACCGGAATACAAAAAATTATTACAACAGACTGAACTCGATTTTCTCCGTGAGAACGCTAAACGAATGCCTGAGATTGACGAAGAACTTTACTTTGCAATAGAAGAAAGAAACAATCAAATGGATCTTTCCGAAAAGGGAAGAGACGAACTTGCAATGGGTTCTTCCGAAGGGAAAGAGTTTTTTGTTCTGCCTGATCTTGGCACAGAGATAAGTAAATTAGAAAATGATCCTTCGATTTCCGATGAAGATAAATTGAAAAAGAAAGATGAGCTTTATCATATATATTCGGAAAGATCGGACCGGATTCACACATTAAATCAGTTATTGAAAGCTTATACTTTGTTTGAGAAAGATGTTGAATATGTAATTACTGAAGAAGGAAAGATTGCGATTGTTGATGAGTTTACCGGACGCGTTCTTCCCGGAAGAAGATATTCAGATGGACTGCATCAAGCCATAGAAGCTAAAGAAAGCGTCAAAGTTGAACGCGACACACAAACTCTGGCAACAATCACTCTTCAAAATTATTTTCGTCTCTATAGAAAACTTGCGGGTATGACCGGAACAGCAGAGACAGAAGAGGGAGAATTTTTTGAAATTTATAAATTGGAAGTTTTAGTTATCCCAACCAACAGACCAAATGTTAGAGATGATGAAGATGATGCGATTTATAAAACCAAACGGGAAAAATACAATGCTATTATAGAAAAGATAAGTGAACTGCGCGAACAAAAACGGCCTGTTCTTGTTGGTACTACGAGTGTTGATGTTTCTGAAACGATCAGCAAGATTTTGAAAAGACAAGGAGTGCCGCACAATGTTCTTAATGCTAAGCAGCATCAGCGTGAAGCAGAGATTGTAGCATTCGCAGGACAACCTGGTGCAGTTACAATTGCAACGAACATGGCGGGTCGTGGTACAGATATTAAATTAGGTGCAGGTGTTGTTGATACCGGAGGACTTTATATTCTTGGTACAGAGCGGCACGAAGCTCGAAGAATTGATCGTCAGTTAAGAGGCCGTTCAGGACGTCAAGGTGATCCGGGTACAACTAAATTTTTCATTTCGCTTGAAGATGATCTGATGCGTTTATTCGGCAGTGATAGGATTACAAATGTAATGGGCAGAATGGGTATGGAAGATGGTGAAGCAATTCAGCATCCGCTTATAACCCGGTCGGTAGAACGTGCTCAGAAAAAAGTTGAAGAGAATAACTTCGCGATAAGAAAACGTTTGCTTGAATTCGATAACGTAATGAATCAGCAGCGCGAAGTAATTTACTCGAGAAGAAAACAAGCGCTTGAAGGTGAACGTCTTAAAAGTGAAGTGTTCGAGTATCTTGAAGAAGTCGTTCAGGAGATTGTTGATAAATATTATGATGAAGGCGATATAGAAAGTATTCATAACGAAGTGTTACAAAATTTCTTAGTTGATTTTAAGATTGAAGCTGAAACATTCGAAAAGCTTGGTAAAGATGGTGTGAAAGAAAAAATTCTTGAAGGTGCTAAAGAATTTTATAAAAGAAAAGAAGAAATGCTAGGTATTCAGTTAATGGCACGTCTTGAGCAATATGCCGTCTTAAGCGTTATTGATGAGAAATGGAAAGAACACTTAAGAGAAATGGATGATTTAAAAGAAGGAATTGGATTAAGAGCCTACGGGCAGAAAGATCCTCTTCTTGAATACAAATCTGAATCGTATACATTATTCTTAAGTTTACTAGAACAGATTAGAAATGAAGTTGTCTCTTTCTGTTTTAAATTTTGGCCTCAAGCTCCACAAGAAGTACAAGGAAGAAAAACAGCACCCGCACAAAGAATGCAGACTATAAAAGATTCTGCTGATAATTTAGGATTGAAGGCAACATCACCTGAAGGAGATGGAGACAGAAGAGGAAGGCAACAGCCGGTAAAAGTGGAAGCAAAAGTCGGCCGAAATGAACCTTGTCCTTGCGGAAGCGGAAAAAAATATAAAAATTGCCATGGTAAAAATGCTTGATATGAGGTTGCAATGAAAAAGATAGAAGCAATCATTCGTCCTTTTAAATTGGATGAAGTAAAAGAAGCTCTGCTTGAAGAAGGCGTTCGCGGTTTGACTATTACAGAAGTACGCGGATACGGAAGACAAAAAGGACATAAAGAAACTTATCGCGGAAGCGAATATCAAATTGAATTTGTACCAAAAATAAAAATTGAAGTTATTGTTGATGATAATTTGGTTGAAAAGACCGTTGAAGCTATTTTGCGAACTGCAAAGACGGGTCAAGTTGGCGATGGTAAAATTTTTATTTCAGAAATAACGGATGTTATAAGAATACGAACAGACGAATCTGGTTCATCTGCACTTTAATTTTTTGTAAATTTACATATAAAATAATAAGGAGAAACCGCATAATAGTTTTTACAGTTTTATCAATAATTAAATAGTAAAAGACTATGT
Organism: Melioribacter sp.; assembly: GCA_023250955.1. Lineage (GTDB taxonomy): Bacteria > Bacteroidota > Ignavibacteria > Ignavibacteriales > Melioribacteraceae > Fen-1258. Next base: position 122,547 of record JAHEZQ010000009.1, on the reverse strand, counting down.
CTTACAAAAAAACAAAAAAACTATTTGTGCAGGCATCTTTGTTATTACTTGTCATTGCACTTTCAAGTTGCGGTGTTTGGACTGATTTTAACACCTACTTCAATACTTACTACAATGCAAAAACTCTTTTCGATCGTGTAGAAGAGGAAATCCTCAAACAGAAAAAAGATATTTTTGCTTTTCGAGAAACTCTAACACAAAACGCTCAATTAACTACGCCAACTCCAACTGTTTATCAGCCTGCTCCACAATATAGCCCACAACTACAAACTCAACCCGGAAGACAAACCGTAGTACAAAGCGGTACTCAATTAAGCGGTTCACTTAGTCAGGATCTAACAAGGGTTATTGAAAAGTGTTCTAAAATTCTTCAGTACGAAACCAGCTCATCATATTTTCCAGATGCGTTATTCATGACCGGGAAAGCATTTTATTATCAAGCAGAATATGCACGGGCACAAAGAAAATTTATTGAACTTGCGGGACTTGGCGATACAAAATACAGGTTAGAAAATAAATTATGGCTGGCAAAAACTCATTTGCAGCTTCATAATTTTGACGAGGGATTGAAACTTATTGAGGAAGTAAAAGAAGAAGCGTTAAAGGAAAGCGAAGAAAAATTGTTTAATGATGCAGCAATTACAAGAATTGCTTTTTTTGAATTCAGGGAAGAACATCAGAAAGCAATAAATGAATGCATCAACTTTCTTGGCATTTCAAAAGATGATGAAACCAATGCACTTGTTTCCTATCAGTTGGGAAAGATTTATTTGTTTTTAAATGACAAAGAAAATGCTTTAAAGGCTTTCGTTGATGTATTAAAATATTCTCCAACTGTAGATATTGAATTTCAAAGTAGAATTGAACACGCTAGACTATTAAAAGAATTAAACAGAGTTGAAGAAAGCGAAGCTGAATTAGATAATTTAAGATACGCGGGGAAATTCAAAAATTATGTTGATCAAGTGATGATTGAACTCGGTCAGATCTATTATGAAAAGAATGAATCCAAGTTAGCCGTAGATATCTTCCGGGAAGTTGATTCAACTTATAAAATGAATCCGACATCCGGAATTGCACAAGCGAAATTAGGAGAAATATATAAAATAAAATTTCGTGATTATGACAGCTCATATAAGTATTATAATAAAGTAGCAATCTCATTAGCACCAGTTGATATTAAAACAGAATCGAATAGACATGCAAGAGACCTTGATAAATATTTTTCGAATAAGAAAGAGCTAAATGATTTATCTCAAAATTTGAAATACATCCTTAATCCTTCAAAATTTATTCAGGATTCCTTGGAATATGATATTATTTATAGACAATATTTAGATGAAAATAGGCGGTTACTGGAAAGCCAGAATGCTGCTTCAAATAATCAAAATCAAGTGGATCCCGGTATTGAACTCAACAGACAGCAAGCATTACAGCAAAACCAAAATCCAAAGTCCAACATTAAAATCCTAACACCATATCAATTAATATTGCAGGGAAAAATAAAAAAGCCGGAACGCCCTCGTATTTCAGCCGATTCAGTGAAGTCAATTTATGCAAGAAGTTTATACGGACTTGGCAGTTTGTTCTTTTCTGAGCTAGAGGTGCCGGACTCAGCTTATTTTTATTATAACAAAATTTTAATGGAGTATTCGAATAAATCCGTAAAAGTTCAAACATTATATTCGCTTGGAATTTATTATGAGACTATGAAGGATACTGTAAAAGCCGATAGTCTATTCAAAATCATTTATGATAATTACGAAAAAGATCCGCTTAGAAGTGCCGCAGGGGAGAAACTTGGATTAATAAAAAAAGAACAAAAGAAAGTTATAGTTAAGGAAGCTGATGACCCAGCAGAGAACTTCTATCTAGATGCCGAGAAAAAATATTATGATAAGAATTATGAAGATGCAATAAAATCATTTCGTGAAATTTATAATAATTACCCTAAATCAATATTTGCTCAAAAATCTTTAACATATGCCGGGATGATATATGAAAAAGATCTCAAAATGTATGACTCGGCCGCCGCTGTTTATGGAATTCTTGTAAAGAATTATGTGGGTACACCATATACAAATTCTGTGCTTCCAAAATTCAGTGAATATCAGATTGAAAGATTACGTATAAAGACGGAAAATGATGCCAAACAGAAAGAATTAGAACAGCAGAAGATAGAAAAAGAAAAAATTAATAATGCCGCACAGCCAATTTTAAATAAAATTGAACCACCAAAACAAACAGCTATTAAAGACTCAACAGCAAAAAATGACAGCATACCAAAAGTACGTCTTAATCGGCTTCAACTTTTAGAGCGATTAAAGGCAAATCCGGATTCAGTAAAAAAGAAATTAGAAGAACTGAAATAAACTGATTTGATTCTTATCTGTAAATGCTATCCCCGAAAAGAATTGCAGAAATGATTGAGAATGGAGAAGGATTAACTGTTGAGTTTAAGCAGAGATTCTCTTCATTTGAGAAAATTGCAAAAGAAATGATTGCTTTTGCAAATACTCGCGGCGGGTGTATTCTCATTGGTGTTGATGATGATAAGTTAATCTATGGAATTGCCAGTGAGAAAAGTGATATTGAACTTGTAAGAGAATCTGCAGAAAAATATTGTGCCCCACCAATTGATTATAAAATTGAAACCCTCGAGATTGAACGCAAGGATATACTAATTGTAGAAGTTGCTGAATCAAAAACCAAACCGCATAGAATTCAAGATTACAAAAATAAACTGGAGCTAAATAATGCTCAGGTTTATGTACGCATAAAAGATAAAAGCGTTTTAGCTGGAAAGGAAATGATAAAGATTTTACAAACACAATCTACAGGATCGTCACTCAAGAATTACTTTGTTGGTAATCAAGAGAAAATTGTTTTTGAATATTTGGATAAAAATGAAAATATAAATGTAAAAGAGTTAAGTAAACTGGCGAACATCTCCGAAAGACGTGCATCCAGAACATTAATAAAACTTGTCCGTGCTAATCTTCTTTTAATTCATTTAAAAGATAATGGTGAAAGTTATTTCACTTATGCTGGATAACTCGTTGTGTTCAATGAAAAATTAAGAATCAAAAATTCTTCTTAAATCGAAAACGGCTATTCCGTAAGCGACCGCAACATTTAACGATTGTTTAATTCCGTATTGAGGAATTTCAATTGACATATCACACATATCCAATAGATCTTGTGAAACTCCCGTGATTTCATTTCCAATTATTAATGCTAAAGGGAAATCTTCTTTTTTAATCTTAAAAGTTGGAATACTCGATTCTGTAAGTTCGAGCGCACAGATCTTTATTCCATTTGCTTTTAATTTTTGAATAACCTCTTTTGGATCGTGAACATATTCCCATGTAACACTATCTTGCGAACCGAGAGCTGTCTTTAGCACTTCTTTTTTTGGCGGGTGAGGTGTATATCCGCAGAGAAAAAGTTTTTCGATCATTGCACCATCTGATGTACGGAATATTGATCCAACATTGTAACTGCTTCTAATACTATTCAGTACAATATAAGTTGGAAGTTTAGTTACAGTATGTAATGTTGATAATGTGCTTCTGTTCTTAGAAATTTCTTCGTGGGAAAGTTTTTTCATCTCAACCGGCTTTATATGTAAGTCTTAGACCGATAATTCCAACAACAATTAAGAAAATAAAAAAAACACGAATTAAATCTTTCGGTTCGTTAAAGAAAATAATTCCGTATATGGCAGTTCCGACCGCACCAATGCCAGTCCAAACAGCATAAGCAGTTCCTATAGGAAGATTTTTTACACCAAGCGAAAGAAATACGTAGCTTAGTATCATAGTAATGATTGTAAAAATCGTAGCTTTTAATTGGGTGAAACCCTGTGAGTATTTTAAACCGACAGCCCAGGATATTTCAAAAAGCGAAGCAATAAAAATCCAGATCCAAGACATGTTTATTTAAATCCTTGTTCTGAAACGGAGAGATATGATTCTAGAGTTTTATCGTTTATATAAATTTCTACATTTTTAATATCGGAAAACTGTTTTGCAGTTTCATAAAGCTGTTCTTTGATACGCGGTATATCACAAAGGTTGGATATATCAAAATCACCCTTCAAGTAAACACCAGCTATTCCGTTTGCAATGGTAACTTGATAAACAATTAATGATGGACCTTTAATAAAATTTTTTAATTCATCTGTGCCTGGAGTTGCCAAAAGTTCATTAAGAGCCGCTTCGACCTCATTATTTTCCACTAAAACATTTTTTGTAATCGGAACCAGAATATCATTACACCCGATCTTCTTCCCGTTTAAATTTGATCCCTCAAAAGCGATCAAGTAAATATTAACAGAGATTTCCTTTGGTCCGTTGCTCTTACAGCTAATAATTACAATTAGGAATAATATTATTGAGATAACAGAAATGAATTTTCTTTTTTTCATGATTTATAAAGTTTTCCTTTTGCTCATATTGGTCAATATCATTATTAGTCTCTATTCAATAAACGATTAAATAATTATCAATGAATTACTAACATTAAAAGATAAGAAAAAAATATTTCTTCTCTTAGGGAAGTATTAATTTGTCCCAGTAATATTTAGTTACCGTCTTTTTCATCTATATGTAGATGGTGAAGAAAACGATGTACTGCAGGGGCTATTATTATTCCAACAGTAACTAAAAAAATAATCCCGGAGAATAGAGCATACATAGAAGCAAAGATTTTTCCTGAATCGGTATGTAATTCATTCACTGGTCCCATTCCACCAAGAATCATTGATGCATTGAGGAGAGAATCAACCCAGCCAATCCCTTCTATATAATGATAACCTAATATTCCAATCAAGAGTGAAAACAAAATTGTAAAGATGCCAATTAGAAGATGATTAAACATTCTCTTTACAAAAAGATTTCTTGGTAAAAGCGGTTCATTCTTGTGTTCGAATGTAAATCTCTTTTTTATTCCATTTTTTTTCATACATGCTCAGTTAAAAATTAATAGGGAAAAATTATCCCTCCTTTTGATTTCATAAAAATTTATCTCTTCTGTAAAGATATTCAACCATCCATTTATCACCAACTTTTTTCATATCAATATGATTTTTCTTGGGCTTAGCGTCCGGACAATTTTTAGTAAAATAATATTTGCCCGTTATACCATCTTTATCTAGTTCAAACTTATCAAGTGTGAACGAGCATTTGGCATCGTCTGTAATTGTACTTTCTTCATCCATTTTTTTTATCATGAACGACATCTGATCTTCACATCCTTCACATGCACAAAGTTTACAAGCTCCAAACCAATCTCCTTTGAAGTATAGTTCAAGAAATTTTTGAGCTATTTCTTCCGGTTTGGTATAATCAAGTTCAACAGGTTGTGATAATAACAGATTAACATCTAAAGTGAAGAATATTAAAGCGATAATTAAGAATCGAGTTCTCATATTTCGTTCCTTTTCGCATTTATTATAAATAATGTGGAAGCCCGTTGAAATGAAAATTGTTTCGAAAGGAATTTCAATTTTGAATCTTGTGTCAGCTTACTCATATAAGTGCCAACAGTTTATGCATTAAAATATAATGAAAGGTGAGCTTAAGTTCACATCATTAATTTATCATCTAAATGTATTTAATCCTTTTCTATCCCAATTGAGTTGTATAAAATATTTTCACAAGTTTTTTCGTAAACCAAATAAAACAATAAAAATTACTAAGAAGAACAATATCCCGGCTGTAACAAATGGAAAAGACAGTCCAAATTCTGAAACAATATATCCCGCAGATACTGAACCGAAAAGATTTCCAATTACTTGAAAACTCGATCCTACACCAAAGACACCTGCTTTCCGGTCGTTATCTGTATTGTGACTTACTAAAGTGAAGACCAATGGTTGTATTAATCCCAAACCAAATCCACCGACAGCTAAAACTATTATTAAATAATAAGCTGAACTTGCAAATGAAATCATGAAATATGTTGCTGTTACAACGATAGCTGCAAATAGTAGAATTGAATTTATTTTTCTTTTGGTAGTTAATTTACCAACTAAAGCTGAAGCAAGTGCAGAAGTTCCTCCGAAAATACCAAGCAATATTCCTGTAACTGTAGCAGAATTGTTCAATGTAAAATTCATTGACTTAATGAACAACGAAAAGGTAGGACGAACAACAGTAACGGCTAAAGAATAAATTAAAAGAAATAACATGCAAATAATTAATTTTTTGTTTTCAAAAACATACTTCCAATTTTTAGTAAGGGAGTAATAATTATGATCTTCGCGAGTGAAATTTTTTTCATCTATAAAGAAAACAATTAAAAATCCTGATAGCCCAACCGTTATTGCAATTAAGAAGAATACCTCTTTTAGACCAACCAGATCTGCAAGAATTCCCCCTAATATTGGTCCGACAACATTACCTGCACCGTTTGCAAACTGTAATATCCCTAATGCTTGCGCGGTTTTTTCTTTCGGTGTGTTAGAAGCCGTCAACGAAACTGCTGCGGGATAAAATCCGCCCATAGCTTCTTGAAGCGAAGCAAATAAAATTAGTTGAGTTAAATTTGAGGAAAATCCCATTAAAAACTGAGCGGCAGAAAAACCAAACACAGCAAAAATTGTCATTAATTTTCTGCCGTATTTATCGCCAAAACTTCCCCAAAAAGGAGTTGTGAAAAATGAAACAATGAATGGAGCAGCAAATATCCATCCGCTCCATATTGCAGTCCATTCGGGTGTAGTCTTGCCAATATCATGAATAAAAAGAGGAAGAAAAGGAATTAAGCTTCGTGTACCTGCACGGTAGAAGAATTGACTAATGCAAAGAGCCGTTAAATTTTTCTTCCAGGTTTCGATGATTTATCCCGAATTAGATTATTTGCATATAAAATTAAGTTTTTGATTTCGGCATTCCAAAATGTTAATTTTTTGATAAGTAAGATATTTATTTCTGTTATTGCTGTACCATTAGTGGATATTATTCCACTGAGGTTTAAATGATCAACTTTATTCTTAATGATCTTAATATTTCTACTGATTTGTTTCCCACAACCGTTCTTCTGGATTTCATAAGAAAAGAAAAAATGTTAACCGGAACTAAAGAAGGGTGCAGAGAAGGTGATTGCGGCGCTTGTACGATTCTGCTTGGCGAGTTGGTTAAAGGAACTGTGAAATATAAATCTGTTAACTCATGCTTAATGCCGTTAGGTGATGCCAACGGCAAACACGTTGTAACTGTTGAAGGAATTAATCAAAAAGAACTTTCACCTGTTCAAGCAACAATGGTTGATGAAGGTGGTACTCAATGCGGATTTTGTACTCCAGGATTTGTTGTTTCTATGACTGGATATTTTTTGAACAACTTAAGTCTTAATCCAGATGATGCAATAGAATCACTTGGCGGAAATGTCTGCCGATGCACCGGTTATGGTGGGATTAAACGAGCAGCCTCCGATTCAATTTCTATATTTGAAGATGGAAAATCAGATGACAGAAATCATCTTGAAAATCTAATCTCGTTAAAATTTATTCCCATTTATTTTCATGATATAAAAAAACGACTTGAGAAAATTTCTGAAAATCATAAATCAGTTGATAACAAATCTAGCATTGTTATTTCTGGTGGAACAGATCTTTATGTTCAAAGGTGGGAAAGTTTAGTCAGTAGTAAAGGAAATTTAATTTCACAAGATAAAAAGCTTGCCGGTATTTCTAAGATGGGGAAACAAATTAATATTGGTTCGGCTACAACTATCGAGGAGACAAAATCATCTAAACTTCTTCAAAAATATTTCCCTCAATGGGACAACTATTTAAGTCTTTTTGGTTCTCTTCCAATCCGCAATAGGGCAACAATAGGGGGGAATATAGTTAATGCTTCTCCAATAGGAGATATGGTCAATATACTCCTTGCTCTTAACTCAACTGTTCATTTGAGAGACGGAAAAAAGAAAAGATTAATCCTTCTAAAAAATTTTTACAAGGGTTATAAATCATTAGATAAGAAGAAAAATGAAATTGTTGAAAAAGTATCTTTTCAAATCCCTTCAAAAAATTCATTCTTTAATTTTGAAAAAATTTCTAAACGCACTTATCTTGATATAGCAAGTGTGAATTCATCAATCTATATGGAATTAAAATCCGGAAAAATAACAACGATTCATATTTCAGCCGGGGGAGTAGCCCCAATTCCGTTATACCTTAACAACACATGTAACTATTTAAGGAACAAAACGATTAATACAGAAACGATAAAAAATGCAGCAGAAATTTCATCAAAAGAGATTTCACCAATCAGTGATGCACGCGGTTCTGCTGAGTATAAAAGTTTATTATTACGACAATTATTATTTGCACATTTTCTAAAACTATTTCCGCAATTAGTTGATCCGGAGAAACTGCTTTGAGAAACGTTGACTCTACAAGACATGTTCGCGGTGAATCTCTCTTTGTTGATGACATTGTGTCTCCGCAAGGAACCTTGTACGGTTATGTTTATTATTCTTCTATAGCACACGGAAAAATTTTAAGTATAGATTTCGAAGAAGCTTTACATGTACATGGAGTTAAAGGAATTATATCTGCAAAAGATATTCCGGGCGAAAATCAGATTGGCGGAATAGTTCAAGATGAGGATCTATTTGCGGAAGAGTTTGTTCACTTTATAGGTCATCCAATTGCTTTGGTAATTGCAGAATCTTTTCTTCAAGCACACGATGCTGCAAAAAAAATTAAGTGTGTATTTGAAAAACTTCCCGCTGTCTTTGATCCCCGAGAAGCAGCAGAAAAAGGTGAATTAATAATTCCACAAAGAATATTTGAGCTCGGGAATATTAATAAAGCTTGGAAAAAATGCGACTACATATTTGAAGGAACAGTCGAAAACGGCGGACAAGAGCATCTTTATCTTGAAACACAAGGATCGTTAGCTTTTCCTATTGAAGGCGGGGGAATAAAAATAATTTCATCTACACAGGGTCCAACAACAGTTCAACGTACAGCAGCAAGAGTTCTTGATCTGCCAATGCACAAAATTGAAGTAGATGTTACAAGACTTGGCGGAGGATTTGGCGGTAAAGAAGATCAAGCAACTGCGTGGGCTATTATGGCAGCTTTAGCCGCATTGAAATTAAATAAACCGGTTAAAATAATTTTACCGCGTCAGGAAGATATTAGAATTACAGGCAAACGGCATCCTTATTCTTCTGATTTCAAAATCGGGTTAACTAAGAATGGAAAAATTCTTGCTTACGATGTAACTTTTTATCAGAATGCCGGTGCGGCAGCTGATCTTTCACCAGCAATCTTAGATCGTACACTTTTCCATTGTACAAATTCTTATTTCATTCCAAATGTAAAAGCTACTGCATTAAGCTGTAAAACTAATCTTACTCCTTTTACTGCATTCAGAGGATTCGGCGGACCACAAGGAATGTTTGTGATTGAATCTGCTATTTACAAAGCAGCAAAAGAACTTGGGATTGATCCATCCGAGATTCAGAAAATAAATTTATTAAAAGAAGGAAATGAATTCCCTTACGGACAAAAAACTTTGAATTGCAATATCAAAAAATGCTTTGCTGGAGTTGAAGAAAAATATAAACCTGAAGAAGTTTTTGATAGAATTCGTGAGTTTAATTCAAAAAATAAATTGGTGAAAAAAGGTGCAGCAATAATGCCGGTCACTTTCGGAATCTCTTTCACTACAACATTTTTGAATCAAGCTTCAGCACTGCTTCATATTTACACCGATGGTAGTGTAAGTATTAGTTCTGCCGCAATCGAGATGGGACAGGGCGTTAATGAAAAATTAAGAATAATTGCAGCAAACGAACTCTCAATCAACATTGAAAGAATTCGTATTGATTCAACAAATACTTCACGTGTTTCAAATACTTCGGCGACTGCTGCAAGCAAAGGTACAGACCTAAATGGTTTTGCAGTTATAGATGCTTGTAAAATTTTGATTGAACGTCTTAAAAAAGTTGCAGCCGATGAATTAAAGTTGTACAAAACTTCCCGTATTGTTCTTAAAAACGAAATGGTTTTTTATAAGAACGATAAAACAGATTTAACTTTTACAAAATTAGTCAACATCGCTTATCAAAAACGAATCAGTTTAACTGCACAAGCACACCATTCAACGCCGAATATTTACTTCAATAAGAAAACAAATAAAGGTGAACCGTTTGCTTACCATTCATACGGAGTTGGTATTATGGAAGTAACTCTGGATTGTTTAAGAGGTATATATGAAGTTGATTCGGTGAAAGTTGTTCATGATTTCGGTGATACGATTAACAAGACAATAGATTTGGGTCAGGCCGAAGGAGGAATCGTACAAGGAATCGGATGGATGACAATGGAAGAATTGAAATGGAACAGCGAAGGAAAATTATTAACGGATGCACTTTCAACATATAAGATTCCAGATATACATGCAGTTCCCAAAGAAATGAAAATTCATTTTCTGGAAAATGTTTCAAATCCATTCGGACCTAACAATTCCAAAGCTATCGGTGAACCGCCATTAATGTACGGCATTGGCGTTTACTTTGCTTTAATGAATGCAATGAGATAATTTAAACCAAATCTCGAAATGAATTTTTCAGCACCGCTTACACCGGAAAAAGTTTTGCTTACATTATACAATACACCAAAACACCAGGAGAAAGGATGAACAGTTGGTTATGGCAGATTGAGAACAAAGAATTTCTGAAAAAGACCGTTGAACGATGTAAGAAACAAAAAATAATTCTTCCGAAATTCACCGAAATGAAAAATCCGGAAACAATTTCTAAAAAAATTCAAGATAAGCTTCCTAAAGTTGACATGCAGGAAACAGATCCGCTTAATCTATTCCGCATCAATTGGCAGAATGATTCTGTCACTGGAAAGATAGGCGGAATAAATTTTTTAGAAATACCAAAAGAAATTACCGGAGTTAAAGCACGTATAATTGGTTTGGTGGGTAAATTTTTTCCCACAGGCGCACACAAAGTCGGCGCCTCATACGGTTGTCTTGTTCCTTATTTGATAACTGGAAAATTCAATCCTGAATATCATAAAGCTGTTTGGCCATCAACCGGGAATTATTGCCGCGGTGGAGTTTTTAATTCGCGCTTATTGTCTGTTCACGGAGTAGCAATTCTTCCTGAAGAGATGAGCAAAGAAAGATTTAATTGGTTGAAAGATATGGGTGCAGAAATTTATGCAACACCCGGATGTGAAAGTAATGTAAAAGAAATTTATGATAAATGTCATGAGTTAGAAAGTAAGAGCGATGAGTATGTTATCTTCAATCAATTCGACCAATTTGGAAATACGATTTGGCACTACACTGTTACCGGTTCAACAATCGAAAAACTTTTTAATCAAATTAAAAAAGAAAACCAGAGAGTTAGCGGATATGTAAGTGCAACCGGATCTGCCGGAACGATCGGTGCGGGCGATTATCTACGCGAGGTATTTCCGCAAATAAAAATTGTTGCGTCAGAAGCACTGCAATGTCCAACATTACTTATGAACGGTTATGGAGCCCACCGCATTGAAGGCATTGGTGATAAACATATACCGTGGATTCACAATGTAAAAAACACAGATTGTGTTGCCGCTATTAACGATGAAGATCCCTTGAGGATTTTAAGATTGTTCAATGAGCCCACCGGACAAGAATGGATGCGCAAGAATGGAGTGAAAGAAAAAGTTATATCAAAATTACCATGGCTCGGAGTTTCTTCAATCAGCAATATGCTTAGTTCAATTAAGCTTGCAAAGTATTACGAGATGAATGAGAATGATATCATTTTTACTATCTTCACTGATTCGAAAGAAATGTATAACTCGCGTTTGGAAGAAATGAACCAAGAATGGGGAAAATATTCAGATCGCCAAAGTGAAGTTGACTGGACTTCAGTAATCAAGAAACAAACGATTGATTATTTTAGCGAGTTGAACTATTACGACAAGAAACGGATTCACAACTTAAAATATTTTACCTGGGTTGAACAACAGGGTAAATCAGTTGAAGAACTAAATGCTCAATGGTATGATGAAAATTATTGGGAGGAAAAATTTGCTATTGTTCCAGTGTGGGATAAACTAATTGATGATTTTAATAAACAGGTTGGGTTAACAAAATAGAACCTTGATTAATAATATATGAAAACAAAAAATCTAACAATCGAAAATGCTTGGATCTGTACAATTGTAGAAAACGAGATAATTCCTTTCTTTGGTGACATAGTTGTAAGCGATGGAAAAATCTCTAAAATCCGTCCTAAATATTTTCATATTTATTTGAAAAATCCCGATAAGGTTAATAAAGATTCTTTCAATGCGTATGGAAGAGTAGTAACAATTCCATTAGTAAACTTCCACGATCACATTTATTCCCGACTTGCTAAAGGTTTACCGCTCAAAGGCAAGTTTGATAATTTCCAGAACGTTCTAAAAAACCTTTGGTGGAAACTCGACCGTGTGCTTGACATGGAAATGATAACTGCTTCAGCACAAATGGCTGCGATTGAATCAATCCGAAGCGGTGTAACATATATTTTTGATCATCACTCATCGCAAAACGAAATTGCAGGAAGTTTGAAAACAATAAAAAATGTATTAAATGATTTTAAATTACGCGGTGTGCTTTGTTTCGAAAGTACGGATAGAAACGGTCTCGACAATGCATTAAAAGGATTGTCAGAGAACAAAGAGTTTTACTCGTTTCAAATGAACGAAGATTTCCATGCAATGCTGGGTTTGCATGCATCGTTTACACTTTCAGATGATCTTCTCCTCGAATCAAAAATGCTTATGAAATCTGATTGGGGAATTCATATTCATGTCGCCGAAGATCAAAGTGATAATAGATTAAGTGTTGAATACACCGGCTCGTTACCTGTTAGCCGCTTGAAAAAATTTAAACTTATGAATGATAAAAGTATTTTAGTTCATGGCGTTCATCTAAAAGAAAGAGATTATGACAAGATCAGCGAGTCGGAAAGCGCAATTGCGTTTTGTCTTGATTCGAATATGAATAATTCTGTCGGTGTTCCGAATTTCAGCAAGATTCCCAAAAGTATTCCGCTATTAGCCGGAACAGACGGCATGCACTCAAACATTTCCCGTTCACTTAAACAAATGTTCTTAACTTTTAGAGATCAAGGCATCAGCGGAGATCAAGCGACAGCACTTATAAAAAAGATTTATTTCGATCAGATTGGGTTTGCTAAAAAATATTTCCCGGATTTTGCAACGCTCAATGAAAACGACCGTGCTGACCTAATCGTTTGGGATTATGTTCCTCCTACTCCACTCACAAAGGAAAATTTCTGGGGACATTTCATTTTCGGTATGTTGGAATATCCAATCCAAACTGTTGTACAGAATGGAAGTTTTTTAATGAAAGAATTTCAACTTATTGGTATTGATGAAAGCAAAATCAAAAACGAGATTTATGTTCAAGGTGAAAGGTTATTCCATCAAATAAAATGATTGTGTCATTCTGAAGGAGTGTAACGACTGAAGAATCTCAAATTTATTAATGTGCGATTCTTCGCACAGACCTTGTCTGTACTCAGAATGACTGGATGAGGATTAATGAAAAAAGAATTTTCTGTTGTAGGCAAACCAATAATTCGTGAAGACGGATTCGATAAAATTACCGGTCGAGCTAAGTTTGCCGATGATTATAAATTTGATGGAATGCTTCATGCAGTTATGCTTAGAATTCCTGAGACTCACGCAAAAATCAATTCGATTAATTATTCGGAAGTAGAAAACGATCAAGCGGTCAATTCGATAATTACATTTGCGGATATACCAGGTGCCAAGAAAGTTGGAATGATCAAAAACGATCAGCCGATTTTCTGTGATGAGGTAATTGTAACACCGGGAGATGTTCTTGCAATGTTAGTTGGTGAGGATGTGGCTAGACTGCGCTTAGCACTATCCAAAATAAAAGTTAAATACACGCCCCTTCAAACATTGACAGATCCAAGAAAATCACTTGAACCAGATGCAATATTAATTCATCCTGAACTTGGAAGTAATCTCATCATTCATCATCCTTTGCGCAAAGGAAATATTGAAAAAGGATTTGCCGAGAGCGATCATATATTAGAGCAAACTTATACAACGCAATTAATTGAGCATGCTTACATTGAACCAGAAGCAGTTATTGCAATTCCACTGGGACAGAATGGAATAAAAATCATCGGCAGTATTCAAAATCCTTTTAGTGCAAGAAGAATTATAGCTGCGGTTGTAAATCTTCCGTTAGATAAAGTACAAGTAATTCAAGCGCAACTTGGTGGGTCTTTCGGCGGAAAGGATGATACTATGTGTATTCTTTCTGCGCGCGCCGCTGTAGCGGCGATCAAAGTTAATCGTCCGGTAAAAATCCGTTACACAAGAGAAGAGTCAATATTAGAATCATATAAACGCCATCCATACATTTTAAATTACAAAGTTGGTTTCAAAAATAACGGCAAGATAAAAGCGATGAAGATTGATATTCTTGCCGACGGCGGAGCTTACTGCTCGATGAGTCCGTTTGTAACTTGGCGTTCTGTTGTCCAGGCAACCGGACCGTATGAAATTGAAAATGTTCATACCGATGTGCGTGCGGTTTATACGAATAATCCATACACCGGCGCAATGAGAGGATTCGGTTCGCCTCAACCAATCTTCGCAAACGAATCCTTAATGGATGAAATCGCACTTCAGCTTGGAATTGATCCAGTTGAGGTAAGAAAAATTAACGGATTGAAAGCTGGATCAATAACTGCAACCGGACAAAAACTTCAGAACCATGATGTAAATCTTTTAACTGTTTTGGATACTGCAGCTAAGGAAACTGATTTTCAAAATAAATGGAAGAAGTACAAAAAAGATAAATCAATAATTCAAAAATATGATTTCACCAAACCGGTTTTTAATGATTCACAATTCATTGAGCCTGATCAACTTATTAAAAAAGGAATTGGACTCGCCGCGAGCTACCGAGGCTGTTCGCTCGGCGCAGAAGGAATTGATGCCGCCGCATGCTATCTCTCAATTCAAAATGATGGATCAGTTTATTTGCTTTCAGGGCTTGCGGAAAACGGACAAGGATTACGAACAACATTTTCTATAATTGTTGCGGAAGAATTAGGAATTACAACTGACAATATTTTTTATCTTGAAACAGATACGTCACGGGTGCCGGATAGCGGACCGACAGTTGCATCGCGTGCAACTTTGATGGGCGGCGGCGCTGTTAAAAATGCCGCAGAAATTTTGCGCGGACGCCTTGAAGAATTAATTCGTGCCGAATGGAAGTTAAAAAATAGTGATGAGATAATTTTTCATGATAATAAAATACTGACAACTGACAACCGGCAACTGACAACTTATAAGGATCTATGCAAACTCGCAACAAACCGCGGAGTAAATCTTGCAACAATCGGCTGGTATAAAAGTCCAAACGTTGATTGGAATGAGCATACCGGGCAGGGAGACGCTTATTTTACTTATGTGTATGGATGCCAGGTAGCAGAAGTTAGTGTTAATCTTGGAACAGGTGAAGTTTATCTAGATAAAATCACAGCAGTACACGATCCCGGGACAGTGATAAATAAACTTGGTGCTGAAGGACAAATATACGGCGGTGTTACACAAGGAGCTGGTTATGGAATTTTGGAGGAAGCCACAACGGAAAATGGATTGATACGTGAATTAAATTTTGATCAGTATTTAATTCTAACAGCAAAAGATATCGGAGAAATAAAACCAATCTTTGTTGAAGGAAAAGAAATCTACGGACCATGGGGAGCTAAGTCTTTAGGTGAACCGACCTTGGAATTAACAGCAGCAGCAATTTCAAATGCTGTAAGCAATGCTCTTGGAAAAAGATTTTTCAGTTTACCACTGAACCTCGAAGAAGTTTTGTTAGGTAAAAAGCTAAGACCAGTTGAAGTGAAAAGAGGAAGTTTGCAATGATTCCATCAATCGAGATATTAATTCCAAAAAATTTGAACGAGGTACTTGGTATACTTTCGAATCAAGATAAAAATTTTAAAATAATTGCTGGTGGAACAGATGTTGTTACAGGACTAAAACAAGAATCAAATCGTTTTATTAATACAGAAGTTTTAGTTGATATTAACCGCATTGCAGAAGTAAAAGGGATTGAAAAAAGAAACGGAAAGATCTCAATCGGAGCGGCTTCAACATTTACTGAGATTTATACAAACCCAATTGTTTCGAGTGAATTACCAATTCTAAAAAAAGCTGTTGCAACAATCGGCAGTTTGCAGATAAGAAACCGTGCAACGATAGCGGGAAATTTTGTGAACAATGCTCCGTGTGCTGATACAGTTACAGCTCTCTTGGTTTACAATGCCACAATAGAAATTGAATCAACTAATTCTAAACGGGAAATATCTCTACAAGAATTTCTGCAAGGTCCTTATAAAACTCAGTTGAAGAAAGATGAAATTGTAACCCGTATAAATATTCCGGTTCCTCCAAAAACTTTTGTAGGAGATTTTTATAAACTCGGAAGACGCCAGGCAGTAGCAATCAGCAGAATTACATTTGCCGTTTTAATGGAGTTGAACGGAAACAAAATAAATGAAATAAAAATTGCCGCCGGCGCTGTAACTCCTATAGGAACTCGTTTCCCGGAATTAGAAAAATATGCTGCTGGTAAAGAAGCAAATAACGATTTCATAAAATCTCTTGCAAGCAAACTGGGAGAAGAGATAATAAAATTAACAGGATTACGCTGGTCGAGTGAATACAAATTACCGGTTGTCCAGCAAATGTTTTATCAAATGCTTAAGAGAATAACAAAAAAATAAAAATGATCAATCTGAAATTCATACTTAACGGAAAAGAAGTTACAGTAGAGACTGAACCAAGTATTCGTTTACTCGATTTACTTCGGGATAAATTTAATCTGACCGGAACAAAGGAAGGATGCGGTGTAGGTGAATGTGGGGCATGTACAGTTTTGATGAATGGTAAAGCTGTTAACTCATGTTTGATTCTTGCAGCACAAATTGAAGGTAATGAAATAGTTACAATTGAAGGAATTACAAACGGTAATGAATTACATCCGATTCAAAAAAAATTCTTAAAGTACGGCGCAGTTCAATGTGGATTTTGTTCACCGGCAATGGTATTATCGGCTTTTGCTTTGCTTAAAGAAAATCCAAATCCAACCGAAGAAGAAATCAAAGATGCAATTGCGGGAAATCTGTGCAGGTGTACCGGGTACAAACAAATCATCGAAGCAATTAATGAAAGTGCAAAAGAATTAACATCTCACTAATTATTTTCAAATTAGAAAAGAATAATCTCGCCGGAAGGTTTTTATTAACAGAATTAACTCAGATCCATTACTAAAAGTTGTTTGTACAACTTCTCCACCATTATTAAAAACGATCGTTCCTTTTCCAGATCCTAATCTTACATTTACCGTTGTAAGATCTTTATTTTCATCAAAGAAAAATCCATCATTTGTGCTGTGGGCATAATCAGTTTCACTTTTAAAGAAAGTGAACTTCTCTTTATAAGGCGCACCTTGGTAGGGACAGAAAGTTTCGCAGTTGCCACACTCGTTGCATAATTGATCAAGATGAATAATTTGATATTGATCCTTGAATGAATCTGAATTTGATATTATTGCAACATTAGCGCGGTTCGGACAAACTTCAACACACTTGTTGCAGATAAAATTGCATCCTAAACATTTTCCCGCTTCAAGAGTAAAATTTGTATAAGTCTGATTAGCAATTTCACCTTTTCTTTTTCTTATGTCATCGAAAAGTTGTTGGTTATTAACAAAATAATTTTTAGCAGCGAACTGTCCAACTTTAACATTATCTTTCTTAATAATTGCGTCTGCTGCTTTCATTCCATCTGCAATTGATTCTACTACAGTTGATGGTCCTCTCAATGCGTCTCCACCGATAAAAACATTTTCCAACATCGTCTCATTTGTCTCGGAAACTTTCACTCTGTTATTTTCTAATTGAATTTTATTCTTTGTCAAAAATTCTGCTTCAACTTTTTCACCGATTGCAGAGACCACTGTATCAATTCGTATTTCTTCATACTCGCCATCAAGCTGTACAACATTTCTTCTTCCGTCAGATCCGGTATCGCTTAATTTCATTTTTTGACATACTAAAAGTCCTTTGTTAAATCTGATCGGAAGTAGCAGTTCCTTAAACTCAACTCCATCGTTTAATGCGGAATGAAATTCTTCTTTATCTGCTGGCATTTGTTCTTTTGTGCGACGATAAATTAAGTAAACTTTTTTAACTCCTTTATACCTTGTTGCGGCACGCGCACTATCCATTGCAGAATTACCACCGCCGATTACAGCAATATTCTTACCGGGTTTTATTGATTGATCATTGTGATAATCTTTCAAGAATTCAATTGCATCAAAAATATTTTCATCGTTACCATCAATCTTAATTTTATTTGATGATTCAGCGCCAATAGCAATGTAAATGTATTTATATCCTTCCTTTTTCAGTTTATCAATTGAAAAATTTGGATTAAAACCAAAAATGAATCTGATCCCATGTTTCTCGATAAATCCAATATCTTTTTCTATTGCTTCTTTTGGTAAACGGAATCTCGGCAATACATTTTGAACAATACCGCCGGCATTCATTTCTTTTTCAAGAATTGTTACATCAAAACCTGCTTTAGCTAAAAAGTACGCGGCAGATAAACCTGATGGCCCCGCTCCAATGACTGCAACTTTTAATTTATTCTGATTAAGTGAAAAATTATTCTTGAATTTTTTTATATATGAATCAAAACCATTGAGTGCAGCTTCTTTCTTAAGATCGCGAATCAACACCGGCTCATCATAATCCCAGCGCGTGCAATGGTACATGCATTGATGATCACAAATGTAACCGGTTATATGAGGTAAAGGATTTTTTGAAACGATCAACTCGTATGCTTCTTCATATCTTTTTTGTTCAATTAATTTTATATATGATGCAACATCTTGATGTATGGGACAAGCTTCCTGGCAAGGGGCGATATAACAATCAAAAACCGGCAGACTTTTGGGAATCTTTATGGAAGTAATTTCTCGTTTCTCTTTAGAATAATTTTTATCTAACAAAGAAGCTTCTGCTAAAATTTTCAGTTGAGAAAGATTTTTTCTAAAATTTTTATCAAACTTTGATGAATTCTTTTCAATCGTTTCTGCAATTTGTGAAAGACGTAAATACCCGCCGGGTTTCAATAATTCTGTGGCAAAAGTAACCGGTCTTATTCCGGTTTCTAGAATTTCTTTTATGTTATTGTTATTAGCTCCACCAGAATAAGAAATATTTATTTCACCGTTGAATTCTTTAGCTAATTTGTATGCAAGATTTATTGTAAGCGGATAAAGCGATCTACCCGACATGTACATGTCATCGCCCGGTAATGCCTTGATTGTATTTTTCACTCCGAGTGTGTTGGAAAGTTTGATTCCGAAGGTTTTATTGTAAGCAGAAGCAAATGACCTTAGTCGGTTAATCATAGGAATTGCATCTTGGTATTGAATATCATGATCGAAGGAATTTTTATCAAGCTGAATGTAGTTATACCTGAGTTTATGAAGTGTATCATTTACAAAATCGAATCCTAAAAGAGTTGGATTTAATTTTACGTATGTATGCAATCCTTTTTCTTTGATAAGATATTTTGCAATAGATTCAATTTCATGAGGAGGGCAGCCGTGCATCGTTGAAAGCGTAACCGAATTAGAAATGTGCGTCGAAATATTTTCAATTTCTGAAATTAATTTTTCTAATTTAATTCTGTCGAAGCCGAAATCTCTCTCGAGTAAATTACCGTTACTTATTTGTTTAATTAGAATTGTTTTGTAATTAGAAAATAATTCATTCTTAGATGCATCCTTTAGTTCTTCAATGAATCTATCCATTCTTTGAGTTTTGATTCCATCAAGATCATAACCAACACTCATATTGAAAACAAATCCTCTTTTGGATTTCGAGAGTCCAAACAGATTTTTTATCAAATGAATTAGAAACCATGCTTTAACATATTCATCATATGATTCATCAAGCTTCAGTTCTTGAGACCACTCAACATTATAACCTTCATCGGTTGCATCAATGCACGGTTTATCAATCTTTAAGTCATCCAGCTTTTGTACGGTCTTGAGTTCAAAAAATCTGCCTCCAGTTAAATATGCGCAAATTATATTTTGAGTTAATTGGGTATGAGGACCGGCAGCAGGACCGATTGGAGTTTCAAGACATTCATCAAATATCTTTTCATCGCCCTTTTCTTTAACATAATAAAATTTTGAAGACGGAATTCCGAAGATTGATTTCTGATTAGTGTATTCGTGGAATATCCAGACCAACAGTTTTTGGAAAGGAACCGGCTGCATTTTATCCGACATATAATTCCCGCTTATTTTCTTGAGCATCTTAAATATAAGATATACCCGTATTAAGTGTGCAGACAATTTTGTAATTTTGATTAGTTCGAAACAGATTTGGAATAAACATGAAAGAAAAATTATTTAATGCAGTAGAAGCCGAAAAAGAAAATCTTTTCGCTCTAATTCAAAGACTGATTCAAATCAAAAGTTACAGCGGGGAAGAAAAGGAAATTGTTGAGTTCATTGTTTCAAAGATGAAAGAATACGGATTTGACGAAGCTTTTCATGACGGATTCGGAAATGCGGTGGGAAGAATCGGAAACGGACCAATAAAAATTATGTTCGATGCACATGTTGATACTGTGAAAGTAACCGACACTGAAACTTGGGCACATCCGCCGTTCGCCGGAGAAATTGTGAACGGAAAAATGTATGGACGCGGAGTTGTTGATGAAAAACCAGCTATGGCCGGATTTATGATCGCTGGAAAAGTTTTGAAAGCGGTTTATGGAAATGATTTTCCATTTACGCTTTACGTAGTAGGTTCTGTGCTTGAAGAAGATGCTGACGGCTACCCACTCTATCATATAATAGCTAATGAAGGAATCAAACCGGATTTTGTTGTGCTTGGCGAGCCGACGGATCTAAAAGTTTATCGCGGACAGCGCGGAAGAATGGAATTGAAAATTACGGCGACGGGAAAATCTGCTCACGGTGCGCACAATCATAAAGGAATTAATGCGATCTATAAAATGCAACCAATAATTTCTGAAATAGAAAAGTTGGATAAAAAATTAAAACCAAAACAGCCGCTTGGAAAAGGTTCAATTACCGTCAGCCAAATTATTTCCAAAGCACCGTCAACTTGTTCTGTTTCTGATTTTTGCCAAATCCATCTTGATAGAAGAATGACGATAGGTGAAAATAAAAATTCTGTTGTAAAAGAATTGAAAGCAATAATTAAAAAACATAAGAGCGATGCAAAAATTTCCATTCCAAATGTTGAAGGCACAAGCTGGAAGGGAACAAAGTTTTCTCAAGAAGCATATTTCCCTACGTGGGTTTATGATGAGAAACATCCGCTTGTTGACGCAGCGATGAAAACTTCTAAGGCGGCAATAGGTAAAGCAAAGAGCGGTGTGTGGAGTTTTTCTACGAACGGAGTTGCAACTGCTGGACATTTTGAAATTCCAACCATCGGTTTTGCACCGGGTAAAGAGGAACTTGCTCATTCATCGAAAGAAGAACTTGTTCTTGAAGATTTGCTAAAGGCAACAAAGTTTTATTCTTTATTCCCGTTTGAGTTAGTAAATAGAATTTAAGGAGGTTGTATGTATTTATTTAAGCACGAGAAAGAAAGTAAGCTTAAAGAGATCAAGGAAATAAAATTCAAGCTAGAGAAAGATATTCAAAGAATTTCCGAAAACAATCTTGAAAAAATATTTAATTTAAAATTTGTTCAGACGGAGTTTCAACTTCATAATTTCAGAATAGATACACTTGCTTTTGATGAATCCAGCAAATCTTTTGTAATAATTGAATTTAAGAAAGACAAGAATTTTTCAGTCATTGATCAAGGATATGCATATTTGTCGCTTATGTTGAATAACAAAGCAGATTTTATTCTTGAATACAATGAAAGTCTACAAAAGAATCTTAAACGTGAAGACGTAGATTGGTCACAATCAAAAGTAATATTTGTCTCTCCTACATTCACTGATTACCAAAAGGAATCAATCAATTTTAAGGATCTTCCAATTGAGTTATGGGAAGTGAAATATTTTAGTAATGAAATAATTAGTTTCATTCCTATAAGAGCTACAAGTGCCACAGAATCAATCAAAACTATTTCTAGAAAGAATAGAACTTTAGATAAAGTAATCGAAGAAATTAAAGTCTATGTTGAAAGTGATCATCTTGACAAAACTACTGATGAAATAAAGGAATTATATAATAAGTTTAAGTTAGCTATTCAAAACATTAACGATTCAATAACTATAAGACCGACGAAACTCTACATCGGCTTTGTCACAAACAAAAAAAATGTATGTGATTTACTTCTAAGTAAAAGTTTTATTAAGGTTTGGATAAATCTCAAGAAAGGTCAGCTCGATGATCCCAAAAAATTGACAAAAGATGTATCTTCAATAGGCCATTGGGGTAATGGTGATTATGAGATTCGAATTAATAATGATGAAAATCTTGAATATATAATCAGTCTGATTAAAGAATCATACTTAAGACTATTCAAAACAATTAATACTTAACTTGTTTATTTCGGAGGATTAATGGAAACTCGATTTAAAGGAAGACATTTTATAACTGAAGACGATTGGACAAAAGAAGAACTCGATATAGTTTTTGATACTGCATTTGATTTGAAGAAAAAGTTCTACGCAGAAGAACCAACACTCTGGCTGTCGTATAAAACATTGTTCATGATGTTTTTTGAACAATCAACGCGCACAAGAAATTCTATGGAAGCCGGAATGACGCAGCTTGGCGGACATGCGCACGATCTTACTCCGGACAAAATGCAGATCACACACGGTGAAGTTGCAAAAGATACTGCAATAATTCTTAGCCGTATGGGACATGGAATTGCATGCCGTAATTGTTTTTATGGAATCGGTAACAAATATTTAAATGAACTTGCCGCTAACTCAAGAAAACCAGTCATGTCGCTGCAGGATGATGTTTATCATCCCTTCCAAGGACTTGCAGATTTAATGACAATCTTCGAACATCTCGGCAGAAACACAAAAAATTTGAAAGTAACAGTGAGCTGGGCGTATGCTACCACACACTCAAAACCGTTGAGTGTTCCGCAAACACAAATTCTACTTTTTCCGCGCTATGGAATTGATGTAACGGTTGCCCATCCAAAAGAATTTCCTCTCAGCAAAAATATAGTTGAGAAAGCACAGAAGAATGCAAAAGAAGGCGGAGGAAGTTTACACTTCACAAATAATATGGATGAAGCATTTGAAGGAGCTCAGATAGTTATTCCTAAAAATTGGGGCGGTTTTGGATTTTACGATGAAGAATATTATCTCTCTCATGAAGATCAATGCAAGAAAGAAATGAAAAGTAATCTTGAAAAATCTAAGAGCTGGATCTGCAATGACAAGAGAATAAAACTTGCAGATAAAAATGTAAAACTTATGCATGCACTTCCGGCAGATCGCGGCAATGAAGTAACAGATGAAATTTTAGATAACCCGAATATCTCAATTGTTTTTGATGAAGCAGAGAATCGTTTGCATACAGCTAAAGCAATTATGGGATTAACAATGTGACACTCGGTAATAAAATGTCATTTCGAAGGAGTCCCGTTTTATCGGACGACTGAGAAATCTTTAAGATTTCTCCCTTCGGTCGAAATGACAGTAAATGAGAAGAAAATGAAAAATTATTATTACAAATGTTTTGATTGCGGAAAGACTTACAGCAAAGATGAGATAGAAAAAAATCTGATATATCTCTGCCCATCTTGCGGCATGATTGAAAAGAACCAACCATTGCGAGGAGTTCTTTTAATTGAATATGATTATGAAACAATCAAAAAGAAATACAAGAAAAAGGAATTTCTAAAACTACAGCCGGGAAGGTTTTGGCAGTATAATTTATTATGGCCGATAGATTTTAAAGATTCCTCAGTCGCTTCGCTTCTTCGGAATGACATCGAGAAATTATCTCTTCCGTCAAATTGTTTATTTAAATATTCTTTTAAAGAAAACAATTTTTTTGTTCTTGATGACACGCGTAATCATACTTTGTCGTTTAAAGACCGCGCTTCTAGTTTAGTTGTTCTCAAGGCAATCGAACTTGGTATAAAAGAAATTGCCGCGGCTTCGACCGGTAATGCGGGTTCTTCGTTGGCTGGAATTTGTGCAAGGCTTGGATTGAAATCAATGATCTTTGTCCCAAAACTTATTCCTGAAGCAAAACGGATTCAAATCCAATCTTACGGAGCTGAAATTTATTTAGTTGATGGCGACTATGATCTGGCATTCGATACTTGTTTGGAAATCTCCTCGGAGAAAAAAATATACAATAGGAATACGGGTTATAATCCGCTGACCATCGAAGGTAAAAAGTCTGCAGCGTTTGATATTTTTATGACTACTAAAGGAAAAATGCCAGACCTAATTTTTGTCCCTACAGGCGATGGAGTTGTATTGAGCGGATTGTATAAAGGATTATGGGAATTGAAAGAGCTCGGCTGGATTAAAAAACTTCCAAAATTAATTGCTGTTCAAGCTGAAGGAAGCAATGCAGTTGTTAGATATATGAAGAATCAAAAATTTGAATATAAGCCGGCTAAAAGTATTGCCGATTCAATTTCTGCCGGTGCACCGAGGTGTTTATACATGACTTACGATTCAATTGTAAAAACAAAAGGTGAAGCAATTCAAGTAAGCGACAATGAAATTCTTGAAGCACAAAAATTTGTAGCACAAAATTACGGAATATTGATTGAGCCGTCTTCTTCATCAACATTTGCAGCTTATAAAAAATATATTGCCCAAAATAAATTACATAAACAAACAGCCCTTCTTCTCTTCACAGGAAATGGATTGAAGGATACTTCTGCTCTTAAAAATTGGAATCCCAACATCGAACCAAGCTCGCCAAAATTCTTAAAAGAAAAATTCTTCAACAAATGAGTAAGCCGATCATAAACGGATTGCTAATCTCAGCCGGATTATCGGGAAGGATGGAACAATTCAAACCGTTAATGCTTTACGAGGATAAATCATTTGTTGTAACAATCGTTGAAAAACTTTTAACAGTATGCGAAAAAGTTGTTGTTGTAACGGGATTCAAGAGCGATGAAGTAAAATCAGTTTGTAGTTTGCAGTTTGCGGATAGAGTTGAATGTGTTTTCAATCCGAACTACAAACAAGGTATGTTCACTTCGCTTCAGGCCGGATTAGCAGAACTTAAAAATTCCGATTGGATCATCTATCATTTTGTAGATCAACCGTTTCATCAAGAAAAATTTTATAGAGAATTAATTTCCCAAATAGATGACAGCAAAGATTGGATACAACCGTGTTATAAAGGAAAGGAAGGTCATCCGGTTATATTCAAACGAAATATTTTCAAAAAAATTTTAACAGCTGATCCTTCTTCTTCACTTCGAATGATTAGAGATGATGGTAATACAAAGATAAAAAAATGGGAGTGTGGTTACTCCCAGATTCTAAATGATTTTGATACTCAATCAGATATAAATAAATTCAATCAAATTAATAACCGATCTGTTTGAGTTTTTGAGCCACATATTGTGAACTTGTATATGGCTGATTCATTTCAAAATTTACAAACGATTTTTTATTGCAGTCATAAACTCTGATACGATTTAGATTTTTATAAACAATTAAGTCAACATTAACCGCATTGGAAAGTTTGATCAACATTTTCGTAGATAGATTTGCGAGATCGTAATCGAACTTTGATATTTTATCCCACGCTGCTTCATCTTCAACAACATTAAATCCCAAAGATGAAAACATTGATACTAACCTTAATCTTTCTCTATCAAGCGAGAAGTCATAGTTCTCAATATGACGAGTAAGAGGCATTATGAAAACAGAAGTTGTTTTAGAATTTGTTTCTGCATTTTGAGCAAACGAAGCTATAGAGACTGTAAGAAACAGTAAAATCGAAGTTAATATGGATTTGTATTTCATGATCTCTCCTTACTAAATATTTTTTTCACTTCTACCAAATCTTAATAGAAATAGTTTCAAAAAACAATGCAAAATGATTTACTTATTTCTAGTCCAATTCTATTTTGAATCCAGCTAGCAATTCCCAGTTATTACTAAAGTACCACATATCTGGTCTGCCGGATGCATCTTTAATCTCATAGTGGAAATGAAATCTGTTGGTAATGTCGAACGAATAACGGGCTTCTATAATTAAATCGAATGGGAGTGATTTATTATACTGAACACCTAAACCAATAAATCCACTTAGAAATATTGAGTTGTATTTCCCACTGATTTTCGAATTTTCATCTATGTAATTATCAGCAATATCTTGAATGGATGATTCATATTCTGAATTTTTAATAAGAATAGCATTTAGTTGTGGTCCTAGAGAAATATAAAACCCGATCGCCTGAACCGCAGTTACAAACTTAATTGGTGAACCAAGAGATATTAAAACTAACTTATCATTAACAGTTTTTTGAATGTTTGATTGGATTTCCATTTTATAAACAGCAAGACTGTATTTTTGTTCATGACCAGCATAAGTTATCTTGATTTCAGGTTCCCAGTTGATGTAGCCTATCTTATCAAGATATTTTGAGGATGAAAATAAAAAAGAGAAACCGCTTTTGGGGAAACTCATTGTATGATAACCACCCACAGAAGGTGAGCTATGAGTAGTAGGAGCCTCATTTGTTCCACTAGGATTAAAACCTGAATGATATCCAGCTTTGAAAGTTATTCTGTTAAAAAAATTGTTTTGAGATATTATAAGAGAAGGATTCAGAAGTGATATGATAGAAATGAGATAGAATAAAAAATTAATCTTAGTGCTTTTCATAAAATTCCCCCTATTTAATTTGTTTTCACCGCCAATTGTCCGCATGCCGCTGCTATATCATCACCTTGTGTTTCGCGTATCATAACAGTTATGTTGTTATTGCGGAGTTTGTCGGCAAATAGATGAATTTCAGTTAATGGTGTCGGCTCAAGTTTAGAAGAAATACCTTCCGGGGCCATGTGTTTTATACTATTGAACGGGATGATATTTATTTTAGACGGAATTGAACTACAAATTTTGGTAAGCGCTTTAATATCTTCATATCGGTCGTTGATATCTTTAAGCATTGTGTATTCAAAAGTAATTCGTGTCTTGGTTTTCTTGGCGTAATATTTTAATGCTTCAAGATTTTCTTTAAGAGAATATTTTTTATTGATCGGCATTATAATACTTCTAACATCTTCAAATCCGGAGTGGAGAGATAGGGCAAGTTTAACACGAACACCGCGATCGGCAAGATCTTTTATTTTTGGTGCTATGCCTGCAGTTGAAATTGTAATGCGCAATCTGCTTAATCCTTTTGTAAGCTCGTGTGTAAAAATTTCTACCGACTTTAATGTTGTTTGGTAATTGAGAAGCGGTTCACCCATCCCCATATAAACAATATTGGTAATATTTTTTTTACCATGTTCTTTGGCTGTTAAAAGATATTGATCTACAACTTCACCCACAGAAAGATTTCTTTTGTAGCCCATAAGTCCAGTTGCGCAAAATTTACAATCAAGCGGGCAGCCAACCTGAGTGGAAATACACAGAGTATTTCTTTCTTTTTCCGGAATTACAACCGATTCAATTTTCCGTATATCATGTGTTGCAAACAAATATTTTTTAGTTCCGGTTGATGGTGAATTTTGAGTAGTTATTAAGTTTAAAGTTTGCAGCTCGCAGATTGAAGAAAGTTTTTCTCTTAGCTCTTTTGAAATATTCTGCATTTCAGAAAAATCAACAGCAAGATGATTATACATCCAATTATATACTTGTTTGCCCCTGAACTTGGACTCACCGATTGAAACGAAATACTCTTCAAGTTCGAGAAGTGTTAGTCCTTTGAGTTGTATTTTCTTGTTGTTGGTATTCATTGAAACAAATATAGAGATCAAGATGGAAAGTGACAAAGATTGAAGTGACTGAGTGCCACAGTTCCTATGAGTCTGAGTATTAGAATGAAGATTTGATATTTGAAATCCTTTCAGTAGTTTTGATATGTAAACAACAAATCAAAATTGATTAAAAAGAGGAAAGGATGAATTTCGATTTTACAGAAGAACAACTAATGATTCAGCAGACTGCTCGCGAATTTGCTGAATCAGAAATAGCTCCAACTTCAATTGAACGGGATAAAGAAGCAAAATTTCCTGTTGAATTAGTTAAGAAACTTGGTGATCTTGGATTTATGGGAATGATGGTTGCACCTCAATATGATGGCGCCGGACTTGATACTGTAAGTTATGTTTTAGCAATGATTGAGATTTCGAAAGTTGATGCTAGTTTGGGAGTAATTATGTCCGTAAACAATTCATTGGTTTGTTACGGATTGGAAAAATGGGGAAGTGATTTAATTAAGGAAAAATATTTAAAACCGTTAGCCCGCGGAGAAAAACTTGGCGCGTTTGCTTTATCTGAACCTGAAGCCGGAAGTGATGCAACTAAACAAAATACATCAGCGCATAAAGAAGGCAATCACTGGGTCATCAATGGAATGAAGAACTGGATTACTAATGGTACATCCGCAGATTATTATTTAGTTGTTACACAAACAGACAAAGAAAAAGCTCATCACGGTATCACGACATTTCTGGTGGAAAAAGGAATGCCTGGTTTTGGTCATGGAGTTAAAGAAGATAAACTTGGTATCAGAAGCAGCGATACTTGTTCATTAACTTTTGAAAACTGCAAAGTGCCGGAGGAAAATATTATTTGGGAAGTTGGCAAAGGATTTAACTTTGCAATGAATACATTGAACGGCGGTAGAATTGGAATTGCATCTCAAGCAGTCGGAATAGCAGAAGGTGCACTTAATGCTGCTACTAAGTATGCAAAGACACGCAAAGCTTTTGGTACCGAAATTTCTCATCATCAGGCAATTCAATTTAAGCTCGCAGACATGTCAACAAAAGTTGAAGCAGCAAAACTTTTAACTCTACAAGCTGCAGCATTAAAAGATGCTGATAAGAAATATGTTAAAGAATCGGCAATGGCTAAATTATATGCTTCCAAAATTGCCGTAGAATGTGCACTTGAAGCAATTCAAATCCATGGAGGTTATGGTTACGTTAGAGAATATTTAGTTGAAAGATATTTACGCGATGCGAAGATCACGGAAATTTATGAAGGAACTTCGGAGATTCAGAGGATTGTAATTGCAAGAGAGTTGTTGAAAGATTGATCATTTTTTTGGTGCAAGGTGAAAAGGGTTAATGTTAGAAAAATATTTAGTGTTGGTATTTATTTATCCTTATTGAGCTTAACGTATAATCTTAATGCGCAAACTGATTGGGTAAGGTGGGAAGGAAAAGAAACTTTATACGAACTTCCCGCCATTCATCATCATGATAATACAGTGGATAAATCTAGTTTTGGAATGATATTACTTTCGGTTTTGCGAAATACATATTACTTTTTTATTTCGGATTTGGATGGTGATAATTGTCCTTTTGAACCTTCATGCTCAGCTTTTTTTCTTCAGTCAGTTAAAGAAACAAGTATTTTTAAGGGATCGTTGATGTTCGCAGACCGTTTTACAAGAGACATAAATTTTTTCAAGGGGACAGATCATTATCCTTTACTAACGTCGAGAAAATTTTCTGATCCGGCCAATAACTATACACTTCATTCTGAAAAAATAAAATTGTAGTCCAATCGTGATTTCGAAAACCAAACCAAACAAAAAATTATTAATTACAATCTTATTAATTATAATTCCATTGACAACTGCCAACTGTCAATTGACGACAGACGGAAATATTTTATCTTTCCAAAACAGACTACGATTTGGAAATTATCTTTACAAGGATCAAGATTATTTAAGAGCTGCTGATGAATTCAAAGAATATTTAAGAAGTGAAAATAACGATACGGTTGTGTTCAGATTAGCCAATAGCTATTTCCAAATTGGACGTTATACAGAAGCGGCTGGTAATTTTAAAGGATTGTTTTTTAACTCACAATTATCTGAAGAAGCGCGGTTAATGTTTTATGAATCAATCTTTTTCCAGAATGATTATAAATTATTCCGTGTGCTTGCTGAAGAAAGGAATTTTGATTCTTCACTTTACGGCAAAGATATAGAGCGATTAAAATACATATCCTACTTTCTTGATAATACTGATTTGCCTAGTGAAAATATTGTATTAAAAAGTTTCCCAGATTCGGTTCAATCCAGATTGATAAATTTTTATCAGCAGAAAAAATTTCCTCAGCATAAAAGTCCCACAACTGCTGCAATTTTATCTACATTAATACCAGGAGCGGGTAAAATATATACCGGAGAAATTGGTGATGGAATAACTTCATTAATTGCAACTGCACTTACAACATATTTAGCAATTACAAATTTTAATGCGGATCATCAATTTAGAGGATGGTTATTTAGCGGACTTGCTGCTTTTTTCTACGCAGGAAATATTTACGGCTCTGCTGCATCGGCACAAATTTATAATGCAAGAATTCAATTTAATTTCGATAAGGAAGTAAAACTATTTTTCGAACAAAGGAATTATTTTCTACCCAAGGTTGATTACTAATATGAAAATCCGGTTAACGATAATATTTTCTCTGTTCATGTTTGTATTTTCTGTAAAAGCGCAAGATCATTTATCAATTCAATTAGATTTAGCAAATAATCTATTTAACAATAAGCAATACTACGATGCGATAACCGAGTATAAGCGTCTTCAATTTTTCGACTCAACCAAAACATTCAATTACGAAATAAATTATAAAATTGGAGAATGTTATAAAGCCGGGGCTAAATATGATGATGCTGTAAAATACTTTTCATTGGCAGAATTAAATGCTCGGACCGATAATGAATTGTTTGATTCTAAGATACAGATTATTCGAACAAATATTTTAAGAAGAACATCCGACCGAGCTTTGCAACTTTGTGATGAGCTTGAAAAAGATGAACGATTTAATGGAAAAAGAGATGAAATTAATTATTGGCGCGGTTGGGCATTTATCTTTGCTGATAATTGGGATGCAGCCGCCAAGTCTTTTGCTAAAATTAATTCTAATCATGAATTAATAAAACTTGCAGAACAAACTGAAAAGGCCAAAGTTTCTGTAACATTTGCAAAGGTAATTTCATATATTTTGCCTGGTGCAGGTGCGATTTATACAGGCAATTTCTTATCCGGATTAATGTCATTAGGTTGGAATTTACTTTCTGGTTATTGGACGATCAACTCATTTGTAGAAAATCGTGTATTTGACGGAATTGTAGTTGGTGAATTAGTTTGGCTTAGATTCTATAGAGGTGCTATCCAGAACGCAGAAGAATTTGCATTTGAAAAAAACTTAGAAGTTTCAAATAAATCTTTACGTTATCTTCAGAACGAATATAAGGGTATCAAACCGTGAAACTTTCAGAAGAAGAAGTTAGAAAAATAACGTTTGAAGCTATTGGAGAGTTAGGGGATAAAGCAACTCCGGAAGCAGTAAAAGAGTTAGTAAGAAAACAAGTTGAATCAATGGGTGGCGATTACAAATTAGAGAAAAATGATGTCTCCTCTGGACGTGTAATTCTAACATCGTTTGGTTTAAATCATCCAGGTATTGTTGCTGGTGTAACTAAAGCGCTGGGCGATGCAAATTGTGATATTCAAGATCTTAGCCAGAAAATTCTTGGCGATTTTTTTACAATGATAATGGTTATTGATATTTCCGCTTCACAAAAAGATTTAAAAGAAATTCAAGAAGAGATGAATAAAATTGCAGAATTGCTGAAGATAAAAATTTATTTACAGCATGAAGATGTATTCCGATATATGCACAGAATTTGAAAGTTGATGAATTAATAAATTAGAACTAACTACTAACAACGGACAACTAATACAGATGCCATACGAATTCGGCGAAATACTTGAAACTATCCGAATGACCGAGATCGAGCATTTCGATATTAGAACTGTAACTATGGGAATTAGTCTGCGTGATTGCCATGATAGAAATATTGAAGTAACCAAACAAAAAATATATGATAAGATTCTTCGTTATGGAAAACAGCATGTAAAACTTGCCAAAGAAGTGGAATCGCAATACGGAATTTCAATTGCAAATAAACGCATATCCGTAACACCAATCTCAATTCCGTTCGATGCCTGTAACTTGGAAGAATTTATTGAAATCGCAAGAACTCTTGACAAAGCTGCCGAAGAAATAGGTATAGATTATATTGCTGGCTATTCTGCATTAGTTCAAAAAGGAATGACAAACGGCGAACGTGAACTTATCAAATCAATTCCATTTGCACTTTCACAAACAAAAAGAGTTTGCTCAAGCGTCAATATTGGTTCTACAAAAGCCGGTATTAATATGGATGCTGTAAACATGATGAGCGAAGTTATAAAACTAACTGCAGAGAAAACAAAAGAAAACGATTCAATCGGATGTGCTAAACTAGTTGTCTTTGCAAATGCTGTCGAAGATAATCCTTTTGTTGCCGGCGCATTTCACGGTGTATCAGAACCTGAAATAGTTTTAAATGTTGGTATAAGTGGTCCAGGTGTTGTATTAGAAGCAATTCGCGAAGCAGGAAATGTTGATCTACAACAGCTTTCGGAAATAATCAAAAAAACTATTTTCAAAATTACACGCGCCGGAGAATTGATCGGAAGAAAAGTAGCTGAGAAAAATGGAATTCCATTTGGTATTGTTGATATTTCTTTAGCTCCGACTCCAGCTGAAGGTGATAGTATTGCAGATATTTTGAAAGCTATGGGCGTGGAAGATGTTGGTGCACCCGGAACAACGGCTGCTCTCGCTATGTTGAATGATTCAGTTAAGAAAGCCGGATTGATGGCAAGTTCTTCTGTTGGTGGAATGAGCGGTGCTTTTATTCCGGTTAGTGAAGACATGGGAATGATCCGTGCGGTTCAAGCAGGAAATCTTTCATTAGAAAAATTAGAAGCTATGACTGCAGTTTGTTCCGTTGGACTTGATATGATTGCAGTACCTGGTGATACTGCTGCTACAACTATTGCCGGAATAATTGCAGATGAAGCAGCAATTGGAATAATTAATGATAAAACAACAGCGGTAAGAATTATTCCAGCATATGGAAAAAAGATAGGAGACTTTGTTGATTACGGCGGACTCTTAGGTAAAGCACCAATTATGGAGGTTAGAACATTAAGTAGTGCAGGGTTTGTTGGAAGAGGCGGAAGAATCCCTGCACCTATGAGAAGTCTTACCAATTAAAATATGTATTTTAAAAGGTTTCAAGATAAAAGGAGGACAAATGAGTAAAGGGTTAAAGATTGGGCTGGGGATTCTTGCTGTAGTAGTTCTTTTTATTATTCTTACTGTATCATGGGCTACTAGTAAATATAACAGTTTTGTTGGATTGAATGAGAACGTAAAATCTGCTTGGAGCCAGGTAGAAAATGTTTATCAAAGAAGAGCGGACTTAGTTCCAAATTTAGTTGCAACAGTAAAAGGTGTAGCAAATTTTGAAAAAGAAACTTATACAGCAGTTACTGAAGCTCGCGCAAAAGTTGGACAAATAAAACTTACAGCCGATCAACTTAGTGATCCAGCAATGATTCAAAAATTTCAAGCTGCTCAAGATGGTTTGGGAAGTGCTTTATCTAGGTTATTAGTTGTATCCGAAAATTATCCTCAACTAAAAGCGAATGAAAACTTTTTACAGCTTCAAGCTCAGTTAGAAGGAACGGAAAATCGTATTACCGTTGAAAGACAAAAGTATAATCAAGTTGCGCAAGAATATAATACAGCAATTAAGAAATTCCCCGGAGTAATAATTGCCAACTTTGGCGGTTTTAAGGAGAAAGAATATTTCAAAGCGGCAGCGGGTTCTGAACAAGTACCAAAAGTGCAGTTTTAACTTAAAGTGTAGAGCAACGAACCCAGAGTGAAAAATAAATGAAAAAAATTTTTCTGTTTATTCTAATACCGATTTTAATTCTTGAAGCTCAAGTTGAGATCCCGGTATTAAAAAATTATGCAAATGATTTTACAAACACCCTAACAAGCTCTGAACTCTACACTTTAAATACTGCACTCAAGAAATTTGACGATTCAACCTCCAATCAAATTGTGTTTCTAATGATCTCTGCTCTTAATGGAGCTTCATTAGAAGATTTTACTTATCAGACAGCGACTAAAAATCAAATTGGTTCTAAGAAAAATAATAATGGTGTTCTTTTCTTTGTTGCTAAGGATGACCGCAAGATGAGAATTGAAGTCGGCTATGGATTGGAAGGAACGTTACCGGATGCACTTGCCAACTCAATTATTAGAAATGAAGTCCGTCCTTACTTTAAGCAAGGTGATTACTACTCAGGTATAGCTGCCGGATTAAATGCAATATTCTTAGCTACACGCGGGGAATATCAAGGAGATGGGGGTAAAAAAGGAAAAGGTACAGGTACGGGAATACCTTTTATTTTTGTTGTGATACTATTTATTATTATTTCGACCATTTTTCGAAAAGGCGGACGTGGCGGTGGTGGCGGAATTTTGCCTTGGATAATATTAAGTTCAATGGGAAACAGCCGAAGAGGTGGGGGATGGGGATCTGGTAGTTTTGGGGGCGGTGGTGGCGGTTTTGGTGGATTTTCGGGGGGTGGCGGTAGTTTTGGCGGTGGCGGAGCAAGCGGAAGCTGGTAAAATATTAATTCAAAAGCCCAATTTGTCTTGAAGTTCTAGCCTTGTTTTAGTATTATTTCGACCGTATTGATAGATATTTCTGAAGGTTTGAATTGTAGAATTCATAATCCAAGAGTTAAATGATTTTTTTTCTGAACAAGACCCGCAAATGTTTTAGAACAAATTTCCTAAGATTAAACTCAACGATTAAATTTTTAAATAAATAAGGAGGCCAATTATGGCAATCAGGATAACTGACGAATGCATCAACTGTGGCGCATGTGAACCGGAATGTCCAAATACTGCAATTTATGAAGGCGGTGCTGAATGGAAACTTGCAGGCAAAAATTACGGAGAAGGTCAGCCAGCTCCTTCCGGTGCAGATGGATTTTTCTCAAAAGATTTTTTCTATATCGTTCCAGATAAATGTACTGAGTGTGTCGGATTCCACGATGAACCTCAATGTGCGGCAGTTTGTCCGGTTGATTGCTGTATTCCGGATCCTAAACATGTCGAAGATAAAGATACACTGTTAAAAAGAAAAGAATATTTGGATGGATTAGGAAGATAGTTTTTAAATTATAGTTGGATTAAAGGCGACTCATAAGGTCGCCTTTTTTGTTTTAGATGAGAAAAAATTATTTGACAAACTTCAAAATAGCAATTACAGGAAAATGATCTGAAGGATACTTGCCGTTATAATTTGTTCTAACAATTTCTGACTTATTCACTTTAAAATCTTTTGTAACAAAGATAAAATCAATTTTATCTCCGTTTGTTTCTCCTTTAAATGAATTAAAGGTACCTTCATTTAGATCTTTAACATGAAGTTTTCGAAATGAATCAATCAATCTAGATTTTAGAATGGTTTTGATAGCAGCATTATCATCCCCACAGTTGAAATCACCAGTTAAGATTACAGGCAAAGATTTTTGGTTAATCTTTCTTACAAGAAATTCAGCACTTTTTTCTCTTGATGGTTGAGATTCATGATCGAGATGTACATTGAACATGTAAAATGATTTGCCGGAAAGTTTATCTCTTAATAGGCACCACGTGCAAATGCGTGTGATATTATTCCCCCAATTTTTTGATGCTACAATATTTGGTGTTTCAGAAAACCAAAATGTTCCGGATGAATCCACATCGAAACGGTTTTTTAAATAAAAAATACAAGAGTGTTCTCCAGCTGATTTTCCATCGTCACGTCCAACGCCAGCGTAAGAATAGTTGGGCATTTGTTTTAGAATTTCAGCTATTTGAAGTTGAAGAGCCTCCTGTAATCCTAACAGATCCGGATTAAAATTTTTAATGGTTCCAACAACATTATTTTTACGATACTCCCAACTGTTCTCACCGTCATTCGCCGTTCCATAACGAATATTAAAAGTCATTACCTTTAATTCATCATTATTATTTTGTTGAGAATAACTTATTGTTGCAATAGAACTATTCAACAATAGAGCAACAAAAAGAATGTTTATTGAAAATATCGCTGCACTTTGGACAAATTTTTTTATCATATTGTTAGCCTTAAAAATTTCCTTAGATATTTGTAACTTAAAGATATCAATCATAAAATAAAGATAAAGATCAAAAATGAAAATCGGTAAATATGAATTAAAAGTAATAGAAACAGGTGTATTCGGGTTGGACGGCGGTGCGATGTTTGGAATAATTCCCAAACCACTTTGGAGTAAATTTAATCCCGCTGATGAGCAAAATAGAGTTTCTCTTCATGCCCGCAATTTGCTACTCGTAAGTGATTCTCGTAAAATTTTAATTGATACCGGCATTGGCTCTGACTGGGATGAAAAGTTCATACGAAACTATCGGCTTGATCAATCTGAAAATACTTTGTCCAACTCATTCAATAAATATGGTATCAAACCAGATGAGATTACCGATGTTCTTTTAACTCATCTTCATTTTGATCATACTGGCGGTTCTACTTACTTAAAAAACGGTAATTGGATTCCAACTTTTCCAAATGCAAAATATTATGTTCAGAAAAAACATTTTGAATGGGCATTAAGTCCTACAGAGAAGGATCGCGGAAGTTTTATTCAAAATAGGTTTTTACCACTTCACAGAGAAGGTTTATTAAATTTTATTGATGGTGACGTTCAATTTGATGACGAGATTGAATTTCTAACAATCAGTGGGCATACAACCTTTCAGCAGATGATCAAAGTTCATGATAGTTCGAACACGGTTCTCTACTGCGGCGATCTTTTCCCATTCACTTCTCATATTCCTATTCCTTATGTAATGGGTTATGATCTCCAGCCGCTTGTTACAGTTCAAGAAAAGAAAAAAATCCTTCCTATTGCAATCGAACAGAATTGGAAATTATTTTTTGAACACGACCCCGAAGTAATTATGGCAACAGTTGCTGAATCACAAGGAAAATTTTCTATTGATCAAGTTTTTACCGAGATGATTAAATGAAACATAATGACGGATTTATTAAAGTTTGTAAAAACTCGGAACTCAAAGAAAAAATCGGAAGACGGTTTTTTGTTGATGATGTTGATGTTGCTCTATTTAAAGTTGATGGACAAATTTATGCTTTGAATAATGTTTGCATCCATCAAAAAGCAGCTATTATTTATGATGGATTTATTGAAGACGGAAAAGTTACCTGTCCTTCTCATGGCTGGCAGTTTAATTTGAAAACTGGAAAAGTTCCTCATGGAGTTAAGGGATTAGATTCGTATGAAGTAAAAGTTATTGAAGAGGATATTTATATAAAAGTTTTTAGAAGGGAATTAAGGTGGTAATAAAGAAAAAGGAATGAAGGAAAGATTATTAATTCTAAGGTACTTAGGCACTCAGTCACTTAGGCACTTCAATAATGAAGCTCACTAACCAAATAGTAGTCGGAAAAGCAAAAGAATTAGGATTTGATCTAGTTGGTTTTGCTAAAGCTGATCTTCTTCAAAACGAAACAGAAAAATTAAAAGAATGGTTAAATAGAGGATTTCAAGCTTCTATGGATTATATGGAACGCAATTTTGAAAAACGGTTAGACGTAAATAATGTTTTACCTGATGTTAAAAGTGTAATTTCACTTGCGATGAATTATTATACTAATCATCAATACTCTAATGAAAAAGATTTTGGAAAAGTATCCCGCTATGCATGGGGAAAAGATTATCATTTAGTCATTTGGGAAAAGTTAGAGATCCTTGAAGAACAACTTAAGGAAATTGATTCTTCTTTCAATTGCTTAACATATGTTGATACTGGTCCTGTTATGGACAAAGCTTGGGCAGTCCGTTCCGGAATCGGCTGGCTGGGAAAGCACACAAATGTTATAACAAGAGAAATTGGAAGCTGGATATTTTTAGCTACAATCATTTGCGATCAAGAATTTAATTACAACAAACCGATAGAAGATTTCTGCGGCTCATGCAGAGTTTGTCTTGATGCCTGTCCTACTAAAGCAATCGTTGATGAATATGTTGTTGATGCTAATAAATGTATTTCTTTTTTAACAATTGAAAACAAAGGGGAAATTTCCAATGAATTCAAAAATCAATTTGATAGCTGGTTATTTGGTTGTGATATTTGTCAGGATGTATGTCCGTGGAATAAAAAATTTCCAACCCAAACACATGAAAAAAAATTTGAGCCAAGTGGGAATAAAGAAATAGCTCTTCAAGAAATTATCGAAATGAATTCTGAAGATTTCAAAAAGAGATTTGAAACCAGCCCAATCAAACGTGCAAAATTAACTGGTATCAAACGTAACGCTGAGTTCCTAATTAAAAACTCTGATTCAATTCATTAATAGAATCCAATTCAGAATAATTCCATCTAATCATTATAATAATTGACCACATTTAGGTAATTTTGTTTATTAAAATTTGGAGATTAACTAATGACAAATAATCATCATAAGGTAATAATAATAGGTTCAGGCCCGGCAGGATTAACGGCAGCACTTTATACTTCACGTGCAAATCTTAATCCTGTAGTTTTTGAAGGAATGCAGCCCGGCGGACAATTAACAATTACAACAGAAGTTGAAAACTATCCAGGATTTGAACATGGAATTCAGGGTCCGGAATTAATGGATGTTATGCGCAAACAAGTTCAGAGATTTGGTGCACAATGCTTTTTTAAGAACATAACTGAAGTTGATTTTTCTGATCGTCCGTTTGTTGTAAAATCTGAATCTGAAACATTCACAGCTGATTCAGTTATTATTTCTACCGGTGCATCAGCAAAGTTGCTTAACATTGATAGCGAAACAAAGTATATGGGCTACGGAGTTTCTGCATGTGCAACTTGCGATGGTTTCTTTTTCAAAGGTTTGAAAGTTTTAGTCGTTGGCGGAGGCGACACCGCTATGGAAGAAGCAAATTATTTAACAAAGTTTGCATCTGAAGTTTCAATTATTCATCGCCGAGATGAATTCCGCGCCTCAAAAATTATGTATGACCGCGCGAAGAAGAATCCTAAAATTAAATTCATAACTAATGCAGTTATTAAAGAAGTACTTGGTAAAGAGGAAGATGGCAAAAAATTTGTAACAGGTGCGCTTCTTAAAAACACAAAAGATGGCTCTACGTGGAAAATCTCTGCAGATGGAATTTTTATGGGAATTGGTCATCAACCAAATACTTCTCTCTTCAAAGGTATTTTAGATATGGATGAAACCGGTTATTTGATTGTAAAACCAGGAACAACTAAAACAAACATTGAAGGAGTTTTTGCTGCAGGTGATGTTGCTGACAAAACTTACCGACAAGCTGTCACTGCTGCTGGAAGCGGATGCATGGCTGCAATTGATGTACAACATTGGCTTGAAGAACACGAGTTAGCTTGATTTAAAATGTAGAGACGCTCTAATGAGCGTCTCTTTTTTTGTAGATGCAATACAGAATATTTTACAATATTAATTTCCGTTTCCGTTTTTCAATTTTCTTGTTAAGAGAAAACCTCCAACAAATCCCAGACCTGTCATAGTTACGATACAAAATGGAATCCATTCTTCATAACCTGTCCAATTGCTGAAAAGAAATCCGGCGCCTAAACCGAGTCCAACAAATAATGTGAGAACACCTAACTTTAATAAAAGATAAGGATCGCGTTTTGTTCTTAAGAGCTCAACCATCTGCTCGTAAGAAAGTCCTTTTTCGATCATCATTTGTTTTTCTCTTGAACGGAAATAAATAAAAGTAACAATTACAATACCTGTTACTAAGAAAAAAACCATTCCTACTACGTCTCCGCCATGCATATTTCCTCCTTTTGTTATTTATTACTTATGACTATAATTTTTCTAAAAGGTTACAATTAATTTTTGTTTTTCTTAAGTAATGATTCTGCTATCTTAAACAGAGAATTATTTATCTCACTTCTTTTGACAAGGTTCAATGGTTAAAAGGTTACATATTATT
Organism: Melioribacter sp.; assembly: GCA_023250955.1. Classification (GTDB taxonomy): domain Bacteria; phylum Bacteroidota; class Ignavibacteria; order Ignavibacteriales; family Melioribacteraceae; genus Fen-1258. The sequence goes on along the minus strand of JAHEZQ010000009.1, from coordinate 82,343 downwards.
TTCAATTTAATTGTAACCTTGGAAGAAAGTTATTAGTCTAATGCAGTAATGAGACACTTAAGTGACACAGAAATTATTGAGTCTATTAAAAGAGGGAATTCGTCTGATTTTTCCCTTCTGATAAATAGATATAAAGACAGGGCGTTTTCCTTATTAAGGAGAATTTTGAAAAACGAACTGGATGCCGAGGAAGCGCTTCAAGACAGTTTCTTAAAAGCATTTAACGGTTTAGAAGATTTTCGTAAAGATGCCCAGTTCTCAACATGGCTGTATAAGATAGTTTTCAATACCGGTTTAACCGTATTGTCATCTAAGAAAAGAAAAATTGAACAAGAGATGAGTTCGATAGATGAAGAATATGATCTTGGCAATTATGATAATGAAATTTACGGTACCACAGAAAATGTACGGCAATACATTCTTAAAATGGTAGATAAACTTCCCGTTCGTGGTGCTCTTGTGGTAATATTATTTTATATGGATGGACTTTCGTTGAATGAAATTAGTCAAGTGATGGGAACATCATTAGTAAATACAAAAGTTTTATTGCATCGTTCACGTAATGCTTTGAAGGATTTGCTCCTTAAGCATAACTATCAGGAGGAAATGTTATGAATAAGTTAACCGATGAAATTTTGAATAAATACATTGACGGCGAGCTGGAATCATTTGAACTTGCTGAAGTGAAAAATGAAATTGAAAAGAATGATGAAACTCTGGCAAGATTGAAAGCATTACGCCTAGTTGATAATTCCTTAAAGCAGATGGAAGTTGAACAAGCACCGGTAAATTTTTCAGAGAGAGTAATGAAAGCAATCTCAGATGTTTCTAAAGCAGTTAAGCCAAAGGTTAGTTACTTCTTTGTATCAATTATTACGCTTTTCTCGATTGGGGTTTTGGGAGTTATTATTGCGGCCTTCAAATCTATTGATAATGAAAATGGTCAACCGACAATGGCTCCGTATGTAGATAAAGCAAAAGAGTTAATTGGCAAGAACTTAATTGAATTTCAAAATTTCTTCTCAAATAAAAATGTGTTATTGATTGTTTCAATATTGACATTAATTTTACTTATCACGGTATATTTAACTTTCGAAGCTCACAAAAATTTTAAAAATAAATTAAATCATTATACGCGCTAAAATCCTCAGCACATAACTGTATTGTTTTCCACACTAATTGGCGTATCTACGTTTCTTTCGATATTTTCACTTCCACAATAAAAATAAATGAGCATGTCTATTAAATCCGGTTTTGTCTCGATAATTGGTAAACCGAATGTTGGTAAATCAACATTGATGAACGCCTTAATTGGCGAGCGGCTTTCTATTATTACGAACAAACCTCAAACTACTCGCAAGCGGATTCTAGGAATCTTAAATGCAACTGACTATCAGATAATTTTTCTTGATACACCCGGCATTCTTAATCCGGAATATCTGCTTCAAAAAAGAATGCTTGAATATGTTGTTCAATCCGTAAAAGATTCCGATGTTATTCTAGTTATAATTGATGTTGATTCGGATCCAAACGGATTAAAAACCTTTTCGGATGAACGTGTTGAGGCAGTACTTAAAGAAAGCGGTACAAAAAAAATTTTACTGCTGAATAAAATTGATCTTTCAAATCAAACGAATATTGACAAGCTAATTAATCAATATTCTGAAAAGAGTAATTTTGAAAAAGTAATTCCGCTCTCGGCAAAAGAAGGATTCAATCTTGAAACTGTAATTGATGCAATTGTTGAGCTATTGCCGGAACATCCTAAATATTTTCCCGAAGACCAAATCACAGATGAAAACGAACGATTCTTTGTAACAGAAATAATACGTGAAAAAGTTTTTGAAAGATACCGGGAAGAAATTCCTTATAGTACGGAAGTTCTCATTGAAGAATTTATTGAACGGGAAAATGCAAAAGATTATGTCAGCGCGGTAATCGTTGTTGAAAAGGAAACTCAAAAGCCAATCATACTTGGCGCTAAAGGCGAGTCAATAAAGAAACTTGGAGAAGCGGCACGTAAGGAAATAGAAAAATTTCTACAGAGAGAAGTTTATCTTGCGCTACGTGTGAAAGTCCGTGAAAAATGGCGCTCTAATCCAAACATGTTAAAAAATTTCGGTTATACTACCGATAATGAATAACACATCCCCAAAATCTACCGGAAAATTTTTAGGTGAAGGCGCAATGCTGGTTGTTACCTTGCTTTGGGGAGCCACATTTGCAATTGTAAAATTATCCATCCACGATGTTTCAACAATGCTTTTTGTAGCTATAAGATTTTCCATTGTAAGTATTTTATTAATTCCGGTATTTCTAAAACTAAGGAAAGAATTTTCTAAGGAAGTAATTATAGCCGGATCAATTCTCGGCTTATTTTTATTCGGGGAATTCGCAACTCAAACATTTGGTCTAAAATATACATCAGCAACTAAATCCGGTTTTCTTACAGGCTCTGCTGTTATCATTGTGCCTTTTCTTCAAATAATAATTGAAAAAAGAAGACCTAATACTGGAGCTATAATTGGAGTAATTCTTGTTTTTATCGGAATATTCTTTCTTTCCAGCAACAGCAAGTCTATATTTTTAATTTTTCAAGAATTTAAAGATAATTTTACGATTGGAGATTTTTTTACAATAATCAGTGCGCTCTTATTTGCCTTTTATATAATATATATTGATGTTTTTACCAAACGCCATAATCTCTGGTTAATGGTAATTATGCAGACGGGTGTAACTTCAATCCTAGCTTTCATGGCAGCATTTATAATTTCACTTTCGGGAATTGAAAAAATTAGAATTGAATTTACAAATAATCTATTGGTTGGTCTTTTATATACTTCAATATTTACCACATTAATTACAACGGTGATGCAAACTAAATATCAAAAATTAATTAGTCCTACAAAGGCCGGAATAATATTTTCACTCGAGCCGGTCTTGGCTGCAATTTTTACATTCTTTTTATTACATGAAGAAATTACTAATTTGGGTTATATCGGTGCTGGAATAATATTTACAGGTTTAATTATATCAGAACTATATGATACATTGTTTATGAAAAATGGCAATTCAAAGGGCTGAAATAATTGTTAACGGATTTGTTCAGGGTGTCGGGTTTAGATATTTTGTTGCACGTAATACTGAACAACTTTATTTAAAAGGTTATACGAAGAATTTATATAGCGGTGAAGTTTATACAGTTGTGGAAGGCGAACTTGCAATGATTGAGGAATTGTATAAGGAAATTAAAATTGGTCCCATACGTGCAGAGATAAAAAACGCTTCGATTAAATGGAGCGAATCAAAAAATGAATTCACAAGATTTGAGATAAGACATTGAACTTACAACATAAGATCGGATTCGGATATGATGTTCATAAATTCGTTGATGGCCGCAAATTAATTTTGGGCGGTGTTGAAATTCCTCATACAAAAGGATTACTAGGCCATTCCGATGCGGATGTTCTTCTCCACGCAATCTGTGATGCTATACTTGGTGCACTTTCTTTGGGAGATATCGGTATTCATTTTCCCAATACAGATTCAAAATACAAAAATGCTGATAGCAAAGAATTGCTTAATCATGTTTATTACCTTATGAAAGATTTTCATTACGAAATTGGAAATGTTGATTCAACCATTCTTCTTGAAAAACCAATACTTGCACCGTTCATTCCGGAGATGAGAAAAGTAATTGCGAACATTTTGAATATTACTATTGATCAAATTTCTGTGAAAGCTACAACAACCGAAGGTTTAGGTTTTGTTGGGCATGAAGAAGGTTGTGCCGCACAAGCTGTTGTTCTATTAAACAAACAAGATAAATAATGCTTCAGGAAATTATCTCTTATATCAGCACTTTAGATCCCGCACTAATTTACGTCGTGCTTTTCTTTTTCGCATTTATAGAAAATATATTTCCACCATCTCCAAGTGATTTTGTACTACTTGTCGGCGCAACGTTAATTTCAAAATCTACTTTGGGATTTATCCCAATTCTTTTGCTGACAAGCGTTGGAAGTGCAATTGGTTTTATAGTAATGTATCTAATCGGTGAATTTTTTGGTGAAAAAGTTTTACGCTCCGGCAAATTCAAATTTATTAAACAAGAATCACTTGATAAAGCCGATCGTTTTTTTCACAAATATGGCTACAATATTATCCTTATTAACAGATTTCTTCCCGGTACACGCGCTGTTGTTAGTTTCTTTTCCGGAGTTCACAAATTAAAACCAACACGTACATTTATTTATGCCGGCGTCAGTTCATTTGTTTGGAATGCCATTTTGATTTTTCTTGGCATTCAACTCGGAAACAATCTTGAATTAGTTGATAAATATCTTTCCGAATATTCACAGATTATTCTTGCAATAACTGCTATAATAATAATAATTGTTTTGGTTAGATTTTGGGTGAAAAAGAAAAAGAGTAAATGATATTTTTCAAGAAATACATAGCGCCTCTAACTCCTAATCAAAAAAAAGAACGTAACAGAGATTTATTCCTCGGATTGTTAAGTGGAATTTTACTCGGTTTATCTTACCCGCCGGTGCCACTACCATTTCTAAGTTTTGTCTCATTGGTTCCTTTTCTATTTGTTTTAGAAAAAAGAGAAACATTGTTATCAATAAATCGTTTTACTTATTACACTCTTTTCTTCTTCAATTTAATAACGCTGTATTGGGTAGGAAGTTGGACTAAAGAAGCCGATACATTTCTTATGATCTCCGGTGCTGCTCTTTTATTTTTTAATCCGCTTTTTTATCTGATCATTACAACACTTTATCATTTTTCGAAAAAAACATTTGGAAAAAATATTGCTCTTTTTCTCTTCCCATTTTATTGGGTCTCTTTTGAATTTTTATACAGTTTGACCGACCTTCGCTTTCCATGGCTTACTCTTGGTAACAGCACACCATACTTTAAGCTCTTTATACAGATTTCGGATATTGTCGGAGTCTATGGTCTTTCGCTTATTATTTTATTCATTAATATTTTTCTTTATCTCTCAATAAAAGAATTCAAAACAAATAAAAAATTAAATTATAAATATTTGTCTTCGGCACTAATAATTTTTCTATTAGTAGTTGCTTATGGATTTATAAGAATAAATAGCGTCAATTTATCCGACAAAAAAATAAAAGTTGGTTTAGTTCAGCCCAATTATAATCCGTGGTCCAAATGGCGAATCGAAAATTTAGATGAACAACTTGATATTTATATTATGTTGTCGGAACAAGCGATTAATAAGGGAGCTAAACTAATTGTTTGGCCGGAATCTGCTTTACCGGTTTATCTTCTCTCCGGTAATTATGATTTCGAAGTTAGCAGAATTCATCAATTTGTTACATCGAATAATATTTTTTTGATGACCGGAATGCCAGATGCTAATTTTTATTTCAACAAAAGTGAAGCTCCGAAAGATGCCAAAGAAACTAGAAGCGGAACCTCATATACTTCTTACAATTCAATTTTACTTTTCAAGCCTAACTCACCAAAAGTTGAAAAGTATGGAAAGATAAAACTCGTTCCGTTTGGAGAGCACGTTCCTTTTGTTGAACAATTACCGTTTCTCGGCGAATTCATAAAATGGGAAGTTGGTATTTCAAGTTGGAATGTTGGTAAAGATCAGGTTGTGTTTAATCTAAATGAAACCAATAATTCTATTGTAAAGGTTGCAGGTGTTGTCTGCATCGAATCAATATATCCGGAATTTGTTGCCGGATTTATTCAAACAGGCGCGGACTTAATTACTGTTGTTACGAATGATAGCTGGTATGGATATTCAAGCGGACCGTTTCAGCATAAAGAGATATCCGTATTACGCGCCGTTGAGAATAGAAAATCTGTTATCCGTGCTGCTAACGGCGGGATTAGTTGTATCATTGATCCGCTTGGTAATACAATAGCATCGACTAAACTTTATACGCGGGACATACTTGTGGGCGATGTGATTATTAACGAAGGACAAACTTTTTATTCACGCTTTCCGTGGATATTTCCTTTGTTCTCTTCTTTTATTTCTATCGTTACAATTATGATTTTTATATTTAAAAAATTATCAACTAAAACAAAAAAACAATCATGAAAAAAATTATTGATCTAAGAAGCGATACGGTTACTAAACCATCTGAAGCAATGCGCAAAGCAATGTGCAATGCTGAAGTCGGGGATGATGTTTACAAAGAAGATCCGACCGCAAATGAACTTGAAAAATATGCGGCAGAACTATTAGGCAAGGAAGCCGCACTTTATGTTCCTAGCGGAGTTATGGGAAATCAAATTTGCTTAAATGTTTTAACACAACCCGGCGATGAAGTTATCTGCGAAAAAGATGCTCACATTTTTCAGTACGAATCCGGATCGCCTGCTGCTTTAAGTGGATTACAATTAAGTTTGGTGGATGGCGTTCGAGGTGTGTTTACACCTGAACAAGTTGAATCATTGATCCGACCTGAAAGCGCGTATTACATGGCACGAACGAAAGTAATTGAAGTTGAAAACACACACAATCGTGCAGGTGGAACTATTAATCCGATTGAAAATATTAAAGCACTAAGTTTATTAGCAAAAAAACATAATCTTTATTTTCATCTTGACGGAGCGAGAATTTGGAATGCATCTGTTGTAACTGGAATTTCTCCAGCAGAATATGCCCAACATTTTGATTCGGTGTCTTGTTGTCTGTCTAAAGGTTTGGGTGCACCGATTGGTTCCATAATAGCTGGGACAAAAGATTTTATTAAACAAGCTTACCGTGTTCGTAAAGGTTGGGGCGGAGGGATGCGGCAAGTAGGAATTCTTGCTGCTGCCGGATTGTATGCACTTAAAAATAATATTCCCCGTTTGAAAGAAGATCATGATAAGGCGAAATTGTTTTCAGATAAACTTTCACAATTACCAAATCTTTTTGTTGATACTGAATGTGTTCAAACAAATATTATTATGCTCTCTCCTCAAAAACTATCGGTTGATGATTTCTTAACTAAATGTAGAGAGAATGGATTATATCTAGGAACAGGAAAAGTCGGCGTTATTAGAGCTGTAACCCATATGGATGTTTCCTTTGAAGATATTGAACAAGCAATACAAATTATAGAAAAAATAGTTTCTTCATTTTTGTGAAAAATTAAGGAATAAGAATTAGAGGTTTAAGTGGATATCTCAAACTACAGACACAAAATAATTGAAGTAGTAAAATTTCGTGAAGTTGATATGCTTAGTGTTTGTAATAATGCTGTTTATTTTAACTACTTTGAAGATGCTCGAATAAAATATATGCAAGACATTAAAAAGAATTATGCTTTGGAAGAAATTTTAGAAGGATATTCTTTTTTTATTATGGTTCACAATGAATGCGATTATTTAAAACCCGCACAACTTGATGATGAACTAAATATTTATACGCGTGTAGAATTTATCAAAAATTCCAGTTTCGGATTCCGGCATTTAATTGAAAAATCAGCAACAAAAGATATAATCGCAAAAGGTGGAGGAGTTGTTGTCCATATAGATCGAAGTAATAATAAATCATTACCACTACCGCAAGAATTTTATGATGCGGTTCTGAAGTTTGAGAAAGATGTTGTAATTCAAAGATCAGCTAACGTATAATAAATATTGCTGTTCCAATAATTAAAACTGCTGCTGTAACCCAACGGCAATAATTAGGATAGTTTCTTTTCAGTTTGCCCCACACCTTAGCCATGATTAACATTAATACAATTAAAATTGCAGTTACGATCAAACATTGAACCGCGTTGTAATTTCTTTCTGAAATATCAATAAGACTTTTTCCCCAAAAGATTTCTCTATAAATTAATTGCAAGTGCACCCAATAAACTAAAAGTGATTCACGGCTTACATCTAAGATCAATGATGTGTAATTTTCTTTGTTGTTAAGATAAAACCAAAATACTCCAAGGAACAAAAGAATTAATCCAAACCTTTCTAAAAAGAAAAATGGATTTGGAATCATTTTAGCTAATGCTTGCGGGAAGAAAACATACATAATCAAAACACTTGATAGATAAAACAACGAGCCAGTAATTATTATTTTTCTTGCAAATGCTTTTTCGGAGTTATTTTGTTTGGCTTCAAGATAAAATTTAGCTACATAAGCGCCGCTAAAAACAAATGCCCACCAGGGGAAAACTGGAAATAAAGAACCGTGCATTTTATTAAAATAATTAGCAAAGAATAACGGTAAATAATTCGCAAAATCTATTTGCCACATCAACGGGCTAATAATTAAAATAATTGCTGTTAATATTAATAGAAAATTATAAAAGCGTTTTTCGGATTTGATAAATATTCGGGCAAACAATAAAACAATCAGTCCTGTAGAAATTATTTGAAGGATATCTACCGTAAATAAACTATTAAGATTTTCCTGTGTTTGATTGTTGAGTATTTTAGTAAGTGAGTAGTATGGAAGATGAAGAGAATATCCGACGAAAAATATTAATCCAACTCTGGATAACTTACGCCAAAATTCTTTCCCGAAAGTTCTTAATTGATCAACACCTTTTTGTAATGAAAGCACAAATACCATTCCAGAAGCGAAACTAAAAGAGGGTGCAACTAAACCATTTATAAAATTTAAAGATGGGAACCACCAAGATTCTTTAAGAGCTGGCAAAAGCATAGAATTAACGACGTGCACTTCGATCATAATAATAAGTGCAAGGCCTTTGAGCATATCAATGAACAAAGCACGGTTCTTTGTTTGCATACCTTTCTCAATTTTGATTTATTGCAAAATAATCAATAATCTTAATTTTCAAAGCTTAGAAGAAGCTAAAAAATAATTTTAATTCTATTAAATCAATATTTTTTTCATTAGTTTCAATCAACAACAAGAATAAAGTTGGGGGGCAAATGAACCTTGTTTTTGATATTGAAACTGTTGGTGTAGAATTCGAAACACTATCTGATTCACAAAAAGAGTTTCTTCTTCGATATACTGAATCTGAAAAAGATCCAATTAAAAAAGAAGAACTGATTGACGAAGCTAAGAGATACATTAGTTTATATCCTTATACGGCCAAGATTGTTGCCATAGGATTGTTGAATACTGAAACTGAAAAATCATTGGTATTATACGATGGCTGTAAAGATGAAGAATGGAGAGCTGAGGAAAAAACAATTAAGTACAAACCGTTTGATGAAGAAGAAATGCTGAAATATTTTTGGAAATATATTTCGAAAGCAGAAAAAGTAATATCATTTAACGGAAGATATTTTGATCTGCCTTTTATTATGATTCGCTCAGCTTTGAAAAAAATTAAACCCACAGTAAATCTCATGAAATATAGATATGATTCTTCTCGTCATATTGACCTGTTAGAACAACTAACCTTTTATGGATTAACAAAAAAATTTAATCTTGATTTTTACTGTTATGCTTTCGGAATCGAATCGCCTAAATCTAAAGGCATAACCGGAATGGAAGTTAAAGAACTTTATAAAGCAGGAAGAAATAAAGATATTGCTATTTACTGCGGGCAAGACGTTCAAGCGACTTATGAATTATTCAAAATTTGGAATAGGTATTTAAATATTTAATTATTTTATAAATTCCTCCGTCATTGACTAAACAACTGCATCATTAATTTAAATGAGGTTCTATATGAACACAAAAAGACTCATCATCGCAGTTCTTGTTGTTTTTGTTCTGTTGGAAGTTACAGGATATCTTATTCACAGTGTCTTGCTCTCATCAACGTATATGGAAGAAACAATCTCTAAAGCATTTCGTCCGATGGCGGAAATGGATGCGATGATGTGGAGAATGATGGTAGCAGATTTTGTCTTTTCATTTTTCTTTGTTTTCATTTTCATAAAAGGTTATCAAAATAAAGGAATTTTGGAAGGTGTGCGATATGGAGTTTATATTGCATTGTTCATGAACTTCTCTGCATCTGTTGCTCAGAATGTTGTTTACCCAATTCCGTTTTCACTAGCTCTTCAATGGTTCATTTATGGATCAATCCAAATGGTGTTGCTTGGTGTTGTCACAGCATTTATTTATAAACCGGCTGAGGCTAAATCGGCTTAACAGATTATAAGATTTTTCCGAAAAGGACATCGAGAGATGTCCTTTTTGTTTCAATATTTTATTTCTGTGAAATTACAGTCCAAATAATTTTTGATCAATTAAGTGAAGAGGAAAACTTGAATACAAAGTCACAATGCAGCTCAAAATGTATTTTGTCTTTCAAATTATAAACTGCTATTTCTATTTGTAAAATTCTAAAAAACTAAACTGCATCAATCCCAAAATACATTCTCATCACTAATTAAGTTATATAACTCCAGATGAATTTGAGTTCGACCAAAATGGCGAAGTAAGCGACCATTCAGTTGAAAATAGTATATTCAAATTATTGTATCCGCTGAATTCTTTTAATAAACACAAAAAAACTTCTTGGCATACTTTTTCATATATGAGTGATGAAATCAAATTATACTCACTAACATAAAGAGGTAAATATGAAAAAGGTAGTTGTTCTTCTCTCGGTTTTAGTATTGGTATTTGCTTATTCCAATATTAATGCACAAACACAAAATCCGGTTACACAACATGGTAAAGGATTTGTTGACAAAAACGGTGACGGTTATAATGATAACGCTCCTGACCATGACGGCGATGGAATACCAAACGGAGTTGATCCAGATTACACTGGTCCGAAGCTTCAGAGAAATAAGTTTGTTGATTTGAACGGTGATGGAATCAACGATAATGCAGGCAAAGGTAAACGCGGTGGTAAAGGCAGTAAAGGCGGATACGGACCGGGCAACGGCACTGGTAATAATGGTGTTGGTCCTAAGAACGGAACCGGAAATGGACCTGGCGACTGCACACAACCAGGTACAGGAACACAAGGAACAAATGGCCGCGGATATAGAGGCGGCAAGTAATATTTAAGAGTTATTTAATCGGGACTCTTCGGAGTCCCATTTTTTTGAGGTGAAAAATGTATCAAGTTGTTAGTTATAGATTAAAATATTTCTTAATCATTTTGTTTTCGATTAGTACACTTAGTTCTGCACAGTGGAGTTTCAAATTATCAACTGATCAGGAATATAACGACAATCCATTCCGCTCCCAGCTTTCAACAAAAACATTTTTATCGTCAATAGATTATGGATTAGAAAATAATTTGGGAAATTTCTCCATTGGCTATTACGGAAGCTATCTAAATTTTGATGTAATACCGGAGAGAAATTTTTACTGGCATCAATTAGCAATGTGGAAAAGTTTTGAAAACTCTGCCATAGGTGTGTATGCCGAGCAAAGATTGAATAAAGATATATACACATACTATGATTACTCAAACATCACAGCATTTTACCAACAGCAAATTAATGTGGAAAATGTATTTATAACATTCTCTCCTAATGTTAGTCTCACTAAGTACAAGAATATTAGTATAATGGATAATTACAAAGGAAGTCTAAGTCTAAACGTTAATCGTGGTTTTGATAGTGGAACAACATTGATTCTTGGCGGCTCATTTAATTATAAAAAGTATCTAAATCCGGTACAATCCGGAATATATACTTACACTGATGAAAATAACTTGCTTGCTACTGAATCCTATACCGACAAAAATGTTTCATCTATAACACAAGTGGTTTCTTTCGGAAGAATTGCTCAATCTATTACATCCACAACTGGAATAGCATTACAGTTTACAAATCGAAGTATTTTAAACGGATTTGGAGCTTTTGTCAAAGATCTAAATATGATTTACGGCGACGAATCAGAAATGTTTGATGATCCGGTGAATTATGAGGGTAATAGTCTTTCTTTTGAACTTACTCAGATATTTTTTGAAAACCTTGAGATAAAAATGAGATTTAATCTAAATGAAAAACACTATCCGTCTCAAGGAGTTTATGATGCACTTTACAATTACAACACCGGTATAATGCGTAGCGATACTCAAAATATTTTCAATTTTTCGATTAAGAAAAATATTCCATTGGGGTTTTTAAGCGACACTGAACTTTCGGTAGGACTGAACTACCAACTGATAGATAATAAATCGAACAGCACTTTATTCAATTATAAAAGCAATTCAATTAATCTAAATGTAGGATTTGAGTTTTAGGGAAAATAAATCAGAAAGATCTGAATCCTATTTAAGAGCTTTGCTTCATATTAATAATGATTTTTTGCGTAAATTAAATTTGATGATTGAGGACAGAAGTGAAGCTTTTTAAGAATTTTTTTGTACAACCCAGAAGTCTAATCCTAATCTTTTTAGTTACTGCAATAATTGTTATTTCATCTGTCCTTATCGAATTAAACCAAAGCAAAAGTGAGATGATGGAGTTGATGGAAAAGCAAGGGCATTCCTTACTTGAAACTCTTCTATACTCATCGAACAATGCTCTTCTTTCCTACCAGAAAATTGAAGATGAATTAAAACAAAGATTACTGAGCAATGCAGTAATGATAAAAATGATGTACGAGAAAGGATTAGTTAATAATTCCCTTTTAGAAGATATTACTAAGAATAACCAGATTTACCGGATTAATGTTTTTAATAAGGATGGAATAAAAATATTCGGCAGCCATAAAGAAATACATTCTAATCTAACTGAAAAAGAAAATCCCAAGAAATATATTGGACCGATATTGAATGGTGAAGCAGATACGCTAATAATTGGTATAAAAGAAGCACGGTTTCAAGAAGGAGAAAGATTTGCTGTCGCTGTATCAACAATTGAGGGTGGGGCAATTGTACTTAATGTTGATGCCGCCGAATTATTAAACTTCAGAAAACAAGTTGGTTTTGGTGTTCTTCTAAAAAAGGTAACTGAGAATAGCCAGATTATTTATGCAGCTCTTCAAGATAAAGTGGGAATAATTGCAGGCTCCGGAGAGATTCGAAATTTAGAAGATGTTGATTCATCTAAAGTTTTATTAAGAACGCTCGATCAGAATTTATATAACTGGCGGATTGCTAAAATTGGTTCGTTAGAAGTTTTTGAAGTACTGCATCCGTTTGTTCACAATAACCAAACTATAGGAATATTCCGTTTGGGAATTTCCTTAGAACCGCTGAATAATATTAATGAAAGATTAACACGAAGAATTATCTTTTTAGGAATAGTTCTTTTCATTTTTGGATTTGTAACTATCACATTGGTTTTTTTGAAACAAAATTTCAATCTCCTCTCTAAAAGATTTTCGGCAATTGAATCTTACTCAAGCCGAATAATAAATAATGTAAGTGATGGCATTATTGTTCTGGACTCCAGTAAAAGAGTTCAGACCATTAATAGACCCGGTGAAATTCTGTTAGGCGTTAATGATGGGAAAGCAAAAGGGAAGGAATTCTTTTCCTTATTTGCAGACGGTAAGTGTGAAAGAATAATATACTCATCATCAACGATTGAAGAAATTGAATGCAATATTGACGGAAAGGATAAAGTGTTTTTAGTTTCCAAAAGTGAATTTTACGATGAGAAAAAAGAAATTAACACAATATTGGTTTTGAGAGATTTAACAGAACTAAAATTACTTGAGAAACAGATTGAACGAAGTGAAAGACTTGTTGCTATGGGTGAATTAGCTTCATCTGTAGCTCATGAAATTAGAAATCCGTTGAACTCTATTGGAACAATAGCACAACAATTGGGTAAAGACTTTAATCCAAAAGAAGATGAGGAGGAGTATAAAAGTTTGACTCAAGTGGTTTATAAAGAAGTAAAACGAATTAATGAGACCATAGAAAGTTTTTTAAGATTTGCTAAACCACAACCGATTAAAGCCGAGAAATTTAAAGTTAATGAATTATTCCAACAATTGGAGAAACAGTATCGTACACTTCTTGCAGATAAAAATATTAAACTGAGTTTAAGAATAGTTGATATTGGCGAAGTAGTTTGGGATAGGACACAAATGACTCAATTGTTTATAAATCTATTTGAGAACGCTATTGATGCATTAATCGAGAATGGAGAAATAAATATTGATGTTGCAGAAGGGAAGAACAATCAAGTTGATATCAAATTTGCTGATAACGGAAAAGGAATTTCCTGTGATAATCTGAAAAGAATTTTTAATCTTTACTTTACTACCAAATCAAAGGGTAGCGGTATCGGACTAAGTGTTGTTCAAAAAATTATTTCCGAGCATAACGGATTAATATCTGTTCATAGCGAACCGGATAAAGGAACAGTTTTTACAATATTATTACCGAAGTATTATTCGTAAGAGGAAGACATGACTAACTTTTCCATTTTAGTAATAGACGATGAAGAATCTCAACTTCAATCGCTTAAAAGTTTTTTAGGTAAACGAGGATTTACAGTTTATACTACTAATAACGGTGAAACAGGTTACAAAATTGCGGGAGTGAATTTGATTGATATTGTTCTGACTGATTTTAATATGCCAGGATGGGATGGGATGCAAGTTCTTCAGCAAATGAAAGAATTAAATCCGGAAATAGATGTTGTTGTAATGACTGCATTCGGAACTATTGAAAGTGCAGTGAATCTTATGAAAGCGGGCGCGTTTGATTATTTAACAAAACCGATAGATTTAGATGAATTGGAAAGTATTCTTGGAAAAATCCAAGAAAGGAAACTTTTGATTGGAGAAAATAGATTATTAAGAGAACAGCTTCAGGGTAAATTCCGGTTTGAAAAGATTATTTCACAAAGTAGTTTGATGGAAAATGTTTTAAATACTGCCGGAAGAGTAGCAAATTCCAAGGCAACTGTTTTAGTCAGAGGTGAAAGCGGAACAGGAAAAGAACTGATTGCTAAGGCAATTCACTATGCGAGTCCGCGAAAAGATAAACCATTTATTACAGTAAATGTCGCTTCGCTTTCTGAAAACTTACTTGAGAGTGAATTGTTCGGACACGAGAAAGGATCTTTTACCGGAGCTACTAACCAGAGAATTGGAAGATTTGAAGAAGCAACGGGCGGAACAATCTTTATTGATGAAGTTGGCGACATACAGCTTTCTGTTCAAGTAAAAATTCTGAGGGCAATTCAATTTGGCGAAGTTCAAAGAATTGGCGGCAACCAAACGGTTAAAACTGATGTTAGAATAATTGCAGCTACTCATAGAAATTTAGATGAGATGATAAAGAACGGCGAATTCAGAGAAGATTTATTCTACCGGTTAAATGTTGTAGCTATTATGATTCCCTCTCTTAGACAGCGAAAGGAAGACATTCCGGTTTTGGTTGATCATTTTATTAAAAAGTATGCAAGTGAAAACAAGAAAGATATTAAAGGAATCAATCGCGAAGCGTTGGATGAATTAATGAAATACCATTTTCCAGGGAATGTTCGTGAACTTGAGAATATAATTGAACGGGCAGTAGTATTAACTCGAAATAAATTAATAACAAATGAAGATTTACCAATACTTGCCGCACAAGAAAAGTTTGATAAAAAGATGAATCCTTATAATCTTGATGATGGATATGAAGAAAAGACAAAATTGTTTGAACTAACTATGATCAAAGAAGCATTAAACAAAACCAATGGAAATAAAAGTGCTGCTGCAAGAATTCTTGGAATAAGCGAAAGACATTTAAGATCGAGATTGGAAAGACTTAATAGTTAATAGTCCTCGCAACAACTCACTATAGTAATCATATTTGACTTATATAGAATATAGCTAAAAATTTAATATGAGCATATGCTCGTAATTAAAATTTATGCCCAGACAAAAAAAATAGGACTGTTAAATGTAATCCAGCGGCTTATTACTTTAAGCCGCGTGCCATTCCGTTATCCAACCTGGAAGAAATAATTCTTGATATTGACGAATTGGAATAACTAGCATGAGCAGCACAACCGTCACGAAGATGGTCATCAATGCGATAATCATAATTAATAAATGAAAGTTGTCATTGAATTTATTTCTCTGACAACTTTTGCACCATGTAGATAATGGATCCTAACGAAATCATATATTTTGAAGACAATTCTTAGCGGTACAGATAAATACAATGTCTTGCTGAAATCTTTAAGTTAGCTCTTAATTTACCAACTCATATTTATTTTCAAGTTTATAATGTTTTACAAATTTTTCAAGTATTGAATCACGAACCACACACAATACATTTGCATTCAGTTTATCAATTTCATTAAAGATTTTTGAAATAGTTGGTTCTAATCCCTTCCCCTCTAATTCGAGGGGACCAATTTCATCAATAATTATCCAATCAAATTTCTTACCTAAACAATCAATTAGAATACTTTGAGCCCAATCAAAAACACTTTTACGGAATTTATATTTTCCGATTATAATTATTTCATTTTCTGGTTTGGTCTTAGTGGTTTCTAAAATTTTTAGTGTGCGTGAACTGATATGATAAATAAATCTTTTATCATCAATTACAGGTTGGAATATTCCATCAATATTTTTTTGAACCACCGCCCACTGCATTAATTTAGTTGTTTTACCGGAATTAATAGAACCAGTGAGAATAAAGAGATTTTTCATTATTAGTGACTGTTTTTGAGTTCTTTTATAATTCAAATTAATCGAAATTTAATTTTGATACAATCAGGACTGTAGTGAAAACAGACAAAATCAATAATTCTCAAACGTGAATAATTTTTGTATTTTTAACTCCAGTAAATCTAACGAGGGAATATTGAAAGTTCTTGTCACTGGCGGTGCTGGATATATTGGTTCACATTTCGTGAAACTTCTTTCTGAGAAGGGTTACCAACCGGTTGTTCTTGATAACTTATCAAGAGGACACAGAGAGGCGGTGCCAAAGAATATTCATTTTGAAGATATTGATCTTCTTGATGCCGGATCACTCTCTTATTTCATACAAACACAAATGCCGAGTGTTGTTGTTCATTTTGCTGCTTTTGCTTATGTGGGAGAATCAGTTGAACATCCGGACAGATATTATCAAAACAATGTTGTGGGAAGTTTTAACTTGATAAAAGTTTGCGCAGAAAATGGAGTAAAGAATTTTGTTTTTTCATCAACATGTTCAATTTACGGGAATCCTTCTAAAGTGCCGATCTCGGAAGATCAGCCGGTGCAACCGATAAATCCTTATGCAAATACAAAATTAATGATCGAAACTTTGCTAAAAGATTTTGAGGTTTCATCAGGTCTCAAAAGTATTTCACTGCGCTATTTCAACGCAGCAGGAGCTGATCCATCAGGGATAATCGGCGAAAGCCATAATCCGGAACCGCATCTTATTCCAATTGTATTACAAACAGCTCTTTCAAAAAGAGAAAAAGTTTTTGTTTTTGGAAACGATTATAATACTAAAGACGGCACTTGTATCCGCGACTATATTCATGTAAATGATTTGGCGGATGCGCATTTGAAGTCATTGGAATATTTGATCAATGGCGGTAAATCAAATGTTATTAATTTAGGAACCGGTAAAGGAAATTCTGTTCTTGAGATTATAGAAAAAGCAAAAGCTATCACAAAAAAAGAAATTCCATTTGAAATTGTTTCAAGAAGAATTGGAGATCCGGCAATACTTGTTGCAGATAATATGAAAGCAAAAAATCTTTTAGGGTGGATTCCGAAGTATTCAGTTGAAAAAATTATAGAAACAGCTTGGAATTGGCATTCAAATCCAAAATTTTGAGGTTAAGATTGGAATTCGAAAAAACATTTATTGAAGGATTAATTTTAGTAAAACCCGATGTTTATCCCGACGACCGCGGTTATTTCTTTGAATCATTTAATAAAAAGAAATTTTCTGACGGTGGAATTAATCAAACTTTTATTCAGGACAATATTTCAAAATCAGTTAAAGGAACAATACGAGGATTGCATTATCAGGCTGGAAAGTATGCTCAAGGTAAATTATGCAGCATTGTAATAGGAAAAGTTTTAGACATTGCTGTTGATATCCGTTTTGGATCACCAACTTTCGGAAAATATTTTGCGATTGAATTAAGTGAAGAAAATAATAATCAGCTTTGGATACCGCCAGGATTTGCTCACGGATTTTCAGTTCTATCTAACAGTGCAATTTTTAATTACAAATGCACTGCGTTGTATAATAAAGAAAGTGAACGGGCAATTTTATATAACGATTCCGATTTGAAGATTGATTGGAAAATCAATAACCCGATTGTATCTGCCAAAGACTTAAAAGCAAAACGATTTAAGGATATCGAAAAAGATTTTAAATTTTGAATTAAGGAGTTGTAATGAATCTTTCTGTTATTGGAACCGGCTACGTAGGTCTTGTAAGCGGGACTTGTTTCGCTGAAATGGGAAATAATGTTATCTGTGTTGATAATAACAAAGACAAGCTGGAAAAATTGAAAAGGGGAATAGTTCCTATTTATGAACCGGGTTTGGAAATATTATTCCACCGTAACATCGAGAAGAAAAGATTAACATTTACAGATGATCTAAAAAAAGCTGTCCTTGAGTCTGAAATAATTATGCTTTGTCTTCCCACGCCTCAAGGAGAAGATGGTTCAGCTGACTTAAAATATGTGTTTGAAGTAGCAGATGAGATCGGAAAGATCTTGAAAGAATCTGCTGCAAAGAATATCAAAATCATTGTTAATAAAAGTACGGTTACTGTTGGAACCTCAAAAGCCGTTACAAAAATTATTGAAAAGCATGGTGTAAATAATTTTGAAGTAGTATCTAATCCGGAATTTTTACGCGAGGGATTTGCAGTTGATGATTTTATGAAACCGGATAGGATTATTGTTGGTGCAAGCTCTCAAAATGTTTTTGATCGAATGCGTACTCTTTATGAACCATTTGTCCGCCAAGGTAATCCAATCTTCGAAATGAACCCAGAAAGTTCAGAGGTAACAAAGTATGCTGCAAATTCTTACTTAGCTATGCGTATAACTTATATGAATGAGCTTGCGAATTTTTGTGAAGTTGTGGGAGCTGATGTTGAGATGGTCCGCAAAGGAATGGGTGCCGATACTAGGATTGGAAAAAGATTTTTATTTCCGGGCATTGGTTACGGGGGATCTTGTTTTCCTAAAGACGTGAATGCGCTCATCAAAACTAGCGAGGACAATAATTCACCGATAAGACTTCTCAAAGTTGTTGACGAAGCGAACAAACTTCAAAAATTAATTCTTGTAAAAAAAATCTTAAAACATTTTGACCGAAATATAAAAGGGAAAAAATTTGCTGTTTGGGGGCTAGCATTCAAACCGAATACTGATGATATGCGCGAAGCACCATCAATATACATTATAAAAGAATTGATCCGACTTGGTGCCAAAGTTTCAGCTTATGATCCAGCAGCGATGGACAACGCAAAATTTTATTTAGATGATATTCTCGATTACACTCAAGATCAATATAGTATATTGAAAGATGCAGATGCATTATTAATTCTAACTGAATGGAATGAGTTTAGGAATCCGGATTTTAATCGGATAAAAACTGATTTAAAATCGCCAATCATTTTTGATGGACGGAATGTTTTTGAAATAAAGAAAATGGAAGAATTAGGATTTACATATTACAGTATTGGAAGGAAAACGGTTGTTGTATAAGCTTTATTCTTTTTTTGCTGAAATATATTTTTATGAATTAAGAATCTTTTCGTAATACGCCACATATTTTGGAACAATTAAATCTTTATCAAAATTCTTTACTGCACGCTCGCGGGAATTTTTTGAAAATGATTTATATCTCTTTTCATTTGTCAAAAGTTCTACAACATACTTAGCCATTCTATCAATATCACCAATCTCAGCAATGTATCCGGTTTCATTATGAATATTTAATTCAGGCAAACCGCCAACAGATGAACTTACAACAGGAACACCGCACGACATTGCTTCTAATGCAGATAGACCAAAACTTTCTGATTGTGACGGCATTAAAAATATATCTGCTGCATTTAAGATTTCTGTTAAACCATCTTGTTTGCCTAGAAAAATAACATCTTTTTGTAAATCAAGTTCACGTGTAAGTCGTTCGCAGTCCGAACGATCAGGGCCATCTCCTACTAAAACCAACTTTGTAGGTACATCTTTTTTCACTTTATCAAGAACTCGAATCGTATCTGCAACTCTTTTTACAAGGCGAAAGTTAGATGTGTGAACTAAAACCTTTTCACCACATGGCGCGATATGCTTCCTAAACAATTCACTCTCTTTTGGTTTATACTTTTCTATATCAATAAAGTTGTAGATTACTTCAATATCTTTTTCGATGTTATAATTAGTAAGAGTTTTTTCTTTTAAAAATCTTGAAACTGCTGTGACACCGTCGCTTTCTTCAATACTAAATTTTACGAGAGGCATAAAAGAAGGCTCTAGTCCAACCAGAGTTATATCTGTACCGTGAAGAGTTGTAATAAATTTTAGATCCTTTTTAGATCTTCTTAAAACTTGTCTTGCCAGATATGCACTAACTGCATGTGGTATAGCATAGTGAACGTGCATCAAATCTAAACTCTCGAATTCTATTACTTCGAGCATCTTACTAGTAAGGGCAAGATCATAAAGCGAATGTTCAAATAAAGGATATGTGCTTAACTCTACTTCGTGGAAAAAAACATTCTCAAAAAATTTGTTAAGTCGGTGTGGGATTGCATAACTAATAAAATGTACTTGATGCCCCAATGTAGCTAATGCCAAACCAAGTTCGGTTGCAACAACACCGCTTCCACCGTAAGTAGGATAACACGTAATTCCGATCTTCATGAATTTTCTCTATTACTTATAAGATTAGTCTTGTTTATTTTCGTAACAATTAAATTATAACAAACAGTTCAAAATAAGCTAATTTTTTATCAATGAAAATTATACTAATCGGGCACTCAATTATAGATCATTATAAAGACACAGATGAAAAAAAATCCAGTCCCGGTGGAATATTTTATTCTACTATAGGAATTAATTCAGTAAAAAAAACTACCGACCGAGTTTACCTTCTTACCGGATGGAATAGAAATTCGTTCCATCTATTCGAAAATCTTTATTCAAAAGTTGATTTAAACAGGACAAATGAATTGATAAATATGCCGGAAGTCTATTTAACAGTATCCGATAAATCCGAACGAGAAGAAATTTACAAAAACTTGGCGGAAAATCTTTCTGTTGATAATGTTAAGGACTGGAATCAATTTGACGGTGTTTTTATTAATATGATAACTGGTTCCGATATTTCATTAGAACAATTAAAATATATACGTAAAAGATTCAAAGGCAAAATTTATTTTGATGTACATACGCTTTCACGCGGAATAGATAATAAAATGAAAAGAGAGTTTAGACCAATTCCCAGTATTGAAGAATGGCTTGGTTGTATAGATATTTTACAATGCAATGAAAGCGAACTTAAAACTATAGTTCAATATCAAAATGAAGTTAACAGCGCAGATAAAATTTTGTCTTCCGGCCCAAATATTTTAATTGTAACAAAAAGTGATAGAGGCGCTCAGGTTTATTTTAGAGCTAAAGAGGAAGTAAAAAATCTAATTGTTAATGCAATAAAAGTTAATTCGGTAAATAAAATTGGTTGTGGAGACATTTTTGGGGCGGTCTTTTTTTATACATATATTTCTACAAATGATATTCTTGTTTCATTAAATGCTGCCAACAAAGCCGGTGCAATTGCAGCATCGAGGAATGATTTAATAATACTTCCAGAAATTGAATTAAATGATTGAAAACGATATAATAAAAAAAAGAATTTTGGTTATCGGTTCAAATGGAATGCTCGGTCAACACATTACCGAATTTTATAATAAGTCCGATAAAGTTGAATTAATGTGTGTCTCTGTTGAGGAGAATTCTTTCATTCCAGATGTTCAATACAAACAAGTAGATATTTCACAAAAGGATCAAGTAAAGCAAGTAATTTTAAATTTCTTCCCCGATGTAATTATTAACACAGCAGCCTTTACTAATGTGGATAAATCTGAAACCGAAAAAGAAACTGCTTGGAAAATAAATGTAGGTGGAGTTGAAAACATTGCTCTATATTCTTGGACGATTGATGCACATCTAATTCATTTTTCTACCGATTATATTTTTGACGGTAAAAACGGTCCTTACACGGAAGATGATAAACCAAATCCAATCGGTTATTATGGCAGAACAAAACTCGCTTCTGAAAATTCAATTCGTGTAAGCGGAACTAGATACACAATCATTCGATCGAATGTTTTATACGGACCGAGTAAATATGGTCGTCCAGATTTTGTAAAGTGGGTAATTAACTCATTACAAAATGGAGAGAGGATTTGCATTGTAACAGATCAAATTGGCAATCCAACTTATATTGATGATCTTGTTGATGCAGTAAATAAAATAATAGAATTCAAGAAAGAAGGTATCTTTAATATTGGCGGACGTGAGATGATCTCTCGTTTTGATTTTACTATAAGAATTGCAAAATATTTTGGACTTGATGAAAAATTGATCGTCCCAATTCTGACAAAAGAATTAAATCAACCGGCTTCACGGCCATTAAAATCGGGATTAATTACTATTAAAGCCGAAACTGAGATCGGGTTTAAGCCTCATAAAATAGAAGAAACATTTTTCTTAATGCAAAAGGACTGAAATAGATTATATATAAATAGTAATATTAAATTCTTTAATTGACAATTTGATCTTTAATTATGAATTTAAGAATAGGATTTGATAATTCTAATAGATCCATCAAATAAAGAGGAGAAATGTTATGAAAAAACTTCTAGCAGTTATTACAGTATTATTGTTTGTTTGTGCTAATTCCTATGCTCAATCATCAGTTCAAAGCGGAACTTTCTTTTATTCTAAAGACAGTCCAAATTACACATTGCATGCTAATCAAGGAAAAAGAATTGTTGAATACGAAGTTAACTTCAACAAACCGTTTGATAAAAAACCGAAAGTAATTATTATGCCTTCTTTGATTGACGCAGAGAGAGCAACACAAGTTCGTTATAATATCAGAGCAACGGGTGTTTCCAGAGACGGGTTTGTACTTCTTGCCGAGGTTTGGGGCGATACTCAATTGAATTCCATTGGCGGATTTTGGCTGGCTCATACTGAAGAATAATTTTTATATTTGAAGCCGTTACCCTGAAATTTGTAACGGCTTTTTATTTTTCGCCATCATAAAAATATTTTTTCCAAATTTAAATTTCCCTTCGGAATTTTAATTAAACTGTTTTAGATTGCAACATTAAAAAATTGTTTTCCTTCCAACCCTTCTATACCCGGAGGTGAATATGATTTCTCAACTTATTCAACCGGAAATCATTGATTTAATAATAAATAGAAAGTTCACAGAATTAAAAGAAGTTTTAATGGATTGGACACCAACCGATATTGCCGATCTACTTCTTTCATTACCAGAAAATGAGCAAGCAATTTTTTTCAGACTTCTTCCAAAAGATCTTGCCGCCGATGTTTTTGAATATTTTGACATTGACACTCAGATTAATCTGATACAACTTTTGGGTAAAGAAGATGTTGCTTCAATTCTTAATGAAATGGCAGATGATGATAGAACTTCTCTCTTTGAAGAAGTTCCCCCTAATGTAGTTAGGCAAATGTTGACTTACTTATCACCAGAGCAAAGAAAGATCAGCCAACAATTGCTTGGCTATCCGGAACACAGTGTTGGCAGATTACTGACCCCGGATTACATCGCTGTAAAAGAAAATTGGACTGTCCAACAAACTCTGGATTACATACGTGAAAATGGCAAAGACAGTGAAACATTAAATGTCGTTTATGCGATCGACGAAAAAGGGAAACTTATTGATGACATAAAGATTGGAGAATTCTTGTTATCGCCACTTTTAGAAAAAGTAAGCGAGTTGATGGATTTTAATTTTGTTTCATTAATTGTAACTGATGATCAAGAAATAGCTGTAGAAGTTTTTAAGAAATATGATAAAACCGCCTTACCTGTAACAGATTCAAGTGGAATTTTAGTCGGAATTGTTACTGTTGATGACGTATTAGATATTGCGGAAGAAGAAGCAACGGAAGATATTCAAAAGATAGCCGGTGTTGAAGCATTGGATGAACCATATCCGGATATCTCTCTTTTCAGTATGATAAAGAAAAGAGCAGGGTGGTTAAGCATCTTGTTCTTAGGTGAGTCGTTGACTGCAATTGCTATGGGATTTTTTGAAAACGAGATTCAGCGTGTTGTACAATTAGCCCTTTTTGTTCCGCTTATTATTTCCAGCGGAGGTAATTCAGGATCGCAAGCCGCCACTCTTGTTGTACGTGCTCTTGCTTTAGGTGAAGTTACATTAAAGAATTGGTTTTCTATTTTTAAAAGGGAGATTATTACAGGTTTATTTTTGGGTATAATTTTAGCGTTAATTGGAATATTAAGAATAACCACATGGCATCTTGTCGGTGGTTCTTATGGTTCAATATGGTTCTTACTTATGCTTACTGTAAGTTTATCTTTAGTTGGAGTAGTAACTTGGGGCACTCTTATGGGTTCCATGCTTCCATTAATAATTAAAAAACTTGGTTTCGATCCGGCTGTATCATCTGCACCTTTTGTTGCAACTCTTGTTGATGTTACAGGATTAATCATTTATTTCACGGTAGCTTTACTAATTTTATTATAAAAGAAATGAATTTTATTTTTGATACAAGAAAATTAAAAATGAGATGTTAATGGGTTCAGAACAATTTGATCTTTTTATTATTCTTCTAAAACTTAAATCATATCTTGTAAGTTTAATGGATGATCCTTTAAATACATCAGAAGATTTTGAATACACAGAAGAATTTTTACTTCGGAAGTATCCTGAACGCAAAGATGAAATTATTGAATTGCTGACAACTAATAATATTATAAGCGATACACAAATTGCTTTTACAGAAAATATTCAGCAAAAGTTTAGAGAAATTGTTTTAGGTTCCGAACCATCCGAAAAATTATCTAACATATTAGATAAATATCAGATTATGTCAATAAAAGAATCTCTAAACGATAAGACATTAGGTGATCTAAAATTATCGCGTGAACAAAAATTAAGAGAAATTATTTCTGTCTTATTACAATTAGCACGTGTATGGTCTCAAAGAAGTGCTATTGAAAATACAATAGAAGATTTTTCAGTTCTTGATGAAGAAGATTTAATTCGGCCAGAAGAATTAGATAATCTTTATAAACTTGATCATGTTACCACGGATTCATTCGCAGCTATCTCAAAATTAACTAACATTTATCTTGAACAATTGATAGAGTATTATTTCAAATTTGGCGGTGATATATCACTTGTACAGTTTATCTCTATTCTTGATGAGTTTAAGCAAGTTGTATTAAAAAAATATAAGAATTTGTTCAAAGAACATGGCCTGGATCCTGAAATAATAAAATAGAGGTTAATATGAAACTCAGAATTATTTTTTTCCTTTTTGTCAGTTTAGCTTTTTTATCATCATGCAGTTTATTTAATAAAGATTCTTTTGAGGGTAAGTGGGAATTAAAATTAAATGGTGACCTAACTGAAGTTTTCGAATTTGATATTTCTGCCAATAATGATTTTTCTTTTTCAAAAGATGTTTTTTTCCAAGGGAACAGTTATGAAGTAACCATTAAAGGGAACGTTACAAAAGAAGGGAAATTATTGGCTGATTTATTTGCATTGGGCCAAAAAATGGGATTTGTTGAAGGTACCCTTTCTTATGATAATGGTACCGGTAAATGGGATGCAAGTTATGCTAGAGGGAATTGGACTGCTATAAGAAAGTAATTTAATTTCAAAAAAAAGCCCCGCATATGCGGGGCTTTTTCATATCTATTCTTACTTATTCTTTTCCATATACTTTGCAGTAATCTCAACTCTTCTATTTTTTGCTCTATCTTTTGCAGTTTTATTTGGTGCAACAGGTTTTGATTCTCCAAATCCTTCTGCAGCAATTTGAGCTTCGCTTAAACCTTTCTTAGCAAGATATTCTTTTACCACTTTAGCTCTCTTCTCAGAAAGTTGTTGATTGTATTTATCGGATCCAATTGCATCGGCATGACCTCCTAAAGCAACCTTTGCTTCGTTAAGCTTGCTGATAACATCATAAGCGTTATCAAGAATTTTCTTTTCAGACTTTGTGAGGTTGTGTTTGTTGAATCCAAAATGAACATTATCAAATGTTTGTTCTTTTTCAACAAATGCAGGTGGAACATCATCAGATGGATCTAAAGGATTTGTTCCTCGTTTAACTTCAACTCCGTCATTAATAGTACCGCCGTCAGTATCAGCTTTTAACGGATCAGTTTTATATTTCATTACTTCTTCACCATCTTTTAATCCGTCACCATCGGTATCGGCATTCAATGGATTAGTTTTGAACATATTTACTTCTTCACCGTCTTTTAATCCATCACCGTCGCTATCCGGATTTAATGGATTAGTTTTGTATTTCATTATTTCATCGCCATCATTTAGACCATCATTATCTGAGTCTGCTTTGAGTGGATTGGTTTTATATTTTAGAATTTCGTCGCCGTCCGTTAATCCGTCACCATCGGTATCGGCTTTTTTAGGATCAGTATTGTACTGTTTTACTTCCATGCCATCTTGTAAACCGTCACCATCCGTATCAGCATTATTTGGATCTGTACCGAGTTCTAGCTCTTCACGTCTGGTTAAACCGTCATGGTCCTTATCAGTATTTAAGCTTTCGTTTGAAAAGGATATACCAACTCCTAAATTAATATAACCGTCATTTGTTCCTTTAATGCTGAAGTAATTCAAATTATCTGTGGTAGTCCAGTTGTACCCAACACTAAAATCTAAAGCTATTTCATCAGATAATTTTAATTCGGTTCCTACTCCAACAGGTATTCCTAATGTCCAGCCATCTGTTTCAACGGCTAAAACTGAAACTGAAACCGGTTTTTTTGTTACGCTGTAATTAAGCAGACCTAGGCCGGCATAGAAATAGGGGTTCCAGTTTTCTAATTCGAATGGCGTGTAAAGTAATCTTGCTTCAATTGGAATGATTGAAGTCTCATACTCACCGGTACCGGTTTTCATTAAAGTGTAATTAAAATCCTTACCTGAAAGCTTTCCATAACCGGCATTTGCTTCCAGCTGCCAGTCCTTATTCAATTCAAATCTAAAAAAACCTTTGAATAGATAAGATGAAAGTGCTAAACCATTATCACTTTCGAATTCTGTTGTAGGTAAAACGCCGTTAAACTGTAAGCCTCCCTTATAGCCAAAATCCTTAAATGTAGATTGACCTAAAGAGGTAATTGAACCAACGGTTAATATTATGAATGCATAACATAATATTAATGAGGTAGTTTTTTTGTTCATTAAGGTATTCCTTAAATTAGTTGAAAAATAAAATTTTGTAATTCTTTGTTTAGAATAAAAACCTGAATGTTGGTATAAATAAAAAATTAATCGTTATAACTTTTTCTCCAGCTTCTCATCAAGAAACCTGTAATTATGAGAGCTAAACCAATCAATGCTACTTTCATATATTGATCTGAATAAAAATAATATCCGCCGATTGCAACGGGTACATTCTGTGTCTCAACAGGATTAATTCCTTCGCCTCTAACAACTTCAATCTTATAGCTAAAATGAAGAAGGGCATAAGCAAGAATTATACTTCCTTGCAGAAAACAAACAATATCAACTAACGCAGAGACAATAATTCCCATAATTCTTCTCATGTAAGCTCCTTTTCAAAATAAGTAACTGACTTTGTGTACCCCGGAGAGGAATCGAACCTCCGACCCAGAGTTTAGGAAACTCTTGCTCTATCCACTGAGCTACCGGGGTAAATTCATTGTGGAAAGAGAATTCAATATTTACTATGCCGAAGATTATGATTCAGCACAAATTTTAAAATCTTAAATAAATATAACTATTCAAAAACTTAATTAAAACCTTGATTTATGTTAATACGTTAATTATCAACCAAATCACAAAATTGAATTTCCTTGTCTCTTTTTATAATTTGAACTGTAAATTTTATAATACTTTGGAGATATTAATGACGACTATAGTAGATATTTGGGGTAGAGAGATATTGGACTCGAGAGGAAACCCAACAGTAGAAGTTGAAGTAACTTTAGAATGCGGAGTAGTAGGAAGAGCAGCAGTACCTAGCGGTGCCTCAACCGGTGAAAACGAAGCAGTTGAATTACGAGATGGAGATAATTCACGCTATTTAGGAAAAGGCGTGAAGAAAGCTGTTGAAAATGTTAACAATAAGATAGCCGATGAGCTAGTTGATTTTGATGCAACCGATCAAGTAGCGATTGATAATTTTTTGTGTGAACTTGACGGCACACCTACAAAATCGGAACTTGGCGCTAATGCTATTCTTGGTGTATCATTAGCATGTGCAAAAGCTTCCGCAGAGGCATTAGGACTTCCATTGTACCGTTACATTGGAGGAGTTAATGCAAGAACATTACCGGTTCCAATGATGAATATTTTGAATGGCGGAAAGCACGCAGACAACAATGTTGACTTCCAAGAATTTATGGCGATGCCTGTTGGAGCAACATCGTTTGCTGAGGCATTAAGAATGGGTGCTGAAACATTTCATTCATTAAAATCCGTGTTGAAGAAAAAAGGTTATAATACTGCTGTTGGTGATGAAGGCGGATTTGCACCAAACTTAAAATCAAATGAAGAAGCAATTACTGTAATTTTAGAAGCGATTGAAAAAGCCGGATATAAACCCGGCAAAGATATTTTCATTGCACTCGATCCTGCAGCTAGTGAAATGTGGAATAATGAAAAGAAAGCCTACTACTTTTTCAAATCTGACAAATCTTATATGGCACCGGAAAAGATGGTTGATTATTGGGTAAGTTGGATAAAACAATATCCGATCATTTCACTTGAAGACGGTATGGCAGAATTTGATTGGGACGGTTGGAAATTACTTACTGATAAAGTTGGAAGTAAAATTCAATTAGTTGGTGATGATCTGTTTGTTACTAACACAGATTATTTGGCTAAAGGAATTGAAAAGGGTGTTGCCAATTCAATTCTGATCAAAGTAAATCAGATAGGAACATTAACAGAAACACTTGATGCAATTGAAATGGCAAAACGCGCAAGCTATACAGCAGTGATGTCTCATCGTTCTGGTGAAACAGAAGATACCACTATTGCCGATCTTTCAGTTGCAACAAATTGCGGACAAATTAAATCCGGTTCAGCAAGCAGGACAGACCGTATAGCAAAATACAATCAGTTATTAAGAATTGAAGAAGAACTTGATACAACAGCAATTTTCCCCGGCATTGCAGCCATTAATTACAATGCTGAATAATTAATAGATTTTTTAGTAAGCCCCCGAATGATCGGGGGCTTTTTTGTCTATATTATTTAATACTTCTATCGAGGTTATAATGTCTAAGCAATCAATCCAATCTATCAACAATATCATTAAGAAAAACAAAATTGAGGTTATTGATTTAAAGTGTATTGATCTTTCAGGAAGACTGCATCACATTTCTCTTCCTGTTCATGATAACATAATGAACAAATTAATTTCCGAAGGAGTTGGATTCGATGGTTCAAGTTTTGGATTCCGTAAAGTTGAAAACAGTGATATGATTTTAATTCCGGATTTGGAAACAGCAGTGATTGATCTTTTCCGCGATGCACCTACGCTCAGTTTTTATTCCAATATTATGTTGACCGATACAAAAAGATCACGCTTTACTCAAGACGGCAGATATCTTGCAATGCAAGCCGAACAACTACTTAAAAAAGTTACGGGCGCAGATAAATCTTGGTGGGGACCTGAATTTGAGTTTTATATTTTTTCAAATGTTGATTATGATACACGCACTGCTACTTCTTATTACCGAGTTGAACATGCGGAAGAATTTTATAAACGTGCATACCATGCCGCTAATCCTTTCGATATTTATGATGACTTTCGTGATGAGGCATCAAAACTGCTGCAGAAATTTGGTATAAAAATAAAATATCATCATCATGAAACGGGCGAACGCGGACAGCAGGAAATTGAAACTTATTTTAATGATCTGTTAACAACCGGAGATAATATAATCACAGCAAAATATGTTCTATTTAATTTTGCACGTCAGAAAAATTTGTTCATAACCTTTATGCCTAAGCCAATGTATCATCAGCCCGGCAACGGATTGCATTTACATTTGTTTCTAACTAAGAACGGAAAGAATGCATTCTATAAAAAAGGCGAATACGGAAACATGAACGAGCTTGGAAGATTTTTTATGGGCGGAATGTTGAAACATGGTCCGGCTCTTTCTGCATTTACAAATCCAAGTACAAATTCTTATAAACGATTGGTTCCGGGTTTTGAAGCACCGGTTGCGATGACTTACGGACAAGGTAACCGCGCTTCTGCAATTAGGATTCCAAAATATGTTAACAATCCTGATGAGACACGTTTTGAATATCGCCCGCCTGATGCAACAATGAATCCATATCTTTGTTTAACTGCAATGCTTCTTGCCGGAATTGATGGTGTTGTAAATAAGATTGATCCTGTAAAAGAAGGATTTGGTCCTTACGATAAAAATTTTTTAGAAGAAGACCGCCAAAAAGTAACAATGCTTCCACGTAATCTTACCGAAGCAATAGATGCTTTGGAAGCAGATAATGATTTCTTGAAACGGGGAAATATTTTTAGCGATGAACTTTTAGAGCAGTGGGTAAAAGTTAAGAATGAAGAAATTAATGCTATTGGTACAATGCCTCACCCATTTGAATATAAGATGTATTTTACACTATAGAAAGGTATAGTGTAAATTGTA
Organism: Melioribacter sp.; assembly: GCA_023250955.1. Lineage (GTDB taxonomy): Bacteria > Bacteroidota > Ignavibacteria > Ignavibacteriales > Melioribacteraceae > Fen-1258. Next base: position 51,613 of record JAHEZQ010000009.1, on the reverse strand, counting down.
TAAAGTATAAGAAAAATTATTATAGTGAAAATACTTGTCATTAATACAAAGTTCTTCGGTGATTTAATTGTCTCGACTCCGGGATTAAAACAACTCCGCAATAAATACCCGCAAGATGAAATTGTTCTTCTTGTTAGAAGTGAATATGAAGATGTGTTGAAGAACAATCCTAATGTAAATCGAATCCTAAGTTTTGATTTCAGTATTCGAAATAAAAAACCATTTGAAAGAATTTCTGCAGAATTATCTTTTTGGAAAAAAATTAGAAAAGAGAAATTTGATGTTTTAATTTCACTTCAGCCGGGTGATAGAATAGCATTCCTAGCTTTTATTAGCGGTGCGAAAATTAGAATTGCGCCACGTAAACAGAGTTTCTGGTTTTTGTTCAATAAACATGTTGAAGTTTATGAAGATACGATCAGCTATTTGGATTACTACAACAAACTCATTTCAGCCTTTACAAACGAATCGGTTAATTATAAGACTGAATTTTTTGTTTCGGAAGAAAACGAACAATGGACAGAAGAATTTTTAAGAACAAATAATCTACAAAACGATGATAAGTTAATTGTTATTCATCCAGGTGCAAGTGAGCCGACAAAAATTTGGCAATCTAAAAATTATGCGGAGTTAATCGGGAAAATATCAAGCGAGAAAAATTTTAAAGTTTTGATCATCGCGGGACCAAAAGAAGAAAAAATCGTTCAAGAAATTTTAGAAAAAGTAAAAAGTAAAAATGTTTTTTTCTACAATTCTAAAGATGTAAACCTCACGGCAGCATTGATTAAAAAAGCCAAACTATTCATATCAAATGATACAGGAACCCGGCATTTAGCTGTAGCATTGAAAATTCCTGTAATTGCTTTGATGCCTGACGACAACCAAAAATGCTGGAATTTTTATGATGAGTCCGATAATCACTTTGTAATTACAGGAAAAAGGTCCTTCCCCAAAGGAGAGCTGTCGTATCTTGGCGGAATTTCTGTTGATGAGGTCTATTCTAAAATGAAGAATATTTTGAATCTATGATTGTCAAAAACGTAAAAAATATTTTGATCTTGAAATGGGGCGCACTTGGTGATCTGATAATGGCTACATCAACAATCAAAGCAATCAGAGAAAATTTTCCGGATGCCAAGATCACAATGTTTACCAATAATTTGATGAGTGAAATTCTCCCCGAAGGATTTATTGTTGATGAATATATTTTTCTTAAGAAGAGTGGCCGTTATGTTGATGAATCGTTTTTCAAACAACTTATTAAAATTTTGAAGTTGAGAAAAAGAAAATTCGATCTCGCAGTTGATCTTAAATGGAAATCCGAACGTGCTTCTGTGTTAACTTACCTAAGCGGTGCAAAGATTAGAATCGGTTATCGGGAAAAATTTTACAATAAATGTTACACACATTCTATCAAACATCCGATTGGTGGTTACCATGAAGTACATAGAAATCTTGATGTTATAAAGCGGATTGGATTGGAAGTAAGGGACCAAAATCCCTTAGTCTATATTTCGGAAGTTGATAATAAATTTGCTATAGATTTTTTTGCATCTAATTCCTTAAAAAGAAACAATACAATTTGCATTCATCCCGGTGCAAGTAAATCGAATAGGGCTTGGTCGGCAGAAAAATTTATTCAATTATCAAAATTATTAATTGAAAAATATAATGTTACTATTCTTTTAACTTGGGGAAAAAATGAATTTGAGCTTGTAAATAAGATTTCTGGTTCATTAGGTAGAAACTCGATTCTGTCACCGGCAACAAATTCAATTAGTCAACTCGCAGCAATAATCCAAAATTGCTCGTTGTTTATTTCTGTGTGCACTGGGCCCATGAATGTTGCTAACGCAGTTAAGATACCGATCATTGCATTACTGGGTTCAACTGATCCTGCTGATTGGTCGCCTTATGGAGAAATTCATCGTACAATTAAATCACCGTTAGTTCTTGAAACTTACACAGATGAAGATGAAAGGAAAGCTCTGGATGCTATTACAGTGAAAAGTGTTTGGGATGTTGTTGATCAAAGGTGGAACGAATTAAAACAATTTTGAATTTTAAGTTATGAATGTTGAATTAAAAACTTTTTAACATTCATAATTCATAACTAATAACTCATAACTTATAATTTATTATTCCTATGCTTGGTGAAGTAACCGCTCTAATAACTGCTTGTCTTTGGTCTATGAGTTCTATTGCATTTACCGAAGCATCAATTCGTGTTGGACCTATGTATGTAAATGTAACACGGATGCTGATTGCATTATTGTTATTATCTGTAACATTAATGTTTTTAAGTGTGAAAATAGATCTCTCCTCAAATCAAATTTGGAATCTTACAATAAGCGGGTTTGCCGGATTAGTAATTGGAGACACTTTTTTATTTAAAGCATTCAAAAATATTGGTGCAAGACTAAGCATGTTGGTAATGGCGCTCGTTCCGCCCGTATCGGCTTTGCTTGCTTTTTTATTTTTGGGTGAAAGTTTATCTCTTCTTGGTGTTATTGGAATTACAATAACAGTTTCTGGAATTGCATTAGTTATTTTCAAAAGAGAAGAAAGACCTTCATCAAATTATAAAATAGATTACAGCGGAATATTTTATGCTTTCATTGGCGCATTAGGTCAGGCAGTCGGATTAATTTTTGCGAAACAAGCTTTTAATGAAAACGAGATCAATGGCTTTCTCGCAAGTTTTGTTAGAATTGCTTCTGCAGTAGTAATAATTTATCCCATCGTTATCGTTACAAAAAGATTTAAAGAGCCAGTAAAAGTTTTCATGAAAGATAAAAAAGGATTTTTATTTACTCTTATCGGTGCGGTTTTTGGTCCATATCTTGGAATAACATTTAGTCTCATATCTATTTCGCATACCAAAGTTGGAATTGCATCTACAATTATGGCAACTGTACCAATTCTTATGTTACCGTTAGTGTATTTCTATTATAAGGAAAAATTATCCTGGATTTCGATCATTGGTGCATTTGTTGCTGTAAGCGGTGTTGCAATTATATTCTTACGTTAATTAGTATTTCAACTCAATTATAACTTGTTTGATCTCGTTCCAATCGAATAAAAATGAAAAAATATGTCTTAAAATATTTACCAATCTCATATTGAAACCACTTTGCAACACCTGGGCTTTCAAAAAACATTCTAAAATCAAAAAATTAATGGCATATCAGTTGTCATATTATGGAGTCTTAATACGGAAAATTTGATGGAATTAATACAGATCATCTATGATATTCTTCTTTTTGGAGGGACATTATTAGTATGTGTTATTATCATTTCTTATTTAATGTCTAAATCTAGAATTGAAGAAGAAGATTCTTATAACTCAGCTGAAGGTAATTTTAATCTAAAGTTATCGTTCTTACAAAGAAAAATTAATTATGAACAGGAATTATTTCGAAAAAAGATAGGATCCATCCCGCCGCTAATTTTTCCAATAGATGATTTAAAACCTAAAGAAGTTAAAATTATTCGTAAGCCTACCGTATCTAAACGGGACTTACAAGAAGAGATTAGAATAGAAGAAAGACACTTAACTAAAACTAACGACGGTAGTAAACGTTATACAATTGTTAATGAAGAGTTGAAGAAATCAAGATCTCGCGCAGTAAATTTTTATCTCTGATAATAATTCTAAATTATTTTACGAAATATTTCTATATAAAGAATCCCGCAATAAGCGGGATTCTTTATAAAAAGCAGTAGCTAAATTCTGACAGTTGATTGCTGCCTCACGCTTTCATCCGTTCACCTTTTTCTTCTTTAATAAATATCCAACCTACGACTTTACCAATATCAATAACTTCAAAATTATTCCAGTATTTCTTTGTACGGACGTGCATTGAACTTGTATCTGTCGGAGATATTCCTTCGGCCTCATCAATAATCTTTTTAATTCTCGCCTGCCAGTCTCTCATGTTTGATTCACGTAGATCTATCCAGCCGTCATGTGCCCACATATCAATATTTTTTTGATTGATATCTAATTCGTTATCACCGCGGAATGGTGGAATTTTTATATCGTTACCGCGTAACAGCGATTTACCATCGGCCAGCAGTATTGGAATTCCAATTGAAATTATTTCATTTCTAAGTTTCGGATTATTTTTTAGAAGATCAAGAGCTTTGTTTGATAAATCAAACGGATTTTCCTTTATTATTTGTTTCATTCCGCCGCTAATTGCTTTTAAAATATTTATTTCATGTAATAATTTTGACAATCTCGGTGGGCCTAATAATTCGAACGCAACGCTGTTGGTATTATGAATTTTTTCCAACTCTTCTAATTTATCAACTGCGGAATGCTGCAAGAAACCGGCGCGATAGGTTGGCTCAAGTGTTGCATTATCAAGAGCGTTAATGATATCATGACCTGTGTTGCCGCCTTTTATTTCATAAATTGCATCAACAGCGATCTCCTCAGGTGTAACATATTCCATTTGGCCTTGGGCAGTAATTGCTTCAAATTCACCGCGTGAAAATGTGCCGTTCTCACCGGTATCTATAAAAACGGATTTTAGTTTTTCTCCGCTTAATTTATATTTTTTATCAAGCTTTAATACTAATTTATCTTGAAGTGGAACTGCTTGATCTAGAGATACATCCACAACTTCAATAGCTTTTCCTTGTTTTTTGATTTCACCGAATTCAATTCTTTTCCAAGCAATAGCAGCGGTCGGTTTGATCTCTTTTGTAATTGGTGCATCTGGAGTTCTTCCCATCAAAAATAAAAGTAATGTATGTGCACCTGCAACCGAAGATTTACTTAACAATACGCGGGAAGGTTTTTCTTCACTGTGTGTGTAAGGAATATTCAATCCCATTCCACCGGTTCCGCTCGTCCCAATCTTCACATAAATTTCTGTTTTAGTTTTATTCATTGAATTATAAAGTATTTGTACGTGACGGATTAATTGAGGCGTATAAAGTGTACAAAGAAGTTTTTCTGTTTCAGAGGCGAGCTCTTCTAAAGGTAATTTATTCTCAATTGTTTTTTTTATCCGGTGATATGTTGTGTAAACATCCTGATAAGCGATGCCTGTTGCAGAGTTTATACAATCAATTATAATATCTGGTTTGTGTTCAATTAGTAATTTATAAATGGATGAATTATGAAGTATCTCATCGGTTAATTCTTCCATTGTATCGCGCATTAATACTTTTCTTTTTTCTGGGTCGGCAAGCAATTCAAAACGGTCTTGATCCTTAAATTCATGGCGGACAAAAATATTACCCCACCATGGGACAAAATAATTTTTTGGCAGATCGGAGAATTCTTTTTGAAGACGAACCACCTCATCTTCCGCTTCTTCTTTTCTTAATGATGTAACAATTATTTTTTTAGGTCTCTCTGGCACTAGCTTTCTAATAACGGCATTTCCTACCAATCCCCATCCGCCTAACACTAAAACTGTTTTGTTCTGAATATCCATGTGGTATAATCCTTATTAACAGGTTTGGAAAAATTTACAATGAAAAATTACAGCTTGGATTCTCACGCTGCAAGAAAAATACGATAATCAATCCGCAACTTAATTTTGATTAACACTATTGCTTTGTTAAATTTACCGCTAGTTAATTAGTAATTTATAGGATCAGTAAATGAAAATCTGCGAAATTCTACAGGTAAGTAAGATTATTCCTTCTTTACAAGGAAAAGAAAAGACAGATGTTATTAATGAACTTGTTGATTTATTTAAGAACGACGAACGTGTAAAGGAATTGGATGAAATGCGCAACGCAGTTCATGAAAGAGAAAAGATCATGTCAACCGGTGTTGGGAAAGGTTTTGCAATACCGCACGCAAAAACAAACAGTGTTAATGAAATCGTAGCTGCTTTTGGAAAGCTTGATGAACCAATTGATTTTCAAGCTCTCGATGAACAACCCGTTAACTTAGTTTTTCTTTTGGTTGGAAAAGAAAATTTAGTTGGTCCGCATATAAAATTGCTCAGCAGGATTTCTCGAATGATGAACAAAGATGAATTTAGAGAAAGTCTTTCAAAAGCAAAAACTGCCGAAGAAATTTATTCACTCTTCGAGAACGAAGAAAAACAATATTTTGAAACAGCATAATATTATTCCATGATTAAAGCTGTAACCGGTACCCGCGATATACTTCCGAATGATATTCCTAAATGGAATTTTCTTTTATCTATTGTTGAATCTGTCTTTTCTCAATTTAATTACAAAGAAATCCGTACTCCAATTTTTGAAGAGACTTCTCTTTTTGCACGAGGAATTGGAGAGGCTACGGATATTGTAAGTAAAGAGATGTACACCTTCATCGATCGAAGCGGGGATAGTATTACTTTAAGACCTGAAATGACCGCGGGAGTTGTTCGCGCTTTGATAGAACATTCTTTAGATAAAAAACAAAATCTTAATAAACTTTTTTATGCCGGTCCGATGTTCCGTCAAGAACGCCCGCAAGCCGGAAGATTTAGACAGTTCCATCAATTTGGTGCCGAAGCTTTAGGGAGTAATGATCCATTGCTTGATGCCGAAATGATAATTATGGCTTATGATATTTTTATCCGCCTCGGCTTAAAAAATTTGATTGTAAAAATTAATTCGCTTGGTGTTCCTGAATCCCGGGAAAATTATAAAAAAGTTTTACGCCAATATGTTGAACCTCATCTGAACAAACTTTCATCAGAAAGCAGAAAAAGATTTGATACAAACATCATGCGGATATTTGATAGTAAAGAAGAGATCGATCAGAGAATAATGGAAAACGCTCCGTTGCTTATAGAATTCCTTGATGATGAAAGTTTACAGCACTTCGAAAAAGTAAAACAAACTTTGCTATCAACCAAAATTCCATTTGAGGTTGATACAAAACTTGTACGTGGACTTGATTATTATACTCACACAACTTTCGAAATTGTAAGCGGAAGTGTTGGTTCGCAAAGCGCATTATGCGGCGGTGGAAGATATAATCTACTCGTTAAAGAACTCGGCGGAAGCGAAACCCCTGGAGTTGGTTTTGCTGCGGGTATGGAAAGAATTTTACTCGCATGCGAAAACGAAAAATCATTTTTGCTTAATAATGAAAAGATTGACTTGTTTATAGTTACAATAGAAAAAGGGCTGGAAAAATTTACTTATCAAACTGCTATTGATTTTAGAAGAAAAGGACTAATAGTTGATCTCGATTATTCAAGCAGAAGTGTTAAAGCACAAATGCGTGAAGCCAATAGATTAAATGCAAAATATGTTTTATTTATAGGGGGAGAGGAATTCAGTAAAGGCGAAATCGTTTTGAAAAATATGAGCAAAAGCGAACAGAAAAATTATTCTAAAAACGATCTTGATCAAATTTTTGCGAGCATCAAGGAGAAATGATTGTCTCTTCGAAAGCCTAAAGTAACTCCCAAACTTCCCAAGACAAGAAAAAAGAAAGCCCATACTGCTATTGCCGCTATCCCGCTAAAAAAACCAGATAAACTTGAATACATCTGTAAAGCATTTTATAAGTATGATGAGTCGGTTAATAAGCAGTTTTGTGTATTTGCAATAGAAACTATAGTTGAGTTTATTAGTTTTTCTTATGAAGTATCAGTTGAGGTTGTGAAAGATAAAAACGTTTTAAACTTTATTTTGATGGGATTAAAAGCAAAGACAAATGTTGTTCCATTAGTGCAACCAGCTAGGACTGAATTGCTTTTTGAAGATTTAGTTGGTGATTATACAGTGAATGTAGTTAAACAAGACGGGGCAATAAATACCGGCGAATTTCATTTCAACATTTATAAAAAAGAAATTTTATTGATCAAGCAATACAAAACGAATAAGAAAAACAATCGTCTCTTTTGCAAATTTGAAGTATCAGAAAAAGAATTTTCTTTTCCTTCATAAATTTAACCTTCTCTTTTCTTCTAAAAGGATCAAGGAGGAATTATGCTGAAAATATTTGGACGCAAACCAATACTCGAAGCACTTAAATCTGATGTTGAACTTGAAGTAATTTATGTCGCTTTTGGTCAGCATGGGGATGTTGTCGACCAAATATTTTCTGCTGCAAAAAAACGTGGGATAAAGATTACACAACTATCCACTCAAAAATTTGATTCTCTTACTGAAGGACAAAATGCACAGGGTGTTATTGCACTAAAAAGTTCACAAAAATATTTTGAGTTAGACGCAATTATATCAGAATCCAGGAAATCTAAACTTCCATTGTTATTAATTTTAGATTCAATACAAGATCCTCACAACTTAGGTGCAATTTTAAGAACTGCAGAATGCGCCGGAGTAGATGGAATTATTGTAACTACAAACCAGAGTGCACCAATAACAGATACAGCAGAAAAAATCTCTGCTGGGGCAGTCTCCCATCTCAAAATCTGCAAAGTAAATAATCTTGTCCACGCAATTGAAAAGTTAAAGAAAGAAGAATTCTGGATTGCCGGTTCTCATTTAACTGCCGACTCAAAAAATTATACGGAATTGGATTATAAAATGCCTTTAGCATTAATCGTTGGTAATGAAGAAAAAGGAATTCGAAAACTTGTTGCAGAAAATTGCGACTTCCTTATTAAAATCCCGATGAAAGGTAAGATTGATTCTCTTAATGTTTCTGTTTCCACAGGTGTTTTACTCTTCGAAATTAACCGCCAAAGAACATTGATTTAATTTTTGTTTTGGGAACGATTTAGCGACGGAAATCGTTTTATTTTTAATCTTGACTTTATTTTCCAGATAGAATAGCTTTGAATAGTAAAATATTGAAAGTAGCAAAAAATGAATGAAATTGAAGAAAAAAAGACGATTTCCACTGAAACAAGTAGCGATGATATGAAAGTTTTGGACGATCTGACAAGTTCTGAATATAAATGGGGTTTCATTACAGATATTGAATCAGAAACCGCAGCAAAAGGATTGAATGAAGATGTTGTTCGTATGATCTCTAAGAAAAAGAACGAACCGGAATGGATGACCGAATGGCGATTGAAAGCATTTCGTTATTGGCAGAAAATGGAAGAACCAAACTGGCCAAATGTCCATTATCCTAAAATTAATTTTCAGGATATCAGTTATTATTCTGCACCAAAACAAAAACCAAAATTAAATTCTCTTGATGAAGTTGATCCTGAATTATTAAAGACATTTGAAAAACTTGGTATTCCTCTAGGAGAACAAAAACTTTTAGCGGGTGTCGCTGTTGATGCAGTCTTCGATTCTGTTTCTGTTGCTACAACATTTAGAGAATCATTGAAAGAGAAGGGAATTATTTTTTGTTCGATCTCTGAAGCCGTTAAAGAACATCCAGAGCTGATAAAAAAATATTTGGGTTCTGTTGTTCCTTACACAGATAATTTTTACGCATCATTAAATGCCGCAGTATTTAGTGATGGTTCATTTGTTTGGATCCCAAAAGGTGTTCGTTGCCCAATGGAACTATCAACATACTTTAGAATTAACTCACAAGACACAGGACAGTTTGAACGTACATTGATAGTTGCTGAAGAGGGAGCTTATGTAAGTTATCTTGAAGGATGCACTGCACCAATACGCGACAACAATCAATTGCATGCTGCCGTTGTAGAATTAGTGACTATGGATAATGCAGAGATGAAATATTCTACTGTTCAAAATTGGTATCCGGGTGATAAAGAAGGTAAGGGCGGCATTTACAATTTTGTTACAAAGCGCGGAGCTTGCAGAGGAAAAAATTCAAAAATATCATGGACGCAAGTTGAAACCGGTTCTGCTATTACATGGAAATATCCAAGCTGTATTCTGCAAGGTGATAACTCAGTTGGAGAATTTTATTCGGTAGCGGTTACAAATAATTATCAACAAGCAGATACCGGAACAAAAATGATTCATCTCGGCAAGAACACAAAAAGCACTGTTGTTTCAAAAGGTATTTCTGCCGGATTCAGCAACAATTCCTATCGCGGATTAATTAAGATTGGGAAAAATGCTGAAGGTTCGCGCAACTACACTCAATGTGATTCAATGCTGATGAGCGATAAATGCGGCGCTCATACATTTCCGTATATCGAAGTTGAGAATGAATCATCAAAGGTTGAGCACGAAGCAACTACTTCCAAAATTGGAGAAGACCAAATCTTTTATTTAAATCAACGAGGAATATCAACTGAGGATGCCGTTAATATGATTGTGAACGGTTTTTGTAAAGAAGTATTTAAGGAATTACCGATGGAATTTGCAGTTGAAGCTCAGAAACTACTGGCGATTAGTCTAGAAGGAAGCGTTGGGTAATTATAAATTATGAATTTTGAATTATTAATAAATGCTGATAGCTGATGCTAACGGCGGAGGGCAAAGGAGTAAAGATGTTATCAATAAAAAATTTGCATGCTAATGTTGATGGTAAAGAAATCCTTAAAGGAATTAATCTTGAAATTAAAACAGGCGAAGTACATGCAATTATGGGTCCAAACGGTTCCGGAAAAAGTACACTTGCAAATGTTTTAACAGGAAATAAGAGTTATGAAGTAACGAATGGAACTGTATTGTTTGAGGGAAAAGATCTGTTGGATATGGATCCCGAAACACGCGCACGTGAAGGTCTGTTCTTAGCTTTTCAATATCCGATTGAAATTCCCGGAATCAGTAATGCAACTTTTTTGAAAACAGCTTTGAATGAAATTAGAAAGTATAATAACCTAGCAGAACTGACGCCTAAAGAATTTCTAGATCGTATAAAAGACAAAGCAAAAGTTTTGGGTTTAGATGATACCCTTATCAGTCGTGCAGTAAATGTTGGATTCTCCGGCGGGGAGAAGAAACGAAATGAAATTTTTCAAATGCTTATGCTTGAACCGAAATTTGTTCTTCTTGATGAAACAGATTCCGGGCTTGATATTGACGCTCTACGGATTGTTTCAAACGGTGTAAACATTTATAGAAATCCAAACAATGCGTTCTTGGTTGTAACTCATTATCAAAGATTACTTAATTATATACAACCCGATTTTGTCCATGTACTTTCGAAAGGAAGAATTATTAAATCCGGCGGGAAAGAATTAGCTCTGGAACTTGAAGAAAAAGGTTATGATTGGATCAAGACAAAAGAATTTGAAACTGAAAAAGTATGATCGGAAAACAAAATGAGTAATATTGAACATAAAAGTGCTAACGAGTGGTACGTTTCAAGGTTTAGAACATTTGAAGATAAATTGAACGGTCAATCAAAATCGTTCTTGCATGACATACGCAAGAATGCTTTAGTAAATCTAGCGGAACTTAGTTTTCCAACAAATCGAAATGAAGAATGGAAATACACAAACGTTACACCGATTCTGAAACAGAATTTTATTCCAGCGATGATTTCTACTTTTCCGAAAATCAAGAAAGAAGAAATCAAACAATTTTTGTTTAAGGATTTTGACTATCACTTAATTGTTTTTGTAAACGGATTATTTGCAGAAGAACTTAGTACGATCGGTAATTTACCCAAGGGTGTTATTGTTGGCGGGCTAAATAGAGTTACAAAAAATAATCCAGACTCTATTAGCAAGTACATAAATAATCTTTCGAAGATAGATAATGCTTTTAATGCTTTGAATACTGCTTACTCTTATGATGGACTTGTAGTTATTGTTCCTGAAGGAATGATATTAGAAAAGCCAATTCAAGTTCTGTTTTTGAATACAAGCAAGGATGATCTTGTACTTTCAGTACCAAGAAATTTAATTATAGCCGGGAAAAATTCGCAAGTAAGTGTGATTACAAATTATCGAGGTTACGGAAACAAAACTTATTTCAGCAATATAATTACAGAAGTTTATGTCGAGGAAAATGCGATTGTTGATTTTTACAAAATTCAAAACGAAAATGATGAATCATTTCATATTGAAAAAGTACAAGCGATTCAGAAGAAGAACAGTGTCTTCAATCATTATAACATAAATTTCGGCGGAGCTATTGTCCGCAACGATATCAATACTTTACATGATGATCAAAACATCGAAACACATTATTACGGATTATATCTTGCACACGGCAAACAGCATGTTGATAACCATACCTTTATAGATCACGCAAAACCAAACTGCATGAGCAACGAACTTTACAAAGGAATTCTTGATGATAATTCGCGCGGTGTTTTTAACGGAAAAATTATTGTGAGAAAAGATGCTCAGAAGACAAATGCTTATCAACAGAACAAAACAATTTTACTTTCTAAAACGGCAACTATTGATACAAAACCTCAACTAGAAATTTTCGCCGACGATGTAAAATGTTCTCACGGTGCAACTGTCGGGCATCTTGATGATACTTCCGAGTTTTATATCAGATCACGCGGTGTTCCCCAAGAATTGGCAAAATCAATGTTGATTAGAGCATTTGCTAATGATGTAATTGATACAATAAAGATTGAACCTCTTAAAGAACAGCTCAATCACATGATATTTGAACATTTGCACAGAGTTGAAATTGAAAATAAAGTGTAAAAGTCATACCGAACATAATCAGGTGATAAAGGATTTCTTATGTTGACTACAATTCCAGAAGTAAAAAGAAAATTTGATGTAAAAGAAATTCGAAATGATTTCCCAATTTTAAAACGATTGGTTAACGGGAAACCGCTAGTCTATCTCGATAATGCGGCTACTTCACAAAAACCCCAAGCGGTAATAGATGCACTAACTCAATATTATACTTTCGATAATGCAAATATTCATCGCGGATTATATTTCTTAAGCGAACTTGCAACTGAGCAGTATGAAACTGCACGCCTTAAGGTAAAAGAATTAATTAATGCATTAAGCGCTTCGGAAATAATTTTTGTACGCGGAACAACCGAAGCGATTAATCTTGTTGCCTCTTCACTTTGCAGAGCAAAACATTTTAAAGATGGCGATGAAGTAATCATATCGAACATGGAACATCATGCGAACATTGTTCCCTGGCAATTAATGGGTGATAGAAAAAAGATTAATTTGAAAGTAATTCCAATCAGCGATTCCGGTGAACTTGATCTCGAAGCATATCAAAAAATGATCACAGAAAAAACGAAACTTGTTTCAGTAGTTCATATTTCCAACTCATTAGGAACCATCAATCCCGTAAAAAAAATAATTGAGATAGCACACTCACATGGAGTTCCGGTTCTTCTTGATGGCGCTCAAGCTGTCCCGCATTTCAAAGTTGATGTGCAGGATCTCAACGCAGATTTTTATGCATTCTCCGGCCATAAAGTTTTTGGACCAACCGGCATTGGTGTACTTTACGGTAAAACAGAATGGTTGGAAATGATGCCTCCGTATCAGGGCGGTGGGGATATGATTAGAACAGTAACATTTGAAAAAACTACATTCGATGATCTGCCGAGAAAATTTGAAGCTGGAACTCCTAATATTGCCGGTGGCATTGGTCTCGGCGCTGCGATTGATTACCTAAATCAATTTGATAGAAATGAATTAGTAGCTCATGAGAATATATTATTGGATTATGCCACAGAAAAACTTTCTCAAGTAGAAGGTTTACGGATAATTGGAACAGCGAAAGAGAAAGCTTCCGTAGTTTCGTTCGTAATAGAAGGAATACATCCATATGATATAGGAACCATTATTGATACAGATGGAATAGCAATTCGTACAGGGCATCATTGTACGCAGCCGCTTATGGCAAGATTTAATGTGCCTGCAACAGCACGTGCATCATTCGTATTTTATAATACAAAAGAAGAAATAGATAAACTTATACTAGGGATTCAAAAAGTAAAAAAAATATTTATATGATAGATAAAGAGAAACTAGAACAAGCTGTAGTAGATGTACTCAGGACTTGTTTTGATCCGGAAATTCCTGTTGATATTTGGGAATTAGGATTAATATACGGAATCAAAATTGATGACGAGGGGAATGCATATATTAAAATGACCTTGACTTCTCCAGCCTGTCCCGTTGCTGGAAGTTTACCCGGAGAAGTAAAAGAAAAAATAAAAAATGTTAAAGGTGTTAAAGATGTTTATGTTGATCTTGTATGGGAACCGGCATGGAGTATGGATAAGATGACTGAAGAAGCAAAATTGCAATTAGGATTTTTATAAAATTAATAGTCATTAGAAAGGAAACAATCATGTTTACTATAAATCAAAGAGCACCTATTTATGATCCGGAAGCAGTTCAGCCAATGAGGGATGAATTGCTATATGTTGGTTTTGAAGAAGCAAGAACTTCTGAAAGAGTTGATAGTTATTTAAAACAACAAGATGATAAAACCGTATTTGTAATGATCAATTCTGTTTGCGGTTGTGCTGCAGGAAGTGCTCGTCCGGGTGCAGCTTTGGCTCTGCAGAATAATATTATACCTGATAAATCTATTACGGTTTTTGCAGGACAAGATCGTGATGCGGTTGATCATTTCCGGAATAATTATTTAAAAAATTTACCGCCGTCATCGCCGTTTATGGCACTTTATAAAAATGGTGAATTGGTTTATACTATGCAACGTCATCAAATAGAAGGAAGATATTCTGAAGAGATTGCCGAAGAACTTCAAAAAGTATTTAATCAATATTGTTCCGCACAAGGTCCTTCAATTTCTAAAGAGATGTATGATAAACTAGTTTATGCAAAAATGTGCGGATCGAAAATTCCATTGAACGAAAATTAAAATGAAATTCAGCGCTCAAGAAGAATATGGCTTAAGATGTTTACTTCGCATAGCAAAATTTTATGCTGTTGAAAAATCTTTAACTATTCCAGAAATAAGCAGGGCAGAAGGAATATCAGAGCATAATGCAGGAAAAATTCTACGTGTACTTCGTCTTGGCGGATTATTAGAAAGTTCACGAGGACAGATTGGCGGATATACTTTAACTCGTCCGCCGGATCAGATATCTGTCGGTACTGTTCTTAAAGTACTAGGCGGAAGATTGTTTGATGATGAGTTTTGCAATACACATACCGGTGCAATGGATATCTGTACGAATTCAATAGATTGTTCGGTCCGTTCATTATGGAAATTAATTCAAGACTCTGTTGATTCTGTGGTAGAAAAGATGACATTGAAAGATTTAATGGGTAACGAAAAATATTTATTTGACTATTCTTACAATAGAAGTAATTAAAAATCCAGTAGTATCATTTCTATTGCTGTGTCAGGGAAGATTCGAACTCCTCGATTAAAAATTTAGTATCAACTGGTTTACGAATAAATTTTGTTGCACCGGCGTCTTTGGCTATCTCTTCGTCTCTCTTAAATGCATTAGCAGTTACTACAATAATTGGTGTTGATTTGTATTCTTTCATCTGTCTTAACTCTTTTATCAGTTGAATTCCGTCTTTAGTACCGACTAAAGAAATATCTATTAAAAAAATATCAAATTTGTTTTTCTTCAGTGCAGGATAAAAATCGTCTTCATTTTTGCACATAACTGTATCGTACTTATTCGCAAAAATTTTATTATAAATTAGTTGGTTTAAATCATCGTCTTCAACAATCATTAATTTCGGTTTCTTTTCCATTTTTTATTTTCTCTTTTAAAAATCGTATATCAAGTTTATCTTTCTATGTAATTATAGATTAAATTATTTTGAGTCTCAAGCATATCTTAACAATGAGTTTCAATAATCCGAATAGTTCTGGTTTGAATAAAAATTAAATGTCACAAATAAAAAAAATAATTCTATTTGATCATAACAGTATCTTTTATTTTTTAGCCAATCACTGTAGTCGATCGCACATCACCGAAAATCTACTTTGTTTGGTTCTAAGCATTTATTTATCTTAATATTAATTCTTTAAGGATTCAAAATGGAATTATTCAGTAAAATATTTGTTTTATTATTAATACTAATTACGGTTTCTTTTTCTGCATGTTGTAATTGCGGAAAGAATTTAGATGATAGTAATACTATTAAGGGCATAATAACTGTTATAGGAAATGAACCGTTTACAAAGCTTGCTATTAGAACCGATGAAAATAAAATTTATGTTCTTCAAGTCAGTAAAGAACTAAAAGATGAATTATGGAAGAAACAAGGAAATTATTATTACATAAAGTATGGAGAGCTCAGAGAAGAAGAAGGTATTAAAACTTTAGTCGTAGAGAAAATAATTCCGATCATTAGAGATGAGAAATAGAAAATCAAATTATGATTATGAAAATAATTAATAGATCTATCCCAATACTTTTTACACTATCTTTAGCAGCATTTGCACAGCAGAAAGAATCTATTCCACATGCACAAGAAAAAATTTCTAGTGAAGAAAGTTATCCTGTTGACGCCCGCCCTTATCTTGAACAGTTCAATAAAGCCAATGGCATTGATGAAGCTAAATTGGCAAAAGAACAAAGCCTTAACAAAACAAATAAAACTGCTTGGAATTTTACTGTTGGAAGCAAGGGACCGTATTCATCGGGATGGTGGGTTGCTGATTTGAGAACCGGAGCTATTCCGTCTTTTTATATAGTTCCTTCAACATGCAGAGCGGTTGGGGAACACTGTTATATTTTTGTTGAGGATTCTTCATGGATTGATATCAATAATAAAGTGAATCAAACTGTAGTAGATTCAATTCGATTAGCTTTCGATTCCCGTACACCTGCAAATCCTAATAAAGGTGTTTATCAAACAGATGTGGATGCATACGGAAACGTACCAGATGTTGATAGTGATCCCAAAATCATTATTCTATTACTGAATATTAGAGATGGTTATAAAGGAAGCGGGGGTTATGTTGCTGGTTTTTTCCATAGCATCAATGAAGTCAATACAACATATAGCAACAAGGCGGAAATATATTATCTAGATTGTAATCCTCTTCCGTTTCTTAAACAAGATGGAACCATAAACAACAGCGGTCTTACAACGGGAATGAAAACTACTGCTCACGAATTTCAGCATATGATTCATTGGAAATATATTTCAAATGATGAAACATTTTTTAATGAAGGTTGGTCGTTAGCTGCTGAAGTAATTAATGGTTATTCGCTTTATAATCAATCTTATTTTGTTGGTGAATCAAATCATTATTTACTTGATTGGAGATACGGAGATAATACTGCAGTGCTTCGAGATTATTCCAGAGCTGCAAGATTTTCACTTTATCTAAAGGAACAATTCGGAATAGCAATCTTCAAAAATTATTTGAGCCGTGGGATTAGCGGTGTATCAGGATTAAATCAATACATGACAAGTGTAGGTAGCAGTAAAACTTTTTATTCAGTCTTGGTTGATTGGTGGTTGGCAAATTTTCTTAACGAAAATGTAAATTATACTCATCCCGAGTGGGCTTATACTTATACTCCAATTACGAATGTAAATCCAAATGTTACTTACAATGATGCAAACATTTCAAATGGTAAGACCAATGGGTTATATAAATATTCTGCCGAGTATATAACTTTCAATTCAGGTAAAAATCTAAAAATAAATTTTAATACATCTGTTGATGGATATATTCAGATTAAAGCGATCAGGGTTAATGGTGCAAATAAAATAATTGAAAACGTAATTCCCGGTGTTGATTACTCAGTACCCGATTATTCTTCAGTAACATTTATGATTTATCACAATAATGGAAACGATGGTCAAACCGGACCATTTATTTATTCTTTTAATTCAAGCGGTATAACAGGAGTGAACGAATCAATCGAATTACTTCCTTCGTCATTTTCTCTAGATCAAAATTATCCTAATCCCTTTAATCCCGAGACTGTAATTAGATATCAATTACCTGAAGGCAGTTTGGTTTCTCTTAAAATTTATGATGTGCTTGGAAGAGAAGTTGCTACTCTTGTAAATGAATTTCAATTGCCCGGTCAATATGTAAAGACGTTCAATGGAACGTCTCTACCGAGCGGAGTTTATCTTTACAGACTTACTTCAGGGAATTTAGTTGAGACTAAAAAAATGATTTTGATGAAATAGGATAAGCGTTTATCGTGTCGCTTTTTCTTTTTATATAATGATTCCGAAAAAATAGTTCTTATGTATAATTATTTTTTTATCTTGTACTTAATCAAAAGATTAACAATAAAGAAAGCATTAGTAGCGTTATTTATTTTTCAATTAAAAATAAAGATTAAGGCAGATCATGAAAAGAACAATTCCATTTATTTTTATAATAGCTATAACAATCTCTCTATTATTTTATAGATGCTCTTCATCTGAGCAATCATCTCAAACAAAAAAATCTATTGGGGAAAATATTCCACCTGGTTCAGCAATTGTTTCGTGTATTATGAACGGCTTTACAGAGAGCGGTGATTACTATTTATTAGACGTGAATGTTAAATCAGTTCTTGGTTATGGTTCTACAACCGAAGAAATTGCTCCTAATACAGATTTGAAATTGCAAATGGCTAAACGGCTGATCGAATTAAAGTCACTTAAAAAGGGAACCGAATTTCAATTTGAAATAAGGCAACCAAAAATGAAAATTGAAAATGAAAAAAATTCTACATGGACAGTTTCTCAATTAATGAAATAATAAAACAAGGTAAAAGTTATGCTTAAAAGAATTTTTCTTTTTGTTTTAGTTATATCATTTGGAATATCTCTACTAATATTTAAATCATATAACTATAAATCATATTCATCCTTTATAAATAACGAAGGAGAAAAAGAAGAATCTCCTGAAAAGAAAAAACAAACTGCCATTGAAAGAAACGAATATTTCTTTTCTATTTTACGAGATCCAAGGACAAATTCTATTCCGGAAAATATTCGTGAAAAGGAGATTGCATTTGCTTCTAGATTACCGAAATCGGAAGAAAGATTAGCGAAAGGATTAAATGCATTAGCATTTAATTGGAAAGAAGCCGGTCCGTTTAATCTTGGCGGAAGAACACGTGCCATTGTAATAGATCTCTCGGATGGTACAAACAAAACAATTATTGCCGGAGGAGTTTCCGGCGGTATTTGGAAATCCACAGATAGAGGTATTACTTGGTTATTGAAAAGCAATACTGCAAGTATCTTAAGCGTAACATCAATTGCTCAAGATCCAAGATCGGGTTTTCAAAATAATTGGTATGCTGTAGGCGGAGAGTTTGACGGGAACAGTGCAAAATCTCGGGGAGGAAATGCTAATTTTTACGGCGGCGGATTTTATAAATCTACAGATAACGGAGAAAATTGGAACTTAATAAATTATAGTAACTCTCTTTATAACCCAAATGGTACAAGCTGGAACAGTATGTTTTCTTATGCATCCAAAGTTGTTGTTAGCCCAACTTCCGGATATGTTTTTGTTTGCTCAAATGGAGGTTTACTTCTTAAATCTACTGATAGAGGAAGTTCTTGGACAACAAGTTTGGGAAGTCAAAATGATCATTATTACGTTGACTTGGTCTTTAATAAGAATGGTATAATGATTTGTTATTTATCGCAGCTTAGTTATAATGGAACCTATAATCCGAACTCAGCGCCAGGTTTATATAAATCAACAAACGACGGATTAACATGGACAAATATAACTCCGGTAGATTTTCCATCATCTTCTTCCAGATCAGTAATGGCATTCGGTACTTCAAATCCAAATGTAATTTATTCTTTAACAAACACAGGTGTTCCGATTGGTACACCAAGTAAAGATGATGTTCGATTATTCAAAATAAATATTTCAACAGGAGCCTCTACTGATTTATCTGCTAATCTACCCGCTTTTACAGGATCAAGAGACGGATATATGGATACTCAAGGTGATTACAACATGGCAATAGCTGTTCATCCAAATAATGAAAATATTGTTTTTATTGGAGGCACAAATTTATTTAGATCATTAGATGGTTTTGCAACGAAGCTCTTCTCAGATCCCAAAACGAATTGGATTGGCGGGTATGGTTATACTCAGAGTTTTTTCTATCCTGGGCTACATCCCGATATTCACACTATAGTATTTGATCAAGATGATCCAATTGGAATTTGGGTCGGACATGACGGAGGAATTAGTTATGCACCTGATCCTACTACTACAAACTATACAACATTTTTCCCTTGGGCAGATAGAGATAATCTTTATAACGTAACTCAATATTATACGATGGCAATATCACCAACTTCCGGTGATACACGGATTTTTGGTGGAACACAAGATAACGGCTCACCGGTATTCCGATGGAATGGAACAAATGCAAACGATTCAAGAGATGTGACTACCGGGGATGGGGGTTATTCTTATTTAGGAAATCAATTTGCTTATGGTTCAACACAAAATGGTTCAGTGGTAAGATATGGGTATAATGGCAATAATGATCCAGATCAAAATGCCAGTTGGTCTTCTATTACACCTGACGGTGCTAGCGGGATGAAATTTATTAATCCTTATGCGGTTGATCCGAACGATGAAAATTATATGTATTACATTGCATCAAATTTATTATGGCGTAATAATAGTTTATTAACCCTTCCAAATTATATACAAGATAAAACTACGGTTGGCTGGTCCTCTATTAATTTGTCAATTCCAGCAGGATATACTTATTCAACATTAGCTGTTTCAAAAACTACGGCAAACATTCTTTACTTAGCAGCATCACATACATCAGCTCAGCCAAAAATTTATAAGATGAATAATTCTAAAACTGCTACGACAGCAATTGATATAACGCCGCTGTATTCTACTTCAGCAGTACCTAACGGATCGTATATTCATGGTATAGCAATTAATCCAGATGATGCAAATGAAGTTTTGGTAGTGTTAGCAAATTATAATGTTAAAAGTTTATGGTACACATCTGATGGTGGCTCAAGCTGGTCTGATGTGGAAGGAAATTTTACAGAAGCATCTGTACGCTCAGCAACAATTTTTCCCACTACAGGAAACAATAAAGTTTATTTAATTGCTACAAGTGTTGGAGTTTATTCAGCATCTCAGATGAATGGTACAAGCACGGTATGGACACAGGAAGCGTCAACTGTAATGGGTAAAGTTGTAGTAGAATATATTACATCAAGAAAATCTGACGGAACAGTTGTAGCTGCAACACATGGCCGCGGTGCATTTGTTGGAAAATATACACCGACCGGAATAGAAAATGTAAATAGTATTCCAAATGATTTTAAGCTTGAGCAAAATTATCCTAATCCATTTAATCCAACAACAGTTATCAGTTATCAGCTTTCAGCAGTCAGTGATGTTAAACTAAAGGTGTTCGATACGCTTGGTAAGCAAGTTGCAACTTTAGTGGATGGTAAGATGGAAGCAGGAAATCATAAGGTTGAGTTTAATGCTGCTAAACTTGCTAGCGGTGTTTATATTTATAAGTTGGAAACTAAAAACTTTTCCTCAGCTAAGAAAATGATTCTGATGAAATAATTTGTTGCTAGAATATTGAATTAAAATAAAAACCCGATTTATCCAATCGGGTTTTTTGTTTGGAGAGGGAATTTTTGTGAAGGTTAAACATTAACCTCTTTTTTTGTAAATAATTTTTGAAACTCTCTTTTTGTTCTATTCTTCCATGCACCTTTGTGATAAGCATAACCTGCAATTAACGGCATTGCAATCGTAGCTTCGGAATAAACCATTTGTTCAAATGTTGTTTCAACTTTTCCCCATGAACTTGCTTCTTTAAGTGTTGATGATGAAAGAGCGCCGTCACGAACATCAGCGACTGTAATTTGAACTGCGTATTTATGCATTGGCGCATTCTCCATTAATATATCAGCCGCAACAACAATATCTTGTGTAAAGTTTTTTGGAACACCGCCACCAATCATAAATATTCCGGACTCTTTACTGTTGAGTTTAACTTGTGTGAGTTCAAGAAAATCTTTTCCGGAATCGAATGAAAGATGTTTTTCGGGATTTTTAGTTTGATGGACAATAATTCCAAATCCTGCCGAGCAGTCTGAGAATGCAGGAACAAAAATTGGGACATTATGTTTGTATGCAGCATAGATAACGCTGTCTTCAACTTTTGGTCCGCCGTTTTCATCAAGATATTTACCAAAATTCCAAAGAAGTTCCCGTGAAGAATAAGGTCTCGTTTCGAGTGAATTAAAAATCTTTTCTGTCGTCTCATCGCAAATGCGGAGTTCGTCTTCATCAATGAATGTATCGTAGATCCTATCAATGTGAAGATCTCGCATAACATTGTCATCGACGAAAGGAGTGCCGATGTAATGTTTGAAACCAAGAGCTTCAAAAAAATCTTGATCAACCATTATAGCTCCGGTGGAAACAACAGCATCTATCATGTTGTTTGTAATAAGATCGTAAACAACTCTCTTTAAGCCGGCACTGAATAAACTTCCGGCAAGAGTTAAAATTATTGCACAATCTTTATCGCGAAGCATCCTATCATATATCTGAGCTGCACGATTAAGATCGCGTGCGCTAAAAGCCATCTTCTCCATCGAATCAACCAACTTAATTACGTTGTGTTCCTTTATATCGAAGTGTTGAATAGTATCTTTTAAGAAATCTTTTTTGCTTGGCATTTTGTATCCTCTATGTTATAATTATTTCTGGGTGCAAATATAAATAGAACTTTGCAATTTACTAATAGCTGTTAGCGATTAGCTTTTAGCAGTTAGTTTAAAAAAACTTTTTAGCTATAGAAAGTATCCCTTGTTTCCATGGAACTCGGTGGCTGATACCGGATTGATCTTTGAAGGAATTCATGTTTTCAAGATACCATTTGTAATTTCTTATTAGAGCATCTTTGTTGGAATATTTTGGTGAAAAATTTAATTGTCTTTCAGCTTTCTCAATTGATACAAATGAATCTTTGGATGCAGTTTCATAAACCCATTTGTATAACGGTGAAATTTTAAGTGCTTCCAATAATTTTAGTGTTAGTATAATCGGTTTTTCCGGAAGCCCGATTATTTTTTTACCGAATCCGGCGTAATCCAGAACCGACTGATAATCTTCCTTCATGGTTGTGAATAATTTTGCACCGATATTGAAAGTATCGTTTACAATTTTTCCCGGCAGGACAATGCAATTGTAAATTGCGTCGCAAAGATCTTCTACGTCAAGCAATTGATAGCGGTTATTTCCGTTTCCTATCATTGGAAAATTTTTACCATCTTTTGCCCAATCATAAAAAAGCGCAAAAACACCAAGCCGTTCTGGACCGATGAAAGATTTTGGACGAATAATAGGAACACACATACCTTTTTTACGGAATTCAATACAAACATTTTCTGCTTCAATTTTTGCCTTGCCATAAGGACCAACTCCATCAAGTTTATCGTTTTCATAAAGCGGGTGATGATCAGGAATTCCATAAACAGCAGTTGAGGAAACATGAATAAACCGTTTAACATCATTCTTAAACGCTTCATGAAGAAGCAAGCGAGTTCCTTTAACGTCTGTAGTATAAATTTCATCAGGTTTATAAAGTGGAAGTGCAGCAGCTGTATGAATAACCATATCAACATTTTGTAATGCAGATTCAACTGCAACATTATTACGAATATCACCTTTGATGATTTTAATTTTATCTTTTACATCGGGATAATTGAAATCTGATATATCAAGAGAAACAACTTCATATTTTTTTTGAAGTAGATAACGAATTAGATTAATGCCAAGAAATCCGGCACCGCCGGTAACAAGAATTTTCATAAATTACTCATAATTTTATAATTCAATCTAATTAAAAGAGGTGTTTTTACATATAACTATTAACATTTTGTGCGCCTCTTTGTAATAACAATGCCATTTGTTCATAAAACGGATGAAAATTTTAAAATCGCCATTTCTTGACATTCTAACCCCATAGAAATATATTTACACCCTTTGAAAAATAGAATTTTGCTTTTGGAGGCAGTTTTGAAGCAGGAAAGAATTACAAGATTTATCAAACCGGAAGACGCAAATCAGAAATGGTATTTGGTTGATGCTAAAGATCAAATTTTAGGACGTTTAGCGGCCAAAGTAGCCAGAGTTATTCGCGGTAAAAATAAACCGGTATTTACACCTAATATGGATGCGGGTGATTTTGTAGTAGTTATTAACGCAGATAAAATTAGAATGACCGGTAAAAGAGAAACTCTAAAAACTTATTTTTCTCACTCTATGTATCCTGGCGGTACAAGAGTTAGAAGTTTTTCGGAAGTGATGGAAAAAAAACCAGAGTTTGCTTTTGAAAATGCAGTTAAAGGTATGCTGCCCAAAACAAAACTCGGTAGAAAATTAATTAAGAAGTTAAAAGTGTATGCCGGTGACGTTCATCCGCATAGCGCTCAAAAACCTGAAGTATTAAGTCTTTAATGGAGAGAGTTGATGACAGATAAAATTTTTGTTGGAAGAAGAAAAAATGCTGTAGCCAGAGTTTATTTAAGAAGTGGTTCCGGCAAGATAACCGTTAATGACAAAGAATTTGAAAAGTTTTTTTCGCGTAAAGACCATAGAGATAATTTAATGCTTCCTTTTGTTGCAACAGAAACTCTCGGTAAATATGATGTTTTTGCTAATGTGAACGGCGGCGGTATTTCAGGTCAATCAGATTCAATTCGTCTCGGTATTTCAAGAGCACTTGAAGAAATTAACGGAGATTTCAGAGTTCCGTTAAAAGCTGAAGGTCTTTTGAAAAGAGATCCAAGAATGGTTGAACGTAAAAAGTACGGTCAAAAGAAAGCACGTAAGAGATTCCAATTCTCTAAGAGATAATTATTTAATTAACATTAATCATACTCTCGGATTTGCCCCCTGTGTCTCACGTTAAAAAGAGATGGAAGGCAAAGATGAAGAGGGTAGAAGAAAAACAGGAGAAATCATGTCTAGAGTCCAACTCACAGAACTCATCGAATCAGGCGCACACTTCGGCCACTTAACACGTCGCTGGAATCCTAAAATGAAACCATACATCTTTATGGAAAAGAATGGTATTCATATAATTGATTTGAAAAAAACACAAGAGGCTATAGAAGTAGCCGCTCAAGCTATGACTGAAATTGTATCCCAAGGCAAACGTGTTCTTTTTGTAGGCACTAAAAAACAAGCTAAAGGAACAGTTGCATCAGAAGCAAAACGTTCAGACAGCAACTGGGTAAGTGAAAGATGGCTTGGCGGAATGTTAACTAACTTTCAAACAATTCGTAAAAGTATTAAACGATTGCAAAACATTGAAAAGATGGAAAGCGACGGTACTTTTGAAAAGATCACAAAGAAAGAACGCCTCGTTCTTACAAGAGAAAAAGATAAATTAAGAAAAGTTCTTGATGGTGTTGAAACACTTGCAAAAATGCCGGGAGCTTTATTCATAGTTGATATTAAAAAGGAATCAATTGCAGTTAATGAAGCTTTACGATTAAATATTCCTCTCTTTGCAATAGTTGATACAAACTGCGATCCTGCGCCGATTGATTATATCATTCCTGCTAATGACGATGCATCACGTGCTGTTGAAGTAATAACAAGAGTAATTGCAGATGCAGTTATTGAAGGAAATGCTAAATCAAAAGAATTAAGGGCACATGAAGCAGCTGAGAAGGAAAGTAAGAAAGAAAATAAAGAAGAACAAGAAGTAGAAAAGAAAGACGCAAAAGGTAAAGTAAGAAGAGTTAGAATTGATGAAAAAGGTGATAAGAAACCTCAACACAGAGATAGAAGAGACAACAGACAAAATAGACCCGCTCAAAGAAGAGATGATAGACCTGTTGAAAAGAAAGAAGATAAACCTGAAGTAAAACCGGTTGAGAAAAAAGAAGAAAGTACTGAAACAAAAGCAGAATAAATATTAATTAAGATTTAGAAAATTATTGAGGTAAATAAATTATGGCAGTAAGTGCAAATCAGGTAAAAGAATTAAGAGAAAAAACCGGCGCTGGTATGATGGATTGCAAGAAAGCTCTTGAAGAAGCTAACGGTGACTTTGAAAAAGCAGTTGAACTATTAAGAAAAAAAGGTGCTTCTGTTGCAGCAAAGCGTGCTGAAAGAACTGCAAATGAAGGGATAGTTTTAACACGTATTTTTAATAATGGAAAGACTGGAGCAATTTTAGAAGTGAATTGCGAAACTGATTTCGTAGCTAAGAGTGATGACTTTGTAAATTTTACAAACTTTGTTATGGATATTGTTGCTAACAATAAACCTGTTGATATACCATCACTTTTGGAAATTACGAAAGATGGAAAAAAACTTGTTGATGAATTAAATGCGATCATCGGAAAGATCGGAGAGAAAATTGAAATATCACGTTTTGCAATTGATAATACTACTAATGGTGAAATTGTAGATTATGTTCATGCTGGTTCAAAGCTTGGTGTTCTTATTGAAGCTGAGGATGTTCCATCTGATAAAACAAATGTATTGGAACCGGTCTTAAAAGACATAGCAATGCAAGTTGCTGCAATGCGCCCTTTATCAATATACCGTAATGAAGTTGATAAAACTCTAATTGAAAAAGAAGTTGAGATTTATAAAGAGCTTGCGCGTAAAGAAGGTAAACCGGAACAAATTCTTGAAAAAATTGCTCTTGGCAAACTAAATAAATTCTACGAAGAGAACTGCCTTTTCGAACAAGCATTTGTAAAAGACAATACGAAAAAGATCGGCGGATTAATTGATGAGTTTAATAAATCAAACTCAGCTCAAGTGAAACTGATTAAATTCAGACGGTTTCACCTCAGTGATGAAAAGAAGTAATTCAAAAAGGTCTTATTTATAAATAAGACCTTTTTTTTTATATTGGAAACCAATAATGAATAATAAATTGAAATATAAAAGAATATTACTAAAACTTAGCGGCGAATCCCTTGCAGGCGAAAATGAATTTGGTATCGAACCCAAGGTATTAGATTTTTTTTCTGATGAAATAAAAAAGATTCATTCGCTTGGTGTTCAAGTTGGGATTGTCATCGGAGGCGGAAATATTTATCGCGGATTAAATGCTAACGGTCAAGCAATTGATCGTGTTACTGGTGATCAGATGGGAATGCTCGCAACGATGATAAATTCACTTGCATTACAAAATGCGTGTGAAAATAAAGGAATGTATACACGTTTAATGACTGCAATTAATATGTCGGCTATCGCTGAACCATATATCCGCAGAAGAGCTATAAGGCATCTTGAAAAGGGAAGAGTAGTAATCTTTGGAGCAGGAACAGGCCATCCGTATTTCAGTACAGACACAGCAGCATCATTAAGAGCTGTTGAGATTGAAGCCGATGCAATATTTAAAGGAACACGTGTAGATGGTGTGTTTGATTCTGATCCTGAAAAAAATCCGGAGGCGTTTCGCTTTGAAGAAATCTCTTACATTGATGTTCTCCAAAAAAATCTTCGTGTTATGGATTTAACTGCAATAAGTTTATGTAAAGAAAATAATTTACCAATAATAATTTTTAACATGGATAAACCCGGTAATCTCCTTAAAGTTGTTACTGGAGAAAACGTTGGAACATCCGTTAGAAATTTGGCACAAACTATTAAGAACTAAAATTTGTGAGGTCCTATGTTAAACCATCCACAAATAAAAGATGCTCGTCATAGAATGGATAAAAGTGTTGAGGCATTTAGAGTCGAAATATCAAAAATTAGAACAGGTAAAGCTACAACTGCATTACTCGATGGGATAAAAGTAGATTATTACGGAACTATGAGTCCGCTCAATCAAGTCGGAAATGTTTCTGTGCTTGATGCACATACAATTTCAATTACTCCTTGGGATAAATCAATGGTGCAGGCAATTGATAAAGCGATTCTCGCTTCTGATCTTGGATTAAATCCAATTAGTGACGGAACTAACCTTAAAATTCCAATACCTGCATTAACAGAAGAAAGAAGAAAGGATTTAGTAAAGTTGGTTAAGAAATTTGGTGAAGAAGCTAAAGTTGCTCTGAGAAATGTACGCCGTGATGCAAATGATCATCTTAAAAAAATAGAAAAAGAAAAAAAGATGACTGAAGATGAACTAAAAGAAGCTGAAAAAGAAACTCAAAAACTTACAGATGAACACATTACAATGGTTGATGATATTATTAAACATAAAGAAAAAGAAATTATGGAAGTCTGATATCTATAAAAAATAAATAGTATAAAGAAACCCCGCTATTCACGGGGTTTTTTATTATTCAACAATAATCCTTAATACATAACAATCATTTAACTTCTTAACATCTTTAGACTGGTTTTAGACAATAAAAGACTTCTTGACTTAATACATCATTCTGGGTACATTAACATCAGTATTGAAACTTTAATCGATAAGATACTAATCATAAAAATTATCCTTTCCTAGAAATCTCATCTTACCGTTAAATCAAATTATATAAGCAAAAAAAATGATTCCTATTCTCGATTCATTCGAACTCTCGTGTAGATAAAATAGAGAAGTAAAATTATTTCAGAAAAATCTGAGTAACAAAACTTCAATTAAGATTAAGAATGATGAAATAATAAAATGAGAAGAATTTTTAATGAATTAAAAACAGCAGGTATTATACATTGTTTATTGCACAAGGTTAATGCCACATAAAATATAATTGCAAATGAATTAAAAGGATGTAGCATGCGAAAAATATTTTTACTTTTAACTTTCTTTTTCTTTGCCGGATTATCTTTTGCCCAGGACCAGGTTCAGGTCAAACTATCACAGCCGCCACCAAATCAACTTAGAGCTACCGATCTCTGGAAAGCAATACTTATAAATACAACCAAATCTACTATACATATAACATTGTCTGGAACTCTTGAAGTTAAGGGAGAAGGAATGGTTGTTAATGGGCAATCAGGACTAATGAGCTTACCTCCTGGAACAAAGATGATTACTTATAACGATGTTAAAACCGGGAATGTAAATTTCAAACCAGGTAGTTGGAGCGAAGCATTTAATCGTACAGGTAACTCCCCCTCGGGAGATTATACAATTTGTATTCATGTAAAAGCAGAAGACGGAAGAGAAATTAGTAGCAGTTGCATTGATCAAACCATTGATCAGCCCATTAACCAACATGATACCGACGGTGTAGCGAGTCTTATTGTGAAATTAATTCCGCCTCCGACAAATCAACTGAAGAGTTCAGATCTCTGGAAAATAATAGCGACTAATGTAAGCGCGACCGCCTATAATGCAGTTCTTATTACTGTTGATCTAAAAGAAAAAACTTCCGGAATCCAAGTTGAGAGTAAATTAAAATCGGTTATGATTTCTGGATCAAAAAGATTATCGTTCAGCGATTTCAATTTAGCGGAGTTAACATACCACAACACAAAACTTCAGGAAGCGTTCAGCAAGAATATGAATGCGCCTGATGGTAACTATACCATCTGTGTATCTGTTAAAAACGAAAGGGGTGAGGAGGTAGCCAGAGACTGCATAGACCAAATCATATCCACTATAATTCCAGAAAAGGTAAGCCCACAACTTATTTCTCCCGCAAACGGATCAAAGCTGAATGCGAATCAACCGATTCTCTTTACTTGGATGCTTCCATCAATTAAATCTGGGGCAGATATTAGTTATAGCTTAAAAGTAGTTGAGATACTCGGTAATCAATCACCATCTGAAGCAGTAAAACTAAATCCAGCCGTGTTTGAAAAGAATGAAATTAGAACTACAATGCTTCAGTATCCGTTATCGGCAAAAAAAATAGAGAAGAATAAAAAATATGCATGGACCGTTCAACTAGAAAGTAGAGAAGGGCAAGATGCTGGAGAGAATAGCAGAACTACGGAAGCGTTCGTGTTTGATGTTGAAGGACAAAATGGTAGGACAAAAAGTTTAACCATCTCGAATCCAGCTGATAGTTCAACATCAGGTGGAGGAACTGGAACTGTAGCAGTTAATGATACAATTAAGGCCGGACATAATGGAGAATTTAAAGTTATTGTTACCGATGTAACTACCGAATCAGACAGCTCGGTTACAGGTAAAGGAAGAGTCCACATTAATTGGTTGGGGACAAATGTTGCTGTTGAGTTCAAAAAGATTCGAGTTGATACAACCAAACGATTGACATCAGGTGGAATTGTAACAACCGAGAGTGGAAGTTCCAGTACATCTTATTTAGCATACCCTCTGGCATGGGCTGAGAGTGTTCTAACAGGCCCAGGTGCAGCTAATGTTGTAGATCATATAGTAAACTGGTCGAATGGTAAAATTGATAACTTAGTTACCTGGGTGAATAGTCTCAACTATGGTCAGCCGCAAATAAACTATCAAAGTAATATTCCGCCTCCGGTTCTACCCGACTATACACTTAAAATGCCTTTCGGATTGCAATTCAATAATGGCAATCAGAAATTGGTTATTACCGAAATGGTCTTCAAAAAAGATTCATCTAAAATAAATTTTTTGGTGCAGGAAAAATTTACAAAATCTGGTACACCATATACTTTAGGATTTGCGGGAAAATATTTTCCTGTACATCCTTCCAGCATTAATTTTACCAGCGGTCGTGTGGAACTTGCCGAGGATATAAAAATTCCCAATACCTCAGCCAATCCTAAGATGATTTTCAATTTTAGAAAAGGAACACCTAATTCCGGATGTTATGTTGAATGGGATAGTACCGGAGTTAAAGACATTAGCCTTGCTCTTGATGTTAAATTCACGAGAGATTGGTTACTCCCAGTTCCAACATCAACAGATTCAGTTAAAGCTACAATTACAGGTAATGGAACGAGTATGCAGGATATTCTACTTACGGGCACTTTAGATAGTTGTGAAATTGTAGGTACGAATGGAATTAAAATTCTCGCAGGCCCAATGTCACTCGACCTTTCGGATAGTAGAAATCCATTGGATATGAATTTCCCCACCAACTATGCAAACGATTCTACGGCTGCATGGAAAGGATTTTACGTAAAAATTTTTGATGTTACTCTACCCGACACATGGAAGACAGGAACTAATTTAACTGCTCCAGTTGTTTCAGCATATAATTTTATCATTGATGATTTTGGACTTACAACTAAAATAAAAGCGGTTAATGTTTTCAATCTGCAATCGGGGAGAATAGCGGATTTAAGTGCCAGCCTGGATACAGTTGAGATTTCTATTATTAGTAGTTCATTAGTCAGTGGAAAAGCAAAAGGCATACTTGTATTGCCAATTAGTGAAGTAACAACTCAAAATAGTTTAAAATATACAGCCACATTCAACCAGGTTTCCGGCGGGAATAATTTTCAAATAGCTATTCTTCCGGTGGGCCCGATTGATGCCGATATTTTTAAAGGCAAAATGACATTACTTCCAACCTCAAATATTTCGGCAAATCTTTCTCCAAACTCAAACACACTTTCAATTAATCTGAACGGTACCTTTAAGTGGGATAATCCTAACTTTCCAATTAAGGGAATAAAGATGGAACTGGGTTTTGAGAATGTTGGATTAAACTATGCTTACAACTCTACGACAAACACACTCAGTTTTAATCCTGGTTCATGGAGCTTCGCCAGTCCACCAAAGTGGTTGGCAAATTTCCCAGTATCAATCAAAAAAATCTATTACAAATCATTATCAAAAGCGAGTTTGCCAAGCCCTAATATGGAGCTTCTGAGAGGCGCACTGATGATAGATTTAGTCGCCAATCTCACCGAAGACATCGGAGGTGCAACAACATTGGGTGCGTCATTTGCTGTTGAATTGAATAAAACCGACAAAAAATTTACTCCCAAATTCAAGGAAGTTTTTCTTGATAGTATTTCTGTTCATGCAGACATGCCGGCAGTAAAAATTGATGGTAACCTTAGTATTAGAAATGAAGATCCCGTTTATGGTAATGGCTTCCTTGGAGAATTAACTGTTGTATTTACATCTGTTGGTCTTAAAGCAAAGGCATTAGTTGAGTTTGGTAATACTAATTATTTATATGGTAGTTTATACAGATATTGGCGTGTAGAAGCCGATATACTTTTGCCACCTCCAGGCGTTCCTTTTTTAACGGGTCTCGCCTTCAGAGGTTTTGGAGGCGGTGCATATTATAATATGTTAGCCACACAGGCAACCTCAGCTAAAACACCATCAGGGAAGAAATTTACTTTTACTCCTTTGAAATCAACAATGGGCTTGAGAGTAGCAGCTACAATAGCCACTACACCAAAAGAAGAAACTTTTAACGCAGATGTTGGACTATTAGCGCAGTTCTCAAAGAGTCAGGGTTTAACATATATCGCTTTTACAGGTGACTTTTGGGTTGGTGCCGGCTTTGCTAAACGACCTAAGGCTAACATTAGCGGAACTGTCAATGTTAGTTATGATTTTCCCGATAAACATTTTAACCTCTCGGCAAGTGTTAATGTAAACGCTCCGCCTATAACAACTCCAAGTCCATCAAATCTTGTGTTGGACATCAGAGGAAAAACGAATAAATGGTTTTTCAAATTTGGAGAACCGGTGCCTAACGGATTAAATAATGTAGATGTTTTTGGTGTTCACTTATATGAATATTTAATGTTTGGAAATGATATAGTAGCTCCTTCCGGATTCACACAAACGTTTAAGGATGGTTATCATGGTGTTTTTGGTATTGATCCAGGTATTCCTGTAATACCTGCTAATACACTCACAGCAACCGGCAAAGGATTTGCTTTAGGTATTGGATTTAAATTTAACAAAGACGTTAATTTTAATTTAGTAGGTAGTTATTCTGCAGAATTGAAATTAAATGCCGGCGCCGAGTTAAATCTGGCATTTGCAGAATATAATGGAAACAACTGTGAGTATCCTTCCGAACGAATTGGAATTAATGGATGGCAAGCCTCCGGAAGTATAGGCTTTTATGCTTCTGTATTAGCATCTGTAAAAAAAGGAAGTTCGACTTGGAATATAGCTGATATCAAAGCTGGTGGTTGGCTGCAGGGAAAATTTCCAAATCCGGTATATGTGACAGGCCTGGTGGAAGGTTCGGTTAAAATTGGACATTTTACTACATGGACACATTCTACTGGTGATTGGTACTACAATTCTGTAACTGATTTTGGTTGGTCAGCATGCGTACATCTTCAAGATCATTATCTGGTAAATACATCATTTAATAAGAGTTTTGAATACGGTACTAATTGTTCCGGAATAACCAGTGCAGGAGATGGTGCAACAGTTGTACAAGGAGATGCTGCTGAAGATCAGAAACAACTATTAGTGCAATATGTACATCCCGCACAACAATATAGCTTCCCGTTAATATCTCCATTAGCTGTACAGTATGGATTGATCCCAAATAATGTATTTGATGTTTCAGAACAACAATCCGATGGTTCTATAAAAAACAGAACCTTCAAAATTGTAGTAATCACAAACTTGAAAATTCATAATGCTGATGGTTCATTATCGAATGTAGTATTAAAGAAAAATGAAAATAATCTAGGTGAGTATTTATATACCGTTTCAACTCCAAACACAATAAATACAACAACAGCTAAAACGATTAGTCAAACTCAAACTAAAATTAACACCAACATACTTCTTAACAATACCGTTATAAAAAATACAGCCAGTAGTGGACAAATAATTACTACTACTTATCCGTTACCACCAGCCAGCAATACTTATAATAATTTACCGCCGGAAGCTCCCGAGATTAAAAATAATTTAACAATTGATAAAGATTATACTTTTACTGTAACTGCTACATTAAAAGAATTTGTTAACAATAGCTGGATTAATGCCAAAAACAAGAATAATAATGTTATTACTCAATCTGTTACTAAAAATTTCAGAACAGGACCAATGGTGACTGTTGCAAGTACACTTAATTCAAAAAACACTCTAATAAATAAATAATAAAATAAAAGATCATCCATGAAAAATTTATTAAAATCAAATATGCTAAAGCACAATATGCGTTTTATATATATCATTGCAATTTTTTTATTTGCAAACATCTGCTTTGCTCAAGAGGCAGATTCCACAACAATTCCATCAAGCTATATTAATGTTGTTGGCAGATACACAGAGGGTAAAGGTGTTGAAATACGATTTTTCCCAGACAAAAAATCGGTTCTGGAAAATGGTTTTAAAAATGGATTTAGTATTGAAAGAACACTTTTCGATTCAAAAGCTAAAAGAAAACAAACTGATACTTTGGATTATGTACAAATAGCAAAAGTATTTCCATATAAAGATAGCCAATGGGAAACTACAATAAGTAGCGAGAAAAATTTAGAATCAAGGAATGAACTGGAGATTGCCAGAGATTTTCTAAAAAACATCTCTAAACGAGAAGGCGGAGTTTTCAATTTTGACAAAGGCATTTCAGAATTAAAAGATCAGAAAAGTAAGGAAGATTATGAGTACATGGTTTTTGCAATGACAGCATTGCAGAATGCAAATGTTGCTACTGCATTGGGTTTAGGTTATACAGATATTACTGCCATAAAAGGAAAATCGTATCTCTATAGAGTTAGACCTTTAGGTGCCTCTAGTATGTACAAAATTATTCCGATGGATTTTTTTATTGTTACTGAGAACCTAAAGAAAGGTCACGATAATCCTGTATATGTAAAGCAGGGAGACACAGAATTATTTTTTGCTTGGTTAGATATCCCGGAACTTTCAGGATATTTTGTAGAGCGTGCTAATCCTGGTGAAACCACATTTACACAGTTAAATAAAGCTCCAATACATAGTCTTGAAGGCAGCGGTTATGAAGGTGAATCTAGAAGCGGGTATAATGACAAAAACCTGATCAACTATAAAATATATACTTATAGATTTTTTGGCTACACTTTATTTGGGGAAAAAGTACAGTTTGCAGAAGTAAAAGGGATGCCAAAAGATTTAACTCCTCCCGAACAACCATTTTTACAACAACCGCAACATGTAAAAGCCAAAGAGGTTTTGATTACCTGGAAAATGAATCCAATTCCGGCGCCAGATTTGAAAGGCTTTTTTGTTGCTCGATCAAATAAAAATGAAGGAGAATTTAAAGTTTTGCACAGCGCAATGCTTTCAAAAGATACCAGAATATTTACAGATACTACATTTATTGCAGGACAGCCAAATTATTATGTAGTTCAGGCGATTGATACAGCAAAAAATGTTAGTTCTTCTTACCCAGTCTCTGTTACTTTAATTGATTCAATACCACCGATTAAACCAGTTTTTATTTCAGGCAAAATAGATTCACTAGGTGTAGTGACAATCACGGTTCAGAAAAATAAAGAAAAGGATTTAATGGGGTACAGGCTTTTTAAATCAAATAGTCCTGAACATGAATTCTCTGTTATTCATGAAAATTTTATAAATAATGACTCTTTAGTACAAGTGGTTCAAACAGTATTTAAAGATACAGTTACATTGAATTCACTAACACCTTTCATTTATTACAAAATTAAGGCACTGGATTTCAACTACAATCAATCAGAGTTTTCAAACGTACTGAAAGTAGCGCGACCCGACACTATTCCCCCCGTTACCCCTATATTTAATGATGTGGTTGTAGGAGAAAAAAAAATTGAATTGCATTTTGTGCCTAGCAGCAGCGAGGACGTAAAAGAGCATATCATCTATAGAAAAACTGATATGCAGGCTAAGTGGGAAACGCTCAAAACAACTGAATCAACTGCAACAAAATTCATTGACACAACGGTAACAACAGGTGTCACTTACTATTATTCAATTAGAGCCAAGGATTTAAGCGGACTTTATTCTAAATATGCTTCTGTAGTATATGGTAAACCCTATGATACAGGTATAAGACCACCAATTAAAAATTTCAGTGTAAATATCGAAAAGAAAAATATTATTCTTAAATGGGAATATCCTGCACTAAAAACAGAGCACACTTTTGTGATTTACAAGAAGGACGAGAAAGGACAACTAAAACAATATGACACAACAAAAGAAAAATCATATACAGACAAAAATACAAACAAAGAAAATTACTATGCAGTCAAGGTCGTTACGGGAGACGGTGGTCAATCAAAATTTAGCAATATACTCGGTAAAATTATTGAATAGTAAAATCACATAATCAGTCATCAAATTAAATAATTCAAAGTGGTGTCAAAATACTGTTCTTGACATTACTACAATTTGAAGGAAAAAATGAAAGCTTATAAAATAGTATTACTATCGTTAATCGTAACAATAAGTTCTTACGCTCAAATCTCCGTACACCTTCAACAACCACCCCCATATCAATTTAGGATTGAGCAGTTCTGGAAAATTGAATTAATCAACAACAGTGATAGCCCAATAAAAGTTTATTTAAAAGGAACTGCAACAGAATCTACACAAGGAAAAATAATCGAAGCGACTTCATCAGTAATCACACTTCAACACGGAGTGAAAGTTATTTCCGGGCGGGAGCTGGGTCCATTAACAGTAAGCGAATCGAATAGTCACTACAAAGATATTATACTAAATACTGGTGGTTTGCCATCTGGAAATTATAATGTATGTATTACAGTTTTAGATGGCATAGACGGAAAGCAGCTTGCTGCCGATTGTATTTCGGTTACGGTAGAAAACTTTAACCGTATGGAACTAATAAGTCCGTTTGACGGTGAGGTTATCGGCAATATTTCTGTGGAAGCGATAGAAAACCTAAAATTAAAAAGTAATAATAAAACTCCAGTAATTATCTTTTCATGGTTACCGCCTGTTCCGATTCCACCGGGTGCAAGATTTAGTTATAGATTGAAATTAGTAGAAATTCTTGGTTATCAGTCGGTGCATTCGGCAATGTCATCCAACCCGATATATTATCAATCGCCTAAAATTTCAGCAACAGTGTTGCGCTATCCTATAGCAGCTATGCAACTGATGCCGGGGAAAAAATACGCGTGGGCGGTTGAGGCATTTGTTGATGATTTCAAAACACAGGAAAGCGAAATAAGATCTTTTGAAATAGCTGGCGGTAATGAGAGTACTGAAAAATATTCATCATATAACAACGGTTCTATCAGTAGATTCAGTGATGCTGACTTTAATCAACCTTCCGGATTACCATCCGGTTTATCATCTTACAAAACTAATAATTATGGGACATCGGCCCTAAACTTCTTCAGAGCTCTAGCACCGATAGATTTATTTAGTAGCCCGAGTAATTTTAAATTTTTCGGTGATGGAAAGTTTACACAAATATCAAGCGGTAAACCGGCACAATTCTCACAGCTTCCTTCAAACTACTGGACCTTGGCCTTTAATCCGAGACTTTCATTCTACGATGTTCCATTTGGGTTTAATATTTATCTCACTTCATTAAACAATTCGAATAGGCAGAGTTTGAACAGCGTATCATTTATGTTAGACATTGATCGATTGAAATCGAAAATAAAAGATCGTATTTCTCAAAAGGTTAAGGAGATTGTATCTTCTGCCGATTCATCTTTTGGAAAACTGGATATAGAGACGTTGAGCGATCCGAATAAACTTACAGAAAATGCAGAAAAACTTGGACTGATCTCTCCGGCGGAGAAACTCTTCTTAAATATTAAAACACTTGGAATCGGAAGAACATACCCAGAATATTCAGAGTTAACTGTTAGTGGAGTTCCGGTCAACGGATTGAATTTAGAATTCAACCCAGGAATATTATACTTTGCCATTGCAGCCGGAAATAATACAGAAGGTATCGATGAGGTTTCCTTTAAGAGATCATTTTTGGCCGGCCGAATTGGGGTGGGGAAAAAAGAAAACACTCATCTATTTTTTACGTTACTAAAAATGAAGGACGATGATCAGTCTATTCTGCCCCCAGTGAATTTATTTCTAACTCCACAAGAGAATCAAGTAATTGGTACCGAAGGAAAAATTTTCCTCTTTAATAATTTACTTTCTCTGAAAGGTGAAGGAGCGGTTTCATTGTTTACAAGAGACTTAAGAGATGCCGATATTCAAGATGGTTCTTTACCAAGTTTTGTTAAAAGTATTTACAATCCCAAGATCAGTACATCTTACGATTATGCTTTACGTGTTAGTGCGGTCTTCGATCAGCCCAAAAATGATACGTACGGATCATTCGAGGTCAGTAGAATAGGCCCAGGATATACTTCTTTAGCAGCACCAAATATTCGGTCAGACCAATTGATGTTCGAAGCAAAACTCAATAAAAAGTTTCCTGGGAAAAAAATAGGGATGAAAATGTATGTAAAATATTACCAAGACAATATTGCAGACTGGAAAACTTCTACGACTTCCACTGCATCTTTTGGGGTAAGTTTCGATTTCAATTTCCCCAACATGCCTTACTTTACAATAGGTTATTCACCTTATTTCCAGGGTAATGATGCTGTACCTGCTAATCAATTAATTAGGAATGATAATCACATAGTTAATTTTATGACGGGGTACTCTTATCAATTTTCAGGTATGTATGCATCAACAATGTTTGCATTCAACGGACAATGGCAGAATGCAAAGGTTGGAATTGTCTCAAATAAATTTTCAAATACTTCTTATATGCTAAACCAAAGCTTCAACTTTGAGTTTCCATTGACATTGAGTTCAACTTTTAGTTTGACTCAATCCAAAATTCTTTCTATTACAAGTAATATAACGGATTTTGATTTGAACGGGAATTATCAATTAAGTGAAATGATTTCAGCAAATCTCGGTGGGACGATATCCAACGAAGAGAATTTCACTAAGAAGATAATGATTTATATGGGCTCGAATATAATTCTTTATCAATGGTTAAGGTTTGAACTTCAAGGTAATATATCAAACTACAAAGATCTTTCAGGTGGAGGGAATAACTATAATGACAGTATGTTACAGGCATCGGTTTCAATGAATTGGTAATACAACAATGAAATTTAAAACAATCTTAATTGTAGAAAATCCCAATTTATATTGGGATTTTTCTTTTTTAGGAATTAGAGAATCATTACTGATATTTACCCGCTTTTTACTTTGATAGAATATCCATATTTTTAGTTAGACAAATTCATCTTATTCAACATATCGAAGATACAATTCAAAGATCAACATAAGGAAAAAATTATGAGCGTAACTAAAGAAGAGGCGCTGAGGTATCATAGTGAGGGAAGAAAAGGTAAGATTGAAGTCGTTCCGACCAAACCGTGTTATACTGCCAGAGAATTATCACTTGCCTACACTCCGGGTGTAGCAGAACCATGTAGAGAGATTGAAAAAAATGACGACGATGTTTATAAGTATACTGCAAAAGGAAATTTAGTTGCTGTAGTATCAAATGGAACTGCAGTATTAGGATTAGGCGATATCGGACCGCATGCAGGTAAACCTGTTATGGAAGGTAAAGGTGTATTGTTCAAACGATTCGCTGATATAGACGTATTTGATATTGAATTGAAAACACATGATCCCAAAGAAGTAATTCGTGCAGTCCAACTTTTAGAACCGACTTTTGGTGGAATTAATCTTGAAGATATTAAAGCGCCGGAATGTTTTGAGATTGAAGAAGAATTGATTAAGACTATGAACATACCGGTTTTTCATGATGACCAGCATGGAACCGCAATTATTTCCTGTGCAGCTTTAATTAATGCTGTAGAAATTGCAGGGAAAAAATTAGACAAGATTCACCTTGTTGTTAATGGTGCGGGTGCTGCTGCCGTCTCTTGTTGTAAATTATATATTGCTGCAGGCGTTAAGAAAGAAAATATTTCGATGTTTGATACAAAAGGGCACATCAACAAAAAAAGAACGGATCTAAATAAATACAAAGAATTATTTGCCCAGGATAATCATTATGCAGATTTAGCTGATGGAATGAAAGGTGCAGATGTGTTTGTTGGATTGTCTAAAGGAAATATTGTTTCGAAAGAAATGGTTAAAAGTATGGCAAAAAATCCGATTGTATTTGCTATGGCTAATCCGGATCCGGAAATCAAGTACGAAGATGCAATTGATGCACGTAAAGACATTATTATGGCAACCGGAAGAAGTGATTATCCCAATCAAGTTAATAATGTTCTTGGATTCCCCTTTATATTCCGCGGCACACTTGATGTTCGTGCAAGTAAAATTAACGAACAAATGAAAATGGCTGCTACAAAAGCTCTTGCTCAACTAGCAAGAGAGAAAGTTCCGGAAGTAGTTCTTAATGCTTATGGCGGAAAAGAATTTTCATTTGGTCCTGAATATATAATTCCAAAACCGTTTGATCCGCGAGTACTATGGAATGTTGCACCTGCAGTTGCAAAAGCGGCAATGGATACCGGTGTGGCTAGAAATCCAATTACTGATTGGGATGCGTACAAAGTACAATTGCAGGAGCGTTTAGGATATTCAACAGAAATAGTTAGAGTAATGGTTCATAAGGCCCAGCAAAATCCTAAGAAAGTTGTATTCCCGGAAGGTGAAGAAGAAAAAATTATTCGTGCTGCTAATGCTGCTTATGACGACAACATTGCAAAACCAATTCTGCTTGGTAATGAACAGAATATAAAAACACGAATTGAAGATTTAGGATATGAACTAAATAAGTTTGAAATAATAGATCCTGAGACAACGAAAAAAAATGAACAATATTCAGAAGTATTTTATAAAAAACGTCAACGTAAAGGTATAACACCTAGGGACGTAAAAGCTTTAATGCATGATCCTAATTACTTTGCAGCGATGATGGTGGAAATGGGCGATGCTGATGCAATGGTTGGCGGACTTACACAACACTATCCTCAGACAATCAGACCGGCGCTTCAATGTATAGGTGTGAAAGAAGGATTAAAAGTTGTATCCGGAATGTATATTGTAATCATAAAACGTAAAGTCTATTTCTTCGCTGATTGTACCGTAAATGTTGATCCTACTTCAGAACAGCTTGCGGAAATTGCTATCAATGCAGCAGATGCAGTAAAAGAGTTTGATATCGTTCCAAAAATTGCAATGCTTTCATTTAGTAATTTTGGAAGCGCTCCTTATCCGCAAACAATTAAGGTTTCAAATTCTGTAAAAATTGTGAAGCAGAAAAGACCTGATCTTATTATTGATGGCGAGATGCAGGCAGATACTGCAGTCGTTGCTGAAAAAATGGAAAAAGAATATCCATTCTCATCACTTAAAGGTGGTGCAAATGTTCTGATCTTCCCAACACTTGAAGCTGGAAATATTGCTTATAAACTTTTGCAACGATTAACTGATGCGACTGTTATTGGGCCAGTCCTGATGGGAATGAAAAAACCGGTTCATGTTATTCAGCGCGGTGATACGGTTAATGATATTATTAATATGACAGCAATTGCTGTTGTAGGTGCCAAGAACCACAAATAATTGAATGTTTATTTTATACGATAATCGGAAAAAGCCTAACTTCATTTAGAAGTTAGGCTTTTCGTTATTTATATTACGAATAGATAATTTTATCTTAGCCACCGATCAAACGGCAAGATTTATTGTGTTAAAGAATATTTTATATATCTCCGGAAGTGTTGTTATTTTTTTTGCCGGAATGATTCTATATGGGGTAATTCTCAATTTCAGAGAAGTTACCTTAAAAGAAGCATTGATTGAAAAAGGATTAACAAAACTTGAGGAC
The DNA here is from genome assembly GCA_023250955.1 of Melioribacter sp. Taxonomy (GTDB): domain Bacteria; phylum Bacteroidota; class Ignavibacteria; order Ignavibacteriales; family Melioribacteraceae; genus Fen-1258. The sequence continues at coordinate 10,289 of JAHEZQ010000009.1, read as the reverse complement.
ATACGTCTCGTTGTTGATAAAACAGATTATAAAATTTTACTTTACTCAAATAAAATTTTAATAAAAACATATAAAGCCGTATTTGGTAAAAGCTCGGGAACTATAAAATCTTCTGCTGATGATAATATTACTCCAATCGGTGATTATAAAGTTTGCGCAATTGATTCATTAAATAAATATCATAAATTTTTACATTTAGATTACCCGAATGAACGGGATGCTGCCGAGGCTCTAAAACAAGGATATATTTTCGATGATGAGTTTAACACAATAATATTAGCTGCAAAGAAAAACGAATGTCCTCCAAAAGAAACAAAACTTGGTTCAGATATTGGAATACATGGTATTGGAACATATAACATTATATTTAAAAATCTTCCGTTCCCATTTAATTGGACTAACGGATCTATCGCAGTGAGCAACGAAAATATAGATGAGTTATACTCAGTGATAAAAGTTGGAACTCCGGTTAAAATAATTAATTAAAGGGTTACTGTTGAAATCTAGAAATGTCTTTGTCATCTTATTACTATTTGCCTACGGATTATCAGCGCAGTCAAATATAAAATATGATCTTACCCAGATAGATTTTGAAGGTAATAATAATTTTTCCTCATCTGATCTTAGAGAAGTAATTTTTTCTAAAGAGTCTCCAAACAGGTTATCGCAGCTCTTAAATAAATTTTCGTCTTTAGGCGGCAAAGCTGTTTATTTTGATTCTCTTCTAGTTACATCAGATATAAATGCTCTAAAAAATTTTTACCATTCAAAAGGATTTTTCAGAGTTAAGATTAGTTCTAATTATGAATTAGATACAACATATTACGAAGCACAACTAACTTACAAAATCATCGAATCTCAACCGGTTTATTTTAATTCTTTGACTTTAAAGGGTCTAGAATGGATTGCACCTGAATTTCAAGAATTACTTACAGATTATTGTAAGGTAGATACTAACAAAATTTATGAAGATGCAATTGTTGATGAGAAGAAAAATTATACTTTGTCTTTTCTCCGTGATCATGGATTTATGCTTGTGAATGCAGATAGGCCAACTGTTATTGTAGATACTATGAAAAATAAAGTTGCTGTAGAATTAAAATTTATACCCGGAAACCGATATAAGATTAGCGATTTGTATGCTCAACGAACAGGCAAAGGAGCTGATTTAGTTGACGATGCTTTGTTAAAAGATATTGTTGGAATAAAAGTCGGAAGCTGGTATAGTAATTACGATATTCAAAGAGGGACGGTAAGATTGTTTAGGACGAATCTTTTCACTTCTGCTAATGTTAGCAGTGTTATTTCCGACACGATAGGAAACAATGTTCCACTTAACATAAGTGCAGATATCGGATTAATGCATGAACTATCACCTGAAATAATAATTAATAATGAAGATAATACCTTCAATCTTGGTATGGCTTTAAACTTTATCAAGAAAAATTTTCTTGGCGATGCAAGAAAGGTTACAATTGGTACTTCTGCAGCAGCCCAGAACATTTCTGAATTCTTACAGCATCCTTCTTTTGCGGATTCCGCATTTTACGGTTACTTCGATGCACGCATTTCTATTGAGCAGCCGTTTCTTTTCGGTGCACCGATTACAACGAAACTTGAAACTTATTTTACTGCACAAAAAAGAAAAAATGAATATAACGCTACGATAATAGGCGGAAGGTTAAGCTTTGATTTCGAACTTCCGCAGTTTCTCTACTTCAATTCGTTTAACGTATATTTAAATGTTGAGCGATCTGAATATGATTACAAAAGACCATACGTAATAAATTTATTCAGCCAGTATTTTCAAATTAGATATGGAGCTCCTAAAGATTTTGCAGATTCTGTCGCTAGTTATTACGTAGATCAAGACCTTAGCGGCAAGTATATTTCCCAGAGCACGAATGCTGCAGTCGGAATTAATTTAGGAGCTAACAAAACCAACGATACTTTTTTCCCTTCAAATGGTTATGCTCTTTCTTTTTTATTTGAAGATGGAAACTCTATTCCATACCTGATCAGCAAAATATTCAAGAGTGATTTTGTTCGTCCGTTATTTTTTAAAAGCGTTGTTACTTCATCATTTTATCTACCTGTTTATGATTCCAAATTAGATGCTTTGGGAATAAAATTTAGGATTGGACAAATATTTACTTACCGTGGCGAACAATCGGCTATTCCATTAAATCAAAGATTATATGCCGGCGGAAGTAATTCAGTACGAGGCTGGGGAACACGACAACTTGTTCCTAATAAAGTTGAATTTGATTTAGGTGCTAATCCCACTCAAGATGATCTTGAATCATTTCTTGGTAAAGGCGCTGCAACTGGCGGATTCTTTTTGATGGAAGGTTCTGTTGAAACACGCAACCGGTTAATTGGACGCTTTGGCACAGCAATTTTTATAGATTATGGAAATACTTGGAACGGATACAAAGAATTTCGTTTTGATGAAATTGCTGTTGCTGCAGGTTTTGGTTTAAGATATTACTCGGATTTTATTCCTTTAAGAATTGATTTCGGTCTAAAAATTTATGATCCGAATGACCGACGCCCAATGGTTAAAAAAGAATTCTGGAAAGAGATTCTGCAATTTCATATTGGAATTGGAGAGGCGTTTTAATTAATATTTTTTGGAAATCTACTTAGTAAACCAACTTTGTTTACCAACGCATTTTTAACTAAATTTGCCATCACTTTTTAGGAACCCCAGATGATTTCAAGTATGACCGGATATGGTAAAGCTATCGTTCAAAGAGACGATATTACCGTAGAAGCCGAATTAAAAAGTCTTAACAGCCGATATCTTGATCTTTCGCTTCGAATTCCTAAGTTTCTTATGAATAAAGAATTTGAAATACGGGAAAAAGTCAAGAACCGTATCAAAAGAGGAAAAGTCTATCTGGCAGTTTCAGTACGTAAAGGTGAAGTTGAAGAACGATTTAATGAGATTGATCCTGCAGGTGTTAAGTATGCAATTAGTCTGTTAAAGGATATTAAAAAGTACTCAAAGATAAAAGGTAATCTTAAACTTAGCGATGTTCTTCTTTTCCAGAATATGCTGTTCAAGGATGATTATGAACAAGCCGGAGAAGAATTTGAAATTGTTGTTGAAGCAATTGATACGGCTATTAATGAATTAAACAAAATGCGGGAAGCTGAAGGAAATGAACTTGAAAAAGATTTACGTAAAAGAGTTCAAATAATAATTAATGCTCTATCAAAAATTGAAAACTCATCAGAAGAAAGTATTAAAGCTTATTTTGAAAAGATAAAAGAAAAAGCAAAACAATTGGTCGCGGACCTATCCAACAATCAAGACCGATTGAATATGGAACTTGCGTTAATTGCAGAACGTGCCGATGTAACAGAAGAATGCGTTCGTTTGCACAGTCACATTAAAATGTTTCTTGATACAATCTCGAAATCGGAAGATGCCGGAAGAAAACTTAATTTTATAGTTCAGGAAATGAATCGTGAAGCAAATACGATAAATAGTAAATCTGTTTCATCGGAAATTTCTCACAGCGGAATATCTATAAAGGAAGAGATAGAAAAGATTCGTGAACAAATTCAGAACATTGAGTAAACCGTGGCAAATAATAAGGCAAAATTATATGTATTTTCTGCGCCAAGCGGTTCCGGTAAGACAACCATAGTTCGCGATGTGTTAAAAAATTTTTCCGAATTTGTATTTTCTGTCTCAGCAACGACAAGAAAAAGAAGAAGTACTGAAAAAGAGGGCGTTGATTATTATTTTATATCAGAAGATGAATTTAAGAAGAAGATTGATAATGGTGAATTTGTTGAGTGGGAAAAATTTTACGATTATTATTACGGTACAATAAAAAGTTTAGTTGATGGTAATCTTGCAAAAGGACTATCAACAGTTTTTGAAGTTGACGTTAAAGGCGCAATAAGTATCAAGAAGGTTTATAAAAATTCAGTTCTAATTTTTATTGCTCCTCCAAGTATTGATGTTCTAAAAGACAGATTAATAAAACGAAACACTGAAACAGATGAAGATCTTGAGAAACGTATTGAACGAGCTGAAATGGAATTAAGCTTTAAAGATCAATTTGATTACGTGGTCTCTAATGTGAATCTTGAAGAAGCAAAAAAAGAAGTAAAAAAAATTATAGAAAAAGAAATATAACAGGAGAAGTAAAAATGGCAATAAAACCAATTAACCTAACTAAAATTAAAGCGAGCATACCGAATCTTTATGAAGCCGTTATCGTTGCAGCTAAACGTGCGAGGAAACTTAACGACGATAATAAACTCGAATTCAATTCGCTCTTAAGTACAATGACATCCGGCCACGAAGATGAATTTGAAGACCGTGAAAATCCAGAGCAGATGAAACTTTCGTTAGAATTTGAAAAACGCGAGAAAGCTCATATCAATGCAATAAAAGAATTAGTTGATGGAAAAATCGAATACAGATACAAAACTGATAAAGATAAATAATATTTAGCTTTTCTTTTAACAAAGCGGAAATCAGCAAATGATCTCCGCTTTTCTTTTTTGTATGAAAGTTCGTGCTAAATTTTCAGTAAAGATTTTACTAATTTCCTACTACCAATCGTGTTAAATCTTTAATAGGGTTTGGAATGCTAGACAAAAAATTATTAATCGAGGCAATTAAAGATCAGCAGGAAATCTTTGGTGATTTTATATTTGAAAATATGGATACAGCAATTGAGGATTCAATGAAGGGAAAAAATATTGTTGTTAAGGAAAAAACTGAGAGTAAAATATCTGTTGCGGAAAATTTATTTTTAGAGGATTTTCAAAAGACGGAAACACTGGAAGAACTTAATTCTAAAATATGTAATTGCCAGAATTGTGAACTTGGAAAAACCAGAACAAAATTTGTGTTTGGTGTCGGCAATCCAAATGCTGGTGCAATGTTGATAGGTGAAGCACCCGGTCGTGATGAGGATCTTCAGGGTGAGCCGTTTGTTGGGCGTGCCGGAAAATTACTTAATGATATATTAAAAGCTGTAAACTTTAAAAGAGAAGATGTTTACATTGCAAATATTTTGAAATGCCGCCCTCCAAATAACCGTGATCCTCTGCCACTGGAAATGGAGACTTGTATTCCATATCTTCATAAGCAAATTGAATTGATACAACCAAAAGTTATTTTATGTCTTGGCAGAGTTGCGGCAAACGGATTGCTTGATAAAAAACTTTCTTTGGGACAATTGCGTGAAAGTATTTATGATTTTGACGGAATAAAAGTAATGGCGACCTATCATCCGGCAGCTCTTTTGAGAAATCCTAATTGGAAACGAGGCTGCTGGGAAGACGTACAAAAATTTAGAAAACTGTATGATGAATTAACGGCAAAATAAAATGGCAAAACGAGTAACCAACAGGCAAAGCGGTAAACGCAATATTGATATTGAGAAACTAAAATCATCTTCAAACCAACCTCCATCTGCAACCGAAGTTGAGATGGCTGTACTCGGTGCAATGTTAATTGATGAAGATGCAGTTCCTAAAGCAATCGAAATCTTAAAACCCGAATCATTTTTCGATAAACGAAATAGAGTTGTGTTTGAATCTATGGCTTCCTTGTATGAAGCTAACGAACCGATTGATACAGTTTCAGTTTATGAAGAATTAAAAAAATCGAGTAAGACTGAAGAAGCGGGCGGCGCAGCGTATATCAGCAAATTATCTCAAGATATTTCTTCTGCAGCAAATATTGATTATCACGCACGTGTTGTTATGGAAAAATGGATTCTCCGCCAATTGATTTCTTCATCAATGGAAATTGCGGGTTCCGCCTATGAAGGTAATGAAGATGTATTTGATCTGCTTGATGCCGCTGAATCAAAGATCTTTCAAATTTCCGAAAAGGGAATTAAAGAATCTTTCAAATCAATGGATAAAGCAGTTAAAGAAGCATTGGAATTAATCGAAGCAATTCACTCAAAAAATATTTCAACCTTTTCTGTTCCTTCCGGATTTTTTGAATTGGATGATCTGCTCGGCGGATTTCAAAAATCAGATTTGATAATTGTTGCTGCCCGTCCTTCAATGGGTAAAACAGCATTCGCAATGTCTGCAGCACGCAATGCTGCAATTGATCATAACGTACCTGTTGGTGTGTTCAGTTTAGAAATGGCAACCATTCAATTAGCTACAAGATTAATTTCTGCCGAGGCCCGTATCAATGCACACAACGTTCGTACCGGAAAATTTAAAGCGGAAGAAGGGGCAAAGATAAGCCGCACAGTACATAAACTTAGTAAAGCACCAATTTATATTGATGATACTCCTGCAATTTCAATACTTGAACTTCGAGCTAAAGCAAGAAGACTTAAGAATGAGAAAAAAATTGGATTAATAGTTGTTGACTACTTACAGCTTCTTAGTTCTTCTGTTCATATGGAAAGCCGTGAGCGAGAAATTTCAACAATATCCCGATCGTTAAAATCTCTTGCTAAGGAATTGAATATTCCGGTTGTTGCACTTTCACAATTGAATCGTCAAGTTGAATCACGTTCTGATAAAAAGCCAATGCTTTCAGATTTGCGCGAATCAGGTTCAATCGAGCAGGATGCAGATGTTGTGTTGTTCCTATACCGTCCTGAAGTTTATAATATAACACAATACGCTTATGGTGATATGAACGGTGAATCAACCGAAGGAATTGCTGAAGTAATTGTCGGCAAACAAAGAAACGGTCCTATCGGTGAAGTGAAATTACGGTTCATAAAAGATTATGCAAAATTTGAAAATCTTGATCGGTTCAGACAACAACAATTACCGGCAGGTGCAGAACAAGCAGCTATTGCTCAAGGTGCGGAGGACTTTCCAATATGAAAAAGTCTTTGCTATTTCTATTTCTTCTCCTCTTTGTGTGTAATTCTAATGCACAGGCAATTTACACACAGAAAGATGTAGATGTTTGTAATTCAAAATTTAATTTTGCTGTTGATCAAAAACTCTCATCATTGCCAATCAATCAAGTTATTATCGAAATTGGAAAAAGTTTTCTTGGAACTGATTATGTAGCTAACACACTTGAAGTAGGCGACGAAGAAAAACTTGTTATAAATCTTACAGGATTGGATTGCTACATTTTTCTTGAAACATCTCTTGTATTCGCGCGATGCATCAAAAAAGGGAATACAACTTTTGAAGACTATCAGAAAGAATTAACAAATATCCGATACCGTGATGGAAAATTGAAAGAATATCCTTCACGACTTCATTATTTCTCCGATTGGATCTATGATATGGACGATCGTGATATAGGAAAAGACATCACAAAAGAACTTGGCGGCAAACGTTACGTAAAGAAAATTAATTTTATGAGCACTCATGTTGATTCTTATAAACAATTAAAAGAGAATCCTAAGTTTGTAAAAGAAATTTCAAATATTGAACGGCAGATCAGTACAAGAAAGTATTTTTTCATTCCGCAAGAAGAAATCGCATCCATTGAAGGCAAAATCCAGAGCGGAGATATTATTGGAATTACAACCAACGTTGAAGGACTGGATATTGCACATACTGGTATTGCAATTAGAATGGATGACGGAAGAATTCATTTTATGCACGCACCAAATGTAGGATATAAAGTTCAAATCACAGAAAAACCGCTGGCTGATTATATTAAAGGAAATAAAAAACAAACTGGAATTATGGTTTTACGACCGAATTAAGATTTTTGAATTACGATTTACAATTGAATAGTTCACCATTCTCAATTATATTTTCACAATTTTTTCAAACTTCGATGTTTTATTCCTATAAATAAATAGTAGAATGTGAATAACAAATGAAAATATTTATAACCGGCGGAAGCGGATTGTTGGGACAATATTTGAATCTTGAATTGAGCAAGCAACATGATATACTTACTCAATATCAAACCAACGTTGGCAACTGTAAAGATTTTCATTCCGTTAAATTATCAATTACAGATCAAACAAAACTTACCGAAATATTTACTTCATTCAACCCTGATGTTGTTATTCATACTGCGGCTGTATCAAACCCTGAAAAAGCTGATAAACTTTCTACTAATGTTGTTTATAATATAAATGTGAACGCAACTAAACATCTTGCTGAACTTTGTGCAAAGAACAATTCGAAATTAATTTATCTCTCAACTGATTTGGTTTATGCTGGTTACCGCGGTTCAATGTTGAAAGAAGATGCAAAACTAATTCCGTTATCACTTTACGCTGAAACTAAACTAATGGGAGAAATAAAAATTCTAGAGACATTTAATAATTACATTATTCTTAGGGAAGCATTGTTGATCGGGCTCGGGTTAAATCATACAAGAAATAATTTTCATTTGATGTATGATAATTTAAGAAATGGTAAAGAAGTAATATTATTTACGGATCAATACCGCACACCTTTAGCATTGCATGATTCTGCTAGGATAATAGGTGAGCTGATTGAAAAAAATATTTCGGGAGAAATCTTAAATTTTGCAGGAAGTGAGAGACTATCCAGGTATGAACTAGGAGAAATGGTTTGTGAACTAAGCGGTTTTAATAAGGATCTTCTCGTAAAAAAAACTATGGAAGAAGCAGGATTAACTTATAAAGTTGCTGATGTATCATTGAATACGGAGAAGTTGAATTCGTGCGGAGTATATCCGAAAAACATTAGAGACTCGATCCAAGAAATATTATCTAAACGTTTCTAACTTTTTCTTTAGCAGCTCATTTACAATCTGAGGATTTGCTTTACCTTTTGTTTCCTTCATTATCTGTCCGACAAAAAATCCAATAACTTTATCTTTGCCCGATAGATATTCCTTTATTTGAGATTCATTTGCGGAAAGTATTTTATCAATAGCGGTTTCTATTTCTTTTGTATCTGTTATCTGAACAAGATTTTTTTCTTTTATAATTTCTTGCGGACCTTTTTTTGTCCTCAGCATTTCTGGAAAAATCTCTTTGGCAATTTTTCCGTTGATTACATTTTCATTTATCAGTTTTATCAAATTGCCTAAATTCTCGGGTGTAACAGGAAATTCTTTAATTGAAATCTTGTCATCATTTACAACTTTCAAAACATCCGTCATTACCCAATTGCTAACTGATTTATAATCATTCGTAACTTTCAAAACATTTTCATAATAATCGGCAAGCTCGCGTGATGAAGTTAAAATCTCCGCATCATATTTCGGTAAGGAAAATTCTGAAATGAAACGGTCTCTTCTTTTTTTGGGAAGTTCAGGCATAGATGATGCAATTTCATTTTTCCAATTTGCAGAAACAACAATCGGCATAAGATCGGGATCGGGGAAGTAGCGGTAATCATGAGCTTCTTCTTTACTTCGCATAGGTTTAACAAGGCTTGCATCTGCATCCCAAAGAAGTGTCTGCTGAATTATTTTTCCGTCGTCTTCCAGAATATCAATCTGTCTTTCGATCTCGTACTCAATGGCTTTCTCAACATTGCGGAATGAATTCATATTCTTTACTTCAGTCTTCGTACCAAATTTTTCTTCACCTTTCAAACGGACAGAAACATTTGCATCACATCGCAGAGAACCTTCTTCCATATTGCCGTCGCAAATTCCAAGATAAGTTACAATCTGTTTTAATTTTATTAAATAGAGATAAGCTTCTTCAGCGGAATGCATATCCGGCTCGCTTACAATTTCCATCAATGGTGTACCGCACCTGTTAACATCAATTAGTGTTGAATCGCCTTGATCGTGAATTGACTTCCCGGCATCTTCTTCCATATGAATTCTTGTTATACCAATATTTTTCTTTAATCCGCTTTTCAATTCAACAGAAATATTCCCGTGTTCACAGATCGGTTTTTCATATTGTGAAATTTGATATCCTTTTGGTAAATCGGGATAAAAATAATTCTTCCGGGCAAAGATTGATTTTTCATTTATCGTGCATTCAGTAGCAAGCCCCATTAGTACAGTAAACTCAACAACTTTTTTGTTCATAACCGGGAGTACACCGGGATGACCAAGACAAACTGGACAGACATTTGTATTCGGCGGAACACCAAATTTGGTGAAACAACCGCAGAATATTTTTGTATCTGTTAAAAGTTGAGCATGTACTTCTAGACCAATTACTGCTTCGTATTTTGGATTCATTTTAGTTGAGATTGAATTTACAAAAGCGAATATAATTATTTTCAAACTATTGGTTAGTATTTTACTTTCAAAAAATTATTCTTCATATTGAAATGGAATTATTGAATCACTTCTTGAGGGTCATATGATTCTTGATGTTTTGGTCTTTGCTGCTCATCCTGATGATGCAGAGCTTTCT
>JAHEZQ010000053.1 GCA_023250955.1 Melioribacter sp. | reverse complement strand
ATCTAATTCGAATGCATTTTTCCAGAATTCAATTGCTTTTATTTTCTCGCCAAGTTTAAAATGAACATCGCCTAAATGATCCAGCAATGTTGCATTCTTGTTTTCTATTTTCACAGCTTCTACAATATTTTTTTTCGCTTTTTTATAATCGCCAAGACGGAAATAGATCCAGCCAATCGTATCAAGGTATGAAGAATTTTTCGGCTCGGCATCAATTGCTTTCTTCGACATAGTTAATGCTTCTTGCAGCCGAATGTTGCGTTCAGCAAGTGAATATGCAAAGTTATTCATTATAAGAACATTTGCCGAATCAATTTTTAATGCAGATGTGTAAAGCGAATCTGAAATTTGATATTCTTTTTGCGATTCATGTATCATCGCTAAAACACTTATGACTTGAATATTATTCGGTTCGATTATCAAAGCTTTATTTAAGTGCAGCAGCGCTTCTTTATCATTCTTCAATTGATTAAGTGTATAACCAAGCGCAGAAAGTACAGTTACATCATCCGGATTTAATTTGAAAGCTTTCTCAAGCGCTTCTTTTGCTTTTTGGTGCTGATTCTCTGTAGAAAGCGAAAGACCATAAATTAAATTTACAGCAAAGTCATTCGGAAATTTTTCAGATGCTTTGCTCATGTACTCAATTGCATCCTTGTATTTTTTTGTATCAAATAGTAATCCTCCGAGACGAACCCAAACTTGAGCATTCCATTCAGCAAGTTTTGCTGCCGTTTTAAAGTATTCTATCGCAGATTCATTTTTATGTGCCCTTAGTTCGATCTCACCCAAATAAGCATTCACTTGCCAATCAGATGTATCGCGTCTTACTTCCAAGAAAATCTGTTTAGCAATATTTAAGGTAGACGAGTCTTTTTCCGATTGGAAATAAAATGATGTTCCGATTTTTAATTTGTCTTCTATGCTGATATTCTTGCTTTTCACCAATTTCATATAAACATCGGAGGCATCTTGCCATTTCCCTTGCTGAATAAATATTCTTCCTTTCAGATCAATAAGACTTTCATCTTCGGGAAAACTTGTGAGCGATTCATTCACTTTCGATAATGCTTTTTCAAAATCTTTAGTTTTGATATATGATTCAATTAATAATTTTTGCAACAACAGATCGGATGGATTTAATTTTATAAGTTCCTCAACAGTTGTGATAGTTTCTTTAATATTTCCCATCCGTTCATTTATATCTGCAATTCGTACCAACACGGTCCATTCGGGGCCGATCATTTCAATAATTTTTTTGTAATATGAAAGAGCTACTGTAGGTTTTTTTGCTTCGATCAATTGAGCAAGATTGTAATATGCAGTAACATTATTAGAATCAACCCGAATAATTTTATCATAAACTGCTGCGGCCGAATCTTCCAAGTGTGAAGAGGTATAGATGGAAGCTTGAAGAGTTAAGTATTCGGTATTCTTTGGTTCATTCTCAACAGCTTTCTGAGAATATGTCAGCGCTGTAGAAAGTTTATTTAGCCGGTAATAATTTTTTGCAATTGTATAGTTAATCCCCGGTTGAGGATCATACTTAAGTGCTTCAAGATATTCCTTAATAGCTTCAGCAAATTGTCCTTTTAATTCTAGAAGAGAACCAGCAACAAATTTTTCTTGAGCAAGTTTTTTACTCTGCAAAGCACTAAAACTTTGATCTCTATTACCATTTGGTTTGTTCTCCTTAACAACATCGGAAGAACAACTGGCTAAAAGAAAAGCTATATATATTAGAAAGATTTTGAACTTCATACGCACCATAAATTTGAAACAAAAAATAGTTTTTAACGGTTTGAATCACAAGAGTAAAGATTGATGTCTATAATTCATTTTTCTATCTTTGCAAAAATATTTTATGAGAAAGAATATCTACGATCTTGCAATAGCATATAAATGGAAATATGATAAAGAATTTGTTGAACTGATCGAACATCGTTTTCAACTCAGCGGATTGAAAACATTTGTTGTCGGAAAATTCAACTTACCTGAAGTTATAACTCTTACAAGAAAGAATAAAATAAGTTTCAAAACCTTCCTTGATAGAGCTTCGGATGAAGACCCGGAGTTTCTTCCGTTATCAAGTATTCTGAAAAAACATCACTGCTATCTGATCAATCCGCATAATAAAATATTAAAATCAAATGACAAAGTTTTAATGCACAATAAACTGCTTAAGAAAAAATTTCAACTCCCCAATACATTTCCTACTCAACCTTATGATAAACAGAACGAACTTTTAATAACTAATGAAGAATTGAGGTCGCTCAATAATCCATTTGTTATTAAACCGGCAACATTTTCCGGTGGTGGAGAAGGTGTAATCAGAAACGCAACTTCGATTGAGCAAATTCAAATAGAAAGGATAAAGAATCACAGTGACAAATATTTAGTCCAGGAGAAAATAAAACCAAAAACCCTAAATGAAAGACGCGCATGGTTTAGAGTTATTTATACATTCGGTCATGTTATTCCGACTTGGTGGGATGACAAAACGCATATTTATTACAAAGTAACTGATAGTGAAATAAAAAAATATAACCTTCACCAGCTTAGTAAAATATCGAAGAAGCTAGCAAGGATAACACGGCTCGATTATTTTTCAACAGAAGTTGCACTTACAAAAGATCACAAATTTATTTTGATAGATTACGTTAACGATCAATGTGATATGCGTTTAAAATCAAATCATGTTGATGGGATACCGGATGAAGTAGTAGTGGAATTTGTTGAAGCAATGAAAAGAAAAATTATTTCTATTTAGAAATTCATATCATCTTCAATAGTTGCACGCAAGTTTAAATAGCTTTGATATCGTTCGGCACTAATCAATTTTTCTTCCACAGCTTTAATTACGGCGCAGCCTGGTTCATGATCGTGTGTGCATGTATTGAATTTGCACTCATTTATGAACGGGACAAATTCCTTGAAGTAATGACCTAAATCTTCTTCGCGAATTCCGTACGGATCTATTTCCCTTATTCCGGGTGTGTCAATTACTGATGTGTCATTTCCGAACTTTAAAAGTAAACTTGTTACAGTTGTATGTTTTCCTTTGGAAGTAGAATCGCTGATCATACCGATTTTCAAATTTAAGCTGGGAAATATTTCATTTAACAATGATGATTTGCCTACTCCTGATTGGCCCCAAATCAAATTCACTTTTCTGGATAAACTATTTTTTAATTCATCAATACCTCTTTTAGTAACCGTGCTTGTAGCAATTATTTTATATCCAATTGAAGAATATAATTTTACAAATTCTTCGTAATGCAAATGTGGGTCTAGATCAGTTTTATTTAATACAATAATTGGATTTATATGCGAACTTTCCGCGCATACAATCAGTCTATCTATCAAACGATTATTGAATTTAGGTGATCTACAACTGCTAACGATAATCAGATTATCAACATTGGAAGCAATAATTTGTTCAAGCCGTTCGCCGCGTGTGCCGGCCCCTTTTATACGAGGAACTTTTCGTGAGATATGATTTTTTCTTGGAAGTATTTCATTAATAACACCGGAACCGTCCTTGTTCATTTCGAATTTAACTTTATCACCAACAGCAACAATATCTACTGTGTAAAGTTTATTTCTTTTTAGTGCAAAATCTTTTTGAAATTTTCCCCGTAAGGAACAGCGAATTTGTTTCCCATCAGAATCGAATAAATAATAATCTTTACTCTCAATTTTGAAAATTATACCCTGTATTGTAACCTCCGTATAAATAAATAAGCACCTTAAAAATAAGGTGCTTATTAAGGGTTGTCAATTGAGATGATATTGCAAAAGGTTAGAAATTATATTTCAATGAAGTAATAATATTTTGGTTTTTTATGTCTTGATAAACACGTGAAACACCTTCCCCATAATTTTCAATGTAATCTTTCCACCAGCCATATGCATATGCACCATCAACGGTTATCGAATTTGTGAGACGGATTCCAATTCCAGCTGTTAGAAATTTTTTATCATATTCAGTCGGATCATCTCTAAATGGCGAACGCATTAAAATAAATCCACCTCTAACAGCAAGATTAGTTGATGGAAAAACATATTCAAATCCAGCATTTAGATTAATGACCGATCTGAACTGATCTTTGATATCTGAATTCTTATTATCAATTGCTATCATATCAAATCCGGATTTGAATTTAGCACTACTATAATCAATCATTGTCGTACTAGCACTTACTGTTAAATTATTTAGAATGTATGATGCACCAAAAGTAAATTCAGCAGGTGTAGTAATTTCGTAATCGCTTTTTGAATCTATAGCAGGATCTAAAACAAATCTTGTATCAAGTCCAAAATGGCTCTCACCGTTAACATAATAAGTTTCTTTTACAGTAAATGTTTTAGAGAATTTAATGTTAGCAGCAATATTTAAATTTTTATTGATTTTCATTAGACCGCCGATATTGAATCCGGAACCAGATATGTCCCAAGATATTCTGTCGTGAATTGCAAAAGATTTAAAATCGGCCGAAGCCGGTTCACTTGGATCCAATAAAAGTGATGACTGATAAATATTATTTACATCTTCTTCGCCGTAATCTTTATTCTTATTAAAATTTCCGGAGTAAAGATTAATGGTAGCACCGATAAAAATATCTTTCTCAACTTCAATTGCTGCTGAAATTGACCATGCACTTAGTGAACCATCTTGCAAAATATTCCCGCGTTGATTTAATCTACCATTAATACGAGTGGTGTCATTTAGATAAACTCCATTAGAAGAATAGAGTGGATAACTAAGAGCCAGCTTAAATGCTATATCCCGATCTGCCATGTAAGGAGAATAAACTAAATCTTGGATATAAGAATTTGAACCGGAATTAAATGCATTAAATCCTAATGTTCCGTTAAAATCTTTTACTTGTGAATAACCAAAACCTAAAACAAAACTTCCTTGAATTGTCGGCATTGGAAGTGCAACACCAAATTGCCCCAATTTTGAAATGCTATTTGATAATTGAGAATTCCTATTAAAGAATCCAACATTATTATCGTAGTTATTATAATTGAAACCAGTATAAAGTTCGGCTTTTTTTATTAAGGCCAACCCGGCGGGGTTGAACATAATGGTAGAAAAATCATTACCAGCAGCAGTGTACGCGTTTCCCATTCCTAATGCTCTTGCACCAAGGACCATCCCCGATTCACTTAATCTGAAAACATCATTGTAATTTTGTGCTAATGATATATTCGATATAATAAGGACTAAACCAATAGCTGAAATAATTTTATATAAATTTTTCATTTTAAATCCCTCCACCAATTTTTTTGAAGATGCATTAATTAACGTCTCCTTCCACTATCAGAACTACTGCCCGAACGTGAACTATTACCTGAATTGCTTGAACTACTACTGGATCTTGACCCTTCATTAGAACGCGAAGAAGGAGGTGGTGAATATGAAGGTGTAGATGTTCTTTCTCTAGTGGCTGGTTGTGTAGATTGACTACGTCCGCGGGATGCATCATTTCCACGTGTTGCCGGTTGTGTAGATCTATTATCATTGCTACGTTCACGGGTTCGGGTGTTTGCATTACGTGTAGTTGGGTTATCATTCCTTGGTGTTGATACACGAGTTCCGTTATTTCTATTATTTACATCTTTTGAAACTCTAACTCTACCGAGATCAACATCGTTAGAACGGTCAGTTCTATCACGAGTAGTATAATTCGTGTTCGTTCTACTGCGATCGCTAATTCCGTTTCCACCCCTACCGCGTTGACCGTCGTTATCTCGAGTTCTTGTACTTACATTATTTCTGTACCTAACAATATTTCCAGCATAATTATTCCAATGTGAGTTATTATTATGCCAATAGTATGGATTGCCATAGTTATACCCGTAATAGCCATAATTCCAAATGGAATTATATCTCCAATACCAGTAAGGATTATCCCATCCGAATAAACTATAGTAATAAGAATCGTATCCTAATCCGAAAGAGAATCCTAAAGACGGGTAATAGCTTCCTAGAAATCTTCTATAACTTGGGGAGTAAGAGTTTTGATAATAATAATCGTATGTATTATCATCGTAATAAGTGGAATCTGCTTGATCTTCATAAGCATATTCATCTTCACCAGATTCATAGTTTGTGTCTTTAGGACTATAATCACGAAAAGCAATTTGTGTATAGCACCCTCCCAATGTAAGAAGAGGTAATACAATTAATAGTCGAATTAAAGTTTTCATGATCGCACCTTCTCAATTGATAATTTATATGTACAAAAATTATACCTAATTAATGATGTAATGAAAGGCAAAAAGGAAGTACAAAGATGAATTGTGTCTATATCAGTAAACTAATATGTGTTTTTATGAATACAACTTGAGTTAAAAAATAGATTTTACATATTCTACAAAAATTCCACGATCGGCTTTATTCCCGTCAATACGTTTATTGTCTAATAAATCACGTAAATCGAGACCAAGTGTTAGACCATCTCCGACAGACCACCGTAAGCCAAAATTCAAATAACCATTTCCCTTTCCAAGAGCATTACCAGTATTATCATTAACCGCAAAATCATACTCACCAATAAAAGAGACTTTGGAACCAATTGTTTTTTCAAATCCAACACCTAAATTTAAGTCTTTATCAGCATCATCCCGTTCCATCGAATAATTGACCACACCATGAACACTTAAATAACCAAACAGTTCAAAGTTCTTTGATGCAGCAACAAAAAAACCGGGAGATTTGATTTGATATCTCGAGAGATCTCTGTTATAAGCACCTTTTCCTTGAGAATCAAAACCAATTGCAATTGCAGGTAATAATGGAGTTTCATCAATAATTCTTGCTCTAACATTTACACCAGGCCACTTATTCCAATCAATATCTCCGCTTCCAATAATATTTCTTCCGCCGTATGAAATACCGAAACTAAAACCATCAACAACACCAACTTCAATTCTTGTAATAACAACTCCTAACGGCATCACATCAAGTGTTACTCCAGCAAATCCTTTTTCAAGAATGCCCGCTGTTGGAAGATCAATTAATCTGCGGTATTCGAACTTAGCATTAGTCCCGCCAGTACCTTGGGAAAATAATTGGTAAGAAAAAGCTAGAAGGACGAGTAATATCAAGAAATATTTTTTCATTTTTAATTTTTGAAGTTTTGTCAAAGTTAGAAATAATCTTTATCTATTTCACATTTATTTTCTTAAAAGTAGTTCCGGTTTTATTATCTTGTAGAATGATACCTAAATTAATTAATTCTGTTCTTATTTGATCTGCTAGAATAAAGTCTTTTTCTTTTTTAGCCATATCTCTTTTTTTGATTAACAATTCTATTTGTTCGTTATCAATATTCGGATTTAATTCGTTAGATAAACCATCAAGGTGAATTATTCCTAGTACATTCTCTGCGGTCTTCTTAAGAAATTGTTTTAATCCATGATAGAAGTTCGAATCTATATTATCATTTTCAGCTATTATTTTATTAGTCGCTCTAATAAAATCGAAAATAACCGCAACAGCTTGAGGCGAATTGAAATCATCATCCATTACTTTTTCAAAATCAGAATAATATTTTTTTACATCAAATTCTGGTATTACTGCACTTCTAGAATTAAGCTTGATTTCTCTTTCAATTTTTTCTGCAAGGTTTAATATTTTTTCATAACCTTTCTGAGCTGAATTTAATAATTCATCACTAAAGTTAAGTGGTCCGCCATAATTAGTCTGAGCAAAAAATAAGCGAATAGCTTCGGCTGGATATTTATCCAAAACTTCACGTGCAGTAAAAAAATTCCCAAGTGATTTAGACATTTTTTCATTCTGAATATTTAAGAAACCAAAATGCATCCAGTATTTAACAAATTTTTGTTCAAAGCAAGCTTCACTCTGTGCAATTTCATTTTCATGGTGCGGGAATATTAAATCATTACCACCAGCATGAATATCAATTGATTTACCTAAATGCTTTGTACTCATTGCCGAACATTCTATATGCCAGCCAGGTCTCCCCTTTCCCCAAGGACTGTCCCAACTTGGTTCTCCATCTTTTGCTTTTTTCCACAGAGTAAAATCAAGCGGATTTTTTTTCTCTTCATTAACATCTACACGAGCACCAGATTCTAAATCATTAGTATTCTTACCGCTAAGTTTCCCGTAATCCGAAAACTTTGAGACATCATAAAACACATTGCCATTTACATTATAGGCAAATCCTTTTTCCTCCAATCTCTTAATAACCCCAATCATTTCTGAAATGTGCAAAGTAGCTTTAGGATAAAAATTTGCTTCCTTCATCCTCAGTTTTTTTACATCTTCAAAAAAAGCTTCAGCATAAAAATCAGCAACATCTATTGTCGATTTTTTTTCTTCAAATGCTTTGTTGATAATATTATCATCAACGTCTGTAATATTCATAATAAACTTAACATGAAATCCCTTGTACTCAAGATATCTCCTAACAATATCTGCCATGACAAACGATCTTGCATTGCCAATATGGAAATAATTATAAACTGTTGGTCCACACATATACATCGTTACATTTGGGGGATTAAGAGGTTGGAATTCTTCCTTAGTTTTGGTAAAAGTATTATAAATCTTCATGATTTTTTCCAAATTATGAGAAAAAATATACGAATTGAGCTTAGTTTATACAAATTAATGTGAGGAACAATTTTTGCTTTAAATAAGGTAAAGAGATATTATTACAAATAATCTATCAGTGGACTTTAATATCTTAAGTTAAATCTATATATTTATATATTAGAAAAAACAGAAGTAAATATTTTTATCTTGAAATGAAAGAATCACATCTACAAATAACAAATCACTCTAATCACTGGAGGAAAATTATGTTTAGAAGAATTACAACTCTATTCTTCGTTCTTACCATTTTATCTGTAACACTACATGCTCAAACTGTAATTAAAGTATCTTTAGAACCATATGGCGTTACTCCTTATATGGTATCATTATCAACAACTGATATTTATGATTTTAAATACACAGGATTACAAAATGTTGGCGTTGGTACAAAAGTATTTTTAAAAGCAACAATTAACGGTAAAAAATTTGGGACAGCAACCTATACGTTTACACGTAAACCTTTAGGTGCTACTGCAGCTATTAATGCGACTAAACATATCCTAAATGATTCTACACAAGTTGTATTTTTTACTGCTGATCTACCTGGAACATATGCCATTACAGTGGCTGATGGATCTTATTCATCAATAGAAGTTGTTATTAACGCTGCAAAATATCTTGGCTATACCAATACTGTAGTTAATGGTGTTGATACAAAATTAAGCTGTAATACTTGTCACTCAGATAAAGTTACAGGTTGGTTAACAACAAATCATTCAAGTCTGTTTACAAAAGCGATGAGTGCAACGCCAGGTATTAGCGGTCCTACAGATCATTATAGCGCCACTTGTGTTAAATGTCATACTACAGGTTATGATGCTAACACAACAGCGAAGAATGATGGATTTGATGATTTAGGTTTTGTATTTCCTACAGTGATTACTTCAACTACAAATGCAGCAATGATTGCTCAATATCCAGAAGCTATGAAGAGAGGTAATATTCAATGCGAAAGTTGCCATGGACCAGCAAGTGCACATCTCGGCAATACAAGTGATAGTAGAATGGTAGTAACATTTGAGCCAGATGTTTGCGCTTACTGTCATGAATCTGGTACTAATCATATTATTGCAAGAGAATTTAGAGCCGCTGCACATGCTACTAATACTTTAGATGGTGAAGAGATAAATGAAAGTGGTGCAGGTCGTGAGGCTTGTGTAAGATGTCATACTGGAAAAGGATTCGTTCAATGGGTAAATAATGTTCCAACAAACGATCCATACTTCGATCCTTCATTTTACCCAATTACTTGTGCTGGTTGCCACGATCCACATGGTAAAAACAATGAAAGACAATTAAGAAAACTTACGGCTACTTTAGTTTACCCGAATACAACTACTCCAGCATCACCAACAACTGTTGATGTTAAAGAAGCTGGTTTAGGTACATTATGTTTTAACTGTCATCAATCAAGAACTGAAGCTAAAGCTGCTCTTGCAGGTGCTGGTACTTCATCTATTTCTAGCCGTTTTGGTCCACATTATGGTGCTCAGGGCGATATGTTATATACAAATAACATGTTGGAATTAGGCGGTGTCAAATTAGCAAAGAGTAATCACTTAGGTGCAGCTGTTGATGCTTGCGTACGTTGCCATATGTATAATTTGAATAGAATCGACCCCAATAAAAACTTAATTCTTAGTGGCGGACACTCATTTGGTATGAGAACTCCTCATCCAACAGATGCAGCTGGACATATCATGAGAGATAATCTCGGTGACCCATTAAAAGGTGTTGCAAATATGGAAGCTTGCGCTCAGTGCCACGGAACAACTTTTGGAAATGACTTTGCTGATGTAAAATTTTTCTTTAACGGAAATGGTGACCATGACAATAACGGTGTTGTTGAAGGATTACAAACAGAAGTTAAGGGAATGGTTATTAAAATAATGACAAATTTAAAGGCAGCAATACCAAGTGTTGCATCAAGTACGTCATACGGTTACAACACATCAACAGGTTGGTTTGGCTTCCCAGTCCCAAGTAAAACTTGGACTGTCGCTCAATTAAGCGCTTACTGGAATGCTTTCACAGCCGTTGAAGATAGAAGCGGTGGAATCCATAATCCAAAATACATTGTATCAGCACTTAAAGGTGCAATGGCTTCATTAGGTATTGCTACTGCTGTTAAGGAAGAAGAAACAATTCCTTCTGAATATGTTGTTTATCAAAA
>JAHEZQ010000066.1 GCA_023250955.1 Melioribacter sp. | reverse complement strand
CAATTCAAATTTTGTCTCAAGAAAAAATTGATTACCAAATGATGCAGCGTATTCGTCAAGAGGGACTTCAAAATTCCAAAGTAATGGAATTAATGAGTTATCTCTGCGACATATACGGACCCCGTCTTGCAGCATCACCACAATACCGCCAAGCAGGTCAATGGGCTGTTGGTAAACTAAAAGAATTCGGTCTAGAAAATCCAAATATGGAATCGTGGGGAACTCTCGGTAGAGGTTGGGAATTAAAAAAGTTTTACGCAGCAATGACCTCACCGCAATACATGCCGTTTATTGCTTATCCTAAAGCATGGACTCCGGGTTTAAACGGAGTTGTAAAAGGAAATGCAGTTCTTATGGATATAAAATCTGAAGCTGATTTAGATGCATTCAAAGGAAAATTAAAAGGTGCTATTGTTCTTTCAAGAGGCGAACAACCAATAGTACTTGGAATGGATGCTGATGGAAAACGTTATAATGATGAAGACTTAAGAAAAATACAATTGGCGCAAGAAGGCGGCGGTAGAAATTTTGATCCGGCTCAAATGGCAACACTTCGGGCACAAAGAGATCTTCAACAAAAAGTTGCAAAGTTTTTAAAAGATGAAGGTGCACTTGTAGTACTTGAACCATCAAGAGGTACCGACGGTACAATTTTCGTTCAGAGCGGTGGTTCTTATAGAAAGGGTTCTGAAATGCCCTTGCCTTCAATTGTTGTTTCTGCAGAACAATACAATCGTATGGTTCGTATCGCACAAAAAAATGTTCCGGTAACTTTAGAATTTGAAATCCAAGCTAACTTTATTGATACGGATTCTCTCGGCTATAATGTTATTGCAGAAATTCCAGGTACAGATAAAAAATTAAAAGATGAAGTTGTAATGCTCGGCGGACATTTTGATTCTTGGCATTCGGGAACAGGCGGAACAGATAACTCTTCCGGAAGTGCAATTGCGATGGAGGCTGTCCGTATTTTGAAAGCACTTAATGTGAAACCAAGAAGAACTATTAGAATTGCACTTTGGGATGCTGAAGAAGAAGGATTGATTGGATCTCGTAATTATGTAAAAAATCATTTCTTTGATGCTGAGAAAAAAGAAAAGAAACCGGAATACGATAAATTTGCAGCTTATTTTAATTATGATAACGGCTCGGGAAAAATTCGCGGTATATACACGCAAGGTAACTTTGCAGTAATGCCGATCTTTGAAGAATGGTTAAAACCATTTAATGATCTTGGTGCTTCCACAGTAACATTAAGAAATACCGGTGGAACAGATCACCAATCGTTTGATGGTGCCGGTCTTCCGGGTTTTCAATTCATACAGGATGAACTTGAGTATAATACAAGAACACATCACTCTAATATGGATGTTTATGATCATACCAGTAGAGCTGACTTAGTTCAATCGGCAACTATTATGGCGGCATTTGTTTATAATGCAGCAATGCGCGATGAAAAGTTACCAAGAAAATATTTTGACCCTAATACAGTGCCGCAGCGAAGACCACAATTCTAATAAAAGAATCTGAGTGCCTGAGTACTAAAATTTTAATTCAGGCACTTAGTTATTTTAGAATTTCGATTATCTGATCACCTCAAGAAGAAATTTTATGTCAGTGTTATTTAAATCATATATAATTTTAAGTATACTCGCATATAAATTAGCAACCGAATTAGAGAATAGACTAAATCATTAAATGGATATTAAATAACGAATCTACTTTATTGAATGGATCGTTATTTTTTTTCTGTAAAGAAAATCTAATTCAAACTAAAAAATCTTACCCTATAGTATTGAGAAAGGAATTTTATGACACGTACAGAAAAAATCGAATCATATTCTAAAGGATATGAGAATTTAATAAATGCAATCAACGAAATGCCAAAAGAAATGTGGAACTTCAAACCGGCATCAAATAAGTGGAGTGTGCACGAAATTATTATTCACATGGCAGATAGTGAAGCAAATAGTTTTTCGCGCGCACGTAAAATAATTTGCGAGACGGGATCTACTATTATGGCTTATGACCAAAATTCATGGGCTATTAAAACCAAATATCATAATCAAAGCACTGATGATGCTTTAGATTTATTCAAGAAATTACGTAAGATGACATATAATGTTATTAAAGATCTTCCCGATTCAACTTGGAGTAATTATATTATCCATCCAGAAAACGGCAAAATGACACTCGATGATTGGTTAAATGTTTATGAAAATCATGTCAAAGTTCATGTGAATCAGATGAAAAGAAACTTAAACGAGTGGCAGAAATCCAAAAATTAAATTCATTTTAATCACGGAGTTATTTATGAAAAAAATTTTATGTCTCTTTCTTTTTCTCAGTACTTCATTGCTATATGCTCAAGGCGTTGATTGGATTAAAGAGCATTACATAAAAAAAGATTACCGCATTGAAGTGCGGGACGGAATAAAATTATTTACTTCCGTTTATTCCCCAAAGGACACAACAAAAAACTATCCTATCCTAATGATACGAACTCCATATACTGTTGCACCTTACGGCGAAGATAAATATCCGGATAACTTGGGACCGAATGAGTCATTCCCAAGGGACGGATATATTTTTGTTTTTCAAGATGTCCGCGGAATGTTTCTAAGCGAAGGACAGTTTGATGATATGCGTGCATACATTCCAAATAAAAAAAGCAGTAAAGAAACGGATGAATCTTCGGACACTTATGACACAATTGATTGGCTTGTTAAAAATATAAAACATAACAACGGCAATGTTGGTATTTGGGGAATTTCATACCCCGGTTTTTATGCCGCTATGTCATTAATTGATTCTCACCCGGCCCTTAAAGCAGTTTCTCCTCAAGCACCAATTTCAGATTGGTTTATTGGCGATGATATGCATCATCAAGGTGCGTTAACACTTTCGATGACATATAATTTTTTTAAGGGATTTGGACAAGTACGGGATT
>JAHEZQ010000036.1 GCA_023250955.1 Melioribacter sp. | reverse complement strand
AGGCGGATTTAATTTAAGACCTTGGACAAATTATTCATTTGATCTTCAAGGACAATATTTTAATAACAAGATTTACAAGAACGATTTTAGAATTATGTTCAAAGTAAATCATTGGTTTAATACTAATTTCTAACAGATTATGAAAATAAAATATTTTTATGCTGCCCTAGCACTTATGTTAGTATCTTTTTTAACCATTGCAGCGATCAATTCCAATGGCGGTGATGAACCCGTAAAGACAAATAAGGACGTAATAAAATTTTCACATAGTTTTCATAAAGAACTTGCAGACTGCGCAACATGTCATACAAAAGTAAGCGAAAGCACATCACTAAATACACGTCTACTTCCGGAAAAGGCGGCTTGCGCGACTTGTCATGATGTTAATGATGAAAAAAATTGCGGACAATGTCATTATGGTGAAAATTTCGAGCCGCTGATTCAGAAAAAGCCAACCTTAATATTTGATCACAATGCTCATATAACACACGAAAAGTTTGTATGCGAAAATTGTCACAAAGGTTTATCTGATGTTGATTACAGCTTTCAGTCGCCAAATTATAAACCATCTATGAATATTTGTACAGACTGTCATAATGGACGAACTGTTGCTATCAATGATTGCGAATCTTGTCACATATCAACTGCGAATCTGATTCCAACAGATCATAAAGAAGTTTCATTTTTACGTTCGCACAAATTCAATGCGTTAAAAGAAAACTCTAAGTGCCAAATGTGTCATGATAATTCTTTTTGTGAATCATGCCATGTTTCAACAACAATGATAACCGAAAATAATTCATCAAGAAATTTTGTTACACCTTATTCACCGCATAAATTTATTGATAATACCAAACAACAAAATATCACGCGCGTTCACGATCTCAATTACCGTTATACTCATGGGATTGATTTAAAAAGTAAATCTTCCGAATGTCAAACATGTCATCAAACAGAAACTTTTTGCGCTGCCTGTCATGAATCAAAAGGTGGAGATTTTGCACTAGAAGGTAATGTACCTGTATCTCATAAGACACCTAACTTTGTAACAATTGGAGTTGGAACCGGGGGCGGGCAACATGCTTTGTTAGCAAGAAGAGATATTGAAAGATGTGCCGCTTGTCATGATGTACAAGGTGCGGATGCAAATTGCGTACTCTGTCATACTGATAATGATGGTGTTAAAGGTACAAATCCAAAAACACACGCTAAGAATTTTATGAGCAATTCTGAAGATGGTGATTGGCATACTGACCGCGGTTCTGTTTGTTATTCATGTCACACTGATGCAAATGCTCGTCCTGGCGGTGTTAGAGGAGTAGGTTTCTGCGGTTATTGTCATCGTTAAATAATTTAACCTCTTGGAAAGAATATGAGATATTCAAAATATTATTTGTTCTTTGTTGCGATAGTTGGATTAAGTTTTTATTCATGCAGCGATATAAAAGATGATCTTACTTCCCCATCAAAAATTTCAGTACATAATGTAAGCGTTCTTGATCCTGTATCAGCAAACTTTCACGGTGTTACAGTTAAGGAAAAAGGATTAGAAAGTTGTAAACAATGTCACGCTTCAAAATTTGATGGCGGTACTGCAAATAAAAGTTGTGCAACATCTAGTTGTCATCCTAATGTTGCTGTTCATCAGAATGGAATTAACAATCCCACCTCTATCAATTTTCATGGGAAATACATTGCTGATAAAAAAATTCCTATGAGTGATTGTAATCAATGTCATGGTGATAATTTTGCTGGAGGGACTGCGAGCCCGGCTTGCACAAATTGCCATTCAAAAATTACAACACATAAAAATGGAATCAGTGATCCTGCATCACCAAATTTTCATGGAAAATTTATTGCTTCCTTAAACTGGGATATGAGTAAATGTACTGAATGTCACGGAAGTAATTATTCAGGTGGTGTTGCTAGTCCTTCATGCAACAAGTGTCATACAAATTCCGGCGGGCCAGAAGCTTGCAATACTTGCCATGGCAATTTCAATAATCCTAGTTTAATCGCCCCGCCAGTTGATAGAAATAGAAGAACAGATGTAACACTTGCCAGTGTTGGTGCCCATTCAACACACTTATTAAATGCAAAGATCAGCACTTTGGTTAAATGTTCTGATTGTCACGTTGTTCCAACATCATTAAATTCTTCCGGACATATTGATAGTACCCCGAAAGCTGAAGTAATCTTGACTACAAAGTACTCGGATTATCAAAATAGTAATGGTACTTATGATGCGAACACAAACAAATGTTCAAACACATATTGTCATGGAAATTTTTCATTTCCAAAAGCAACTTCACAATGGACATTTGCTTATACAGCAGATAAGATGGATGGTGAGAACTTCCAACCTACATGGAATAAAGTCGATGGGACACAAGCAGCTTGCGGTACATGTCACGGTTTACCGCCTAGAGGACATATGGAAGCTGAACTAAAAGGTTGCGTTAATTGTCACACAGGTGTGGTTGATGATCATGGGAAAATAATTGATAAGACAAAACACATGAATGGAAAGATAGACGTATTTGGAAATTAATTTTATTATTAATTATAAACCCCGTTTCATGGCAATGTCCGTGATTCGGGGTTTTTTTATTTTATACATCCTACATATAAGAATTAAGCTCCACAGATTTCCAAAGATGATATACATATAATAGCTAATGTTTGGTCACTCAAAAATCCCCCTTCAAATCAGCAGAAAATATGCTAATATTTAATTAACTTTAGCCCTAAAATTTTTATTAATGGCACAATTTTAGTAAGTGTTTTATAACTAAATGAATTAAAGAATGTTACAACCAATAGATTCCTTAAATATTTTGCTGCCTATTCTTTACTGCTTAGTTTTTGCCGCGTATCTTTACGATTTTTTCAATGAGAAAAAATTTGTAAACAATTCAAAACGGATTATCCTTTTTGTTACATTATTTTTGCATCTTTTTTATCTCATTTCTCGTACAATTGAATTTGATCATCCGCCGATTACGAGCAAATTTGAAATTTTTTCTATCATCGCATTTTCCATTTCGTTTTCATACTTCATTCTGGAATTGTTAACCGATATAAGAGGAACCGGCGCTTTCATAATTTTATTCTCTCTCGTATTCCAGATTGCTTCTTCACTTTTTATTGAACATAATTTTGTAGTTCCGGAAGTTCTTCGGAACCGTTTACTTGGTCTTCATGTTATAAATGCATTATTAGGATATTCAGGAATAACGATTTCGGCCGTATATGGATTACTATTTATTTTATTATTTAAGAACTTAAAGGCGAACAAGTTTGGTCTAATTTTTAATAGACTCCCAAGCCTTGAAATATTAGAAAAACTAAGTTTTTATTCTGCGGTTATTGGTTTTATCCTTCTAACTGCTGCAATTATTATTGGTATAATCTGGCTGCCCAATGCTTTTCCAAATTTTAGTTATTTTGATCCAAAATTGATCGGGACATTTTTTGTGTGGATAGTTTATGGAATAGGAATTTTAAGAAAACTTTTGGGAAACTTCTATGGTAAGAAGGTTATCGTCTTTTCATTAATCGGATTTGTTTTTGCCATAATGTCGTTGATTGTAACTAATACGTTAGGAAAAACGTTCCACTCGTTTTATTGAAAGCTTAAAATGAATTTAGTTGGTATATCAATAAATCATAAGACTTCCCCTTTAGAACTTAGAGAAGCGCTTCATTTAAATCATGATGAAATTGTAACTTTCATCCCGAGATTGAAAGAATCATTGTTTTCCGAAGGTGTTGTAATTTCTACATGCAACCGAACAGAAATTTTTGGTTTTCCAAAAATTAATGAATTTAATCTCTCTCCTATTATTAATGAATTGATTCAATTCAAACCGGTTAATGGAATTCAGCAAGAACACTTTTTAAAATTTTTCTCTTGCGGAGCTGTAAGACATATATTTTCTGTTGCTTCCGGAATTGATTCAATGATTATCGGTGACAGTCAAATATTAGGACAGGTAAAAGAGTCATTTGAAATCTCTGAAGATTTAGATTTTGCGGGCACTGCGCTAAGAAAGATATTCGATACCGCAATCAAAACCGGCAAACGTGCCATTAAGGAAACAAAAATCGGTGAGGGTGCTGTAACCGTTAGTTATGCAGCAGTTCAAGTTGTAGAGAAGATCTTTTCAAACTTAGACAAAAAATCAGCTCTTGTAATTGGTTCCGGGGAAACCGGTGAACTTGCCGCGGTAAATCTTAGAGATAAAAATATTGGCAAATTAGCTGTCTCAAATAGAACTATGGAACGTGCAGAAAAATTAGCAGAAAAAGTTCACGGTGAAATCGTTCCATTCCAGTTTCTAAAAGAGCAGCTCCATAATTTTGATATTATTATTAGTGCAACAAGCTCGGATAATTATATTATTTCGTTCGAGAATATTAGATCTGCACTAAAAAGGCGAAAAAATTCTCCCGTTGTCTTGATGGATATTGCTGTTCCGAGAGATATTGATCCTGACGTAAAAAAAATCGAAAACGTTTTTTATCATGATATGGATTCACTGAAGATTATAGTAGATCAAAACTTGCAAAAACGAAAAGATCAAGTTCCATTAGTACAAAAAATTATTATTGATGAAATGATAGGATTTTATGGCTGGTTAAATACGCTTGATGTTGTTCCAACAATTAAAACAATGCGATCGTTTTTCGAAGAAATCCGAAATGATGAATTGGAAAAAATAAAAAATAAAGTTAGCAAAGAAGATTTTTTAAAGATTGAAGACATGACCAGAAGAATGATGGGACGAATTCTCCATAATCCAACTGTAAAATTACGGGAGTTTGCAGAGACAGGTGCTAATATTAAAGAGGTTGCTGCACATACTATGATTCTTAAAGAACTTTTCAATCTTGGTGAAGTTCCCTTAAACGGAAATGAATTTAATGAAGATGAGCACAAAGAGGATAGAGTCAATGAAAAAGAATAAACTGGTTATTGGAACTAGAGGAAGTGATTTAGCACTTTGGCAGGCAAAGTTTATTAAAAAAGAACTCGAACAAAAAAATAGAAGTCTTTATGTTGAAATAAAGATCATCAACACAAAAGGTGACAAAATTCTTGATGTTGTTTTATCAAAGATTGGTGATAAAGGATTATTCACTAAAGAACTTGAAAATGAGTTACTCAAAGGCTCGATTGATATTGCAGTACACAGTTTAAAAGATCTTCCAACAGTTTTACCTGAAGGATTAAAACTTGGAGCCGTAACAAAACGCCATCGGGTTGAAGATGTTTTAATAGCTCGCAAAAAGGGAATGACAATTAAAAAATTGCGGGAAGGCGCAGTTGTTGCAACAGGTTCGCTAAGAAGAAGTTCACAATTACTTCATATTAGACCGGACATAAAAACTGAGGAACTACGTGGAAATGTTCCAACCAGAATAAAAAAATTTCTTGAATCAGATTGGGACGCAATTATTCTTGCCCGTGCCGGTGTTGAAAGATTAAAACTTAATAAACACATATCGTCAATCATAAAAATAAAAGATATTTTACCCGCAGTTGGTCAAGGTGCTTTAGGAATTGAAATACGAAGTGATAATAAATTAGCTGAGTTGATGCTGAAAAGAATCCGTCATGAAAAAACTTATATGGCTGTAACAGCAGAACGCTCGCTGCTCAAAGAATTAGAAGGCGGATGTCAAATTCCTATTGGAGCTTATGCTGAAGTAAAGCCAAATGGTTTATATCTTGATGCGGTTGTAGCATCAATAGATGGTTTAGTTACTTTTAGAAAAAGAATTCGAGGAGCTAAAACTGATCCGGAAAAGCTTGGTGTAAAATTAGCCCATGATTTACTCAAAGCGGGCGCTTCTGTAATATTAAATGATATTTTTATTAAAGCCAGATAGAAGTGAAGTCTATTAAGAACACAGTAATATTAGTTACGAAGAAAAAGGAAACGGCAGAAAAATATTTTTCTCAGTTGAGTGATGAGGGAGCAAAAATTATTTTTTTCCCGACGATAAAGGTAATTCCTAGATTAGAATCACATGAGCTAAAAAATGTAATAAATCATTTTACAGATTTTGACTATTTGATCCTTACTTCTTCAAACGCTGTAAAAGTGTTTGCAGAAATAATCCAAAGTTATTCTCTTGATTTGACAAAAATTAAAGTAGCTGCTGTTGGAGAAAAAACTTCCGAAGAATGTTCTTTCAACGGAATTAAGGTAGATATCTTACCGGAAGTATACAGCTCAAAAGGATTGATAAAAATTTTCTCCAAATTTGAACTTAACGGTAAAAAAATATTTATACCTAGTTCTTCACTTTCAAATGGAGAATTAAAATTAGGATTAACGGAATTAGGAGCAAAAGTAGATTTGATTCATGTATATGATGTTGTTTCAAGTGATCTTTCTGAATTAAGAAAAGAATATGAAAAAATTATAAATAGGCAACCTGATATATATATTTTTACAAGTCCTTCCTCATTTAATAATTTTATTGGATTGATAAAGATTAATGATATTTCAAATTATTTTGTTAATAAAATAATTTGCGCAATTGGTTCAACTACTGAAAAAGCTGTTGAACGTTATGGCTTAAGCGTACACATCGTACCAAAGACTTATTCTCTCTCAGGCGTATCCGAAGCAATAATAAAATATTTTCAACTTACTGTTAATATGGTTTAATGGAGGATTTTTTGACGAAATTAAAAAACGATCTATTTCTAAGAGCATGTAAAAGAAAAAAAGTTGAACGTACACCGATTTGGATTATGCGTCAAGCAGGAAGGTATTTACCTGAATACAGAGCCCTCCGCCAAAAAGCAGATTTTATAAAAATGTGCAAAACTCCTGAACTTGCTGCACAAGTTACAATTCAACCGGTGGATATAATCGGCGTTGACGCTGCAATAATATTTTCAGATATACTGGTTATTCCCGAGGCAATGGGAATGAAATTAAAAATGATCGAAAGTAAAGGACCAAAACTCTATGACCCAATCAGAAATATGAATGATATTAATCGCTTAAAAAAAATTGATCCTACAAAAAATTTAAAATACGTTCTTGATGCGGTTTCGTTAACAAAAAAAGAATTGAATGGACGCGTACCTTTAATTGGATTTGCCGGTTCGCCATGGACATTAATGACATATATGGTTGAAGGCGGCGGTTCAAAAAGTTTTTCTGAGATAAAGAAATTTATTTACAACGATCCTAAATCAGCTCATATCTTGCTGGATAAACTTGCCGATGCTGTTGCCGAATATCTTTCCGCCAAGATTGAAGCCGGCGCCGATGCCGTTCAGATCTTTGATACCTGGGGTGGATTACTCTCCCCATCTGACTTTGAAGAGTTCTCGTTAAAATATATTGAAAAAATAATTTCACAAATAAAACGTAAAGACGAACCTGTGATTGTTTTTGCGAAAGGTGTTCATTACAAATTAAATAAGCTGGCAAATTGCGGTGCTGATGTAATCAGTCTTGATTGGACGATGGAACTTGATAAAGTTAGAAAGAAGATTGGCAACAAGGTTGCTTTGCAAGGTAATCTTGACCCAACAATATTATATGGCGATAAAGAGAAGATCAGAAATGAAGCTGTGAAAATTTTGAAATCGTATGGTAAAAATAATGGACATATTTTCAATCTTGGTCACGGTATTTTACCGGATGTTAAACCCGAGAATGCAAAATGGCTTGTGGATGTAGTAAAATCCGAGAGTAGAATTTTTCACACAAAATAATGTATAGAATGAAATGATTTTTTATAAGGATTAATCATGTTTAAAATAGATCTTGAACTAATAAAAAAATATGATCGTCCCGGACCGCGATACACAAGTTACCCTACGGCACCGCATTTCAATTCATCATTTACAAATGAAAAGTATCTTGATGAAATTATCCGCACCAACAATGAAGCTGATTCACCAGATCTTTCTCTTTACTATCATCTTCCCTTCTGTGATACTCTTTGTTACTTCTGCGGATGTAATATGATAATCACCCGTAATCGAGATAGAATTCAAGAATATATTAAGTATTTAAAAAACGAAATTGATCTACTCAGAACATTTATTAAAACAGATCGTAAAGTTGTTCAGCTACATTGGGGCGGAGGAACACCAACCCATCTTAATCCCGATGAAATTATTGATCTCATTTCATTCATAAATAAAAGTTTTGAAATTCGTCCTGATGCCGAAGAGGGATGCGAAATTGATCCACGCGGATTAACTAGAGAGCATCTTGAAGCTCTGCGAAGTGGTGGATTTAATCGCATTAGTATGGGCGTACAGGATTTTAATGATAAAGTTCAAAGAGCAGTTAACAGACTTCAACCCGAAGAAATGACAAGACAAGTAGTTAATTGGGTTAGAGAACTTGGTTTTAAAAGTATCAATCTCGATCTGATGTATGGACTTCCGTTTCAATCACTTGAGACATTTGAGAAAACTCTTGATGCAACTATTAACATTTCTCCCAACAGAATTGCTGTATTTAATTATGCTCATGTTCCGTGGATGAAAAAGCATATGGCTCTCATAAAGCCAGAAGATTTGCCAACACCTGAAGAAAAACTACAAATTCTAAAAATGACAATTGAAAAACTAACTAACGCAGGGTATGTTTTCATCGGTATGGATCATTTTGCTAAGCCTAATGATGAACTCGCAGTTGCTCAGAGAAATAAAAAATTGTACCGCAATTTTCAAGGTTATAGCACTCATGCGGGAACTGATTTGTACGGAATGGGTATCACAAGCATTAGTCAAATTGGAAAGTCTTATTCTCAGAACTTGAAGAAAGAAAGCGATTATTTTGATGCTTTAAATAACGAAACTTTTCCAATAGAACGCGGCGTTTATTTAACAGAAGATGACATTTTACGACGACATGTAATTACTAAAATTATGTGTGATTTTGAACTTGACTTCAAATCTGTTGAAGGGCAGTTCGACATAGAATTTGAAAAATATTTCGGTTTAGCTCTTAATGGAATGCAAGAATTTATTGATGATGGATTGTTGGAGATTAAGAATAGAAAATTAGTAGTCACTCAAATGGGACGGCTGCTCATTCGAAACATTGCTATAAATTTTGATGGATACATAGAGCGCAAAGAAGATCAAGCTCGTTATTCACGAACTGTCTAACTCACGCTTTGACTGTTCTTAAATTATTTATCATCAGTATCTATTCTTAATGCAGGCGGAGTAGAATTTAAAACTACAACTGTATGGTTCTTATCTCTGTCTGCATTAAACGAAATTACAGGTGATACCGACTCACTTTGGATTACAGCTGTTACTAAAACTGCACCTTCAGTAATTTCTTGATAGGAGGAAGTAGCACCGCCGGTAACATCATTGATATTAATTGTGTTCTGGTTTTCGAGTTTTACTTGAACATTAGCTTTTGTTGAGCGTTGATTTGATACACGTATGCTTGGTGGTTTTGAAGAACAAGCCACGGTAGTTAGAACCAGTAACAGTAAAAGAGCTAATAAGTTTTTCATTGATGATTCCATAATTGTTTGTAATGCTGTTGTAAAATTAGTTAAAAAAAACAAAAGTAAATGTGACTTGGAATAAACACTAATATGATATCAGAAAAAATAATTATCGAACCGATTGGAATAATTCATTCCAAGTTATCTCACCGTTATGAAACTCCGAGACAGGGAATATTAGCCGGAGAGGAGGTTTCGGTAATAGAACTCAATCCAAAAAACAATTTTGAACAGGCATTAAAATATTTAGATGGATTTGAAAGAATCTGGGTCTTATATCAATTTCACTTAAATAAAAATTGGAAGCCGTTGGTTAGTCCTCCAAGACACACAAGAAAGAAAGTTGGTGTTTTCGCAACAAGAGCACCGTATAGACCAAATCATATCGGAATGAGCTGTGTTAAATTGGAAAAAGTTGATGGCTTAAAAATATTTATTTCGGAATCTGATATTCTTGATTGCTCTCCTGTTATTGATATTAAACCCTATATGCCCTATTCGGATTCTTTCCCGGACGCTGTGACCGGTTGGGTAAAAAAAGATTTCAATAATATTTTTAGGGTTGATTTCAAACCTAAAGCAAAAGAGCAGTGTAATTGGTTAAATGAAAATGCAAGAATTAATTTAGCAAGTTTTGCCAGACTACAGCTTGAGTTTAATCCCATTGATGCAACAAGAAAAAGGATTTCAATCTTAGATAAGAACGTTAGAACGAAAAAGAAGATTTATGTTTTAGCTTACCGTACGTGGAGAATCAATTATACGGTTAGTGAGAAGACTAAAATAGTTTTAATACAAAAAATAACATCCGGATATGGTGAAGAAGAGCTGTTAGATGTTCTAAATGACAAATATGAAGACAAAGAATTACACCACAAGTTTATTAAATCTTTTCCGGAAAGGAAATAATCTTTGAAAATTGCAGTTGTACTTTTTAATCTCGGCGGACCCGATTCAATTGAGGCGATTGAACCGT
Source organism: Melioribacter sp. (assembly GCA_023250955.1). Classification (GTDB taxonomy): domain Bacteria; phylum Bacteroidota; class Ignavibacteria; order Ignavibacteriales; family Melioribacteraceae; genus Fen-1258. The sequence continues at coordinate 30,920 of JAHEZQ010000036.1, read as the reverse complement.
TCTTATACAATCTTTTTTGCGATCCGGATATTTTTAATTTGCCGTTCGGACAAAAATTGTTTGCAAAATTAATTTCGAGCCGGAGAGCACCTAAGGTTGCTGGAGAATACAAACTTATCGGCGGTAAATCGCCTATAAACGAGTGGACGGAAAAACAGAGATCTCTTCTTGAAGAAAGTCTTCGAAATAATTATGAATCAATTGACGTTTATACTGCAATGCGTTACTGGAATCCGCTGACAAAAGAAGTTGTAGCCAATGTTGAAAACAAAAATTATGATAAGATAATTTTACTTCCCCTTTACCCGCATTATTCAATAACAACAACCGGATCTTCATTTAATGAATGGAGCCGCCATTTCAAAGGCGATAGATCAAAACTAATTTTCGTAAATGACTATTATCTTCATCAAAAATATCTTGAGGCGATTAATCAAAGAATAGATGAAACTGTTCTGTGTTTTCCGGAAAATGTTAGAAAAGAAATCCAAATTGTTTTTAGTGCGCATGGTACTCCGATAAGTTTGGTTAAGAAAGACGATCCATATAGTAAACATATTAAACAAACAGTCGAAGCAGTGATGAAACTCAGAAAACATTCTCATGATCATCATTTATGTTTTCAAAGTAAAGTTGGACCTATGAAGTGGCTTGAACCAGCAACCGCCAAAATGATTGAAGGACTTGCTTCGCAAAACAAAAAAAATTTACTGATTGTACCAATTAGTTTTGTTTCGGACCATGTTGAAACTTTATTCGAACTGGATATTGAATATAGGCACGTTGCCGAAAAAGTCGGTATTGAAAATTATATTGTGATGAAAGGATTAAATGATTCACAACTGTTTATCGAAGCTTTATCCGATATTGTAAAAGAAAAACTCAATGGACAATAAAAAGAAAATCACAATACTCGGCGCCGGAATTTCCGGATTGGCAACTGCATACTGGTTAAACAAAGACGGATTTGATGTTCAGATGCTTGAAGCCAAAAGTAAACCCGGCGGCTCTATGGAAACGTCTTTGGAGGATGGTTTCCTTGTTGATTACGGACCAAACAGCGGATTAGAAACAACTCCTTTAATACGTCAACTTGTTGATGAAATTGGTTTATCAAATGAAATGATTTACGCAAATGAATCTTCCAACAAAAGATACATTCTTCGCAACGGTAAATTACACGCACTGCCCACTACTCCCCCCGCTTTAATTAAGTCAAATTTATTTTCGTTGAGAGGAAAAATTCGTTTAGCATGCGAGCCATTTATCGGGAAATCCAATGACGGTTATTATCAAAGTATAGCAGAATTTGTCCGTAGAAGATTAGGACAAGAATTTCTTGATTATGCAATTGATCCTTTTGTTAGCGGCGTATTTGCCGGTGATCCGAATAAGCTTAGTGTGAAATCTGCATTTCCAAAACTGTACAGACTGGAAGAAGTTTATGGGGGACTTGTTAAAGGAATGATCAAAGGTGCAAGAGAGAGGAAAAAACGCTCTGAACAATCAAAGCAAAACGCAACAATGTTTTCGTTCATTAATGGAATGCAATCGTTTCCTATGTCCATTTCCAAAAAGTTGAAAGGAAAAATCTCTTACGAATCTCAAGTGAAAAATGTAAAATTAGAAAACAATAAATGGGAAGTTACTTTTGAAAAAGACGGAAAGAATCATGAATTAATATCTGATTATGTTTTATCTACAATTCCGGTTTATGAAGCTTCTAAAATATTTTCCCGTTTAGATGAAGAGTTTTCTAAACATGCTAATGATATTTATTATCCGCCGGTAATGGTTCTGTACTTAGGATTTAAGAAAAAACAAATTGGGCAGTCACTAGATGGATTTGGTTATTTAATTCCATCAAAAGAAAAGAAAATATTTCTTGGTGCAATCTGGAGTTCTACAATTTTTCCAAATCGATGTGATGAAGACAAAGCAGCATTTACATTATTCGTTGGAGGTGCACGTTCCCCGCATTTATTTGATATTGATAGAAATGAGCTTACTAAAAAAGTACTAATTGAGTTTAACGAGATAATGAAAATTAGCGGTGATCCGATTTTTATGACTTCCAAGATTTGGACCAAAGCAATTCCGCAATACAATATCGGTTACATTGAACACGAGAATTATTTTGATAGATTTGAGAAAGAGAATTCCGGCATATTTTTAAGCGGCAATTACCGCGGCGGAATTTCAGTCGGAGATTGTATTAAGAATTCGGAAATAGTTTATAAGAAAATAATTGCAAAATAAATTGAGGTTAACATGGCAATGTATCCAACAAAAAGATTACGAAGATTAAGATATAATCCCACTGTACGTGATTTGGTTCGCGAGACAGTACTAACAAAAAATGATTTGATTTATCCGCTCTTCGTAGTACCGGGTAAAAAAGTAAAGAATGAAGTTCGCTCAATGCCAGGCGTATTTCAAATGTCAGTTGATATTATTGTTGCAGAATGCAAGGAAGTGGAACGATTTGGTATTCCTGCTGTAATACTTTTTGGAATACCTGATCATAAAGATGAAGTGGGATCGGGCGCTTACGATCCAAATGGAATTATTCAGCAAGCTGTGCGTGCCATCAAAAAGGAAACAAAAAAACTTTTAGTCATAACTGATGTTTGTTTATGCGAATATACATCCCACGGTCATTGCGGAGTATTACAAGGAGAAAAAATATTAAACGACGAAACTGTTGAACTACTTGTTAAAGAATCTGTTTCACATGCTGAAGCCGGTGCGGATATCATTGCTCCATCTGATATGATGGACGGACGTATCGGTGCAATACGTAAGGCATTAGATGAAAAGGGATTTATAGAAACGCCAATCTTGAGTTATGCAGTTAAGTACGCCTCTGGCTACTACGGACCATTTAGAGACGCTGCTGAATCAACTCCTGCTTTCGGAGATCGAAGATCACATCAAATGGATATTGCGAACTCTTATGAAGCATTGAGAGAAGCTGAAAGCGATGTTGAGGAAGGTGCAGATATTATTATGGTTAAACCGGCTGGTCCTTATCTGGATATTATTTGGCGAGTTAAAGAAAAATTCGGTATGCCGACTGCAGCATATCAAGTTAGCGGAGAATATGCAATGATAAAAGCCGCCGGAAAAAATAATTGGATTGATGAACAGCGCGTTATGATGGAATCTTTAACTGCAATTAAACGTGCAGGGGCTGATATGATATTAACTTATTTTGCAAAAGATGTTGTGAAATATTTGGAAGGATTAAAGTAATATTCACTTTATGAATAATATTTCTAAAGAGCCGGATATAATTGTAGATGAACCTTTGGTAAATGCTGTTAATGAAAAACAATTTACTTCAGAAAAACCACGATTAAGCTGGCAAGCTACATTTGCTGCACTTAAACACCGTAATTACCGTTTGTGGTTCATAGGACAAATAATTTCTTTGTTTGGTTCTTGGATGCAAATGACCGCACAAGGGTTTTTTATTTTTGAATTAACACACTCACCCGCTTTTCTTGGATATGTTGGTTTTGCAAACGGTATTCCTACCTGGCTTTTCATGGTTTACGGCGGAGTAATAGCAGATCGTTTTTCAAGAAGAAATATTATGATCGTTACTCAAACTATAATGATGCTGCTTGCATTCATATTAGCAACACTTACATTTACAAACACTGTAGAACCGTGGCATATTCTTTTATTAACATTTGGATTAGGCGTTGCAAATGCTTTCGATGCACCCGCTCGTCAGGCTTTCGTAAATGAGTTAGTCCCAAGAAACGATTTACTAAATGCCATTGCTCTTAACTCCATGATGTTTCATTCTGCTGCTGCAATTGGTCCAGCCGTTGCCGGAATTACTTATGCAGTATTTGGTCCTGCGTGGTGTTTTACTATAAACGGAATTTCATTCCTTGCAGTTATATACAATTTATTTATTATGAAATTCCAACCAACCACAAAGAGAGTCGTGAATAAATCTGCAATTAAAGAATTAAGAGACGGGCTGAAATATTTAAAAACTCAAAAAGTAATTCTTCTAATAATGTTAGTAGTTTCTTTTTCTACATTGTTCGGATTGAGTATAGCAACATTGTTTCCCGCTTGGGCTGTTAAAATTTTACACGGCAATGCTGCCACAAATGGTTTTCTTCAAACTTTTAGAGGAATAGGTGCTGTACTTTGTTCTTTATTTATAGCCTCATTAAGCAGATTTATTGTTAGGGGAAAAATATTAACAACCGGATTGATTTCCCTTCCAATCTTTATGGTTTTATTTTCTTTTAACAGCTCATTTATTATTTCATCATTGATATTAATCGGCATTGGTGCATCAATCATTGCAATAAATAATTTATCCAACGGATTAACACAAACTTTAGTGTCGGAAGAATTTCGCGGAAGAGTAATGGGTGTTTATAGTTTTAGTTTCTTTGGATTTATGCCGCTTGGTGCTTTGTGGATTGGAATGCTTGCGGAACATTTTGGTTCTCCTATAGCTATACTTATCAACTCAGTAATACTATTTATTTTTGTAGGAGTTGTTTGGTTTTACACGCCTAAATTGAGAAAAATAATTTAACACGATACATGATTTTAATGAGGAAATATGAACACAAGTAAAAGTGAAAAACTTTTTGAAGAAGCAAAAAAATATATTCCCGGTGGAGTGAATTCTCCCGTACGTGCGTTTAAATCTGTCGGTGGAACTCCAAGATTTATTTTAAAAGGAATCGGATCTAAAATATTGGATATAGATAATAATGAATATATTGACTACATCGGAAGCTGGGGACCGCATTTATTCGGACATAATCCTTCATTCATTAAAGAAGCGTTATTAAATGCAATTGAGAACGGAACAAGTTTTGGCGCACCGACTGAAATGGAAATCAAAATGGCAAAACTTATTTCCGAACTTGTGCCTTCAATTGAAATGGTAAGAATGGTTAACAGCGGAACTGAAGCAACGATGAGCGCCATTCGTGCTGCCCGCGGTTATACCGGAAAAGAAAAAATTATAAAATTTGAAGGATGCTATCATGGTCATGGCGATTTCTTTTTAATTAAAGCCGGAAGTGGCGCGTTAACTTTTGGTGTTCCAACAAGTCCGGGTGTAACCAAAGGAAATGCGGCGGATACTCTTGTTGCTGATTTTAACAATATCGAATCAGTCAAAAAATTGGTTAAGCAAAACAAGAATGAAATTGCATCAATTATTATTGAAGCTGTTGTTGGAAATATGGGAACAGTACGAGCTAATGATTCATTTATAAAAGAATTGCGTACGATCTGCGATGAAGAAAAAATTGTTTTGATATTTGATGAAGTAATGACCGGATTCAGATTAGCCAAGGGCGGTGCACAAGAAATTCTTGGAGTGAAACCGGATCTTTCAACGTTTGGAAAAATTATTGGTGGTGGATTGCCGGTTGGTGCTTACGGTGGTAAAAGAGAAATTATGGAAATGGTTTCACCAAGCGGGCCGGTTTATCAAGCCGGAACATTAAGTGGTAATCCTTTGGCAATGAATGCCGGATATGCAGCGCTTATGTATATTAAAGAGAATCCAAGCATATATGAAAATCTCGAAGAAAAATCTTCTTACCTTGAAAACGGAATCAAGGAAGGAATAAATTCTATTGGAAGGAAATTTCAATTCAATCGAGTCGGATCAATGATGACGTTATTCTTTACAGAGGAAAAAGTAACTGATTTTAATTCTGCGGTAAAATCTGACACAAAACTTTACGGAAAATATTTTCACGAGATGCTGAATCGCGGAATATATTTACCTCCGGCACAATTTGAGGCATTGTTTGTCTCAACTGCGCATTCAAAGGAAGATTTAGATAAAACCATAAAAGCTAATTATGAATCAATGAAGGCAATTGTTTGAGCTTCACACCATCTCACATAAAGTTGTATCAAAACGGTGAACTAAAACAAAGAGCTGAAACAGCTTTTCAAATTCTCCAATCATGTAAAAGCTGTCCTCATAATTGCAAAATAGATCGTACAAATAACGAATTTGGTTTTTGTCGTAGCGGAAACCTACCAATCGTTTCTTCATACACCGCTCATTATGGTGAAGAGCCTGTACTTTCAGGCACACGTGGTGCGGGAAATATATTTTTCGGTAATTGCAATCTAAGATGCATGTTTTGTCAAAATTTTGAAATCAGTCAAAATTGGAAAGTTGAAAGAGAACATGAGATTTCATCCGAACAGCTAGCACAAATAATGATCGAACTCCAAAAAAGAAATTGCCATAATATCGGATTGGTTTCTCCCACACATTTCTCAGCTACAATTCTAAAATCAATTTACTTAGCGGTAGAGAAAGGATTATCTCTTCCTATCATCTACAACACTAACGGATACGACTCGGTTGAAATGTTAAAACTTTATAATAGTGTAATAGATATTTACTTACCGGATTTAAAATACGGAGATAATCAATCGGCAAAGACTTATTCAAAGATTGATTATTATTTTGATGAAGCTAAGAAAGCAATTAAAGAAATGTTCAATCAAGTTGGCGATGAATTAGTCTATGATGGTGATGTTGTTGTTCGCGGACTAATAATACGCCATCTTGTTTTGCCTAACGGATTAGCAGAATCAGAAAAGGTTTTCAAGTTCATCGCTGAAGAATTAAGCCGTCATGTTCACATTTCATTGATGTCTCAGTATTATCCTTCCAACAAAGCTTCTAACGATATTTTAATCAACCGCCCGCTTCGCGAATCTGAATATGAAAAAACTATAGAGCTGATGGAAAAATATGGCTTATACAATGGTTGGATTCAAGAAGTGGAAAGTTCGGAAAGCTATCGTCCGTATTTTAGTGAAGACAGAGTAAATCCGTTTAAGGACTACAAAAGCTCATCCTCATCCTTTCCAAAGGAAGGCACATAAAATTATTTATTCTAATCTGCTAATTATTGTTCTGTTCTGATGATTACAAATATCTTTTCCTTCCTGAGTATATAAATAATCAATTCTGTTTTTATAAAACTCTGTGATTTTTGTGCGGACAATTTTCAAAGTACTGTTCATAAATTTATTCTGCTCGGTAAAAGCTTCGCCAAGTAACGCTGTTGCAGACGGTATCCATCTTTCCGGAAATTGATTGCCATTAATTCCACCAGATTTAAATTTTGCAATTTCATTCTCAAGCATTTTAAGAACAACTATTTGTCCTTCGTCTGAATGATGAGATAAATTATTTCCCTTTAACCATTTCAAAAGGTTTTCTTTATTAGGGACAATCAAAGCTATTGTATACGGTGATTGATTATTGTACAACATTACTTGATCAATATATTCTGAGCTTTCTGTTAGTGCTTCTTCAATTCCTTCAGGACTATATTTTTCTCCATCGCCACTTATTAATAAACTCTTGAATCTGCCGAGCACGTAAAGAAATCCATCCTTGTCTAAATAACCCAAATCGCCTGTATAAAGCCAACCATCTTTTATTGTTTCTTTTGTTGCCTGTTCATTCTTCCAATAACCGACCATAACATTTTCGCCCTTTACAACTATCTCACCTTTTCCACCGGTAGGAAGCTCTTTACCATCTTCATCACAAATCTTAACGAACAAATCTTTAACAATAAATCCTGAAGAACCAAGTTTATGTTTCGCCGGAACGTTAGCGGAGATAACCGGTGCAGCTTCAGTCAATCCATAACCTTGAAACATTGGGATACCGATGGCATAAAAGAAGCGCTGAAGTTCTATATCCAGCAAAGCACCTCCTCCAATAAAAAATTCAAGTTTACCGCCGAATCCTTCTCTTATTTTACTAAATAGAATTTTATTATAGAGTTTATAAATTGGTTTTAAGAATTTGTTTTTACCGTTTCCTTTATTCCAGCCATCGGCGTTATATGTATATGCTATTTTAAGAGCGTTGTTAAAAAGTTTTTCTATTGCCTTTCCTTTTTCATGAATTCCTTTTTCAATATTCTTTCTGAAATTTTTAGCAAGTGCGGGAACACTTAATAAAAATGTTGGTTTTATTTCTTTGATATTCTTGGAAACATTCTTCAAAGTTTCTAAAGGAGTTTTCCCTTGTTGAACAGAAGCCATGCTTGCGCCATTTTTCATCAATGTATAAATCCCTGCAGTATGCGCAAATGCATGATCCCATGGTAACATCAGAAGTGAAGTATAATATTCAGGGATCGGCAACAATGCTGAAGACTGTTCAATGTTTGAAGTATAATTGCGGTGGGTTAAAATAATTCCTTTGGGATCAGCAGTTGTGCCTGAAGTGTAACAAATATTTGCATAATCATTTTCAGAAATGGATTGCCATCTTTCCTCAAATTCTTTTTTAGATATTGAAATTGTTTTATAACCCTTTTGAATAATATCATCAATATAAATTTCATCCGAATCCATTTGATCAATTTTATCCAAAAGAATCGTTTTTTCTAAATCAGGTAAATCGTTTTTTATTTTTCTGATTTTTGAAACATGATTTTGCGAAACAATAACAAGTCTGCATCCAGAGTGAGCTAATCTAAATTTTAGATCTGAAAGTTCTTCGACTTTAGTCGAAATTGGGACGTTAATAGCGCCTGTGAATAGAACACCAAGTTCACTTATTACCCAATAATTTCTTCCTTCGGAAATAAGTGCAACTCGTTCACCTTTTTTTATTCCATACTCAATCAAACCAGCAGCAAATCCGTGGATCAATTTTTGCATGTCGGCATAGCTGGTCCCGACATAACCTTCACCTTTATTCTCCCACATCAAAATATTTTTAGAAAATTTTTGCACACTTTCTTCATATAACATTGGAAGAGTTCTTTGTTTCACTTTCTCACCTTTATGTTTTTCAATTTAATTTCTTTTAAAAGTAATGGGAAATTTACGCATCGAAGCGGAGATAAAAAAAATCCCCTTATGATAAGGGGATTGTGTGTCTAATTTGTTTGGGTAAAAATTAAAAATAGAATCTAAAACCAACTCGCATTAACAATCCGCTCATATCAAATCTTCTTTCTAAAATTCTTCTCCTTCCGGTATCATCTCTTACTTCATATTCCCAACTCGGTTGCGAATGGTGATAGCTTAATTCAAAAAAAGCATCTGAACGACTACCTAGTTCATACATAATACCGCCGCCAAGTCTCCATGCAAAATCAAATGCGCCTTGAAATTCATTGTTATCCGGATTTGCATAGTTCCTATAAAAAATAAGTAATATGTTTAGTCCGGCACCGGCAGTTACAAATGCTCGTGTCCTTGGTGCTACCACCCAATTTCCGGTTACCGTTCCCATCAAAGGAAGCGAGTGTAAATTTGTTTTTGCACGTAGTTCATTTAATTGACTATTGATCGGTCCGTAAAAATCATTGAACTCATCAACGAGCTTTCTATCAACATAATTTTTATTAAACCAATCCGCACTCCAGCCAACGAAGAAATTATCATCAATGATCCATCCGCCTTCGTAGCCAAGTATAAAACCGGATTCTGTTGCTGCGGGACTGAATAACCCGGCTTTGATTGTTCCAAATTTTGATTGGGCAGATAAGATTACCGGAATCATTACAATGAGTAAATAAATTATTTTTTTCATTTCCTTTCTCGTGATTTAGTGACCAAAAACAAAGACAACTTAAGTGCCAACAATATCTTTCTAATTGTCTCTTATTTGGATGTATTAAAATAAATTTTGTTCTACTAAATAAACAGTAAGATTTTTATAATGGACATAAAAAAACCCAACCTCATAAAGAAATTGGGTTTTAATATTTCATGTATTTAATATTAGACTAAAGATTCTTTCGATCTTCTGAACGAAGCGATTATAAATCCGGCAACCATTGTAAGTACACCGATCCATACCAAACTTATGAATGGTTTAATGCTTGCATCAACAGTTAATATTTCTTTTGGTGCTGCAGTAGTTTGTCCTTTACTAATTGATGAGAATAATAAACTTACTTCGGCATTTGTTGCATTCATAGCTGTAATGGATATTTTCAAATCAGCATCTTTTAATTCTATCGGAAAGTAAGTCGGTCCTTGCCCTTCATTTTCCATATATGGTTCAACTTTGTATTCTTTGCCTTTGTAAGAAATAGTAATATCAACACCAATTCTGAACTTAGCACCGCTTGCCATTGCAGACATATCTTTTGGAAGAATAAATTTATTAAATGTAATCTCTTTCCCTTCAAAAGAAACTTTATCTCCGCCTTTCATTGTGGTCGGTGTACCCTGTTGATTTTCTTGACTATCGGAATAACTAACCGGAGCTACATAGAAATCTTTTGTAAGTCCAACTAAAATATCTGGCTCGCGCATTAAACTGTTGTTAAACTCAGCAATAAACATGATTGGAGAAACAACACGGACGTTGTTACCATCCTTTACCTCAATGTTCATATGATACTTTTTACCGTTATCAAAAGGTGTGTATCCTACAAAAGTTAATTCATGACCAAGTACATTTACTTTTTGACCTTTCACTAAATCAACTTGTTTTTGTTGTGAATGACCGGCAGTAGCAAGCACACCAATTAAGAATAGCGAGATACCTATGTGGGCAACATAAGCACCAAGATGTGTTTTCTTTCCTTTAAAAATTTTATAAGCAATTTCTGTGTTAACAAAAAATGCAAATGAAGAGGAGAGTGTTAAGATAATCAGCATTAGTTGATGAACGCCGCCAATGAAAACAACTAAAAGTGTTAAAACAACTGTGGCAATTACAGCAAACTGTGATTGTTTCCATAACTGTTTGCCTTCCGTATGTTTCCACTTTAATAAAATGCTCGTTCCGTTCAAGAATCCGATGATGATTGCAATCGGAAGATTCAATTCATTATAAAAACTTGTTTGTACAGTTGTGCCGAAAATTGGTGCTGATGTTCCCACAGCTACAATAATTGCTGATGCAATCAGTGCAACCGATCCGGTAAATAATGCAAGCTCTCGGGATAATATATTTTCTTCAAAAGAAAAATGTTCGGTGAGAAATTTCCATCTGTAAATAATGCCGCCAATACCAATTACAGTAAACAAACCGAGAAAGATTATTAGAAAAAGATAGACTGCCATTCCGGGTTCTGCAAATGAATGAACAGATGCATCTCCTAAAATTCCGCTGCGAGTTAAAAATGTACTGTAAAGAACTAGAACGAACGTCATAATACTTAGAATCAAATTTGTTTTAACAAACCTACTGCCGCCGTCTTTCTCCTGAGTCTTTTTCTGAACTAAAATTGTATGAATAGATGCAACACCAACAATCCACGGAACTAAACTTGAATTTTCAACCGGATCCCATCCCCAATATCCACCCCAACCTAAAACCCCGTAAGCCCAATATCCGCCTAACATAATTGCTAATCCAAGGACACATGTGCCGGCAAGAACCCACGGCATTGCTTGCTTAACCCAATCGCGGTATTCATTTTTTAAAATTGCAGCAAGTGCAAATGAAAATGGAACTGCAGACATTGAAAACCCAATAAATAAGATTGGTGGATGAATCTGCATCCAGAAATTTTGTAAAAGCGGATTTAATCCTTTTCCTTGAATAATAAAATCATTTATGGAAATATTATTGGAAACTAAAGCTGCGTGTAGTTCTTTTCCCATTTGTACAAATTGTTTGTTCGCTTGTGGATCGGTGAAAATAAAACTTTGAAGAGCAGGCAAAGATAAAAATGCCTGATTAATATTTTTCAGATCTAAATAATCATTACTCATCCAGATAAAATTGAATGGCGATTTGAGAAGAGGGCTCACCATAATTAATAAGAATGAGAGTACAAGTGAAAAAGTCATCATTACTCTAGGTTCAAGGTCTCCGCGTTTAGAAGTATAATCTAATAGAATCAACCCGATCACAGCAGTAAAAAATGTCCACAACATGAAACTGCCTTCTTGTCCAGCATAAAAAGTGGACATAAGTAATCCTGTAGGAAGATCACTGCCGCTATAATCGTAAATATATTTATACTGATACTGATGAGTTAATACCGCATAAAGCAGCAAAGCTGCAGAAGCAATTACCATAATTGCAGTCGTATGAAAACCGATACGTGATAAAGACAATGTATTTTGATAACCTCGGTAGGTTAGATAATACATTATTACCGTGAACACTCCGGCTAATAAAGCAAGAGTGAGCAAAATATTACCGATCATAAAATCTCCTAACTGCTGCTCTTATGAGCTAGCTTTTTGTCCAGTTTGATCTTGATATTTCGATGGGCATTTAGTGAGAATATCAGACGCGTGAAAATTTCCGTCATGGTATTTACCGGTTACAACAACACTCGTTGATGATTCAAAGTTATTAGGAATTGCACCATGATAAATTACCTTCATAGTGTTTCCTTCGGGATCTTTCATGTAAAAAGAAAAAAGATTATTGGTTTTATCTATTTCATAATTTCTTTCTTTAACCCAGCTTCCGGTCGCTTTTACTGTTTTGCCGGTTTGCATAACTTTTGCAAAACTGCTTTCGTACTGAACATTAGTTTGTGTAAATAAATAAACCATCACAGCAAGGAATACAATTATAATGGCGCCGCCGAACATATATTTATTTTTCATTGAATTATTTCTCCTTTAATTCTTTTTCGATTGCTTTAAGTCGCTTATCCGTATTAAGAAGGAATAAAAATATCCCTGCCCATACAACAAGAACAATTGCTAATACAATGTATATTGAATTTTTTTCTAGAAATTCTACTAATCCGCCTTCCAAATTCTACCTCAAATTAATTTTTTAGAAAGATTTTCTTTAATAATAATTGCCTTGGATCTAATTTTCCACATCCAAAAATAAAGAATTGTAAATGCTATTAGTGATGTAAAAAATACTAACCTCATATTACCATTCATCTTAAAATCTACAACAGGACTTGTTCCCTGAATTACTTTTCCGGTATTAGGATCAATTTCCAGTGAACCGGGATGCAAACCCAACATTATTCTTGGCATAATGAAAATAAAAAACGGTACAGTCAAAAATGCAATTATAGAATAAACCGCAGAGAGACGTGCACGTTTATCTTCATTCTCCACCGCTGAACGAAGGGCAAAAAGCGAACCATAAATTAATAGGAGAATGAATATACTTGTTTCCCGAGGATCCCAATTCCAAAATGTTCCCCAGTTAAATTTTGCCCAAATTGATCCTGTAACGGTTGCAAGAATGCAAAAAACCATCCCAATCTGCAACGAAGCTGATGATTTTGCATCATCATCTAAATTTTTCTTTCTCAAATACCTTATACCATAAACCATCGCCATTAAAAATGCCAGCACAGAAAGCCAAGCCGTAGGTACGTGAAAGAAAATTATTTTTGCTTTTTCTCCAAGACCAGGTATTATAGGAAACTGCATCCAACCTTGTGGGTGTTCAACTATTGGGAATGAAATTCCGGTAATTATTACAAAGCACATCAGGATAAAAAGAACTATTTTCCAAATCATTATAACGCTTTCTAATGATAAATAATTTTGTATTTAATAAATCGTAATTCAAAAATAGGCAATTGAGCCTTGATATTCAAAAATGTAAAATGCACTCAACTATGTTAATTTAAGTATAACTAAATAATGTTGAAATCGTCTAATAATGTAGAAAAATCAAGATAAACCATTGCCAAAATCAAATCCAATAAAAAGATTATTCGATCTCTACACAAGTGATCTAAGTGCAGATGAGATTAATCGCTTAATCAAACGCGATGCCGGAGAGGTTTACGAATTCTTTGCTAAGGATATACCAAAACCGGATCCATCAAAAAATAAAATTATCCGCGGTTTTATTTTGGTAAGAAGTTTATTCAATGCTTTTTTGTTAAAACTAACACCTGCAAGAAGAATTTTTTACTTAGCAGCATTATTATTTTTTATTGTCGGATATTCACAACCATCGCCTGCGTATTTACTACTCTCCTTTTTAATTATTAATCTGCTAATAGCTTTTGAACTAGCTGATAAACTTTCCGCTAAAAACGAACTTGATGTTGCACGTAATATTCAATTCGATTTAATACCTAAACATTCTTCAACCATTTTCAATTACCAGATCGTCTCTTATTACGAACCTGCCCGTGAAGTCGGCGGAGATTACTTCGATGTAATTGAATCGAATGGACTATACTATATCGTCGTTGGAGATATTTCAGGTAAAGGAATGGCGGCCGCTCTTTATATGGTACGTGTTCAGTCTATCATTTATTTATTGCTGGATAGTTTTTCGGATGTTAGAAATCTGATTATAAATATCAAGAAATATTTTTCTAAATCATTACGCAGAGAATATTTTCTTACACTATCAATAGCTTCTATTGAAAAAGATGGCAAGATAAATTTTGCTCGTGCAGGTCATCCGCCTGCTTTGTGGTATAAAAATGATAAAAAAGAATTTGAAGTTATTTGTCCCAACGGTATCGGCATTGGTTTGAACGATAAAGGTATTTTTGAAAAAACATTAGAAGAATTTTCATTTCAGCCGGAGGAGAAAGATATTATCTTTTTTTATACTGATGGAGTGAATGAAGCAATGAATATTCTTAGAGAGCAATTTGGAGAGGAAAATATTAAACGAATAATTAAAAATAATTGTGAAAAATCTGCAGAAGATATAAAGAATTCGTTACTAAATGCCGTAACTAATTTCCGTGGGAATGCAAATCAGAATGATGATTTAACTTTTGTAATTTTGAAAGCTATTCATTCTGAAGATAAATCTTAAACTCTTCATCATCAGGTCTTAATTCATCATACATTCTTTTAAGTGAGTTGTAAGCCGTTTCACTTCCTCTCTGAGCAGCGTGACGGTAATACCTAATGGCTGCTGCTTTACTTTCTTTAACACCAATTCCCTTTTCATAACATAAGGCTAGCGCAGTTTGTGCAAGAATAGATCCTTCATTTGCGATGTTGTGTAATACGGTTATATCATCAGAATAATTTTTTACAGCTGTTGAATCGAACAAGTTACTCATGATAATTCTAATTGAAGCTTCTTTACTTCCAAGAGCTTTCGCTGTTTCCCAATACTGAATAGCTTTTTCTCTATTTTTTTCTATCAGTTTTCCCGTGGAGTATAAAAGACCGAATTCAATTATTGATGAAACATGTTTTTTCTCAACGGCTTTCTTAAGAAAATCAAGTGCTTGTTGATTTGACATTTGGTTATCGAATCCGAGAGCGGAAATACCTGCCCATGCATACATTGCGTTTGGATCTCCACGATTTATTTTTTCTTTCAATATGCCAAACAATTCTTTTGATTGAATCATTGTAAATAAATACTCTCCTGCTTTCATCGATCCAAGCCTGTAAGCCCGTAAATAATTTACCGCAGCGAGTATTAAATCTTTTTCAAATACAGTTCCACTTTCGTATCCTTTACCGATAAGCATTAATGCTTCCGGGCTTCCGCTTTCAGCCGCAAATTTTAATAGACTTACTGCGCTTGAATCTTGAGGCATAGATTGCTGTGGTAATTCATCTAATCCTAAAAACTTTTTTAGTTCGGAAGGTTTCTTCTTAAGAACCTTTGAGATGAGATCTTCCTTTTTATCTTTCCCGTTTTGTTCATCGAAATCATAAAAATCTAAATCCCAATTCGGATCCATGACAGATGCCATTTCATCAATTCTTATAGATTGTTTATCGTTAGAGTTAGAAGCAGAATCAATTACGGGAGTAAAACCGCTTTTCATTAATTGTTGTATGGCCTGCTTCGCAGGGATATAATTTGCCTCTGCCGAGAGTCTAAAATATTTGTAAGCGATATTTAAATTTTTATTTATAGTTAGATTATCTGTATAGATTAATCCGGCCGCAAATTGCGCTTCGGGTAATCCGGCAGAAGCAGCACTTTTAAAATTTTGAAAAGCTTCAAATGGATTCCACGGCACGCCTATTCCATTATACAACATTATGCCATAATTAAATTTTGCTGATGGAAGATTTTGGTCAACAGCTTTACGGATCCAATAAATTGATTTAACCGTATCTAAGGGAAATCCATTGCCCAACAAATAACGTAATCCTAATTCGTGCTGTGCAAAAGGATCGTTACGATTGGCTTCGGTTACTAAAAGATAACCGGCTATCAATGAGTAAGAAGGATATTTTGCTTTGATGATAGGATATTTCCGCGGAGTGTTTTCTTTCAAAGCTTGACTGCGTGTTGAATCTTGAGCAAACAGAGAAGTGGATATGATTAAAAAAAGAAATATAAAATAGCGCAAAATCTTTCCGATGTATTATGCCCGTTAATTTATTAAAAGAGCCATTTCTTTAAAGAGAAATAATTTTTCCCATCCTTTGTGAAATATTTCATCTCATCCATTAGTTGTTCGATTATATAAAGACCCATACCGCTTTCAGGTAAATTGTTAATGTCTTGCGGATCAAAGTCGAGTTTTGAAACAACTAAATTTTCTCTAGGCAAACCCTTATCTATGATAATGATTTCAAAATAATTGGAATCTTTTTTAACAATAAGATCTATAGGCTTTGTAATATCATTATTATATGAATGTTTAATTACATTATTAAGAGCCTCCGTTAAACAGATTTCCACTGCATTACTTATATGCTGCTCAATGCCATGCAGTTCCAGAAAAAAACGAATCTGTTTATTAACTAATGCAACATTTCCGTAATCGCTAATAATATTGAAACTTTGTTCAACCACCGATTCACATCCTCTTTTCCTTTGGCAATATAAAAAAGAGTGATATAAGTCCAAAGTCCAATCAAAGATGAAATTTGTTAAAGTAGGATTTAATGAGATAGTTATAGAATGATTGGAATTTCAATCTAGTCTTTCGAAAGAGATAAACTTCTCAAATATTCTAAACTATTTTTTTGCATCCGGATCAACTTTACAAGTAGATAATCCGAATGGAAGATAAAGCGGACACCAACCTATTGATCCTGTAAAGAGAAGAAGAATTCCTAATAAACCCCACCAACTTTGGAATAAAATTCCGAGAGCAATTATTACTAAACCAATAACCCATCGTAAAACTTTATCTAAACTGCCAACATTCTTTTTCATAATAACTCCTAATTATTACGAATATGATGCAATTGTAATCAAGAAGATTCTGAAAAAAATTATTTTTTCTTAAAGCAAAAAGAAAGACGCCGCATGGGCGTCTTTTAATATTATATAGACTTTTTATAACACCTTCTCCGTTTGTGTAATCTGTTCTCAAAAAACCGCCATTGAGCTTGAATCTTAGGATTTTCTTCCAGTTCACGGTTGGTTTCTACTTTGTGGATTTTATTTCTCACAAAAACTTTATTTGTTTCGTTTATTAGCATTGCATTTACGCCTTTATTCTGTAGCTCAGGACGCACCGCAGTTAAATACAAATCAACATTAGGGTTGTTCTTCATTGCTCTTAAAATATAAATGAATCCAAATGGAAATAATTTTCCTTTACTTTTTTGTACGGCTACTGAAAGAGATGGCATAGTAATTCCAAATGCTGCAACTTTATTATTGCTGTCTAAAATTATTGGTACATAATCCGGTTTGATGAATCCAAAATATGCTTTTACATACATGTCAATTTGTTTATCGGTTAATTCAACAAAACCAAAAAGATCTTTATACGCATCGTTTATCAGATAAAAAATTTCTCTGGCATATGGAAGCATCTCTTTTGCTTTTTTAACTTTTAAAATATGAAGATGATTCCTTTCTGCTACTGCATCTGCTATTCGCGAAACTTTTTCCGGTCCGGAGACAGTCGGATCAAAGGTTACTAAGAACTCAATCCAATCCGCGTCTTTTTCAAAACCAAGTTTCTCAATATGTTTTTTATAGTAAGGATGATTGTAAATAGAACCGAAAGTACTAAGTTCATTAAATCCTTCTATCAGCATTCCTTCACCATCAAAATCTGAGAACCCAAGCGGACCATGAATTTTATTCATTCCTTTTTCTTTCGCCCAATTAATAACAACTTCGATTAATTTTTGCGATACTTGTTCATCATCAATAAAATCAATCCATCCAAATCTTGCTGATTTTTGATTCCACTTTTCATTGTATTTATGATTAATTATTCCAGCTATCCTTCCAACAATTTTATCATTTTTATATGCAAGCCAATATTTTGCTTCGCAAAAATCGAATGCAGGATTTTTATCTTTCCTTAATGTTTTAAGTTCATCGAAGATTAGCGGCGGTACCCAATATTTATTCTCTAGGTAAAGAGAGAAGGGAAATTGAATAAATTGTTTTAACTCACGTCTTGTATTTACTTCTTTTAGAATTATGCTCATTAATAACTCTTGTTTAATTGTTGTTTATTTAAATATTTACCGTATGAATTGGAGAATAAGGAAATATATTAAATGAATTAAAGTAACACGTTAAATAACATGAAGCATAATTCAAACTAAAGTTTGCTTACTGAAAATATAATGAATTAATAATCTCAATAAAATATCTACAAGGTTAAGATAACATTTTTCAATTTGGATGAATAGAAATAAAAAGCCCCGATTCGCCGTAAGCAGACCGGGGCCATCTTTTTAACATGCTTGAAAATTACAATTCGTCATACCCTTCTTCGATTCTTCTCTGCTTTTCTTGATCCATCATTCTTCCTTTTGTATCTACAAGACGGTATGAAACACCAAGATTAACTATTCGTGAATCGAATTTTCTTGTATTAATTATATAATAATTTAATCCTGTTGTTTCAGTATCAAACTTACGTGTATTAAACAGATCTGAAATTCGCAATGTAAACGCTAGTCTTCCATCCATAAAATCTTTTCTTACCATTACATCCATTGAATACATTTCTTTCATTTTTGTTTGAGCTGCTGATCCGCCAAAGAACATTCCGCCGCCCATATCTCCACCACCTCTTCCGCCTGTATTTAGTATTATTGACGGTGATGAATAGAAAAACATCATTTGAAAAATAAAACCATCGGAAATTGTCATCATTGAACTTAATCTTGCACTCCAGCTGTAACTTCCAGTTTCACCTCCGAGTGTTCCTAAGTCATCAACACTATTATTGTAATATGAAATGTTTCCGTTTAATCTCATCCAATCAGTAATAGGTGAATTGGCTATAAACTCTACTCCGTACGATTTGCCTTTCGAAATATTTTGGAATGTAGAGTATGTTACTCCGTTTGGCAAAAGCGTGCTGATCGTACTAATTAAATTTGTGCTTAACCGATAAAACAGATTTGTAACCAATGAAGTTTTACCAAGCGTTTTTGTATAACCAAGTTCCAATGCATTATGATATTGCGGTCTTAGATCAGGATTACCTTTAAAAACATTTAAGGAATCAGAACGATCTTCATACGGATTTAGCTGTCTATTCTGTGGACGGTCTATTCTTCGGCTGTAACTTAATTGGATTTCGTCCAGCCCGTTAAAATTATAACGTAGATGAACCGTTGGATAAATATCAAAATAATTACTCTCGTAGGTTTGATTAGTCACAAAGCTCATTCCTTTGACAAAAACTTGCTCTGCTCGAAGACCAATTTGAGTTGTAAAACTTCCCAATGAATTTGAAAATATTCCGTAAAGTGCATGGACCTGTTCTTTATAATTATAATTATTATTAATCAAATTACTTGCACCCCACATTTGATTTGAATAATCCCAATTCAAATAGTCATTAAACATTGTCAAATCTTTTATTTGGCTACGTAATCCGGATTCTAATCTTCCCCATTCACCAAGAGGTTGAACATAGTTAGCTTGAATTAACCATAACTTGTTGGCGTTATCAGAAAGTGATCTCTGCAAGGTTGAAGTTTGATTTGGAATAAAATACAACTGAGAAATTTTCGAATCGCTACTCATTGCACTTTGCGAATACATAACATCAGCAGTTAATTCTTGATTTCTATTTTCATATGTTTTTTTATAACTCAAAGTATAATTACCCGAGCTGTTATCGCGGGTTCCATCGCTAACTCTATTAAACTGGCTTTGAATATTATTCGGGTCGGTATAATTCACATTTCCGATTGTACTTGCGTTACTGTTATCTCCAAATCTGAATTGAGCTGAGAGAGTAACAAATTCTTTATCGGCTAAATAATAGTCTGCACCTATATTTAAACTGTGATTATTCATTCTGTTCAGGTTATCGGAATTTTGATCAAGTGTTGAATTAATATTTCCGTTTTGTGATGGAAAAGAAGAAGTTCTAAGTGTAGCACCCCCGCCATTCATATTAAAAAATCTGCCGTCGTAACTTGAGAAAATATTAAAATTGTCTCCGCGTAAATTCATGTTAACTGAAGAATTATATCTTCCCTTTGTTCCGGCATTTCCCATTAATGTTCCATTAACGCCAAGATTAGAATTCTTTTTCAATATAATATTAATAATTCCTGCTGTTCCTTCCGGATCATATTTAGCCGAAGGATTAGTAACAATTTCTATACTTTCAATTTGGCTTGCTGGAATTTGTGATAAAACGTCAGAACCACTAAAACCAGCTAAAGCCGCCGGTCTCCCATCAACTAAAACATTTATGTTGGTGTTTCCTCTTACTGCAACGCCGCCGTCTGCATCAACTGAAACAGAAGGAATATTTTGCATTACATCAACAGCAGTTCCGCCTGAGTTTGCCATCAATTTATCAACCGTATAAACTTTTTTGTCTAAGTTTGAGGTTAAAGCGTCTCTTTGTGATTGGACCACCACTTCATTCATATTAACATTCTTCGGCCTTAATTTTATCACTCCGTATTTAATTTCAGTTTTGTTCGGAATAACAGTTAGAGAATCAAATCTTTTTGTTGAGTAACCGATATAAGAAACTTTCATAAAATATCTGCCGTACATAACTTTAGATAATTCAAATTTTCCTTTTTGATCAGTCACAGTTCCATTCGCAACCGTTGAATCTTTCCAGTTATAAATTACAATGTTTGCATATTCGATCGGTTCAGATGTCTGCGCATCTATAACCGTACCACTAATTTTTCCGATCGGTTGGAATTGCGAAGAAGGATTCATTCCGCCTTGCTGCATTCTCTGCTGAGCTGAAAGCTCTAACGATAATACAAAAACAATCGTAAGGAAAAAGAGCTTTCGAATAGTTGTAAAATTTTTCATGTTCTCCTGCATTCGTGATTATTAAAAGTTGTTCATCATTGTAACACCAAAATTATCTATTTGGTTTAATTTAGATGTCATTAAATGATTATTGTTTCCATCATTTAACTTTTTTTAACAATTTTTTTTGAATAAATGTAGAGAGGGCTTACATGTCGTCTTACATAATACAATGAAACGTCTTCGAGCACCTCTAAAAAGAAAATATCGTATTAATTCAAGATGAGCTTGAAAGGTTTGGCTTTTATTTAACTAGGATAAGTTTTTTTACTTCAATATAATTTCCAGCTTCTAAAATGGATTAGGAAATAGGGACCAATCTATAGATCCGACATCATGTTAAACTGACCATCCATTTGGAGGAAAAGTAGCTCCTCAAAACCTTCTGAAACTTGTCCATATACACAAATATTTTGTATCAATCTTTTCATGTTTCCCCGTAAGGAAAGTCTGTTTTGTTCGTCTATATCATTGAGTATAGCAGCTAGAACGGTTGTAAATTAAAAAAATCTTTCTAAAAAAGTTGAATTATTGTTAAATATTTTTTGTTATAACTCAAGTAAAACTAACTGGCTTAATAAGGAACTATTATGAGAACATTTTCTAAAATATATTTACTAACATTTCTATTGTTTATCGGATGTAATTCCAACACAAAAAATAATTTATCAACAGCAGATGTTAATGCTCAATCAAAAATTGAGGAGAAGATGAACAAACAAAATAAATATCAAGTTGCAACTTTTGGTGCGGGATGTTTCTGGTGCACTGAAGCAGTATTTCAAAGATTAAAAGGAGTTGTAAAAGTTGAAAGCGGTTACAGCGGAGGTTCTGTTCCAAATCCTTCTTACGAAGCTGTCTGCACAGGAAAAACGGGACACGCAGAATGCACACAAATAACTTTCGATCCAAAAATAATTTCTTATAAAGAACTTTTGGAAGTCTTCTGGAAAACTCATGATCCAACAACACTAAACCGCCAAGGTGCAGACGCCGGAACGCAGTACCGTTCAGTAATTTTTTATCACAATGATGAACAGAAACAACTTGCAGTGAAATATAAAAACGAATTAGAAACTGCTAAGATTTGGAGTGATCCGATTGTTACTGAGATTAGTCCGTTCAAAACATTTTACAAGGCGGAAGACTATCATCAGAATTACTACAACCAAAATGGCAACAAACCATATTGCAGTTTTGTAATTACACCAAAGATCGAGAAATTCAAAAAGGTTTTTGCAGATAAATTAAAATCAGAATCAAAATAAATTGTCAACTAAGTTGTCATTCTGAAGGAGCGAAGCGACTGAAGAATCTTAAAATAATTAATTTGAGATTCTTCCTCCCGATTACATCGGGATTCAGAATGACTGTCTAAATTTTTTACAAATTTTTCTTCCAGAACTCCAGCATTTTATTATAAAGATGAATTTGCGCAGGGCGGTCGGAAATTCCATGCTGTCTCATTGGGTAGATCATAAGATCGAACATGATATTCGCCTTTATTAACTCATCAATAAAAGCATATGCATTTTGGATGTGAACATTATCGTCATAAGTACCGTGAACGATCATCAATCTGCCATGTAGGTTTTTTGCGCTCTTAACTAATGAAGTTTTATCATATCCAGCAGGATTAACATCCGGAGTTTTCATAACCGATTCAGCAAATTTTGAATCGTAAAAATGCCAATCCGTAACTGCGGCAACAGCAATACCCGCTTTAAACTCTTGCGAGTGAGTCATTGCATTCAAAGTAAATGTTCCGCCGCCGCTCCATCCCCAAACCCCAACTCGCGATGAATCAATATATGATTGTTTCTTGAACCACCTAACACCATCAACTAAATCGTTCAGCTCAACTTCTCCGCCAAAATTTTTGTCAATTAGATTCTCTAATTTTTTACTTATAGCTGCTGAGATCCGCGGATCAATCAATGCAACTAAGAATCCGTTATCAAGCAAAACTTGATCGTAATAAATCGAGCCGCGCCATTTGTTCAAAACTTGAGGTGCTGATGGTCCACCGTAAACGTAAATAATTAACGGATATTTTTTATTGGGATCAAAATCTTTCGGTTTCATAATTTCCGCCGGAAGTGGAAAACCGTCGCGTGCCGGAACTGTAAATTGATCCGGTCTTTGCAAATCAAGAGCCGCTAATTTACCTGCGTCATAACTTCCAATCTGCTTCACAAGTTTTTCGTCGCTTTTGTAAAGAGATAAAACCGGCGGAGTTTTGATGTTCGAGTAAGTATCTAAATAATATTTAGCATCAGGACTAAAATTGATTGCGTGAGTTCCTTCTTCTTTGGAAATTCTCTTCATTCCTGTTCCGTCAAACTTAATGCTGTAAAGATATTTTTCGGTTGCAGATTTTTCCTGCGCAGTGAAATAAATAATTTCATTCTTTTCATCTATTGTGCTTATTGATTTCCGCACCCAAAAAGCCGAACCGCCGCTTGCAACAACTGCCCAATCGCCTTTTGTAACTTGATTAATCAACTTACCTTCATTTGAAAACCTGTAAATGTGTGCATAGCCGCTTCGTTCGGAAACCCAAAAAAATTCTTTTCCGTCTTTAATGAAATAAAGATCATCCGAAACATTTACCCAGCATGGGTCTGTTTCTTTCAATATTAGTTTCACTTTTCCGTTTGTGCGGTCTGCAAAAAATAAATCGAGTTCATCCTGCATTCTGTTCATTGTCTCAACAGAAACTTGATTGCTGCCGGGCAGCCAATTAACACGTATAATATATTCGTAAGGATTGTTTGAGAAATCGAGCCAGGTTGTTTTTACATTTTCAATCTCAGCAACACCGACTTTCGCAACCGGATTTGTTCCGCCGGTTTTAGGATATCTTTGCTTTATCACATTCGGCACAGCCGGTTTGAAATCTGAATAATACATCACACTTACCTGCGATTCATCCGTTTGCAAATAAGCGATTGCTTTGGAATCGTTCGACCACCAGTAAGCAACATCTCTCCGTCCGAAAACTTCTTCCCAATAGACCCAGTTCAAAGTTCCGTTGAGTAAAGTCTCTGTACCATCGGTTGTAATTGCTTTTTCTGTTTTGGTTTTTAAATCATAAACAAAAATGTTGTTTGTTCTTACATAAGCAATCAGTTGTCCGTTAGGAGAAAAACTAAAATTCTTCTCATCTTCTTTCGTATTAGTAACTTGCTCGAATGAAGCGTTTTTCAGATTGAGCAGAAAAATATCGCCGCCGAAAAGATAAAGAGCATTTTCACCGTTTTTATCGTATGAATTTGGTTGCATTAATATTGTGGGAGTTTTTTCGTGAAGAATATTTTTTAAGCTCTCTAAAGCTTTTTTCATATCAAGTGCAGGTTTTGTAGTTGCAGTTGATAGATCGAACAGTTCGATTGTTCTTTGATCGGCCGGTTTACGCGAATCATACATCATTGCATTACCGTTTCCAAGCCACTGAAGATTTGGCAATTGCGTTATTGATTGTGCTTCCGGAGTAAATCTCCACTCAATAGAAAGTTTTTTCTTTTTTTGTGCTGATACAAGTAAAGAAAATATTAATAACAGTATAAATGCACTTAATAATCTTCTGTGAATTTGTAACATGATTGAACTCCGTTTATTTTTTAAATCATCATCTAACCGGCACGGGCCAAACAGGTAAACTCTTATGTCCTTCTTCATCAACAGATTGAACAGCAAAGAAATAATTGTCTTTTGAGTAAGGTAAAGTTATTTCAGTTTTATCAGTAAAAAAAATTCTCTCCCACAAAGGTTTATAAGTCTCTCGCATCAAGATGAAATATCCTTTGGGAATTTTTCCTTGCGGTATATTCCATTTTAATGTTGTTGAATTTGTAAGTCCGCTAATAACAACTCCAACATTTTGTGGTGCACCCGGTGCAAGTGCAAGATTTGAAAGCACTGATGCATTAACAGACACAATTTTACGTGTGTATTCGAAATCAATATTCTCAGGTAGGTCGCCATACTTAATTCCGTTTTCCTCTCTAACATTCTGATGCTGGTAATTGTAATTCTCATTCATCTCACAGAAACGGACTGCAGTAAATCCTTGACGGTTAAACGGTGTATGATCACCACCTCGTAAGACCCTGTCATTTCTGTAAATTAATTTCACTTCAAGTTGATCAACATATAGTTCACCAATTTCTTTTATATAACGCGCAAGTTGTCGAGAAGGGCTGTCATTTTCTGCATTTGTAGATTGACGAATATTTTTCTGAGCATCTGTTTCCGAAGATGGAATTGCTTCACTGAACACACGGACTTGCATATTATCTTTCAACAATGTTTCATTTGAAAAAGTATTACCGATCATATCATTATTTAACATTGCTACAACATTCCAGTTTTGTTCCTTTGCTTTTTTTGCAAGAAAAGTTGAACCGTTCAATCCTTGTTCTTCGCCGGAGAATGCAACAAAAATAATCGTCGCCGGAAAATTTCTTTTGCTCATCACTCGTGCAAGTTCTAAAACTGCAGAAACTCCGGAAGCATCATCATTTGCACCGGGAGCGGTTCCGACAGAATCATTTGCTTCGCTGTTACGTGAATCGAGATGACCCCCAACAATAAAAATCCTTTTATCACCTGGATCAGTGCCCTTTAGAGTTGCAACAACATTTGTTAATAAAACTTTTCTAGTGATTCTTCTTGTATCGGGTTCCAAATAAATTGAATCAAGTTTTACTTCCAATCTTCCTTCAGAATCTTTTAAATACTTCTCGAACTCACTTTTTATCCAATTACATGCCGTACCAATTCCTTTTTCTTTTTCAGTTCGTGTGCTAAACGTGTGGCGTGTACTGAAGCTAACCATTTTACGAACGTTGCTTTCAAGATTTGCAGAAGAAATTTCTTTTATCATTTCTGAAATTTTCACATCTCGGTATTGTTGCGTGATTTGCCCGCAAATTATTGAATGGATTCCTAGTAGAAATACAACCGGAAGAAAGAGTGTCTTAAAATATTTCATTACCTCTCCATAAAATTATGAACATCTCTATGTAATTAATTACAAAATACGGTGATTTTATTTTGTAGAAAAGACAAAATGTTTCTGGCCAATGAAGAAAAAACCTTTGAGCCGTTTTATAAATCCTTTATTTTGAACATTAGAAATCATTTCACAAGGTGATAAAATGAAAAAGCTTTTTTTATTTTTTATTACTGTCCTCTTCTCTTTCAACTTCTTGTCGGCCCAGTCAGAACAAACAATTCAACTAAAGGACGGATGGAAATTTAAGGTCGGAGATAATTTAGATTATGCAAAACCAGGATTTGATGATTCTCAATGGAAAGGCATACAAGTAGATAAAATTTGGGAACAGCAAGGTTACGATCCGCTCGACGGGTATGCTTGGTTTAGAATCAAAATTTTTATTCCATCTTCATTAAAAAATAATTCATTTCTAAAAGACAGTTTGAAAATATTTCTTGGTAAGATTAATAATTTCGATCAATCATTTATCAATGGAAACATTTTCGGTATCAATGGTAAAAATGCAAGCGCAAACACAGTAATTGATACAAGTTTTCTTAACGCACCAACTATACTCTGGGATTACAACCGCCGGTATACTTTATCGGTCGATGATCCAAGAATTTTGTGGGATAAAGAAAATGTAATTGCAGTTCGTGTTTTTGATCAAGGTGGGCAAGGAGGAATTTACACCGGCAACGCTGCAATAAGCATGGTTCATATCAGCGAGTATTTAACACTCGATTACGGACAAGTTCCTTTTCTTTTCAAAAATAAAACGGCTTCAAAATCTTTCACAATAAAAAACACCTCTGATCAACTTACGATCAATGGAAAATTTATTATCAAAGCTGAAAATAAACTCAATAAAAAAATCATTTATGAAAAAGCAGAAGAGCTTCATCTTAAACCTTTATCTACAAGAAATTTTAGTTTTAGTTTGACAAATCAAGATCAATCAAGCTATGTTAATTATATTTTTGAATTCGCACATAATAAAGAACAGGTTACCTTTAAAGAAGAAACTCCATACATATTAACTCCGGCACCATTTCAAAAAGCAAAGATTAACGGTGCAAAAGTTTACGGACAAAGACCGAACAAACCATTCCTATTCACAATTGCAGCTACCGGTTCTCGGCCGATGACATTTGATGCTGTCGGTCTTCCTTCCGGATTATCTATTGATAAGAAAACCGGTATAATAATTGGAAGTGTCTCAACTAAAGGTGAATTTAAGGTAACACTTGTTGCAAAAAATAAATTTGGAACTGCAAAACGTGAACTAAAAATATTTATCGGGGATCAAATTTCTCTCACTCCTCCAATGGGTTGGAATAGCTGGAATGTTTGGGGATTAACTGTTGATCAAGAAAAGGTTTTAGCTTCCGCTAAAGTTTACAAAGAAAAAGGATTAATGAATCATGGATGGACATACATAAACATTGATGACGGTTGGGAAATTGTCGGCAATTCGCCGGATCCAAAACGTGATGCAAACGGAAATATTCTATGCAACTCAAAATTTCCAAACATGAAAGCACTTGGTGATAGTATTCATGCACTCGGTTTGAAATTTGGAATTTACAGTTCGCCCGGACCACTCACTTGTGGCGGATACACAGCAAGTTATCAGCATGAACTTCTAGACGCAAAATCTTTTGCTTTATGGGGAATTGATTACTTGAAATACGATTGGTGTTCGTATGATAAAATTGCTAAAGATACTTCACGAGTTGAAAGAATAAAACCGTACACTGTTATGCAAGATGCACTTAAGAAAATTGATCGCGATATTGTTTATAGCTTATGTCAATATGGAATGAGCAATGTTTGGGAGTGGGGCGGAAGTGTTGGCGGTAATTTGTGGCGCACAACCGGCGATATTAACGACACATGGCAAAGTTTAAGTGAGATTGGTTTCAGTCAAATTGAAAATGCTAAATATGCTAAACCCGGTAATTGGAACGACCCTGATATGCTAGTTGTCGGATGGGTTGGCTGGGGGCCAAGTCTTCATCCAACAAAATTAACTCCTGATGAACAATATACACACATAAGTTTATGGAGTTTACTCTCTGCCCCGCTTCTAATTGGCTGCGATCTAACAAGATTGGACGATTTTACATTGAACTTATTAACAAATGATGAAGTGTTGGCATTAGATCAAGACCCGTTAGGTAAACAGGCAACACCAAAAATTAAAAAAGATAATATTCAGGTTTGGGTCAAAGATTTAAGTGACGGAAACAAAGCGGTTGGAATTTTTAATCTTGGAAGTGAATCGCAAAAATATTCGCTGATTTTTTCAGATATCGGAATTAAAACAAACGCAAAGATTAGAGATTTATGGAGACAGAATGATCTGGGTTCATTCAAAGAAAAATTTGAAATTGTAGTACCATCACACGGGGTTGTATTGATTAAAATATTTTAGATGAACCTTTTACTCTGATATTGAGTTATATCTTATAAGGTTTTATGTTATATTTACAATAGATAGTTTTTAACATTGTAAGATTTGTAGAAAATTAGAGGACTTACATTTTAGACAATTGTAAGTCCTTTTTTGTTGACCATTCATCATGCGTAAGTTTAAAAACATATCGAAGTCAATTATCATATTCAACAATTGGAGAAGTAGTGAAAGGAATAAGAAACATAGCTATTATAGCGCACGTAGATCACGGTAAAACGACCTTAGTTGATCAAATATTAAAACAGTGCAGCGTCTTCAGAAAAAATCAAGTAGTACGGGAAAGATTTTTAGATTCCAACGATTTAGAACGTGAACGCGGAATAACAATCCTTGCAAAAAATATCAGCATCCCATACAAAGATTATAAAATTAATTTGATTGATACTCCGGGGCATGCGGATTTTGGCGGGGAAGTTGAACGCGTTTTGAAAATGGCTGACGGTGTATTACTGCTTGTTGATGCATTCGAAGGACCAATGCCGCAGACAAGATTTGTTCTTGAAAAAGCTTTAGCGCTTCATTTAAAACCGATTGTCGTAATCAATAAAATTGACAGAACTGATAACCGTCCGGTAGAAGTTCTCGATGAAATTTATGATTTGTTCATAGATTTAGATGCACACGAAGACCAACTAAATTTTCCCGTAATTTATGCAAGCGGAAGAGAAGGCTGGGCAGTAAAAGATTTAAAAGATCCGCGCACAAATATCAGCCCTCTTTTAGATTCAATAATTAATGATCTTCCTTCACCCCTAGTATTAGAAGGTGCAACTCAGATTCAAGTTACTACACTCGATTATAGTGATTATGTAGGAAGAATTGGAATCGGCAGAGTTTTCAGAGGAATACTAAAGCGTGAAGAAAAATTATCTATTATTAAAAGAGACGGTTCAATTCACGATACCGTTCCAAAACAAATATTTGTTTTTGACGGCCTTACTAGAACTGAAGTTGATGAAGTTCAGTGCGGGGACATTTGTGCCATCGTTGGAATTGAAGATATAGATATTGGAGATACAATTTGTGATGCACTAAATCCTGAACCGCTTGAAATTATTTCAATTGATGAACCAACGATTAGTATGACCTTCACAGTGAATAATTCCCCTTTTTACGGGAAGGAAGGAAAATACGTTACATCGCGTCAGCTAAGAGACAGACTTTATAAAGAATTAGAACACAACGTTTCTCTCAAAGTGCAAGACACATCCTCACCCGATTCCTACAAAGTTTCCGGAAGAGGAATCTTACATCTCTCAATATTAATTGAGAACATGCGCCGCGAAGGATATGAACTTCAGATTCGCGAACCAAAAGTAATTTATAGAGAGATTAAAGGGAAAAAAGCAGAGCCTATCGAAGTTCTTGTTGTTGATGTTCCATCAGAGCTGGCCGGAAAAGTTATTGAGCTTGTTGGTCAACGAAGAGGTGAATTATTAAAAATGGAAAACAAAGGAAATTTGAATAAACTTGAATTTCATATTCCGACAAGAGGAATTGTTGGTCTTCGCACAAAAGTTTTAACTGCAACTTCGGGCGAAGGAATAATGCACCACAGATTCTTTCAGTATGAATATTTTAAGGGTGCAATAAACAAAGTTACAAGCGGTGTATTGATTTCGATGGATGAAGGACCTTCTACAGCTTACGCAATTGATTCTCTACAAGACAGAGGAAAATTCTTTATTGATCCGGGCGATATTGTTTATAAGGGACAAATCATCGGTGAACACACAAAAGAAAATGATATAGAAGTAAATATTCAGCGCGGTAAAAAACTTTCTAACATGCGCGCTTCAGGTTCCGATAAAGCAGTTAAAATTACCCCGGCAATAAAATTCTCTTTAGAGGAAGCTTTGGAATATATTTCCGAAGATGAGATGGTTGAAGTTACGCCAAAATCAATCCGTTTAAGAAAGTTACATTTAGACCCTAATGACAGAAAAAGATATAATCTTGGAAAGACTATTTGATATAATCAAAAAGTCCTCTAATTTTAGGGTAACAAATTCTTACTATAGTTCGTAAGAATGTTTTATCATCAAAAGGAGAGCAACACAGTATGGCAAAAGGAACAGTAAAATGGTTCAACGACAAAAAAGGGTTTGGTTTTATTACTCCAGAATCTGGACCAGACGTTTTTGTTCATCATTCAGCAATTCAATCTGATGGATTCAAAACTCTAGCTGAGGGCGATAAAGTAGAGTTTGAAATTGTCGATGGGCCAAAGGGTCCGGGAGCAGCTAACGTTAAGAAAATAAAATAGTCTTTTTCAGAACTTAACAAATAACTATCCAGTGATTTTCAAA
>JAHEZQ010000008.1 GCA_023250955.1 Melioribacter sp. | reverse complement strand
TTGATTTTGAAAGTCATGAAAAAGATTAATAATAGGAGAAATAAATAAATGGCTAGAGCATTTAAAATTATTTTGATGTTCGCGATAGCTTTAATGATAACAACCAATATTGAGGCTCAGTACAAACCAGGCAAAGAAAGAGGCGATGTTACTAAAAGAGCAAAAGGACAAATGGAAGGGAATCAAGTCCGTACCACTGTCTTCAATTTTGGTCAATCTGGTCGCGAAAGTGGTTCTTTCCCAATCTCAGTTCAAACACCTTATGAATGGCCTAAAAATACCGGTCATGTGTATTTAGCTTTGTTGGGAATTTTTGTAGGCGGTGAAGTACTTGATAATAATGGTCAGCTTCAACATATAATTGATGTTATGAATTATCGTCAATCACCACAGGGTAAATCCTGGAATTTTGAACCAGTTCCCGGATATAGTAGACAAAATCCTAAAACAGGAGAAAACCAATTAGCTACAAGTGTTGACCCTGATACGTGGCCTGCATTTTGGCCGGATAGGTTGAGTGATCAAGTAGATCCGGGATGGAGAGGATCTTGGAACGGATATTTTGGTAAAAATATTTTCAATGCAGATCAAGAAATGTTCTACCGTGCTTCAGATGATAAGTATGAACGCTATGCAAATTATTTTCCGGACAGTACGGATCTTTCCAGAAAAGGAATGGGAATTCTTATGGATGTAAGAGCTCTTGCATGGTCGCAAGTGCTGGTTGAAGATGCGGTCTATTTCCTTCATTACATAAAAAATGATGGTACAAAAGATATTAATAAAGTCGGCGTAACTCTTTGGTATGCTGATTTCGTCGGTGGTGATGGAGATTCACAAGATGATATTTCTGAATTTGATTTGATAGAAGATATTGCATGGAGCCGGGATGCCGATCATAAAGCTCCAAATTTTGGAAGTGATCCGGTTGGAATGGTGGGAGTTACTTTTTTGGAAACCCCAGGTAATGCTTTAGATAGAATTGATAATGACGGTGATAGTCCTGAAAACGGACCGCTTGTTACTAGAGATATGTTAGTGGGAGAAATTCCAGATAATCAAATTGATGATAATGGCAACGGCTTAATAGACGAAAATGAAACTCACGTTGCCTTTGGTGTTCAAAAAGGTGTTTCATATGCCGATGGAATTGCTGAACCGATTGACCCAGATTGGATTTCAAAACATCCAAGATTTAAGGTAGAAAAAAATAGTCCGGTTATTACCCAAGCAATGATTGATCTTGCAAATTCGGCTCCCGGTACTAACAAATGGAAATTATGGCCACCTCTTGATTCTTTCCAAAATGGAAAAGTTCATTTAATAAATGTTACCTCGGATAAATTAGGATATCCATTTAAAGACGGCATTGATAACGACGGAGATGGTGAAGAAGGCAGCCCGGTTATTACTCAAGCAATGATCAATCAAGCTGCCGCAGATGCACCGTATTATAGATATCGTGTTAACAGCAAAATTATTTTATATAATGTTGTTGCTTCTACTTTAGGTAAAAAATATGCTGATGGAATTGATAATGATAATAATGGCGCAATAGACGAAGGCATGGATGATGGTATTGATGTTATGATTGACGAAGCAAGAAATGATGGTATTGATAATGACTATGATTGGAATCCATTACGTGATGACGTTGGATTAGACGGTGTTCCTGACACCGGTGACCCTGGTGAGGGAGATGGTAAACCAACATCCGGTGCTCGATTTGGATTACCCGGTGAACCTAAAGTTGATGTTACTGATGTTTCTGAAACAGATCAGATTGGTATTACTAATGCTGCTTATGTTCCTGCCGGCGGTTTAAATATTAATAGTGATGCTCAAATATGGTTTGATTTTATGATTCCAGGAAAATTTTATGATCCACAACTTGTAGTAGCCGGTGAATATGATTTATTTGTTTCATCTGGATTATTCCCGTTGAAATCCGGACAGACTGAACCAATCTCTATTGCTGTTTTATTTTCAAATGGCCCTGTTCCTGATCCGAACGGATTATTTAGAAAAAATGAAATACTTAGAAAAAGAGTTAGGGCTCAAGAGACTTATAATAACGATTATCGTTTTGCAAATGCGCCGCTTACTCCAACTCTAACTGCAATCTCTGGTAATAATAGAGTAACACTTTATTGGGATGATATTGCCGAATCTTCATTCGATAGTTATATTGATGCAATTGGTGGTACAGGTAAAGATTTTGAAGGCTATAGAATTTATCGTTCTTCGGATCCGGCATTTCTTGATGCACAGAATATTACAAATGGTTATGGTAATAAAATATTTAAAACTCCACTAAAGATTTTTGATTTAAATGATGGTATCAAAGGATTCTTCCCCGTTGATCTTGATGGAGTTAAATATTATATAGGAGAAGACTCGGGGATAAAACATACCTTTGTTGATACAACTGTTCAAAATGGATTTACTTATTACTATGCACTTACGTCTTTCGATTTCGGATATGCTGCGGGAAATATTATTCCTTCGGAATCACCAATTAGAATTTCATTGCAAGCAGATGGAAGTGTAAAGCTTGGCTCAAACGTTGTCCGTATCAAACCCGAAGCTCCTGCAGGTGGTTATGTTGCACCAACACTCGGAGAGATTAAACTTGTTCAGGGCTCTACATCCGGATCAGTGAATTATGATGTAATTGATATTAATAAAATAAAAGATGGACATGTTTACTTCTTAACTTTTCAAGATACAGTTAAAATCTCTAAGCGCTCGGGACAACCCGATACATTAACAACCAAGAATTATACACTTTCAGACTCTACAGCTGGGACTACTCTAATAAATAAAAACAAAAACCTGGCAACAACTTATGAACAACCTTTAACAGACGGATTCAGACTCAAATTTACAAATGAACAGCGAGTAGAATTAAATAGAGCGTCATCATTATGGAACGATCCGCAAATCGTTGATTACAGATTTGAGAAATTTGTTTTCCCTGGTGGATTTCAGGGAGAAGAAAGACCTAACGATTATCGCATAGAATTTGGTGATGTAGGCTTTGGCACTTCAAAAGCTTTCACTGTTAGATTTAGCAATTTCCCGGCGAAACCTGTTAATTTCAAAGTTTATAATGTTAGTAAACAGAAGTATATAGATTTTGGATTTATTGAAGTAGATGGAACTGACGGTGTGCTTTCTCTTAATAGCCAAGGGTTTAAAGATAGAATAGTTTTCTTAGAGCCGGATAATAACAACAATCTTGTGTATACATGGTGGTTCTATTTAAATGATGTACCTACAGCATCACCACTTACAAGATTACCAAAAGCCGGCGATAAAATAGAACTTAAATTGAAAAAACCATTCCTCTCCAGCGATATATTCAGATTTGTTGCTAAAGTTGGAAAGATTGATAACGATAAGGCAAAAGAAGACTTAGATAAAATTAAAGTAGTCCCAAATCCATATGTTGCATCAGCACAATGGGAACCAAAAAATCCTTATTCAAGTGGAAGGGGACCGCGCTCGTTACATTTTACTCACTTGCCAAATAAATGTACCATAAGAATTTTTACGATAAGTGGTGAATTGGTAGACGTTATTGAACATGATAGTCCATTGAATGATGGTTCTGCGGAATGGAAAATGCTCACACGAGATAAACTGAATGTTGCTTATGGAGTTTATGTATTCCAAGTAGACTCTCCTGGTATAGGAGTGAAGACAGGCAAATTTGCAGTAATTAAATAATTGTAACCTGCTCATTAGAAGTATATGGACGAATAAATTTAAGGAGTTTATCGTGATAAATAAAAAATTATTAATAACTGTAATTGTAGCTATTGTTTTGTTACAACCTGTCTTTGCACAACAGGTGACTAAAACCGGAACGACTGCTGCAAAATTTTTAAATATTGGAATTGGTCCCCGTGCAAATGCAATGGGTGGAGCTTTTAGTTCAATAGCTAATGATGCTACGGCTATGTATTGGAATCCTGCCGGCATTGCAAACCTCACTGAATTCCAAACCGTATTTACCTATACTAAAATGTTTGCAGATATTAACGTGAACTTTATTGGTATTGTTATTCCCGCAGGTTCGTTGGGTAATGTGGGAATAAGTGTAACTGCACTCAATATAGCTGATATGGAAGTTACAACAGAATATTTTCCTGAGGGAACTGGAGAAAAATTCTCTGCTGGTAGTTATGCGTTTGCTCTTTCTTATGGAAAATTTATTACTGAGGATTTTTCAGTTGGCGTGAATGTAAAATATATCAGAGAGAATATTTTTAACTCAAGCGCGGATGGAATCGGTTTCGATATAGGAACAATTTTTAAAACTCCATTCTATGGAATCAGGTTTGCAAGTAGTATCTCAAATTATGGCACTAAGATGCAAATTAAAGGCGAAGATCTTTTAATCCGACACGATCCTGATCCGCAAAGAAACGGCAATAATGCAACAATTGACGCCTATTATTCAACCGATCAATTTGAATTGCCGTTACGGTTGCAAGTAGGTATCTCACGCGATTTTCAAATTATGGATCAGCACAGATTAACATTAGCCGTGGATGCAACTCATCCTAACGATAACAATCAATGGGTTAATGTTGGCGGTGAATTATCTTTGTTTAATGATTTAATATCTATAAGAGGCGGATACAAAACATTATTCCTGAAAGATACTCAAGAAGGATTAACGCTTGGAGCTGGGATAAAATATGATGGGTTGAAATTCTTTAAAATTGCTGTAGATTATTCATTTCAAAAATTAAAGTATTTAGATAACATGCACAGTTTTGGTGTGATGTTAAGTTTTTGAACTGGAATAAAAAAATGATAAATTCCACTTATGATTATAGTGGCACTAATTAACTTAATTATGGAGGCACAATGAAAAAACTTACTCTACTTTTTGTGGTCGTATTTCTTTGTGCATGGACTCTTGATTCGTTCGCCCAGAAGGTTAATGTAACCTTTAAGGTTAATATGAAAGTCTATGCCAAAAAGAAATTATTTGTCCCCGGTACTGATGTTGTTACCGTCGCTGGCGGTTTTAACAACTGGTTAAATACTCCACCTGCAAATACAGAAAAAATTCTGGATGGACCGGGTACGGATTCAATTTATACAAAAACTCTTCAAGTTGATGCAAATGCAACTTATGAATTTAAGTATGCTATTGGAACTGATTGGGGTAAAGACGAATTAAGCGGTCAACCCAATAGATCAGTTGTTGTTGGTTTAACCGATATGGTTCTTCCGGTTGTTTGGTATAATAATGAAGCCATGCCGACGGGTGCTGATGCTTCTGTTACCTTTAAAGCAGATATGCGCTTACCTATTAAACAACAATCGCTCGTTAAAGGTACAGGTAAGGTTTATGCAGCTGGAGATTTCAATGGTTGGAATACTACAGCAACAGAATTAGTTGCAGGAGCTGCACCGCAGGATTCTATCTACTCAGCTACAGTTACAATTAAATCCGCACAATTGATCAACTACAAATTCTTGTATACTGATAAAAACGGCGGAACCCCATGGGAAGACGATCCAAACAAAACTTCTTGGATTGTTGACGGAGCTCAAGATATTGCAAGGCCATGGAATAACGTTGATCCTACAGTTACTCTTAGAGATGGGGCTGTAAATTTTGAATGCGATCTTACAGTTCTTCAAGCAACCAATCTCTTTGATCCTGCTAAAGACCAATTACAAATTAGAGGTAGCTTTAATGGTTGGAATGCAAACGATCCTACCAAATCAAGTATGAACCAAGATCCACTTAATCCGGCAGGATATTTCCTAAGTGTTGGATTTACACTTTGGGAAGTTAATTCGCAGCTTCCTCACAAATACCGTGTAGAAGCATTTGATCAAACGGGGCCATTAGGCGGCGATGCTGGTTACGAAAGACCGTTTTCAACTGGTGGCGGAAACCGTAGTATTCAATTCAAAGGTGTTCCAAACCAAAACTTCGATGCAAGACCATACTTCAATGATATATATCCTTCATTTATAATTCCTGCTGGTAAAACAGTTACAGCTAATTTTAGAGTTGATATGACTCCAGCTACTGATCCAGTAAAACAAGCTATTCCATTTGATGCAGCAACTGATACGGTTTTCTTAGTTCCCGGACAAGCAGCATGGGCAGCAAAGATGGGATGGAAAGAAGGACAGGATAGAGCTCTTAAACTTACTAGAGAAGGATCAACACTTTTCTATAGTGGTTCTGTAAATATTGTTGGACCGGCGTTTAATGGATTTACATATATTTATGAATACGGTAAACCGGCTCCAAACGGTGTTCAAAAAGAACCTACAGGTTTTGCAAACTTTGTATATAGAGTTAGATTTATTCCTCAACCATACAGCAAAGCATTTACTCAGCCATATACAGTTATAACTGATACATGGACAAATGCAGAAGCTAAAACCGGACAGATTGAGACTTTACCGAGAGGATTAACAAGTGCAGTTGAACCTATTCAAAATTCTCTTCCAACTACTTTTAATCTAGAACAGAATTATCCAAACCCTTTCAACCCAACCACAGTAATCAGATTCTCATTACCATCTGATGAGTTGGTTAGCTTGAAGGTTTATAACGTTCTCGGTCAAGAAGTTCAAACTCTATTAAACAAACAAATGAGAGCAGGTTCCTATAATGTAGATTTCAATGCTACTAAATTAAGCAGCGGAGTTTACTTCTATAGAATCGAAGCTGGTAATTATAATGTTACCAAGAAAATGCTTTTGATTAAGTAAGTTATCTTTTGTTGATTAATACAAAAGCCGGACTGAATAAGCCCGGCTTTTTATTTTTAAATTGAATACTGTATGGGTTCATTTATTTAATAAGTTTTTAATCTGCTGCAATAAACTTTGAGCACCGGGATAATCCGGATCGGCTTTTAATACTCTGGAAATCAGCTCGAAACTTTTTCCGTAATCTTTATTTAATGCATAAGCTCCCGCTAAATTGTAAAGTGTTTGATTATCATTAGGATTGTATGAAGTACTTTCTTCTAAATATTTAATTGCTGTGGGAATTCTTGAGGAATTTAAATCAATCGTACCAAGCCATTTAGTAGAAAGATCATTCGGTTTAATTTGATACCGCTTAAGCAAAACTTTATACGCTTTTTCAAAATCTTTTATTTTAAGAAGATCAAGAGCAAGCTGATCTATAAAATTATAATACTCCACAATAACCGGATATTGATAAATTAAAATTTCCATCTGCTGTAGAAAACCATCAATATTTTTTTCATGTAAATTTCTTTCGGCTGCTTTTTGATGGCAGTCAATCCAGTTTATATCATCGTTGACTAGTCTTAATGCCAGAGTATCTTCATACGTATTTGGTGTAATTAATTTCGTGAGAGGGATTTTATTCTTCGGATCAATGTAAGGCCAATCATTTTTTAAAAGTTTTATCCTGTAAGCCGAAATTGTAGAATCCATTTTTGAATATGGAAATCTTAAAATTGTAATTTGATCTTGCACGTTATAATTAATTGAAGAAGAAATATTTTTTGGCAATAAATTATTCTTATACATTTCATCATAATAGATCTTACCCATTAACTGATAGCCTTGAAGTGTTGGATGAAGATGGTCTGTCATTAAATTATCTCCAACAATTCCATCGGGACTTACTGCGTCAAATACGGAATCAATATTTACAATCGGAATATTAAGTTCATTTCCGAAATTTTTAATAATGCTGTTAATCTCTTCAGGAGCTCTAAAGCGTAATGCATCAAGATCTTTAGCTAATCTGAAAAGTGAATCTGCTGATTTGTAATTTGCCAAGCTATAGGAGTGTTGAGCTTCCTCGTAAATTTTTTCTGCCGATTGATATTTTTTATCTTGGACAGAAATAAACGGTTTCTGATCTTTTAAATTGCTTGCCAACGTTCCAAGAATTATGGGAACATTTGCCTTTTTTACTAATTCAATTACATCGCGCATATTACTTTTAAATTGATGAATACCCTCTTTATAATTATCAGAATTAAATGGTATAGTTTGCTCTTTTGCCATTCTAGACATTAATGTTCCGCTGGATTTTGAATCACCGCCGGAAAATATTTTTACAATCCACTGAATAAAATCTCTGACAAGTTGAGTAGTCTTAAACTTGTTGAGATACAAAATTAAGTTCACCAAAGAGCGGGAATTACCCAAAGACTCAAGTGATCCGACACCTAATGCACCGTAATATTCATTGTGTCCAGTATAGATTAATATTAAATCCGGTTTCTGTTTAAGTACTTCGGGTATAAAATCTCTTACAGTATAACTATTAACCGCAGTTAGGGAAATATTAATAACTTCGATTTTATTTTGAGGATAAGAAAGTTCCAATCGTTTACGGATATAACGAGAAAAAGAACCAAGCGGCATATAAGGATAACCCGCTGCACTGCTTTCCCCTAAAACGAATACGCGATAAGAATTATCTTTTTTCTCTTCATCAAAAATATCTTCAATAGAAGACGGGGGACTTTTAATTGTTGAGAAATAACGGCGCGCTACTTCCGGGTTAAGCATTAATTTCCCTTCAGTAGCTTTTATCCACATTGATAAATCGTTCCCGTAATTAAATAAACGAAGTCCTACTTCTAAGAGAATAAGAAATAGAATCGGGATTAAAATCATTATAATATAAAAATAGAATGGTGTTTTTTGAGCGGGATTCAGTTCTAGAT
Organism: Melioribacter sp.; assembly: GCA_023250955.1. Taxonomy (GTDB): domain Bacteria; phylum Bacteroidota; class Ignavibacteria; order Ignavibacteriales; family Melioribacteraceae; genus Fen-1258. The sequence goes on along the minus strand of JAHEZQ010000008.1, from coordinate 145,860 downwards.
ACTTCTGAATTTCTTCAATCGGTATTTTCAAATTTATTGAAAGTTTTTCCGGCGATGACTTATGTCTATTCTGATTGATGTATCTAATTTGACCTTTTGTAAGCACTAAAAATTCTCCAGTAAAATTTATGAACTAAGATAATCAAAAATGAAATGTCGAGGAAGAAGTAGACTTGACTGAAGTCAATTTTATCATTAGACTTTATTAGTAAAAATAAATCGATTGAGATAATATGAGCAAACTATCTACATTAGGCCAACTATGGAGCTTTCTCCGCGAGAGAAAAAAATGGTGGCTAATGCCAATTGTTTTCTTTTTAATTCTTCTCGGCGGATTAATTATTTTAACGAAGGGATCAGCTTTGGCGCCATTTATATATGCAATATTCTAATTATTTCTCCCGGCAATAATGGTTTCTAATTCTTTTTTCAAATTAGTCGCACCTTCAAAATTAGGATCAATTTTCAAACATTGATTTATATATTCGAGACTATTTTTGTAATTACCACTTAAAGCAAACGCACCGGCAATATTATAAAATGTCTGAGGATCACCTGAATTAAATTCTAAACTTTTTTGAAGATAAAAGATTGCATCCTTAAGTTTCTTTTTGTTTAGATTAATTATCCCAAGCCATTTAGTACAAAATGCATCCGGCATAATTTCAAAATATTTTTTCAAATAAGGTTCAGCCAAATTAAAATTGGATGTTTCCACTAAATTGCCTGCCATAATTTTATAGTAAGCAATCTCATCTGGAAATTGATCTATTACTGCATCCATTTCTTTTACGAATCCATCAATATTCGAATCATGTAAATATCTTTCCGCTAATTTTCTATGTGCTAACTCCCATGAGAGTTCATCTTTAATAACCTGAAAGGCGAGAGAGTCAGTAAAATCTTTTCTTGGGATTTTTTCATAAAGAAGATTAATGTTTTGCTCTTCTAAATTATATGGCCAACTATTTTTTAAAATGAATAACCTGAATTGCGCTATTGTGGAATCTAGCTGAGTAAAACTGTAATTATTAAAAATATATTTATTCTGTTCCTCGTTTGATAGTTTGCTGTTTGGCATTGGGAACATATTTTTTTTCATTACCTCATCATAAAATATCTTGCCCATTGATTTATAACCAAATAATGTTGGATGAAGATGGTCGGACATTAAATTATTCCCCACAATTCCATCTGGACTTAAAGCCTTAAATATTGAATCAAAATCTACTACTGTATAATTATATTTTTTGCCTAACTCTTTTATTATAGAATTTATTCTTTTAGGTGCACGGAAACGAAGAAGATCCAATTCCTTGGCATATTCAAAAAGTGAATCTGCTTCATTTATTTTTTTCTCTGAAAGCATTTTCTCGGCTTTGTTAAAAATCTCATTTGCAGTCGGATAATTTGTAACATTCGAAGAAATAAATGGTTTTTGATCTTTAAGATTACTGGTTAAGGTTCCAATAATTACCGGAATTTTAGCACCATTTGTCATCTTAAATATTTCATCAAGATTATTCTGAAATTGATTTATTCCATCGTAATACATCTCCGAATTAATTGGTATTAATTGATCTTTCACCATTCTCTGCATTAGAATTCCGGTTTGAGGAATATCAGATCTAAATAAAGAGGTAATTGAATCAATAAAATTTCTGATTAGCTGTACAGTCTTAAAACGATTTAAGTAAAGCATCAATTTTACCAGAGTTCTCGAATTACCGAGTGACTCGTTTGATGCTACACCTAAAGCTCCATAATATTCGTTGTGTCCGGCATAAATAATTATCAAATCCGGTTTCTGATCTATTATTCCCGGCATTAAATCTAAAAGGGTATAAGAATTTATAGCTGCCATTGAAAGATTAACTACTTCAATATTTTTATCGGAATAGTTGAGAAGTAATCTCTTCTTAATATATTTTGAAAATGTACCGTTTGGTGAATATGGAAACCCGGCTGTACTGCTTTCCCCAAGAATAAATACTCGTATTGAGTTTGAACTTTTTATTTTGTTAAATGAATCACGCGTCGGATAAGGTATTCCACTAGTCTTGTGAAAATAACGGTAAGCGATTTCCGGATTGAGTATTAATTTATTATTAGTGATTTCAATCCATTGATCAGTGGAAAATCCATAGTTAAATATTCTCAGTCCCGCTTCTAAGAAGAATAAAACAAAGATAGGTATAGAAACGAGTATGATATAAAAATAAAAAGGATGCTTTTTAGAATTTTCTGGACGAGTATTTTTCATTATCATTAAAATATTAGATAATTAATCAAGCTTTGGGATTACCGATTACCATAACTGGAAAATAAACAAATTTAACTGTCCGAAAAAAATGAATTTGGATTGATTAAAATAATATGAACATGCTTCATTCCCCGAAAAATTATTTAATTTTACACACAAATTTTTAGTTATAAGATAATTGAAATCATTAATCAGAATAATCATAGTTAGCCTTTTATTAACAGGTCTAATTACAGCGCAAGAAAAAGGAACTATACGCGGTGTTGTAAAAGAATCTTCCACGTTAGAGTCACTCCCGTTCGGGAATGTATTTATTAAGGAATTAAATATTGGGGCTTCGGCAAATAACAGGGGTTATTTTATCATTCCTTCAGTTCCGGCTAATAAAAATTATACAATTGTTGTGTCGTATGTAGGATATAAAACACAGCAGCTTAGCATTCTAGTTAAGCCTGATATCATTACAGAAGTCGAAATTCTTCTGGTGCCTTCAAATATTCAATTTGATGCGATAGAAACAACAGAATATTTAAATAAGAATAAAAATAATCTCGACGTAGGTAAAACTATAATTACTCCAAAAGAACTTGAAACTTTACCGAAAGGTGTAGAAACAGATCTTCTAAGATCTTTAGCTTCATTGCCCGGCGTTCAATCTACGGGAGATGTTTCTGTTAAATTTAATGTACGAGGAGGAGAATCAAATCAGAATTTAATTATTATGGACGGCATTCCGGTTTATTATCCGTTTCATGCTATCGGACTCTTCAGTGTGATTGACCCGGATGTAATTAATAACGTTGAATTTTTCAGAGGCGGATTTCCGGCCAATTACGGCAGAGCAATTTCATCCATTTTAAAAATTATTACCAAGGATGGCGATAAAAATAAATTCGGAGCGAAATTAAGTGCGAGCTTGCTTTCGGCTAAAGGTTTGATAGAAGGCCCAATACCTTACGGTTCATTTTTTATATCAGGTAGAAAAAGTTTATCAAATGATATTTTGAAAAAATTTGTAAATAATAACGATCTGCCGGTTGATTTCTACGATGCATCTTTTAAAATCAACTATTCAAATCCAATCTTTTTTTCAGGATCAAAATTTTCTCTTCACGGATTAGTAAGCGAAGATAATTTAAAATATACGGAAGTGAATAGACCGGATTACAAATGGCGGAATAATAATTGGGGACTAAAAGTATTCACGGTGGGTGAAATTCCTTTTTTCCTCGATTTTGGAATTTCTATTAGCAATTATAAAAACGAAATAATTCAGAAACTTAGTACTGTAAAACCAAAACTTAATGAGGTAAACGACTTTACAATAGCTGCAGATTTCTTATATGTATTAGACAGCAAAGATGAAGTGAGTCTCGGTGTTGATGTTAAATCTGTTTCAACAAGTTTATTTTTAATTAACCGTCTCGATTATAGGGCCGATGTTGGTGATGATGGTTTAGGATCAAATGCTTATGTAAATTATAAATTTATGCAGTTCTCGGATCTGGGTATAGACCTTGGTGCAAGATTTAATCTAAAGGATATTGCAGCAAAGGGTGATTTTATTGAGCCGCGTATTAATATTTCATACACATTATTTCCGGAGTTAACATTAAAAGCTGCATTCGGAATTTACCAGCAAGAACTCACTACAATTGTTGATGAGAGGGAAGTCCTATCATTATTTGATCCGGTTATTATCGTTCCGGATTATTTAAGAAAAACAAAATCACTTCAATATGTTTTTGGAATATCGTCAAAATTGTCTCGTAACTTTTCGGTTGATGTTGAAAGTTATTATAAAAAAATTGTGTCATCACCGACTTTAAACGAAAACAAAATATTATTTACTGAACCGGATTTATTACAAAGCTCAGGTGAATCTTACGGAGGTGAAGTACAAACTAAATTTAACACAAACCTTATTGATGTGGCTTTATCTTATGCTTTAAGCTGGTCTTTTAAGGAAGTAAACGGAGTTCGATATAGTCCAAGATATGATTCAAGACATAATTTAAACTTTCTACTAACCATTAATTTGCCTGACGATTGGAAGTTAAGTGCAAATTGGGCTTATCATTCAGGTTTTCCATTTACACAGCAACTCGGCTATTATGATAAACTATCATTGAATAATTTTTTAAATGATTATAATATTTATGAATCACTTTTTCCTATTACATTTTTTGGAGATAAAAATACTGCAAGGTTACCGGATTATCATCGCATGGATTTAATTTTATCAAAAAAAATAAACCTTTCTTTCTTAAAGATGAATTTAGATGTGAGCGCGATAAATCTTTATAACAGAAAGAACATTTTTTATTTTGATCAGGCAAGCGGGAAAATTGTGAATATGCTTCCCTTCCTTTTAACGGCATCTGTTAAGGTTGAGTTATGAGAAGGATACCACTCATAATCTTTTCCGTAATTATCATGCTTATTAACTACAGCTGTGAAGAAAACATTTCTCCAGTAGGTGATTTGCCCGTAAAATATAATGTTAATCTTATTTTAAGAGGAGATACAACTTTACAGACGGCATATGTCTCCAAACTTTACGGTGTTAATGGATTTAATCCATACGGTAACACAGAAGATCCGGCAGTTACAGGAGCAATAGTTTCGCTAAAGTATTTAGATTCAAACACAAAATATTTTTTTCGAGACACAGTTGATTTGCAAAATGTTAACACGAGGTATAATACGCCGGCTAAATACTACTACCTCAAAAACTTTAGACCGGTTTTCGGAAAGGAAGTAGAGTTAAACATTTCTTTACCTGATGGACAAAAACTTTCTTCTAAAACAAAAATTCCCGATGGTATTTATTTCGATGAAGAAAAAACCCTTCCATATATTCCCGGTCCGTTAATTGGAAGAGACACTTCTAACATGAATGTCGTTTGGTCTAGCAGTTTAAGTCTGGTAAAAGCACAAAAGGTAACTCTTCCTTATTACTATAGAGATTCAAATGGGGTGAAAAATAAATTCAAAGTTAATATTCCTATCAATATTTCTTCATTAACTGCTAACAATAATTTTTCAGATTATATACATACTTCTTTTAAGAATGAATTATTAATAGATAGAAAATTATTTGAACAAGTTTTGCAAAATATTTCAGCAGGAGATCCGGCTAAAGGAAGATATTCCATTGCGCCATTGGAAATTGAAATATTTTTATACGATGAAAATCTAACGAGTTATTATTCGGCCGATTTATTTTTTGATTATGGATTTACAATACGGAATTATCCATCCGACATTACGAATATCAATGGTGGATTAGGATTTTATGCTTCTTATTCTTATGTGAAAAGAATAATTAAATTTGATCCACAGTATTTGTTAAAGAAATTTGGTTACCTATCAGAAAAATAGACATACCATTAATTTTGGCATCATTTATTAAAGATTACCCTTATCCTTCAATATTACAATTTGATATGGATTAAGAAGCAATTTAAACGAATCATCATCCGGTACAACTTTTTTATTTTTTACGAGATCAACAAAGTTTGTTCTCCTGCTCAAGAAGGGACCATACTTAATATTGATTTGATTAGAGCTTTCATTATTGTTTACGATAACGATTATGGTTTCATTATTTAAAGTGCGTTTGTAGGCAAGAATTTTCTTTGATTCATCAACAACGTAAAATTGAAGCTCTCCAAGTGACAGAGCATTATTCTCATTTCTTATTGTTGCCATTTTTCCGTACCATTTATATAGATCATCATCAAATTTAACTTCATCTTTTTGTCGTGGTAACCCGAATGGATGTGCAGTTTCAGATTCATATTTTGTTTCTTTCCAAACCATTGGTTTACGGCAATCAGGATCATCACCGCCCCACATTCCGGCTTCATCACCATAATAAATCTGTGGAGCGCCCGGAAGAGTGAATTGTACTCCAACTAGAAGTTTTTGAATTTCTCTTTCTTTTTCATTCGGTTTACGGACATCAAAACTTTTTGTTTGTCCCGGATTACCACCGTGATCATATAAAAGATCAGGATTAACTATCATTGATGGAACTCGCTCTACATCATGGCTATCCAATAAATTCATCAACGAATAAAAATTTTCTGTTTGATATTCCTTGAATAGCGTTTGAAGAGAATCAATAAATCCTTGCGGACCAATAGATTCTTTTTTATTTATTATGAAATTTTTGAGTGCACGGGCAAAACGATAATTCATTACCGCATCAAATTCATCTCCTTGAAGCCAAGGTGCACCATTCATCATTTTATAATTTTTCCAATCATCCCACCAAATTTCACCAACTATGTAAGCCTCCGGATTAATATTTTTTACCCAAGTTCTAAATTCTTTCCAAAATTTATGATTAACCATTTCTGCAACATCAAGTCTCCATCCGTCAATTCCATCGGAAGGATTACCATCTCCATTTGGATCCATCCACCTTTGAACTACAGAATGAATATGCTCTCGCGGACCGGAGACAATTCCGTTTTCATCTTCACGAATTTCCGGTAAATCTTTTACTCCTAACCATCCAACATATTGGAATTCATTTTCTTTTGTATTAGGGTCATCCCATTTTTTTATTGTATACCAATCTTTGAATTTTGATGACTGCTGATTTTTTACAATATCCTGAAAAGCCCAAAATGTTGTTCCTGTATGATTGAATACTCCGTCAATAATAATTTTCATTCCGCGTTTATGACATTCACTAATGAGTTTTAAAAAAAGTTTATCCGCTGTTGTCCATTTCCAAGATTTCGGATCACTTGGATTTTCCTGCGACCAAATTTCAACATCTTTTTTAGGATCCGGTCCAAAATTATTATCAACATGATGATACATAGTAGCATCATATTTATGTAAGGAGGGTGATTCAAAAATTGGATTAAGATAGATTGCATTAATGCCAAGTTGTTTTAGGTAATCAAGTTTGTTTATAATGCCTTGTAAATCGCCGCCGTATCTTCTTACACCTGCATTCCAATAAAAATCTTTTCCAGTTTTTACTTCCCATGGTTGAAGTTTATACCAATCGCTTGTCCAAGGATGGATCTGCCATCCTTCAGGAATAAAATACGGCCAAGCACCTTTCATATCTTCGGGTTTGGGATCGTTATGTTTATCGCCGTTAGCAAATCGTTCCGGAAATATTTGATACCAAACTGCCTGTTTAGTCCATGCAGGAACTTTAATTATATGCTGTGAATTAACGATGGTATTAACGGAAATTATAATTAGAAATAAATAAGTGATAAATCTTTGAAATGACATTATAACCTCAGTAATAAATGATTTAGTAATGAAATATATTGAATAAGTGAATGAATAAAATTTTCTTGACTTGTAGGAGAAATGGAGAAATAAAATTTTTTTTCTTATTGTTGTGGGCGTTTTTTAAGAAAATGTATTTAAACGGAGAGTTGGCAGAGTGGTTGAATGCGGCGGTCTTGAAAACCGTTAAGGATGTAAGTCCTTCCGGGGTTCGAATCCCTGACTCTCCGCAAAAGGCTTAAAACAAATTGTTTTAGGCCTTTTTTTTGAAAGGTTGTTGCTGTAGTTGTGTCCCTATTCAAAATTCGATCCGCATGTAAAAATGTCTAGATATCGCGTTATCTTTTCAAAAATATAATGGTAGATCTGTAGATGAGACGAAATATTTGATAAGAAGTGTTGAAGGATTATTAAAAAGAATCAGTTTTAATCGGATTTATAACAAAAAGAAAATAGAAATCCCTCGATCACTAAAGATTTGTTTGATAAATATCTTCGGTTAATTAGTTACGCAGCTTTTCTGAAGTAGTAATTATGAAGTCCGTTTGCAACAGCAACTTTCTCAATCTTTCCAATTACATGAACAATTCTTGATTCTGGAGAATCTTTATTCAATCCAAGATGCGTTCGCTGATTGTTATAATAATGAAAATATTCTCTTAGAAGTTTTCGAAGATGGTTTTCATTCATAACAATCACATGATCAAGAAATTCTCTCCTAATACTTCCAATAATTCTTTCAACATAACCATTCTGCCAGGGTGAACGATATGCTGTTACGATTTCACGAATATCAAAGTCTGAAACGCTTTTCTTAAATAAATTACCGAATCTACAATCTCGATCTCGAATTAAGTATTTTGGAATTTCGGAATCATATAATGCATTCTTTAGCTGTTGTGTTGCCCATTCCGATGTTGGATTCGTAGTAATATTAAAATGGATAATCTTTCTTCGATCGTGAGAAAGAAATACCAGAACATGAAGTAACCTGAAACTAATAGTAGGAACACAAAAGAAATCAATAGAGATAATTTCTGAGGCATGGTTTTTAAGAAAAGTCTTCCAACGTTGCCCAGTAATATTATTTTTATCCTTAGGAGTATATCTCCAAACAGTAGCTTGAGAAATATTATAGCCAAGTTTAAGAATTTCACCATGTATTCTAGGTACACCCCACATTGGATTTTCGTTTGCAATCTGTTTAATTAGCTGAATAATTTCGTTGGAGGCTCTCGGCCTTCCACGATACTTTATTTTATTCCTCATAAGGTGCTTATAAAATCTTTTTCTGTGCCATCTGATAACTGTTTCTGGTTTAATGATGATTAAACTGTCTCGCCACTTACTATAGACTCTTCTAATGAATAAGAAGAATAGCTGATCACTCTTTTGTATCTGAATCTTCTTTGAGGATCTTTTTAAGATTTCGAGTTGCTTCCTAAGGAAGATGATTTCCATTTGGAGTTGCGTTCTTGATTTGAAGAAAACAAGACAAAACAATATGAAAGATTTGATCATGTTAGGTTTATTTCTATTAATTTTAGGTGAGAGAAAAATATAGATTTTACCGTGAATTAAGTGCTTTTTATACGGATAAGATTTTGAATATGCACAGTCTGTGTAGACGGTGTATTTGGTTCTATTCTGTGTGGGTTGGTCATTTTTTAGCTAAAAGATTTTTCAAATAATTTACACTACCAAAAACAAGTTGAGTTTCGATGAGTATCTTTCCAAATTAATGTACTCTTATTAGGAAATGGATTTGTTGTAAAGTAATACTGTATTAATTTTTACAACAAGGGACTTTCTCCTTTGAACCCTTACTTCGTTTTTATAACACATAAAAATTTTGTGATTTTATGTTACCTATTTAAATTCTTCAAGGAACTCATCATCAGATAAACGAATCCAAATCCCGTATTAAACTAATAATATTAAATTATTTATGTGGACATTATATCCCATATCATTATATTGAAATCATAATACGCTTTTGTTTAAGCTTCAATCAGTTAACTTCAAACAACTGAGAGTAAATATGAATCAAAATATTAAACTAGAAATCAAAATTCCCAAAGTTCCCGATATCGAATTGGTAGCGCTTGAAAGTTTACAACTTATGGGAGGTCATTTAGGAATTTCAAGTGAAAAAATAGGCGAGGCAAAGATAATTGTTACTGAGGCTATCATAAATGGTCTTGAACATGCGGGCCCAGAAAATCCATATGTAAATGTTGAATTCACAATGACAAAAGAACGGTTAATAATTTTAGTTACTGATTTTGGTCATGGTTTTGAACCGGAGAATGTTGAAGAGCCTGAAATTCATGAAAAGCTAACGAGCAAAAATAAAAGAGGGTGGGGCCTCAAACTTATGAAATCAATGTCGGATGATTTTATAATTGAATCAAGTCCAAACGGAACGAAAATTACAATAATAAAAAATTTAGTCTAGGAGTCATTAATATGTCACCCGAATTTCATTTAGTTACTGAAACAAAAGATAATTGTGTTATCATAAATACAACCGGCTACATCAACAATATAGGTGGACAGAAAATTGTAGATGAATTTTATAAACACAATGGCAATGGAATAAATAATGTAATATTAAATCTTGCTGAGTCGAATGTAGTTAACTCAATTGGTATTTCATTCTTAATTGAGATTATAGAAAAATTAAATCAGTCAAACGGAAATTTGATATTTACCAATCTTGATCCATCTATAGAAAAAACTTTTACAATAATGGGTTTATTCCAATTTGCAAAAAAGGCAGATAATTTAAAGGAAGCATTTAAACTCATTTAAGTCAATTCAACTTTACAGAAATATTTCTAATGAAGTGTATTGAAAGCCTCATGAATGAATGTAGTTGAGTATAATAATATAATTGACAAACTTTCTGTTCAAGTTAAATCCTTTCAAGAAGGATTTAGTATTCTTTCCGGGTCAAACACTCTTAAAGAACTTAGCACTAATTTTTCCCATATTTTACGAGGCAACTTTTTTATTTCTGATGTAAATATATTTTTCAAGAATACACTATCTGCAGAATGGGAAAGTGTTGTAATCCATAATCCAAGATGCCTAGAATGCCTTCCATTTTTAAGAACTTCGACAAATGCACACATTGATTATTTCAGCGATAGAGAGTTTGGTATTATTGCAACGTTACCATTAACTGATGGATCCTTTTGGGGATTGGTTATCGGGAACAAAATAGACAAAACTGAAATAACCGAGCTTGATAAAATTACACTTCAAATGTTTCTTCAGTTATTAGATAATGCTTACCAATCTTTTATTAATCAAAGAACAGAAAAGCAATTAAATTTTTCATTAAATCATAGAGTTGTTCAGCTTAACAGTCTGATAGATACTGGAATTGAAATTTCAAAACTCCATAAGACTTCTTCATTGCTAGAACTCTCACTAGAAAGAGCGGCCGCATTAACGAATGCTTCTTGCGGCGTACTTCAAATTATTTCTGGCGGAGAAATCATTTCATCAATAGGATTCCCTGGGAATTCAGATATTAAAAAAGTTTTAAGTTCAGATAAAATAATTGATACGTTTGTTGAATTCCAGAAAGTTAAATATTTGTTTACTCTTTCTGACAAAGAAAGTAGAAAAGGAATTATAGATTTTGATCAAACAGATAGAATATTGCTTACGGCATTTGCTAGACAAGTTTTAACTGCAATTGAAAATGAACATTTGCACAATGAAGCTATTGAAAAAGAACGAATGCATAAAGAAATTGAAATGGCAGCCGAGATTCAAAGAAGAATTATTCCACAATCGCTTCCTGAGATTAATGGATTTGATCTTGCCGGAATTAACATTCCATCTTTAGAAATTGGTGGAGACTATTATGATGTATCAAAACTAAAAGATGGAAGATATCTTATAATAATAGCCGATGTAGCCGGAAAAGGAGTTGCTTCCGGATTGTTAGTAAATACATTAAATGCATCACTCAATGCATTCGTTGAAAACGATTTTAAATTGACTAATGTAGCCAACAGACTAAACAAAATTATTTTCAAAGCATCAACTCCGGAAAAATATATTACTGGGTTTATAGCTATTCTTGATCCTACAACTGGTGTTATAGAATATTTAAATGCTGGTCACAATCCTATCTTTTATTCTTCAAATGGAAAAATTATAAAACTAGATAAGGGCGGCTTCGCTTTTGGTATGCTTGATTTTGGATTACCATATGAGAGCGCTTTTGTACAAATGGAACCAGGTGAAAAAATTCTTTTTTATACCGATGGAATTACAGAAGCAATGAATGGGAAAAATGAAGAGTATTCAGACGAAAAACTTGAGTTGTTTTTCTTAAATAATAAACCATCCAAAGCTGAAATATTTATTAAAAGTTTGATAATGGACGTAAAAAAACATACTGAAGATACTCCGCAAAGTGATGATATAACCGCACTCTATTTAATTAGAAACAAATAAAAAATTTATTCAATAATCAGACATTATATGCCCAATTGGCTTAAGGGATCATATGCTTACTTATAAAAAAAATAATTATTTAAAAATATTTTTTGTTCTATTTTCTATTACGTCAATCGTTGGACAACAAAAATATAATTTTGAACATATCTCTATTCCCGCCGGATTATCAAACGCATCGGTTTGGGATATTTTACAAGATAAGTATGGTTTTCTTTGGGTTGCAACTGCCGACGGATTGAACCGATATGACGGTTACAATTTTAAAATTTATAAAAATGATCCAGGTGATTCCAAGTCATTATCAAATAATTTTGTTTATTCATTGATGATTGATAATGAGGGGACTTTGTGGGCCGGTACTTCCAGTGGGCTTTGTAAATATGACCGCGCAAACGAATCTTTTGTAACTTTTTTACCAGATTCAAGTAAGTCTAATACATCAGCTAATGTTATTATTCACGTTGTTCAAGATAGCAAAAGCAGAATTTGGATAACTACAGCCGATGGTATATATAGGTTTAATAAAACTACAAAGAAATTTGAAAGAGCATTTGTAAAAGATGGTGATAATAAAGCTCCCACTCAAGGTATAACAATCGAATTGTTGGAAACTTCTTCAGGTGAAATATATTCATATTACATTGGTCAGGGATTAATAAAATTTAATGAATCAACTAGTTTATTTGAATGGATAAACGTAATTCCAAAAGATCCTAAAATTTTTAATGACAAATATTTCTATAATTTTTATGAAGACAAAACAGGAAAGATATGGATAAGTAGTCAAATTGGATTCTATTATTATGATCCGCATAGCGGTATTTTTAACGAATTAAATCTGTTTAAAAAAGAAAAAACTACAGATCGATTTACCAACGCAGTATTTGGGGTTCATCAGGATAGTGACGGATTTCTTTGGATAGGCACTTCAAAACATGGAATATTCCGTTATAACATGAAGACTAATGAGGTAACTCAGCTAAATCAATCCGAATTACCAAATTCTGTATATAATTTTAATGGCTTCTGGAGATTTTATAAAGATGAATTTGGTATTCTATGGGTAGCGACTCAAGACAATGGATTGTTAAAGTTAGATTTCCAAAAAGAACCTTTCAGACTTTTTGCAAATCCAGTTGATAAAGTAAATTCAAATTCTGGTTTTAATATAGGTTCAATTTATAAAGATCCTATAGATAACGATTTCATTTGGCTTGGGTCCGATGACGGATTAGTAAAGTATAATTTGGAACAAAAGACTTTTAATAAATTTAAACATCAAGAAGGAAACACAAAATCTATTCCAAGTAATTCAGTCCGAAGCATTCAACATGGTTCGTCACAAGAGTTGTGGCTTGGTACTAATAAGGGTGTTAGTATGATGAATCTTTCCAAAAATTCATTTGCAAATTATGATCTGAGCGATAAAACCAAGCACTATTCTATTGATTATAATAATATTATTAATCTTTCAATGGATGATTATGGAAATCTATGGGTTGCCTCAGGTATCGCTGGCTTAGTTAAGTTCGACACTAAAAATAAGACAAAACAATTTATACCTACGTTTGATGCTCGTGCTTATGATTTAAGACTACTCGCAATAATTGATTCACTAAATACTAAAAGTAATCCAATCGCAAAACTAACCGAGGTCGGAAATTACCAGGATCTAAAAAAAGAATTCAATTTAGAAAAACAAACAAAAGTAATAATTGTATCAGTCGGCGAAGGTTTGAAGGCAAATGGAATGGTGGATTATGGCTGGCTGTTGAATTCAAAATCGGATACTGTCTGGAGTCAAAACAATTATTACAATTCGTTTTATTTAGGAGGGGATTTTAAGAATCGAATAAGTGTTGGAATATTAACATTGAATAAAGGTAATTACGCATTAAGATATAAATCGGATGATAGTCATTCTTATGGAAAATGGAATGCAACACCACCAATTGATTCTACGTTATGGGGAATACAAGTATTCGAACTATCGGATGATGCAAATTATTCCCAAAATCTGATTGAAACCAGTAAGAATAAACCGTTCATTAATGGTTTATCTGTAACAAAGGTCGAATATCAAAATGATGGAACAGTTCTTATTGGTACTTCTACAGGTTTAAGTATGTATGATATTAGAAAAAATTCTGTTGAGTTTTTGCAGGAAGGAACAAAAAAGACTTTTACCCCAAACCTGAAACAAATAAATGATATTCTTATTGATAAAGATAAAGTGGTCTGGATTGGTACAAACGGCGGTCTGTTAAAATATGATCAACATTCAAAACTGTTTAATATTCTTTATGATAAAGACGGATTGCCCTCTAATTATGTAGTAGCAGTTGAAGAAGATGCATATGGGAATTTATGGTTGAGTACCCTTAACGGGATTTCAAAATTTAATAAGGACATAACTCATCCAATTTTTATTAATTATGATGTAAAGGATGGATTACAGGGATACACATTTAATAGAAGGTCCTCATTTAGAAGTGAAACTGGAGATCTTTTTTTCGCAGGACAAAACGGATTCAATACTTTTCATTCCAGTAATATTAACAAACAAGTACCCAAGATTAATATTTCGCAATTAAAAATTTCAAACGAATTAGTATATCCTTCTTCTAAAAATTCACCGCTAACTAAAAGTATTTTAGAAACCAAAGAGATTGAAATTGCTTATAGCCAAAACAACATTTCGTTTGAATTCAGTGCAATTCATTTTTCCAGACCGGAAAAAAATCAGTACGCTTATAGATTAGATGGATTTGATAAAGAAGGATGGATCTACGATAATAGAAAATTTGCTTCGTACACAAATCTTCCTCCGGGTGAATACGTTTTCAGAGTTAAAGGATCGAATGGTGATGGTGTTTGGAATGAAAAAGGTGCTTCAATTAAGATTAAAGTCTTATCACCGTGGTGGAGAACAATTTGGGCATACATGGGATATGTTTTTGTCTTTGCAGGAATAATATTTGGTATTGATCGTTTTCAAAGAAGAAGATTATTGCTGAGAGAAAGAGAAAGACAAAGATTTCAAAACGCAGAACTAAGAGCTCAAAAAGCTGAATTGCAGGCTATTGCAAGTGAAGCAGAACGTCGTGCTCTCGAAATTGAAAATGAAAGAAAATCCAAGGAACTTGAAAGTGCACGCGAACTACAATTGTCAATGCTTCCCAAACAGTTACCGCAATTCCCGCATCTTGATATAGCTGTTTACATGAAAACTGCTACCGAAGTAGGCGGTGATTATTATGATTTTAATGTTGGAATTGATGGAACTCTAACTGTTGTTCTTGGAGACGCAACGGGACATGGTATGAGAGCCGGCACTATGGTTACTTCTGCAAAATCATTGTTTAACAGTTATGCTGCAAATCCGGACATACTTTTTACTTTCCAGGAAATGACCAGATGTATAAAACAAATGCAGTTCCATTCACTTGCAATGTGTATGACAATGCTGAAAATTCAAAATAATAAACTCGTAATGTCAGCTGCAGGAATGCCGCCGGTTTTTTTATACAAGAATGAAAGAAAGAAAACGGAAGAACATTTAATGAAAGGAATGCCTTTAGGAACGATGGATAATTTTCCTTATGAGTTAAAAGAAATGGAATTGTTAAAAGGTGATACATTATTGCTGATGAGTGATGGATTCCCCGAATTGCAGAATGAACATAATGAAGCATATGGATATAAACGTGCACGAAATTCGTTTGAAGAAGTTGCAGAAAAAGAACCTGAAGAAATTATTACTTATCTAAAAGAAGAAGGTTCGCGTTGGGGTAAAGACAAAGAACAGGAAGATGACGTAACCTTTGTCGTAATCAAATTGAAATAAGGTAAATCTTATTTTCCAAATTTTATTATTTGTTTTTTGGAGGATTGAATGACAGTTAAATTTTTCAGATTTATATTGATATCACTTTTATTTCTGACTTCTCCGTTAATATTTTCTCAACAAAGACAAAAGACCGAAGCGAATTCAGATATCGTTAATTATACAAATAAAGAAGGGTTACCTACTACCAATATTTCCAACATTGTTCAAACAAAAGATGGGTACATATGGCTTTCGGGAATTGAAGGGACTTATAGATTTAACGGTTATGATTTTGAAGAAGTTGGTCAAGAATATGATTTACCAAAAATGCAGAGCATGTATTACGATTCTACTAAAAATATGCTCTACTTCGCCTCGCCCAAAAAGTTTATAACTTTTAATGGCAGAGAATTTAAGGCGTATACAGATAAAGAAGGTTATAGTATTAATGGGTTATCTGGACAAGCGATTAGTTTTATAAATGCAGATAGTAAAGGAAGAATATGGATTGGTTCCGTTACTCCTTATATAGATAAAAAATTTAATGGGGGATTAACAAAATTTGAAAACGGAAAATTCTTTGTTTATGATTCTACAAATTTTCCGCTGGATAATTCTACAGGTTTCATAGAGACACCTTATGGTGATTTAATATTTGCTTCGGCAGGGCGTAATACTCAGACGAAAGAAGGATCTTATGTTGCTATATATAAGAATAACATTTTCAAAAAGATAGATGAATCTGCCGGAATAAAGTTACAAAACTCAAGAATATTTCCTCAGAATATATCCCCTTCAATTGACAAAGACGGCAATACCTGGCTGGCTTTTTCTGGAATTTTAACATCAATGACAGCAAACAGAAGCACTGCTGGAGTGTTAATGTATGATGGAAATGAATTTCATCAATACACGGATTTCGTAAACGATCTTGAGAAAGATTTTAATCCTGCTCAAGTTTATTACAGCAAACAACTTGATAAAATATTCTTAACGACATCATCTTCATCTGCTGCTCAAAACGAATTATTTACCTCTAAAAATAAATCCATATATGAATTTATAAATGGGATGTGGAAACCATCGAACATATTTGAGAATATTAAAAATATTGTTGATCTTAAATCGGGCAAAATTATAAACGATTTTCATTATTCGATGTCATCTTTCACAAAGAAAAACAAATTCTTCCCCGAACTTTTAACGTTCCAGAGTCCTCAAATATCGCAGAGCTCAAAATATCCAGATCAAATTTTTAACTATAATAATGGGAATTGGGAGAAGTTTGATTCGTACACAGCTGATGCTATTGAAGGAACAGATGACGGATTTATCATGAGCACAACAAAAGGTTTTGGAATTTATTATCCAAACTTTTCGAAAATGCTTACTGTTAAAGAGGGCTTACTCCAATTACACGGCGGTATTCCTACTTTATATACCGACAAAAACGGAATTGTCTGGATTTCCTATTCTTATACAACTTTGCCCGCCTATGCACAAACATTTAGCACAGGAATAAATATTTGGGATGGCAAAAAATTAAGAGCATATACTGAAAAAGATGGTCTGTTAAGCAACGTAACCTTCAACACTTTTCAAGATAGTAAAATGAGAGTTTGGATTCCTACTTCAAAAGGATTGACATCTACTCTAGAAATTAGAAACAGTGAGGGAGAGCAGATTTTAAAATTTAAGAATATTGAATCTAACCTGCGTAAATCATATAACACAACAAATGTTTTGGAAACTAATCATGGTGAAATTTATGCATGGCAGAATTATGTAAGACCGGAATCTAAAGATCTTACTAAAGCTGATTTTTACTTTGGAAAATTTGACGGAGAAAAATTTATTGAAATCAAGTCACCGTTTATTTATGATGATAACAACAAAAAATATCAGCTCTTTGATCTTCGAGAAGATAATAACGGAAGATTATGGTTTATGGGATTATTTTCCGATAACATTAAAGATCTTACTTCCATCACATCCAAAATTATGATTTATAATGGAAAGTCCTGGACTGAACCATCGAAGAACTGGAATATACCTCGCGAACAACTTCATTATGTGGGTAATTTAAAAAATGGAATGTATTTTTTAACTGCCGGAGGTTTTTATGTCTTTAATGGGAATAAATTTGTAAACCTTAGCGATAGTGTAAATGCAACTGCCGATTTTAGAATTTTAAAAGGC
The DNA here is from genome assembly GCA_023250955.1 of Melioribacter sp. Classification (GTDB taxonomy): domain Bacteria; phylum Bacteroidota; class Ignavibacteria; order Ignavibacteriales; family Melioribacteraceae; genus Fen-1258. The sequence goes on along the minus strand of JAHEZQ010000008.1, from coordinate 127,819 downwards.
GCAAGTGTTGCTGGAACAAAAACAGATATTCAGTCGGACGATAAATTATATATACGACTTAGAAATAGGGGACTTGTAATATTTGATGGTACACATTTAAGTTTTTATACAAAAAAAGAAGGTCTGCCTTCAACAAATATTTCCAATCCTGTTGTTGATACTAAGGGGAATGTATCTTTTCAATTTCCGTCTGGTGCATTACAAGTTCGGGGTGATAAGTTTCAAACATATTATGATGATGAGAATGTGGTTACAGGCGGTCCTTATGGAAGTATAAAAGATGGTTATGGGAATCTTGTTGAATATTATAATGGCGTTGGACTCTACATAAATAAAGGTGAAGACAAAAATTACCCATTGAAAATTTCTTCAGTATCCGTAAACAAACAATATTATTATTATGAATATCCAAAAGATTTTAACTACTCACAAAATTCATTTGTAATTAACTATGCAGCGTTAAATTATAGAGATCCTCGTCAATCTACTTATGAACATCTTTTGGAAGGCTTCGATAAAGAATGGTCACGGCCTTCAAATCTTGCATTCGTTGAATATCAAAATCTTCCACCCGGGAAATATAGATTCAGAGTAAGAGCAATCACTTCTAATGGAATAAAAACTAATGAGGATTATTATTCATTTACTATTAATTCTCCTTGGTGGCTTACATGGTGGGCATATGGAATGTATATAATCGGTTTTGTAAGTATTATGGGTGGTTTTAGAAAGTATGAACTTGATAGAAGAAGAGAAAAAGAAAACAAAAGATTACTTGAAGCCGAAAATGCTCGGAAGTCAAAAGAATTGGATGAAGCGCGTAATCTTCAGTATTCAATGCTGCCTAAAGAACTTCCGCAATTACCTCATCTTGATATAGCGGTTTATATGAAAACTGCAACCGAAGTCGGCGGTGATTATTATGATTTTAACGTTCATCCCGATGGAACCCTCACTGTAATTCTTGGTGATGCAACCGGTCACGGAATGATGTCGGGAATGATGGTATCCATTATGAAATCACTTTTTATGTCAGACAGAACTAACATGGAACTGAAGCCCTTCTTTGAAAATGCTAGTAAAGCATTAAAAGACATGCAGCTTGGAAGATTGATGATGGCCCTTACGTGTGTGCAGATCAAGAATGATAGAATTGTTACAACAAATGCGGGAATGCCTCCATTAATTATATACAGAAAAAATTCTCAAACAATTGAAGAAGTTGTTATTAACAACATGCCATTAGGCGCAATGAAGGGAATTGTTTACGATGTAAAGGAATTAAAGATTGAAAGGGGTGATACATTGTTATTAATGAGTGACGGATTTGCCGAACTTAAAAATGATAATAAAGAAATTTATGGTTATAAAAGAGCACGTAACAGTTTTGAAGAAGTTGCAAAAAAAGAACCTGAAGAAATTGTTACTTATTTAAAAGAAGAAGGTAGAAACTGGACTAATGATAAAGAACCTGAAGACGATGTAACTTTTGTTGTAATTAAAGTAAAATAAACACAAAACTATAAAAAAACATTAACGGTTATAAGTTAAGGCCCAACTAATAAATATATTCATCATCAAACAAAAAGGATAAGCACCATGAAACATAAATCAAAATTCTTTGCAATTATTATTATTGCATTCTTTCTTATAAATGGTAGCAGCTTTGCACAAGATGCAGTAAAAGCGGATCCCAAACATTACAAAGTCGAATTTGAAAATGATCAAGTTCGAGTATTGCGAGTTGCTTATGGTCTGAGCGAAAAATCGGTTATGCACGAACATCCCAACGCTGTGGCTGTTTTTTTAACTGATATACAAAACAAATTTACTTTCCCTGATGGTAAAAGTGTATTGGCAAACTCGAAAGCTGGAACTGCAATGTGGACACCCGGAGGAAAACATTTACCGGAAAACCTTGGCAAAAAACCTTTTGAACTTATTTTAGTTGAATTAAAATCACCGAAGAAATAAAAATTTAATCTTTAATAAATGTTCTAAATAAAAGTAACATAGTTACTGTACTTTTAAGAATTACTACCTTGAAGGTTTATGTTATCTGATCTTCAAGGTAGTTTAATTATAAAAATATTATGCAAGCAAAATCCATTAAAGGAATATCTCCTGAAGAAATAGGAACCTCTCTTAAGGAAAGCATGACCGATGGTTTTAAACCAACCATTGCTATTTGTTTCTTACCCAATAAGAATGATGTTCAAAAAGTCTGCAACATATTCGATAAAAACCAAATAGCAATATTCGGGGCATCTGCATACGGACAGTTTATTGATAAAAACTATGATACAGATTCAATTGTTGTTTTGATGATGGAAATAAAACGGGAGTACTTCAAAATAGAATTTAGGGAAACCGGAAGTAGTTCTACAGAAGAAATTGCAAAATCAATCGGTGAGATTGGGAAAACAACTTTTAACCAACCAGCATTTCTAGTTGCCAGCGGTGGAATAAAAACAGATGGTGAAAGAATAATTGAAGGAATCCAAAATACAACCGGGAAAGAAACAGCTTTATTCGGAGGACTTGCAGCTAGTAATCTTGATAACATAGAAACATTTGTTTTTACAAATTCTAAATTTTCTACAGATGGTTTAATAGCACTAATACTAAACGAAGAAAAAATTAGCGTTAATGGATATGCAACTGGGGGAAGTAAACCAGTCGGTATGTTCCATACTATAACTTCAAGTGATGGAAATATTGTCTATACAATTGATGACCAACCTGCACTCGATTTAATTTTAAGGTATAGTGGGAAGAATGTTGAAGATCTAAAAAGTGAAACCGATATGTTGAATCTTGCTAGTTCATTCCATATTCAACTTCAAAGGGAAAACAGGTCTCCCATCTCGCGTACACCAGTATTTGCCAATTTTAATAATAAATCTGTTGTGTTTGCGGGCAGTTTACCGAAAGGTTCAAAAGTTAAATTCTGTATGCTTCCAGGTTTTGAAGTAGTAGATAATGTTATTGTTGAATTTGCTAATTATAAAAAAATTGTTGGAAGCGCAGATGCTATGATTCTTTTCTCGTGCCAGGGTCGTGAAATTGCTTTTGGTCCGTGGATGACAGATGAAATACAAAGAATAAATCAATTATGGAATTCTCCAATGATTGGACTTTTTTCATTCGGTGAGATTGGCCGTAATTCTGAAGGGCAATCTGAATTTTACAACCTAACCTGTTCGCTTGCTTTACTAAAGGAAATTGAATGTAATGAATCAACATCTTAATAAAATATTGAACCTCATTAAAACAAATCAACAATTGAAAGATTCAGAAAAAAGTGAAATTGAATCTTCAATTAAGGAATTGGATCGGGTTGAACAACTTGACAAATTTAAGTTAGATAGGGCTGAAAATGACAAACGAGTTATATCCGTTATGCTGGATGAAAGCATCCAGGATCTTGAAAGAAAAACAAAAGCTATTGAAGCTCAAAACCGCGAACTTGAAATTGAAAGCGCATTAGAGAAAGTTCGAACAATTGCAATGGGAATGAGAAAACCAGCAGATATGCTTGATGTGTGCAAGACAATTTCACTTCAACTTCAATTTTTGGGCTTGCAGGAAATCCGTAATGTTCAAACAGCAATCTTTTATGAGCAGCGTGGTATTTATATGAACTACGAATTTTATGCAAAGCACAATAAAACCTTTGTTACCGAAACAACATACACGAATAACGAAATTCACAATGAATTCGCGACAAAAATGCTGAAGGGCAAGGGAGAAACCTTTATCACACATCTAAAGGGCGATGAAGTAAAAGACTGGATTGCTTATCAAAAAACGACTAATGTTTTCATCGACAAATATCTGGAAACTGCACCCTCCCTTAACTATTATTTTTTCTCTCTTGGTCCGGTTGCACTCGGAATTTCAACATACCTCCCCTTAACCGAAGATGAAATTAATCTATTTAAGCGATTCCTTAAAGTGTTCGAACTTGCATATCAAAGGTATCTGGATATTGAGAAAGCCGAAGCGCAGGCAAGAGAAGCGCAGATTGAACTTGCACTTGAAAGAGTTCGTGCTCGAACAATGGCTATGCAGAAAAGCGATGAACTTGCCGAAACAGCTTACATTCTTTTTCAACAGTTTAAAGAATTAGACGAAGCTCCACAAATGATAACAATCGGCATTATGAATGAAGAGAAGCGCTTGATTGAATTCTGGATAACCGATGGGGGTGGAGAAGGATCAAATGTTAGTGGTAAATTCAATGCAAGTATTGATGAACCTATTTTATTAAATAAAATATTTATTGCATGGAAAGAACAGAGAAAATCAATAGTTATAGAACTTGCTGGGAAAGAACTTCAAGACTGGATTAATTACAGGGTTGCATTAAGTGGTGTCTCAGACAATAACGATTATTCAAACAGTCACGCATCTATAATTGTTGGCTTTTTCTCAAAAGGTATACTTTCTATTTCCACTTATGAATCGCGTTCACATGAAACTGTTCTACTTCTTGAAAGATTTGCTGGAGTATTTGATCTTACCTACACTCGTTTCCAAGATCTAAAAAATGCTGAAGCACAGGCAAGAGAAGCGCAGATTGAAGCATCACTCGAAAGAGTACGTACCCGATCAATGGCTATGCATAAAAGCGAAGAATTGGTTGATGCATCAACTGTTTTGTTTGATGAATTGAAATCTCTTAATATCGAAACCATCAGAACCGGTGTGGGAATTGTTGATAGTATAAATGAAACAGTAGAAGTTTGGTCATCACAATTGATTGAGCTAAAACAGAATAACATTCTTGGCATAGTCCCTTTTAATATTCACCCTTTTTTTGAACGTTATTTTGAATCGTGGAATAGTAAGGAACCATACTTTTTTTATGAATTGAATGGCAATGAATTAAAAGATTATTATAAAACAATGTCTTCAATTCTATCATATCCAGAGAAGAAAGAATTTAACCCTAGAGAATTATTTTATATATTTTTTTTTCCGGAAGGCTCACTTAACGTCGTTACACATAATCTTCTATCAGAAGATGAATGTAATTTGATGATAAGATTTACACGTGTGTTCGGACTGGTTTATAGACGATTCCTAGATTTGAAATTGGCAGAAGCACAAGCAAGGGAAGCACAGATTGAAACCTCCCTTGAGCGTGTACGTAGCAGAACAATGGCAATGCAGCAAAGTGATGAACTCGCAGAAACTGCAGCAGTAGTTTTTAGACAATTGATGAATCTTGGGATTGAGCCTAATCGTATATATATAGCAATTATAAAAGATGAAAAAGGATTTGGAGAATTTTGGATTACAGATGAAGATGGAAGCAAAGTAAGTTCCGGGTTTACAGCAAATCTTAATGCCAATCCTACATTTCAAAAAATGTATGAGGGATGGAAAGGACAAAAAAAATCTATCACTATTGATATGCAGGGAAAAGAACTCGAAGAATATTTTAAGCACCTTAGCCTACTTAATGTTCCTTTCAAAGGCGGTCTTTCCCAGAAGCGCAGAGTTCAGAGCATTGCATATTTTTCAAAAGGTTTTATCGGTATTGCATCACCGGATGAACCGAAAATTGAAACCATTCAATTGTTAGAGCGATTTGCCGCTGTATTTAATCTCACCTATACTCGTTTCAATGATTTACTACAGGCAGAAGCGCAGAATAAAATTATAATGGCTGAAAATGAACGCAAAACGACGGAACTTGATGAAGCTCGTCAGTTACAACTTGCCATGCTTCCTAAAGAACTGCCTCAACTGCCGAATCTTGATATTGCAGTTTGCATGAAAACTGCTACTGAAGTTGGGGGTGATTATTATGACTTTCACGTCGGAGACGGTGGAACGCTAACTGCAGTAATAGGTGATGCGACTGGACATGGAATGAAAGCAGGAACGATGGTAACTATTACTAAAAGTTTATTTAATAGTTTAGCTTCCGGAGAAAATATATTAGATACATATTTTAAAATTTCTACTGTAATAAAGGATATGAAATTTCGTCAGCTCTCAATGTGTTTAACGATGTTGAAGATAAATCAGAAACAGCTATCCATTTCATCGGCTGCAATGCCACCCGCTCTTATTTATAAAAAAAATAAACGGACAATAGAAGAAATATCTATACACGGTATGCCGCTTGGAGCTATGAACAATTTTCCATATTCTCTAGAAAAAATAGAATTAGAAAAAGGCGATACTGTTCTTATGTTAACAGATGGATTGCCAGAATTAAAAAACAGCAAAAATGAAATGTACGGTTACGATAGAATTAAAACAGAGTTTCATTTAGCTGGAGAAAAAGAACCGGAAAAAATAATTGAGCATTTAAAGAATTCCGCATCGAATTGGGCAAACGGTAAAGAGCCTGAAGATGATATAACTTTTGTAGTGATAAAAATAAAATGATATATTAATAGAACTTGAACATTTAAATATATTGGAGGAAGAATGAAAATCAATTTAGTGCAAAAATACACTGCTGTTATACTCGAACTTAAAGGGGATATAACAGGTACAGCAAAAGATGTAGAGTTTAGCGATACTCTTCATAAATTAATTTCAGAAGGGAAGAAAAACATAATTATTGATCTAAAAGAAACTGGATTTATAAATAGTTCCGGTTTAGGAATGTTGATTGCTGGTTACACAACCGTCAAGAATGGTGGTGGTGATCTTAGACTTGCTAATGCAACTGAAAAAATTGAAAGTTTACTTGTAATTACTAAACTCACCTCAGTTTTTAAAAACTACACATCAGTTGATGATGCAATAAAAAGTTTTAATTAATATTCTAATTAATTACTTGTTTTTAATTTTACACTCAGTAATAGAATTGAGATTAGATTTGCTATCGAATCATCTATATATAATAATAGATAGAAAAAAATCTTAGTCACTTTTTGGTCACAACATTTCAAAAAGCTACTTATCTAAACTGAATTCACAGCATTTTCCCCGAGGAAGAGATTCCCTGACTCTCCGCACCAAAAAAAACCTCGACTATAGCAGATAATAACTGTTTTCGATGTTTTTGTTTTTAAATTGCTTTATACTTATTCAGAGCGGTATTCACAAACAAATCATGAATTTGTGTTATCGAGATTGAAAAGGCGCTATATATAGAGTATCATAATTATAATAGAAAATTATTTCACCAGACGGAATGTATCGTGTCTTTACTATGTTTTTCGTTCTTTCTTTATTTGAATTTATGTATTTTATTAATGGGTAATCAAGCAACAGGATATTTTATGATACATAAATTACCTTCATGTCTCTCAAGAATATTCAATTCTCAAATAGATATATCGTATTCTTTTACCACCATTTTTTATAAATGTAAGCTCACTTAACAAGAATAATATATCGAATTCAAGGTACCCTATAATTTAAGTTAACATAGGTTTAGAGTATGGAAGACGTTATTAAAAAGGAAAAACACATTATAAGTGTTTTAATCAAAGTTGGTTCATTACTCACTGCTGCTTTGGGAATTATTGCAATACTCGGATGGATTTTTGATATTCCTCAATTAGCAAGTTTTGATTCAAGCAAGATACCAATGGCATTAAGCACAGCAGTACTATTTACTTCATATGGATTAATAATTTTTTTCCGTCAGCGATTACCTTCAAACCGCATAGTATCACTAGTTGGAATTATTTTCAGCTCAATTGGAATCTTTGTTACACTACTACTTTTTTATCTTTCACTGATCGGCATACGTCTGAATGAAGAACATTTGGGAATGAAAATCAGCGGAGAGGTTGATGGATTAGTAATAGGGCATATGTCTCCAGTAGCGGCATTTATTTTCGTATTTGTTGGTTTGTCATTCTTGATAATTCTGATGAAAACCAAACGGCAAAAACTAATAAAGATATCTTTTATATCTGCAGCTCTTGTAATCTTAATTTCCATTATTCTTCTCTTATCTTATCTTTTTGGTGCGCCCCTACTTTACGAGGGAAGGATTACCCCGCCGGCATTAACAACTTCTCTTTCTTTTTTATTTCTTGGAATTACATTACTATTAATTTCAGGACTCGAGATTTGGTCCTATGAAGAATTATCTGATGCAATGAGTACACGTTCCACTTACATACCTTCTCTAATTTTTATTATTCTAATTGTAAGTATAATTACGGCTGGGTACTCATATTATAGAGTTTATGAAAAAAATTATCGTACTGAAATTGAAAACCAACTTTCATCAATTGCATCCTTAAAGATTAATCAAATCGTTCAATGGCGGAAAGAACGTTTGGGTGATGGTAAAATCTTTTTTAAGAATTATGACTTCTCTAATAATGTTAAACGATATTTCCAAAACAAAAACGATATAGATGCAAAAAAAAGAATCGAGACTTGGATTACAAATGTAAAAGAGAGTTTTGATTATGATATGGTTGCACTTTTAGATCAGCATTTTAATAAAAAAATGATATATACTAATAAAGATGAACGAGAAGTATCTTTCATAGATCAAATTTCTGCGCAAAAATTAAAATCTGGCGAAACAATCCTAGAAGATTTTTATTTCAACGAAAAACATAAAGATATTTACCTTAAAATATTGGTCCCGATTTTCGATGAACAACAAGATAAAAATCTTATTGGAATACTTGAACTGCGGATTGATCCAGAGAAATATCTTTATCCATTAATTAATCAATGGCCCACACCAAGTAAAACAGCAGAGACGCTTATAGTGCGGCGAGAAGGCAATGAGGTTGTATTTCTAAATGAATTGAGATTTCAAAAAAATACCGCACTCAATCTTAGGAGGCCATTAACGGAAATAAACTTACCTGCCGTACAGGCCGCGCTAGGGAAAAAAGAAAATATGGAAGGTGTTGATTATCGCGGCGTTCCGGTTTTAGCTTATGTATGCCCAATTTCAAATTCACCTTGGTTTCTTGTTGCACGGATGGATACCTCCGAAGTTTATGCTCCTCTAAGAGAAAGACTTTGGTTCTTAGTTTTTTTTGTTTTTGTTCTTATTGTTGGGACAGGTGCAACAATCGGTATGGTCTGGCGCAATCAACGCGCACGTTTTTATAATGAGAAATATATTACTGAAAAAAAACGCGCATCACTTCAAGAAATTATCAGTAAAAGTCTTAATGAGATATACGTTTTTGATGCCGACACACTAAAATTTATTTATGTTAATGACGGTGCGATAGCCAATCTCGGCTACAACATGGATGAACTTTCAGAAATGACTCCTCTAAATATCAAACCAAGATTTAATATAAATTCATTTAAGGAAATCGTCGCACCTCTTTATGAAAAAAAGATTCCGGTTCTACTTTTTGAGACGGTACACCGCCGTAAAAACAGCAGCGAGTATGTAGTTGAAGTTCATCTCCAACTTATTGATTCGGAAAGAGGTTTAGTATTTTTAGCTGTAATAAATGATATCACCGAACGCAAAAAAGCTGAAGAAGAGATTCACAAACTTAATCAAGAACTTGAACAGCGAGTAATTGAACGTACTATACAGCTAGAAGCAGCTAACAAAGAATTGGAATCATTTTCATATTCGGTCTCACATGATCTTCGGGCACCTCTTAGAGGGATTGACGGCTTCTCAAATATTTTACTAGAAGATTACTCAACCAAATTAGACAAAGAGGGACAAAGATTACTCAACGTAATTCGCAGCAATACTAATAAAATGGGACAGCTTATTGATGATCTACTTTCGTTCTCCCGAATCGGCAACCGTGAACTTAATAAATCGGAAATTGATATGAAGACTCTCGCTAATTCAATTTATTTTGAGCTAACATCAGAAGAAGAGAGGGAAATAATTTCATTTAATGTTTCCAGCTTACCAAACGCCAAAGGAGACTCAGCATTAATTAGACAGCTTTGGCATAACTTAATTTCAAATGCTGTTAAGTTTACTTCGAAGAATGAAAAGAGAATTATTGAGATTGGTTGTAAGAAAGAAAAAGGGAAAGAGATTTATTTTATTAGAGATAACGGAGTTGGTTTCGATATGAAGTTCTACGAAAAACTTTTCGGTGTATTTCAGCGACTGCATAGCGAAACCGAATTTATGGGCACAGGAGTTGGTCTTGCAATTGCAAAAAGAATAGTTAATAAGCATGGCGGTGATATCTGGGCTGAATCGGAAATTAATGTTGGAACCGCTTTTTATTTTTATGTTTAAATTGCAGGCAATAGGCATAGAACAATAGTGAATAACTATTGCTTATTCACTTTCGCCCACTACCTTGCTCTTAAAAAGGAGTAGAAATATGGAAGCAAAACCAGTAGATATTCTTCTAGTAGAAGATAATCCTACAGATGTTGAATTAGCTCTTCGCGCATTAAAGAAAAGCGGATTAGCAAATAATATTTTTGTAGTAAATGATGGCGAGGAAGCATTAGACTTTCTTTATTGTAGGAACAAATTTGAGAATCGCAATCCTAATCATACTCCGAAAGTTATTCTGCTGGATCTTAAACTTCCGAAAGTAGAGGGATTGGAAGTTTTAAGAATATTGAAAAAAGATGAAGAAAAAAAAATAATACCGGTGATTGTATTAACTTCTTCCGATCAAGAAAAAGATATGGTAGAAAGTTACAAGCTTGGTGTTAACAGTTATATTCAAAAACCTGTTGACTTCGATCAGTTTATAAAGGCAGTAAATCAAATTGGATATTACTGGTTACTGCTAAATCAATTACCGAAGAAATGAGAAGACTGCTGCTGTCATTATGAGGAATCTGCTTACTAGTATGCAGGCGAAATGATAAGAAATCTTTAAGGCATGAGGAAATTATGGAGAGCAAATTAAAAATTTTATTTGTTGAAGACTTGCCGACAGATGTTGAGCTTGCAAAGCGTACTCTTTCAAAAGAAGGAATAAAATTTGAGTCGTGTGTTGTTGATAATGAAATTGATTTTATTCATCACTTAGAAGATTTTCGACCGGATGTAATCATCTCAGATTACAATATGCCCAAATTTGATGGTATGAGAGCTCTAAAAATAACTTTGGAAAGTAACCCCAATACTCCTTTCTTACTTTTAACCGGTTCCGCAAATGAAGAGATTGCAGTTAAATGTATGAAAGCAGGCGCTACTGATTATATTATTAAAGAACATATTACACGTCTGCCGTTGGCAGTAAAAGAAGCGCTTGAGAAAACGAAAGCTTATTTAGAAAAAGAGAAAATAACCCGAGAGTTAAAAGAATCCGAGGAAAAATTTAGAAGCTACGCTGAAGAATCACCAAATATGATCTTTATTAATAAAGCAGGTCATGTTGTTTATATAAATAAAAAATGTATAGAAGTAATGGGCTATACTAAAGACGAGTTCTTAGATCCAACGTTTAATTTTTTAGATTTGATTGTACCGGAATATGTTGAAATGGTAAAAGAAAATTTTGCTAATCGATTCAAAGGAATAACAAATAAAACTAATGAATATGCATTGTTAACAAAGGACAAAAGAAGAATAGAAGTTTCTATTGCAATTCAAGTAATTAACTATGAAGGCGGAAATGCTTTATTGGGAAACATTGCAGACATCACCGAGCGTAAACGCGCTGAAGAACAATTGCGTGAAAGCAAAGCAATTCTTGTGAAAGCCCAGGAAATTGGTAGAATGGGAAGCTGGGAATGGGATTTGGCAACGAATGAGACGATTTGGTCAGAAGAAGTTTATAAGCTTTATGGGCTTGATCCCCAAAAAGATAAACCGAGTTACGAGGTGGTAATCAATACTTTATCGCCTGAATGCAAACATAATTTCTTAATGGCTATCGAGGATGCTTTGAACAAAAGAAAGCCATTCGAAGGCGAGTACAGTATTATAAGATATGACGGTACACGCAGGTACACATACACGAAAGGTGAAGTTTTTTATAACCAAAAAGGTAATCCAATTCGAATGTATGGTATTGTGCAGGATATTACAGAACGGAAAGCTGCCGAACTTAAAATCCGTGAGAACGAAGAAATATTTAATCAATTAATGCAACATAGTCCCATTCACATATTTTTTAAGGATGAAAACATTCGTGCAATAAGATTAAGCAATAATTTCGAGCAAATGCTGAACATGCCACTAAAAGATATTCTTGGCAAAAACATGGATGATCTTTTTCCTTCTGATCTAGCTAAAAGTATTGTTGAAGATGATAAAAAAATATTCCATGGTGATAAGCTTATAAAAGTTGATGAAGAATTAGATAATCGTTACTACACAACTATAAAATTTCCAATTAATATTGAGGGAAAACCGCGTTACCTTGCTGGATTTACAATCGATATTACTGAGCGCAAACTTGCAGAGAATGCATTGCGCGAAAGTGAAGAGAAATACCGTTCACTTTTTGAAAACATGCTTGAGGGATTTGCATATTGCAAAATGTATTTCGAAAATGGAATTCCGCAAGATTTTATCTATCTCGATATTAATCGCAAGTTTGAAGAGCTTACTGGACTAAGAAATGTTATTGGGAAAAAAGTTACAGAAGTTATTCCAGGTATTAAAGAATCTAATCCTGAACTTTTCGATGTATATGGTAGAGTTTCATTAACAGGCAAACCAGAACAACTTGAATCCTATGTACCCGCTCTTGATATGTGGTTTTCTGTTTCAGTTTACAGTAATAGAGAAGAATATTTTATCGCTGTTTTTGATGTTATTACTAATAGAAAAAAAGCTGAACTAGCGTTAAAAGATAGTGAAGAGAAATACCGTAAACTTGTAGAACTTTCGCCAGACGCAGTACTTATTCACATAGATGGAATAATACAATTTGTAAATATTGCTGCGGTAAAATTGTTCGATGCTGTAAATAAGGATAATCTGATAGGGAAAAAAATAATTGATCTAGTTCATTCCGATTATAAAAAAATTGTTAAGCAGAGAATTAGTAAAATAGTTGATGAAGAAATCAATGTTCCAATGATAGAAGAAAAATTGGTTTCATTAAAAGGAAAAATATTCGATGCAGAAGTAACTGCAGTACCAATAAACGTAATGGGACAAAACGGCGTTCAAGTGATTGCAAGGAATATTGCCGAGCGAAAGCATACAGAAGAAGCACTTAAAGAAAGCGAAGAACGTTTTCGTTCACTCTATGAAAATTCCACTATGGGCCTTTATAGAACTACACCTGACGGAAAAATTCTATTATCAAATCCAACCTTAGTTAAGATGCTTGGGTACTCAACTTTGGAAGAACTTGAATCAAGGAATCTTGAAAAAGATGGTTTCGAACCCACTTATGATCGCAAACTATTTCTTGAACAGATAGAAAAAAATGGGGAAGTCAAGGGCTTAGAATCTGCATGGGTCAGAAAAGATGGAACAATCGTTTATATAAGTGAAAGCGCAAAAGCTATCCGTGATTCTAAAGGAAAGACTTTATACTATGATGGGACTGTTGAAGATATAACAAAAAGAAAAAAAGCCCAAGAATCATTGATAAAAAGTGAATTGCGATTTAAACAAGTATCAGAAAGCGCACACGAATGGATTTGGGAAGTAGATAAAAACGGTATATACACTTATGTAAGTCCGATTATAAAAGAATTATTGGGTTATGAAGCCGAAGAAATTATTGGCATTAAATATTTTTATGATTTTTTCGATCCAGAAATTAAAGAAGAACTAAAAAAGGGCGCTCTAGAAGCTTTTGCCCGTAAAGAAAGCTTTAGAAATTTTATTAATTGTAATATTCACAAAGACGGCAGAAAAATTATTCTTTCTACAACCGGTTTTCCAATTCTTGATAAGGGAAATAACCTTATTGGATATCGCGGAGCCGATGTTGATATTACTGATCGCATACGTGCTGAAGAAGCGTTGCGAGAAAGCGAAGAAAGATTTCGGCATTCTTTTGATTATGCCGCTACTGGTATGTGCATTTTGGGAATTAATAAAAAATTTCAAAGAATTAACCAAGCTTTTACAGAAATGATAGGATATAACGAAGATGAAATGAAAAATTTTACTTTCTCTGATATTACTCACCCTGATGATTTATCTATTGGTTTATCTCAATTTAAAAAAATGTTAGATGATGAAATTGATAATGCATCATTTGAAAAACGCTATATCAAGAAAGATGGAAGAATAATTTGGGCTTATGTTTCCGCATCATTAATACGAGGGACCAATCTTCAACCTCAATTTTTTATAACACAGATAATTGATATAACTGATCGCAAACGTGCCGAAGAAGAAATATTAATGCTTGCACATTCTTTAAGAAGTGTAAATGAATGTGTTAGTATCACAGATCTGGATGATAACATTGTGTTTGTTAATGACTCATTTTTGAAAACTTATGGTTACAACGAGAATGAGTTGATAGGAAAAAATGTTAGTATGTTACGTTCGTTTAACAATTCGACGGAAATAGTTAAAGAAATATTACCGAATACAATAAGCGGTGGATGGCATGGTGAATTATGGAATAAAAGAAAAGATAGAAGTGAATTCCCGATTTATCTTTCCACAACAATTATAAATGATAAAGAAGGCAAACCTTTAGGATTGATAGGTGTTGCAACAGATATAACCGAGCGCAAACGTGCTGAGCAAGAATTGATCGAAGCAAAAGAATTAGCTCAACAATCCGACAAACTGAAATCAGAATTTCTTGCACAAATGTCGCACGAAATTAGAACTCCTCTAAATGCAATTGTTGGAAATGTTGATTACCTCAGCGAGTCGTTTGGTAAAAAAATTGATCCCGATACTCGAGACAGTCTTGACAGTATTAACATGGCTTCAAATAGAATTATTAGAACTGTTGATTTGATACTTAATGTATCAGAATTACAAACCAGTGGTTATAAGCCACAATTTAGAAAAGTTGGTCTTAAATTAGAAGTGCTTAGTAAATTGTATCAAGAGTATCAGCTTACAGCCAAACAAAAAGGATTAGAATTTATATTTACTTGTAAAGAAAAAGATGCAAATGTATATGCCGACGAATATAGTATAACTCAAATCTTTGCAAACTTGATAGACAATGCTATTAAGTACACAAAAAAAGGAAAAGTAGAAATACTTTTAGAGAAAGATAAAACCGGCAAAATCCTGGTTGAAGTTAAAGACACTGGCATTGGAATAAGTAAAGAATTTCTCCCAAAACTATTTGATCCGTTTGTTCAAGAAGAGCAAGGATATTCAAGAAGCTTTGAAGGCAATGGTCTTGGATTAGCCCTTGTAAAAAATTACTGCCATATTAACAATGCAATAATAGAAGTTGAGAGTGAAAAAAATGTCGGTTCAACTTTTAGAGTTATATTTAACTAAGGGTAATTATATTGTCATTTTAATGAACACAGTTACGAAAAATTTAAAAACTCGATTCTTTATTTCGCAACAGTCCCATTCAGAATGACAAACTATAAGTTTATAAATTTCATCCAGCTAGGAGATTCAAATGAAAAAAATGCTGATAGTAGAAGATGATGATTTATCAGTAAAAGTAATGAGAAGGATTTTTCAAAATGATTTTGAAATAGATTATTGTGAATCGGTTGATGAATATTATGAAAAGTACTCGGAAACAAAGTATGAGATTATAATAGTGGATGTATCGTTAAGGGGAAATAAAAATGGTCTGGAGTTAATAAGGGAGATAAAAGCATCACCATCATTTACCGGCACACCAATACTATGTTTAACGGCACATGCACAAACAAAGATGCGTCAAACAGCCATGGAATCAGGTTCGGATCTTTTTATTACAAAACCGGTTTCGAATAAGATACTTAAAGATGCGGTAGCTTCATTGATCAAATAAAACTTATAAACTCTTTTTTTGCGTGTCAGATTATTCATGAGTCTTCTATGATTCATGATCATTATTATGATATCAGATAGCATTTTGGCAGGCACAAGTATTGGCTACACATTCTAGTGTAAAGAATTAATAAATACTGCCATAATAATAATGGAATACAGAAACCTTCATGATTGATATTAGCAGAAGATCTTTTTAATGTGTCTATTAAAAAGATTTTCAGTAACACAATTGCTTATTGTATCTTTTGCTTCTTCTAGCATTTCAAAGTATAAATTTCCTTTTTCAGCAGCAATTTTAAAGGAGATATGTAACAACTGACGGAAATTATTATCTAATAATTTACTCTTAGGTTCGTGTTTTAATGAGTTAACTAACTTGTTTTGATCCCACTTCATTACTTCTGATGGTAAGGGCAACTTTTCTTTTGAAATTTCTACAGAGTGAAGATATGGTAGTAATAATTCATCATATCTGGAATATCCCTGAGAATAAATTTCTTTAACTAAGTTTAATCCCTTTTCACCTGATAGCGATAACCCTATCAATTCTTCAAGCCAAGTAGTCCCTGCAGTTTTAAGATGGAGACCGACATTATGTTTTTTTATCAACTTATTGATTATAGGATAAATTGAATATTTGTCGCTACCTGAATGAACGCTAAGCTTTAAATTTTTAGGAAGAACAAATATTTTTTTACAATATTCAATAACCAGAATGATTTCTTCAAACTCTTTTTCGAAAATTGAAACATCACCTATATAATCAATTCCTTTAAGAAACTTACCTACAAATTTTGGAGCAATGGTTTGGATTGGTATTTTTTCATAAGCAACAGCAGCAATTATAAAAAATAATTCTATTGGGGTCTGTGGTTGATCAACTTCGTCAAATGAAATTTCCACTACGAAGTCATTTTGTTTTCTTTTAGATAAAATGTGACGATAGATTCTCCCAGCTTCTTTTATTGCTGCTAAATATTTTTCTGCGATCCCGAGCAATAGTTTATCATCAATCCTAAATTTATTAATCACGCCTGGAATTTCGATAGTACCGATAAAAATGGAAGCTTCTATTAAAAAAGCTTTTGTCTCTTCATCAGTTGCTTTTTTATTTATAAATGATCCGACATCAATGGTAAAAAAATTAGAATGATCCATGAAATGATCAACAGAATTAAAATTGATATGGTCTGCATCTATATAATATGAATCACTCCATTTAGAAATTTCGATCGCAGACTGAACAATTCTTGATGTTTCTGCTGGATTACTTCCAATTATTGAATGTTCTCGAAAGGATTTATTCCATACGGGTACTAGATCTACACCAAATTGTTTAGCTTGATTGACGGCATTAAGTTGTGCAAGACATTCTTTTCCAAAACGGTCGCCTATTCCAACAGAAAATTTTTCAAGTTCCACTTTATTCTCCATATTTCATAAAGTTCATTCAATTACCCAATCTTTAATAAAATCAAGGGTTATTGACAAATTTAATTTCTTTCACTAAGTTTAATTAAGAATATTACTTTAACGATAACTTTAAGGATAAATATAAACATTTTGATCTACATTTCAAATATTTCATTAAAATATGGTTATATCTTTTTCTTAAAGGGAAATTACCAAGATTTAATTAAAGGAGTTCTTTCCATTAAGTATATCTTGATGGAGTCCATAATAAGTACTGAATTACTGAATTATCAGGAGAACAAATGGAATTAAATTCATTTCTAAATGTAAAAGACAAAGTTTGTGTGCTTACAGGCGGATGCGGAGTGTTTGGAAATGTGTTTTCGGAAGCATTAATAAATTCCGGTGTTAAAGTTGCAATATTAGATTATAAAAAAGGAAGATGTGAAGAATGTACGGCGGGGATTGCTAAACAATCCGGTTCACAAGTATTGTGCGTTGTTGCCAATGTACTAGATAAAAAGAGTTTAATTGAAGCTAAAGCTCAGATCAATTCAGAATTCGGAAAGGTAGATATTTTAATTAACGGTGCCGGCGGAAATGCCCCGACTGCAACAACGAAAGAAGAATTCATTACAAATGATAATGTAAAAGATCTTTCCAAAACTTTTTTCGGTTTAGATCTTGAAGGATTTAGAAATGTATTTGATCTGAATTTTCTAGGCACTGTTTTGCCGTCAATGGTATTTGCAGAAGATATGCTTCAGCGCGGCGGTTCAATAATTAATATTTCTTCTATGAATTCTTTCAGACCCTTGACAAAAATTCCTGCTTACTCAGCAGCAAAATCTTCGGTTAATAATTTTACTCAATGGCTTGCAGTTCATTTTGCGAAAGTTGATGTTAGAGTAAATGCTATTGCGCCCGGTTTCTTCTTAACAAATCAAAATAGATTTTTATTAACGGATGAAAAAACCGGAGAGCTAACAGCCCGTGGTAACAAAATTCTTTCAGGCACACCTATGGGAAGATTTGGTGAACCCAAGGAACTAGTTGGGACATTACTTTACTTAATTTCCGATATGTCAAAATTTGTAACTGGAATTGTTATTCCTGTTGATGGCGGATTCAGCGCTTACTCCGGTGTATAAAAGAACTTAATAAGGATAAATATTTATGAGCAGTGGTTTAAATATCAAATCAAAAGGTTCGTTAGATCTTGTTTCACTTGGTGCGTTGGTTCATCGTCTAGATCCCGGAATAATTCCATTTAGAAAAGCAACCGAATGTAAAATTCATGTTAGCGGAGGCGAATTTAATGTTGCCGCAAATTTATCGGATTGTTTTAGAATGAATACTGGTATAGCAAGTGCAATTGTTGATTACCCGATTGGAGATTTAATATTTGAACGAGTTCGTGCAATGGGTGTTAAACCGTTCTTCAAACAATTTAAGCACAACGGTGTTAACGGACCAAACATGGCAACGGTTTACAGTGACGGCGGATATGGTTCAAGAGCGCCATTTGTATTTTATAATAGATCAAATGAAGCTGCAGCACAATTAAAACCCGGTGATTTTAATTGGAACGAAATCTTTTCCGGTGGAACCCGCTGGTTTCACAGCGGCGGAATTTTTGCGTCGCTTTCTGCAACAACTGGAGAAGTAATTATCGAAGGAATGAAAGCGGCAAAAGCAGCTGGAGCGATTACAAGTTTTGACCTCAACTTTAGAGCAAAGCTATGGAATATTTGGGGTGGTGAACAAAAAGCTGCTGAAGTAATTGATCGTATAGTACAGCACGTTGATGTGTTAGTCGGTAATGAAGAAGATCTGCAAAAAGGTTTGGGAATTAAAGGTCCGGAAGTAATGGCAAAATCAAAACTTGATCCAACAATTTTTTTCGGTATGATTGACGACGTAATTAAAAAGTATCCTCAAGTAAAAGTAGTTGCTACTACTTTGCGTGAGGTACATTCAACGAATCGCCATAGCTGGAGTGCAGTTGCATGGGTCAACGGCAAAACATATCAAGCTCCGACAGCAGAACTTGATATTTACGATCGTGTCGGTGGCGGGGACGGTTTTGCAGCTGGATTTATTTATGGATTATTGACAAATGAAACTCCCGAAGAAGCTGTAAAACTTGGTTGGGCTCATGGTGCTCTTCTAACTACTTATCCCGGAGATACAACAATGGCAACAATTGATGAAGTAAAAGCATTTGCGAAAGGCGGCTCTGCTCGTATTCAACGTTAATGTAATTTGAAAGGAAGTAGTTAATGTTATTATTTGCTCGTGGTAGCGATAAAGATATATTAACGGTTAATGATTTAAAAGAAGCAATATTTTCGAGTCTTAGTAAGCTTGGGCTTAAGAAAAAAGTATTGGCAATACCACCGGATTTCACACGTTATCATTCGCAAGCAGGTTTACTTACCACATTCGTTTATCAATATTATAAAGAATTTCTTACTGATATATTACCTGCACTAGGGACTCACTCTCCAATGACAAGTGCAGCTATTAATGAGATGTACAAAGATATTCCTCATAATTTATTTAGAGTTCACAATTGGCGTAGCGATTTAGTAACCCTTGGAGAAGTCCCTACAGATTTTATTTATAAAGTTTCCGAAGGTAAGCTTAACTACAGTTGGCCTGCTCAAGTAAATAAACTTCTTGTACAAGGGAATCATGATTTAATATTATCTATCGGACAAGTTGTTCCTCATGAAGTTGTTGGAATGGCAAATTATAACAAAAATATTTTTATTGGCACAGGTGGCAAAGAAGGAATTAATAAAAGCCATTTTCTAGGTGCAGTTTATGGAATGGAAAGAATGATGGGGCATGCTGATACTCCGGTTAGAAGAGTTCTAAACTATGCTTCTGAAAATTTTGCAAAACATCTACCAATAGTTTATGTACTAACCGTCGTTGATAAAGATGATAAAGGTAACCTCGTTGTACGAGGTTTGTATATCGGTGATGATGACGAATGTTTTAATAAAGCATCTGAGCTTTCACTCAAAGTAAATTTTGAGATACTTGATAAACCCTTAAATAAAGTTATTGTTTATTTAGATCCTTCTGAATACAAAAGCACATGGCTTGGAAATAAAAGTGTGTACAGGACAAGAATGGCAATTGCAGATGATGGAGAGCTTATAGTATTAGCTCCCGGTCTAAAAGAATTTGGTGAAGATAAAACTATTGACAGCTTAATTAGAAAATATGGTTACGTAACAACCCCGGAAGTATTGAAATTTGTTGATGAGAATGAAGATATAAAAAATAATTTAAGCGCGGCGGCTCATCTAATACACGGTTCATCCGAGAACAGATTTACCATTACATATTGTTCCGGATATTTAACCAAAGAAGAAATCGAAAATGTGAATTATAAATACGATGATCTGAATCTTATGATGCAAAAATATAATCCGGAATTGTTAGTTGACGGATTTAATAGATTGCCGGATGGTGAAGAAATATTTTTCATCTCTAATCCTGCTTTAGGATTATGGGCTTATAAAAATAAATTTAATATTGATAAGGAATAAAATGGAAGTCAGATATTCACCAGACCAGAATGGGTTTAGGAAAATGACAACTGAAGAATTACGGAAGTCATTTTTGATTCAAAATCTTTTTCAAATTAATGAAATCCCGATGGTCTATTCTGATATTGACAGATCAATTACAGGCTCGGCAGTTCCATCTGGAAAAAGTTTGAAATTGGTTGCAACAAAAAGGGAAATGGCGGCAGAATATTTTGCTGAACGAAGGGAAATCGGAGTTATCAACATCGGCAAAGAAGGATCTATTATAATAGATAGCAAAGAATATAAGATGAATTATCGAGATTGCGTTTATATAGGTAGAGGTTCAAAAGAAATCGAATTTAAAAGTGTTAATGCTGCAAATCCATCGCAATTTTATTTTGTAAGTTATCCCGCGCATAAAGAATATCCAACAAAACTTATAAAGTTTGAAGATGCAATTCATAAAAAGTTAGGTTCAAAAGAACAAGCAAATGAAAGAACGATTAATCAATACATACTTCCGCAGACAATACCGACTTGCCAATTAGCAATGGGACTAACCGATCTTGAAGAAGGAAGTGTCTGGAATACGATGCCTGCCCATACACATCAAAGACGTTCGGAAGTGTATGTTTATTTCAATATTAAACCCGATGCATTTGTTGTTCATCTTTTAGGCGAGCCAACAGAAACACGACATGTAATTATTAGGGATCGTCAAGCGGTTCTTTCCACAAGCTGGTCAATGCATGCAGGTGCCGGAACACAAAATTATTCTTTCATTTGGGCAATGGGAGGTGAGAACCAGGTGTTTGATGACATGGATGCGATTGAAATGAAGAGTCTAAAATAATTATTAAAATTTTTGATTTGAAAACATGAATAAAATTTTAGAAGAAATTGGTTTATACAAAATTATTCCGGTAATAATAATTGATGAGGTTGAAAATGCTATTCCACTTGCAAATGCTTTGATAAATGGTGGATTGCCGGTAGCAGAAATTACGTTTAGAACAAAAGAAGCTAAAGAATCAATTGATAAAATAGCCGGTAAATTTCCTCAAATGTTATTAGGTGCCGGGACTGTACTTTCAGTAGATCAAGTTAAAGGTGCTGTTGATGCTGGAGCTAAATTTATTGTTTCTCCCGGATTAAATCCTAGAGTGGTTGAATATTGCTTATCTAATGATATACTTATAACTCCCGGAATAGCTACACCAACGGAAGTTGAACGGGCTCTGGAATTTAATTTAGAAGTAGTAAAATTTTTCCCGGCAGAAGTGCTTGGCGGATTAAATTATCTAAAGGCAATTTCATCACCATACAGCAATCTTAAATTTATTCCCACCGGTGGTATTGATGAAAAAAATCTTCTGAATTATTTAAATTTTCCAAGAGTATTAGCATGTGGTGGAAGTTGGATGGTTAAAAGTGAGTTAATACAAAACAAAAAATTTGACGAGATAAAAAATTTAACATCAAGCGCATTGAGCATTGCGAAATTGAAAAACAAATAATCATTTTATTCGACCGGAGAAAATTTGATGGAAGAAAAATTGAAAGTTGGAAAATTCAGATGGACAATCGTTCTATTGATATTTTTAGCAACAACAATAAATTACATTGATAGACAAGTCATAGGTATCTTAGCTCCTATTCTTCAGAAAGACATCGGGTGGGATGAAATTGATTACGGTTATATTGTAACGGCATTCCAAGCCGCTTATGCAATTGGTTTGTTAGTTGTCGGAAGAATTATTGACAGATTTGGGACAAAGATTGGATATACTCTCTCTGTGTTTGGATGGAGCATTGCTGCAATGGGACATGCAGCAGCAACTACAGTGTTTGGTTTTGGAACTGCAAGATTCTTTTTAGGTCTTTCTGAAGCTGGAAATTTTCCGGCAGCAATTAAAACTGTAGCAGAATGGTTCCCAAAGAAGGAGAGGGCGTTTGCAACTGGATTATTTAATTCAGGCTCAAATGTTGGAGCTATCATCGCACCACTTGTTGTTCCTTGGATTGCATTAACTTATGGATGGCAAGAGGCATTTATATTTACTGGTGCAATTGGTTTTATTTGGGTATTTTTTTGGTGGCTATTGTATGAAAGACCTGAAATTCATAAACGACTTAAACAACCCGAACGTGAATATATTCAATCAGATCCTACTGACCCCACCGTAAAAATCCCTTGGACAAGCCTTCTGAAACATCAACAAACTTGGGCTTTTGCAAGCGCAAAGTTTCTAACAGATCCTATATGGTGGTTCTATTTATACTGGGTGCCTAAATTTTTATTTAATAATTATGGTATCACATTAGATAAAATTGGTCCACCATTGATAATAATATACATTGTTGCTGATATTGGAAGTATTGGGGGAGGATGGTTATCGTCTACATTAATTAAGAGAGGTTGGAGTATAAATAGAGGAAGAAAAACTGCGATGTTGTTATGTGCTGTCAGTGTAATTCCAATTGTCATGGTCTCTCAAACGAGCAATATCTGGGTAGCTGTTGCTCTTATTAGTTTAGCTGCAGCGGCACATCAAGGTTGGTCTGCAAATTTATTTACAACAGCCTCAGATTTATTCCCAAGAAAAGCAGTGGCCTCTGTAGTTGGTCTCGGAGGAATGGCTGGCGCAATAGGAGGAATGTTAATTGCAACTGCTGCTGGATTTATTCTACAATTAACTGGAAGTTACATTGCTCTATTTATCATTTGCGGTTCTACCTATTTGATTGCTTGGATTATTTTTAACTATCTAATTCCAAATCTCGATGATGCACAAGTGAAATTTGAATAACTTATCTAAATATGAAAACAATATGAAAGACATTTTTATTAAAGAGAATTTTCTTCTTCAAAACAAAACTGCAGAGAAGCTTTATTTTGATTATGCTAAAGATCAACCTATTATAGATTATCATTGTCATCTGCCTATAAAAGAGATTGCTGAGAATAAGAATTTTGATAACATGACTCAAATTTGGCTTAATGGCGACCACTACAAATGGCGTGTTATGCGCACTAACGGTGTAGACGAAAAATTTATTACGGGTGATAAAAGTGACAAAGAAAAGTTTTTCAAATGGGCAGAAACTGTACCGTATACATTGAAAAATCCTCTTTACCATTGGACACATATGGAATTAAAAAAGCCGTTTGGAATTTCTGATAGATTATTAAATAAAGATACTGCGGAAGGAATTTGGAATGATTGCAATGCATTACTTCAGAAAGATGATTTTTCAACACAAGGAATTATTAAGAAATTTAACGTCAAAGTAATCTGTACAACAGATGATCCTATCGATTCATTGGAATTTCATCAACAGTTAATGAAAAATTCTTTCAGCACCAAAGTAATTCCTTCATTCCGCCCGGATAATGCGATGGCTGTTGAAAATATAGAAGAATTTCATGAATGGTTGAAAAAATTAGAAGCGGCCTCAAAAATTTCAGTCTCTAATTATAAATTATTTATTGATGCTTTAAGAAATCGTCATAACTATTTTCATGAAAACAATTGCCGACTTTCAGACCATGGGCTTGAAACAGTTTATGCTGAAGATTATACAGATAAAGAAATTAATTTTATTTTTTCGAAAATATTATCAAAAAAAGAATTAAATATATTAGAGAAACTAAAATTTAAATCTGCAATAATGTATGAGTTCGGTGTAATGAATTTTGAAAAAGGATGGGTTCAACAATTACATCTTGGTGCTTTAAGAAACAATAATACAAGATTGTTTCGTAAACTTGGTGCAGATATCGGAGTTGATTCAATCGGTGATTTTGAAATTGCAAAACCATTGTCAAAATATTTAAATCGTCTTGATGATGAAAATAGGTTAACAAAGACAATTATCTATAATCTAAATCCTCGTGATAATGAGTTAATGGCAACAATGATTGGAAATTTCCAAGATGGTACGATTGAAGGAAAATTACAATACGGAAGTGCATGGTGGTTCTTGGATCAAAAAAGCGGAATTGAAAAACAAATTGAAACCCTTTCCAATATGGGCTTGTTGAGTCGTTTTGTAGGAATGTTAACTGATTCAAGAAGTTTCTTATCATATCCCAGACATGACTATTTTAGAAGAATCTTATGTAATGCTGTTGGAGATGATATTGAAAAGGGATTAATTCCAAATGATATAGAATTATTAGGCAAGATGATTTCAGATATCTGTTATAACAATGCAAAAAACTATTTCGGTTTTTGAAAAAAATAATTATAAAATTTAGCTAATAATAAATTATGCTATCAAGACATATTACTTTAAGCGACATTGCAAAGAAACTTAATGTCTCTACTGTTACAATTTCAAAAGCTTTACGAGGGCATCCTGATATTTCACCAAAGACAACTAAACTTGTTAAAGCTATGGCAGAAAAATTGGGATATTCACCAAATTTTATGGCTCGTAATCTTTCCGCCAGAAGATCTAACACAATCGGAGTAGTCGTTCCTAAAATAGCACATCATTTTTTTAGTTCGATCATTGAGCATATTTATAATTATGCTTTCGAGCATAACTATGAAATCATTCTTACTGTCTCTCAAGAAAGTGAAGTTCGAGAAAAAAAACATATCCAAACTCTTTTGTCAATGAGAGTGGAAGGAATAATCATATCAATTGCACAAGAGACAAAAAATTATGAAATCTTTGATACAGTTAAGAGCAGAGAAGTGCCCTTAGTCTTTATGGATCGTACTCCAGATATTGCGGAGATAAACAAAGTTACCGTTGATGATAGAAGCGGTGCGTTTAATGCAATTGACTATGCAATCAAATTAGGATACCGAAATATCGGCCATTTTTCCGGTAATACTAACATAAACATAGGGCGTGAAAGATTATTAGGATTCAAACAAGCGATGCATAGTAACGGTATAGAGGTAAATCCGGATTGGGTATTGGAAAGTGGTTTTGGTGAAAAGAGCGGTTATGATCTATTTATGAAACTATATAAAGAAAAAAATCTTCCAGATTTAATTTTTGCTGTTACTTATCCGGTAGCACTTGGTATTTATATGGCAGCAAATGAAGTCAAGATGATGATACCTGATGATATAGATATAATCTGTTTTGGAAATGCACAAGTTCAAAATTTCCTTTTACCCCCGCTAAGCTGTGTTAATCAACCGACTGATGAAATAGCTATTAAATCATTACAAGTTTTGATTGAAAATATTGAAAACAAAGAAACATTTGAACCCAAACAACTGATTATAGATACAAATTTAATACTACGAGGCACATGTGTTAAATATAATAGAGGTTAGTTATTATCAATATCTTAGTTTTAAAAAATGCAAGTAAAAATATCTAAAAAAAAATATTTTATTAGACTTCTTAAAAAGTTTGAATACTTGTCTTTGTTTGCAATTCTAATTTCTCTTTTTAATAATGGAAGCAGTTATAGTTATAGCGAACTTAGAAAACACGAAACAGAAAAAGGATGGACTCAACTATCTGGGATTCTTAAAAAAATAAAAGCACCCAAATTTCCCAACAAAGAATTTTTAATTACAAAATTTGGTGCCGTGGCAGATCAAGTTACTGATTGTAAATCCGCATTTGACAAAGCAATTTTTGAATGTTCTAAAAACGGCGGTGGGAAAATAATTATTCCTCCAGGAAATTATATCATAAAAGGTCCTATACACTTAAGAAATAATGTAAATCTTCATCTTCAAAAAGGTGCGCTTATAAAATTTAGTAATGATTCCGAAGATTATTTACCAGTTGTATTTACAAGGTGGGAAGGGATGGAGTGTTATAATTATTCATCTTTAATTTATGCTCTGGGACAAGAAAATATTGCAATTACAGGTGAAGGAATTTTTGATGCTCAAGCAAATGAATCCAACTGGTGGAGTTGGAAGGGAAATAAATCATTTGGTTGGAAAGAGGGAATGCCAAGCCAGTCAGATAGTATTGGAAGACCATTATTAGTAAAAATGAATAATCTGCAAACACCTGTTAACGAAAGAATTTTTGGTAAAGGACATTATCTTCGTCCCAACTTTTTACAATTAATAAATTGCAGAAATGTTTTGATTGAAGGAGTAACATTTTTGAATTCACCAATGTGGGTAATTCATCCAATCCTTTGTCAAAATGTTATTATTAAAGATGTATCAACAATTGGGATAGGACCAAATACTGACGGCTGTGATCCTGAATCGTGTAAAAATGTTTTGATTAAAAATTGTTATTTCAAAAATGGAGATGACTGTATTGCTATAAAATCAGGTAGAAATTATGATGGCAGGAGAATAAACATTCCTAGTGAAAATATTATTATTCAAAATTGTAAAATGAATGACGGACATGGGGGAGTAACTATTGGTAGTGAAATATCAGGAGGATGTAGAAATGTTTTTGCAGAAAATTGTGAAATGGATAGTCCGGATTTAGATCGTGCAATTCGGATTAAAGCAAATTTTTATCGTGGGGGTCTCGTTGAAAATATTTTTATTAGGAACATAAAAATCGGTGAAGTAAAGGATGCTGTTATTCATTTTGATATGCAATATGAACCAGCTGAAGGTAAGTATGGTGCATTTATACCCGAGTGGCGTAATATAAATGTCCGCGGAGTAACAAGTAAAAAAAGTAATCAAGCTCTATATTTTGTTGGTTTAGATGAATCTTACATCAATAATATAAAGATTGAAAAGTGCAGATTTGACGGAGTTAAGAAGGGATCAACAATACAAAATGTAAAGGGATTAGTTATTCGGGATACATATATCAATGATAAACTTCAGGTTTTTATAAAATAGGCTAAATAGTTTAATTTTAACACTTTCTGTGCTTATAATTACTTAGAAGGAAAAATTAACTTGACAAAAGAGGAAAATTTTTAGATTTTAGTTACCGATAAAGTAAACAATTAAGTTACCCTTTATCTCTAAACTAATTCCTCATTCTCTTAGTACAGGATTACATTCAGTCATGTATAGATAAAAATGTTGTATCGTGCCTCCATATAAATTAAAGCACTCTTTCTAAAGTGCTAATCTAAGTAAAAGGAAAGAGTGCTTGAAATAATTAAATAGTAAATGGTATATATGAGAATTAGAGTTAGAAATAGTAAGTCAAAAAAAATAATTAGTCTATTCTTGTTTGTAACGACCTTTTATCCAACTCTTGGTTTTACATCATATAATTCAAATAATAGTTTACTAACTATAATTTTGATCAAGGCTGTCAACCACACTAACCATTCTGTTAAGGATGCTCTAATTACTATACCGATAAGTAGTATCATAAAAAAATATCCAGATTTTAACGAGAAAGCTTTTACAGTATTTGATAGGAAGAAAGAAATACCCTCACAGACAGAAGATATTAACGGGGATGAAAAAGCAGATAACGTTCTAATTGTTGTGGACTTTATCCGCGGTGAAGAAAAAAAAATTTCACTTCAATATGACAAGTTAGCAGTTATTAAAAAAGAATTTAAGAAAAGAACTCATGCCGAACTTTCGGTAAAAACAGATTACATTTTAGAAAACGGATTTTATACAAAAGGTAAGTTTAATAGTGTAAAGAATAGTACTGTACCAGTTAACCATTTTGCGCATAATGCTTTGTATAAATATGAAGGTCCGGGATGGGAATCAGAAAAAGTTGCATACCGATTCTATCTTGATTCACGAAATCGCAATGATATATTTGGCAAAAAAGTCGATGATTTGGTTCTAAATGTTGTCGGAATTAATGATTTGGTTTCTGACAGCAAAGAATCCTATACAAAAATGTGTGATTGGGGAATGGATATTTTTAAGGTTGGTGAATCACTAGGCATTGGTTCAATTGCGATTTGGGATAATACTCAAGTCAATACAATTTCAAATACAGAAACAACAACTTGTAAAATTACAAATGATGGTATTATCAAATCTAATGTTCTTACCACTTATAAAAATACAAAAGTAGGTAAATCTCAATTCGACATTTCTTCTCTAATCTCAATCTCAGCAGGCAGTAGGTTAACAAGAGAGGATCTGACAATATCAGATCCCTCACAATTAATTTGTACCGGAATTGCCAAACACGCAGAATGTTCATTGATATTAGATAAAGAAAATTATGAATGGGGATATATTGCTACATATGGGAAACAGAGTTTAGCATATGATAATCTTGGCTTGGCAATATTTTATAAAAAATCAAATCTTGTAAAAAATACAGAGGATATTCTTAATTATATCTCGGTACTAAAACCTGTAGACGGGAATTTAACATATTATTTTGGCTCTGCATGGGAAAATGAGAAGAATGGAATTCATAATAAAATAGAATTTATTGAATATTTAGACAAAACAATTTCTGAATTAAGCCATCCAATCAGTATTGAGCTATTATAAAATTATTTTGATATAGTTATTAATATTTATTTACAAAGAGGTTCATATGAAATTAAAATTTACAAGAAAATTTTTTCTCATTTTAATTCTAATTATTGGATCAACTGTATATGGTCAAGGAACATTACGTGGAACTGTTAAAGATTCTCTTTCACAGGATCCACTGATTGGAGCTAATGTGTTCTTACTTGGAACTTCTCAGGGCGGTACAGTCGATATCGAAGGCAATTTTCTTGTTGCTAAAATAATGGATGGTAGATATAGAGTTAAAATATCGTACGTGGGTTACAAGGCAAAAGAAGTATCGGTTAATATAGTAAGTAATCAAACTGTTACTCTTAGTGTAGTACTTGCACAAGATGTTATTCAGGGAAAGGAAGTGGTCGTTTCTGCTCAGGCATTAGGGCAGGCGGCGGCAATTAATCAACAAATCAATTCTAATACAATTATCAATGTTGTTTCTGAGCAGAAGATTCAAGAATTGCCTGATGTAAATGCAGCAGAAGCAATAGGTCGTTTGCCGGGTGTTTCGATTATTAGATCAGGTGGTGAAGCTAATAAAATTATTTTGCGCGGTTTGAGTGATAAATTTACAAGTTTTACAATTGATGGAATCAAAATTGCGTCAACTGATGCTACAAGCAGAGGATTGGATCTTTCTACAATTTCACAAAGTTCTTTAGCAGGAATTGAACTTTATAAAGCACTAACTCCTGATAAAGATGCCGATGCTATTGCTGGAAGTGTAAATCTTGTTACAAAGAAAGCCCCGTCCATAAGAGAACTAAATATTACTGCTAAAGGTAATTACAATAATTTAATAGGATCATTCAAACAATATGATTTTTCTCTTAAATATGGAGAAAGATTTTTTGATGATTTGCTTGGTGTCCAAGTTACTGGTAATATTGAACAAAAAATTAGAAGCAATGAAAGAATTGATCTTGATTATGACCAAACAATTGTCAATCAAACAGATTATGTTATTAATAATTTTACACTTCAATTTACCGATGAATTTAGAAAAAGAAATGGTTTTAGTTTATTGCTGGATTATAACACTCCTGATGATGGAACGATAAAACTTAATACGGTCTTCAATAGTACAAAAAGAGATTTTTTACTTCACTCTAGAGATTATCCAGCAGGTGGCGGAACAGGTGGTTCAGTTACATATTCATATAGGGATAGAGAACAAGAGATACAAACTTTTAATACTGCGTTAACGGGTAACAATAATCTTCTTGATTTAAGAATCAACTGGGGATTTTCATTTGCTCAATCAGTAGCAAAATATCCTTATGATTATCAGCTGGATTTTCTTGAAGCCTCCACAAATACTTCAGGAATGAAGAGCAATACCCCAAGGTTAAAAACAAATCCCGAAAATATAATTCCATTTGCATGGAACAATTTTGCAAGTTCAAATCTATACAATGCTTATTACCGCACGCAGAATAATTTAGATAAAGATCGTACTGCATTCTTAAATGCTGCTTATGATTATACTTTTGGTAACATTTTAGCCGGAGAATTAAAAGCGGGTGCAAGTTACAAAGCAAAAACAAGAACAAATGCTAATTCAGAACAATATGCTCCATACTACTTAGGATATTGGAGACCATATGAGAAATTAGCAGATGGAACAATAAAAGCAAAAGATTTAAGTAACACATACTTTGCTAATTTTTTTAACCGATATCTTGCCAACCCGCTTATTAATACTTTATCATTGAGTGAATTTCTCGACGGCTCACCTCAATCAAGAAATATGTATGATCTTTATAATCTTTATCCGCTTATTAATCGGGATAAATTACGTCAGTGGTATGAAATCAATAAAGATGGTGTTGATAAAAATGGAGTTGGAAAAGAATATTATAATGATCCTTCAGTAAATGCCAATTCTTATGACATGACTGAATCTGTAACATCCGGCTATTTAATGAATACTCTGAAATTCGGTCAATCAATTACTTTGATTACCGGAGTAAGAGTAGAATCTGAGAATAATAATTATAAAAACAAATATTCACGCGTCGATTTTACTGGATTCCCAGTTCCCGGTGATGATACTAGAGACACAACTTCATCTTACACAGAAACCATTGTACTACCTAATTTCCATTTAAGTATTAAAGCTACTGATTTTATGAACATACGTCTCGCTGCTTATAAATCATTAGCAAGACCCGACTTTACAATGAGATTGAATACATATTTTGCTTGGCGTCCTTCTGCACAAGGATCCGACAGACAACTTATTTTGGGTAATCCGGTATTGAAAACAGCTAAAGCATGGAATTTTGAAATCAATACATCTTTTTATGGAAATGACATCGGTCTAATTTCTATTTCTGCTTTTTATAAACAGATTGATGATATGTACCATATGCTAAACCAATTCAATACCTCTGGAAATACAATGCTTGAAAATATTGGTGTAAATTGGAAAACTCTGTTTCCATTAACACAAACTTATCAGTTGACAGTTCCTTATAATTCCCCTAAACCAACAAAGGTTTGGGGATTTGAATTTGAACATCAAATTAATTTTAACTTTTTACCAGGACTTCTTAAAAATATAGTGCTGAGTTATAATGCATCTTTTGTAAAATCTGAAACATGGCTTATTGGTTCAGTAACTGATACAGTATTTGTCCAAGTATTACCTCCACCTTTCCCAAAAACTCCGAAGTATGTTGAAAGGCCAGTTGAGTTGACGCAACAATTGGAGGATCAGCCAAAATTTTATGGAAACATTTCTCTTGGTTATGATATAGGAGGATTCTCTGCACGTATATCAATGTACAATCAAGCCGAATATATAAGATCTTTCTCACCAACCGGACGAGCAGATGCTGTGGTAAGCGGTTATACTAGGTTTGATCTTGCACTAAAACAAGTTCTTTTTGATTATTTATCTCTAATGCTTAATGTAAGCAATCTATCAAATATTAAGGAAGATAGATTAATTGATAATCGTGTTAACGGTTATAAGATATTAAACACTAGTGAGTTATATGGTTTGACAGCTGACTTCGGAATTAAACTGACTCTATAAAATTATATTAATTAAGTAATAAGCGAATTATGATTATTTAAATATTATCTCTAAAAGGGAAAAATTAACTTTCATTAATCAGGAGGCATGTAATGAACAAGAAGAAACTATCTTTAATACTTATCCTAATGTTGTTTGTGTCGTCGTTTGCGGTAGGTCAAAATGTTAAACAGCTTCTACCATATGATGGTACACCTGGCTCATTTATAATTGCTCAAATCAGAGCTGACACAACAGCCAACCCTGGTATTCTTTCTACTAACAGAGTTTACGAATTAGTGAATGGAGGGATTTATCTTAGTACAGAGATTCTAACTCTTAATGGTACAAATAAAACTTTACGATTGAGAGCGCCTGCTGGAACTAAACCAATCATTTATTTATACCCCACAGGTACAGGTGCAAATCCAACTAGACCTCCGGGAAACTTCGTCGTATTGAACGGATCTAATGTTGAATTTACAAATATTGCTATTGCTGGAATCTTCGAACCCACGCCGTCTGAAATCACCAATGTACAAGGTGGTCTAATTAATACAACTGGTGTCGGTTGCAAAATTATAATTGATAAGTGTTTACTTACTAACACTAACGGAAACCACGTAAGAACCGGTAGCGGAACTAAATTAATAAAAGTTACCAATAGTATATTTGCAAACATGGGTTCCTTAACAACTTCAAATTTTGGTGCTGGCAAAGCATTTGACTTACGCGAAGTATCACACGACTCTTTAATACTTGTCAATAATACATTCGTTAACTCACAAGATCGTATTGTTCGCCATTTAAATCTTGCAGCTGGTAATACTGTTACTGGTATTTTAGGATATGCTCTTATAGATCATAATACAATTGTAAATGGAATGGGCTTTCATGGATTACTTTGTTTAGGAAATGTGGGTAAGAGAGTTACTATAACGAATAATTTATTTGTAGATGCTTTTGCGTTGGGACAAGATTCATTGGATGCAGTAAGATCAGTTGAGTGGAATAATACCGGTGAAACATACACTAATGGAAATAATAAAATGCCATGGAT
This sequence comes from Melioribacter sp., assembly GCA_023250955.1. GTDB lineage: Bacteria > Bacteroidota > Ignavibacteria > Ignavibacteriales > Melioribacteraceae > Fen-1258. The sequence goes on along the minus strand of JAHEZQ010000008.1, from coordinate 94,557 downwards.
ATTTACAGCACCAAATGATACTACCATCTGGAAAGTTCAGAAAAATTATTATAGTATTTCGACGGCAGGACAAAACTGGTTTAATGCACATTCTCGTCATAGTGAAGGACAACAAATTACTCAACACATTAAAAATAGATTAGGTAGCGGAGCTGCAACTGCTTTTACAAAAGTAACAGGTTTTAGCTTAGTAAAAACACCAGCATTAATGACAAAGTTGATGGATTATTATGTAAGTCCGACTGGCGGAAATTATACTAAAACCGTAACGAATTATAGTTATTTAGTTAATGATATGGACCGCAGAACATATAAGTATTATACAGATACACTGAATTGTACATATGCTATCCAATCCCCAGTTTTCACGGCTGGTATAGGTGGTTATCCTGTAGGTGATCTTAACTGGTTCCCAGTTTCAATGGCAGATTGGCAAAATGGTGTAGGTTTGGGTATTGAAAAAACAAGTGTAATACCAACTCAATATTCACTCGATCAAAATTATCCAAATCCATTCAATCCAACTACAAAGATTGTTTACAGTATTCCCCAAGAATCTAATGTAAGATTAGAAGTATTTGATATACTAGGTAGAAGTGTTGCTTTACTAGTTAACGAAACTCAACAAGTTGGGCAGTACAAAGTAGATTTTGATGCTTCAAGATTTAGTTCCGGTGTTTATATTTATAGATTATCAACATCAGGTCAAGTTTTTTCTAAAAAAATGATGTTAATGAAGTAGTCACTTGTTTTGTTGTTGTAAAAAGCTCGGTGCATATTGCCGAGCTTTTTTTTAAATTTATTTAAATATTATTCTTCAGTAAATATTTATTATAAAATATTATAAATAATCATGATTCGATTTAACAAACAATTATTTGCTTTTTTATTCATTTACTCGATTAAATTATTATCTCAATCTCTAACTTATTATGTAGATCCTAACACAGGTAGTGATAACAATATAGGGACTATTGATAAACCATTTCTTACAATAAATAAAGCGGTAAATGTTCTAACTAGTAGTACAAGTGGAACTATTTATCTCAGAAGCGGTACTTATATATTATCTAGTAATCTAAGACCAACTCAAAGTGGGACTTCATTAGGATATTTTAATTTATGGGCATATCCCGGTGAAAAACCGATTCTTGATTTTTCAACTGAACCATTTGGTTCACGTGGTTTATATCTCTCAGTTAATTTTTGGAATGTTAAGGGTTTGGAAATAAAAAACTCGGGCGATAATGGGGTTTATATTTCAGGAAGTAATAATATCATAGAAAATTGTGCTATACATGATAACCAGGATACAGGACTACAAATTGATGGTGGTGGACACGATAACAGAATTATTAATTGCGATTCATATTATAATGCTGATCCTGGTCAAGGTAATGCTGATGGGTTTTCCCCTAAATTAGGTGTAGGTACAGGAAATTATTTTTTCGGATGTCGTGCATGGCAAAATTCTGATGACGGATGGGATGGATATTTACGAACAACAAACGATGTTTCAACTGTTTTAGAAAACTGTTGGTCATTTAAAAATGGTTATTTAAAAAATGGAGTTGCGAGCCAGGGAAATGGCAATGGATTTAAAATGGGAGGGAGTGACAATAAAGATCTTATGCACAATTTTATATTAAAAAATTGTCTAGCTTTTGATAATCGTATTAAAGGGTTTGATCAGAATAATAATTTAGGTTCGATGACATTATTTAATTGTACAGCTTTTAGAAATGGTACTTATAATTTCTATATGCCTACGAATTTAAACTCAGGCAAAACTTTAACTATAAAAAATTGTATATCTTTTTCGCAGAGTATAAGTATTCTTCAAACCGCTACTCAAGAACGTAATAGTTGGCTTCCACCATTTACAGTTGCTACGCAAGATTTTGTTAGTGTTGATCCCATTTCAGCATATGGTTTTAGAAAACCGGATGGAAGTTTACCTGATATTTATTTTATGCATTTAGCATTAGGGAGTAATCTTATTGATGCTGGAGTAGATGTCGGAATCACATTTATTGGGACCGCTCCCGACATTGGGGCTTTTGAATTTGATCCCACAATTCCTTCTGCTGTTGACAAGATAAGTAGTTTACCATCCGAATTTATTCTTGTTAATTGTTATCCAAATCCTTTTAATCCGGAAACTACTATTGAATTTCAAATTCCACGACAGGGCAATGTGTCTATTAAAATTTTTGATATTAACGGAATACAAATAACTGATTTATATAAAGGTCTTAATTCTGCTGGTAGCTATAAAGTTAGATGGAATGGCGTGAATGATAAGGGATTAAAAGTTGCAACCGGAATTTATTTTTGTGTTGTTAGATTTGAAAATGCTCTTAAGTATAACAAGCTTCTTTTGCTTAAATAAAAATATTAGGATAAGGCGATGAAGAAAAAAAATATTTTTGTTTTATTGTATTTGTTGATAAACCTAATTTTTACAATTCAATTTTATGCGCAGGTAAAAATTGATTCGAATAAACCATGGTCAGTTCGAATTGCAGATTCATATATGCTGCGACATCAGAATGAAGCAGTAGTAGAAACAAATGCCGAAAGTAAATGGAACTATGAATTAGGTACAATGCTTGAAGCTTATCATCAATTATGGAACAAGACCGGCGATAAAAAATATTATGATTATATAAAACTGAACATTGATCGCTACGTCGGAGAAGACGGGAAAATAAAAACTTATAAACTTTCAGATTTTAATATTGATAATATCAACACAGGCAGACAACTTCTTCTACTTTACAATAGGACAAAAGAAAAAAAATATAAAATAGCTGCTGATACATTGCGAAAACAGCTTGCTAATCAACCCAGAACCCATAGTAACGGTTTTTGGCATAAGAAAATTTATCCATACCAAATGTGGTTAGATGGTTTGTTCATGGGCGAACCATTTTATGCAGAGTATTCTAAATTATTTAATGAGCTGCAAAATTATGATGATATTGTTCATCAATTTATTCTAATTGAAAAACAGACACGCGATGAAAAGACAGGTTTGCTTTATCATGCTTGGGATGAAAGTTTACAGCAGAAATGGGCTGATCCTAAAAGCGGAAAGTCTCCACATTTGTGGTCAAGGGCTATGGGTTGGTATGCAATGGCAATCGTTGATGTACTGGATTTCCTACCCCAAAAACATCCACAAAGAAAAGAATTGATAAAAATTCTTAGCAAACTTTCCGAGGCCTTGTTAAAAGTCAGAGATAATAAAACCGGTTTGTGGTACCAAGTAACAAATTTCCCAGACAGAAAAGGAAATTATCTTGAAGCATCCGCATCTTCTATGTTTACATACGCATTTGCAAAAGGAGTCAATAAAGGTTATCTCCCTAAAAGTTTTTTGGATCACGCAAAAAAATCATTTGAAGGAATTATAAAAAATCTTTGTACAATCGATAAAGATGGTTTTATAGATTTACTGTACACTTGTCGGGGCGCAGGTTTAGGAGGCAATCCATATCGCGATGGAAGCTATGAATATTACATAAGTGAACCAACACGAATAAATGATTTAAAAGGTTTAGGTCCTTTAATTCTTGCTGCAATCGAATTGGAAAAAGCCGGAGTCATTAACAGTAAAACAAAAATTATCAGCACAACTGCAAAAGAAAAAGTTGTTGCGCTTGATTATTTTTTTAATCACGAGACGAAAAAAGATTCTGAAGGTAAAGAGTATCAATTTCATTATATATGGGAAGACAAAGAGAATTCGGGGTTTTCACAACTTGGCGGAATTATTGAAAACTTAGGCGCAACATTATTCAAAATTTCTCAAGCCCCGACGTTATCAGAATTGAACAAAGCTAGTATTTATATAATTGTTGATCCAGATACTCCGTTAGAGACCCCAAGCCCAAATTATATTTCCGATTCATCAATAGTTGAGATAGTTAAGTGGGTTAAACTAGGAGGAGTGTTGATGCTTATGGCAAATGATAAAGGCAATTGTGAATTTGAACATCTTAACAGATTAGCAGAAAAATTTGGAATTCATTTTAATGAAGTAAGCCGCAATAAAGTTACAGGGACCAATTATGATATGGGAAAGTTTGATGAATTTCCTAATCATCCGATTTTCAAAAAAATAACAAAAATTTATCTGAAAGAAATTTCAACTCTAACTTTAAATAAATCAGCGATTCCGATATTGGTGGATAATAAAGATGTAGTTATGGCTAGTTCAAAATTTGGGAAAGGTTTTGTTTTTGCGGTCGGTGATCCATGGATTTATAACGAGTATATTGATCACAGAAGATTACCTGAGGATTTCCAGAATTATGAAGCTGCTGAAAATTTATTTAAGTGGCTTTTAGGAAAAGCATCTGTTTTAAAAAATTAATAAGAAAATGCTATGTCTTCAATTCTTGGTAAATAAAAAAACAATCATGATGTCAAAAAAAATATTTACAATTTTTATTATTACATCATTTCATCTTTTAAGTTTAAATATTTATGCCAAGGAAAAAGCAGACGTAATAGTTGCTAAAAACGGCAGTGGAAATTACACAACAATTCAAGCTGCTATTAATTCAGCACCAGCCGGTTTGAACAAATCTTTTATCATTCTAATTAAGAATGGTACTTATAATGAAAAAATTTATATTGAGAAAAATTTTATCACTCTTGTTGGTGAAAATAAAGACAGCACAAAAATAATCTTTTCAGAGTTACGAAGGAATTGGTTAGTTGATCATCCTGGTAATGATTGGGGGTCTGCAGTTGTTAATGTTGGAAATACTGTTACAGATCTTACTGTTGCTAATCTTACTGTTTATAATAATTATGGTTCAACACACACCGGAGAAGAAAAACCTAATGATCATCAATTTGCAATAAGAGGCGGTGGAGATAGAGTAATTATTATTAATTGTAATATCAAAGCGGATGGCGGCGATACACTCAGTTTATGGAACAGTACCGCAGGAAAATACTATCACGCTTTTTGTAACTTTGAAGGATGGGTGGATTTTGTTTGTCCGCGTGGTTGGTGTTACATAACAGACAGTAAATTTTTTGGACATAATTTATCGGCGAGTATTTGGCATGATGGCAGTAACGATCCGGATCAAAAATTTGTAATAAGAAATTCATATTTCGATGGTGTTGAAAATTTTCCGCTTGGTAGAAATCACCGTGACGGACAATTCTATCTTGTTGATTGTAATTTTTCTAAGAACATGGCAAATCAACCGATATATCGACCTCCAACTTCGCCAGCACCATTCAAATGGGGCGAACGTTATTACTATTCTAATTGTCACAGAGAAGGTGGTAATTACAAATGGTTTGAAGATAATTTAATTACTGCACCACACTCTCCAAATCAAAAAGAAATTACAGCTAAATGGACTTTTGCGAGTAGGTGGGATCCTGAAGCTAATTTGCAATCAATCCTTCCATTGGCATTTTTCCCTTCACCCAAGGATGAAGCAAAAAATGTCAGTTCAAAAAATATAAAATTAACTTGGATCCCAGGTAGAAACGTAATCTCACATATTCTCTATTTTGGTACTACTCTTTCTGAATCAACTAAAAAAAAAATAACTATAAATAATATTAATCTTAGCAAGTTGAAAAAAAATACAACTTATTATTGGCGGGTCGATGAGGTTACTGAAGTTGATACAATTAAAGGACAAGTTTGGAAATTCACAACGGATAATTATTAGAATTAAAAATAAAGTCGGTATTCATATATGTTAATAGGAGTTTTACAATGACAAATCTATTTGATCTTACAGGTAAATCGGCAATAGTAACTGGTGCAAGCACAGGGCTTGGTCAAGGAATGACACTTGGACTAGCTAAAGCAGGGGCGGATGTTCTTCTTGTTGATCATGTTTCCTCTGAAGAAACTTTAATAAAGGTGAAAGCGCTCGGCAGAAAGTGTGACCAGTTGGTAATTAATTTAATGAAAGAAAATTCTTTGCAGACTGTTGTTGATAAAGCATTAGATGTTTTTGGAAAGGTTGATATTCTCATTAATAATGCCGGAATAATTAGACGAACTCCTGCAATTGATTTTTCTGAAAAAGATTGGGATGAAGTAATGCATCTTAATTCCAGGGTAGTTTTCTTTTTGAGCCAGGCAGTTGCAAAAGATATGATGAAAAGAAAGTACGGGAAAATTATTAACGTAGCATCTCTTCTTGCATTCCAAGGAGGGATTACTGTTCCATCTTATTCAGCAAGTAAAGGTGCTGTAGCACAAATTACTAAAGCACTTGCTAATGAGTGGGCAAAATTTGGAATTAACATTAATGCTATAGCCCCGGGTTATATGGCAACAAATAATACAAAAGCACTGCGTGAAGATCCTGTTCGCTCAAAATCTATTCTAGATAGAATTCCGGCTGATCGTTGGGGAACACCTGAAGATTTGCAAGGCACAGCAGTTTTTCTTGCATCAAAAGCTTCCGATTATGTGAACGGTCATATTCTCGTTGTTGATGGTGGCTGGATGGCAAGATAAAATCTTTTCAGAATTATCATTGAGGAAAATATGAAAGTTGTAACATTTGGTGAAATAATGCTTCGGTTATCAACACCAGGATTTACAAGATTTTTACAGTCTCAAAATTTTGATGTTACTTTTGGCGGCGGCGAAGCAAATGTTGCAGTATCACTTACCAATTATGGTTTAGATTCATACTTCGTAACTAAATTACCTAAACATGAAATTGGACAATCCGCAATAAATCATCTAAGAAGATTTGGAGTTAAAGATGATTACATCATCCGAGGCGGAGATAGAATTGGGATTTATTTTTTAGAAACAGGCGCTAGTCAAAGAGCTTCGAAAGTTATTTATGACCGCGCTAATTCTGCACTTACCGGAATGAAGAAAGAAGAAATTGATTGGAGTAAAGTTTTCCAAAATGCCCAATGGTTTCATTGGACAGGCATTACTCCTGCTTTAGGCAAGAATATTCAAGAATGTTTAGCATTGGCCAGTGAAAAAGCAAAAGAAGCCGGTGCAACTATAAGTTGTGATCTTAATTTCCGTGCAAAGATGTGGAACGAATCTGAAGCACAAAGTATAATGAAGCCATTAATGAAGTTTGTTGATGTATGTATTGCAAATGAGGAAGATGCAGAAAAGTGTTTGGGAATCAAACCGGAGAGGACCAGTATTGAAACCGGTAAGCTTGATGAAAACAGTTACTTCAATGTTGCTAAAAAGCTAAAAGAGATTTACGGATTCAAATCGGTTGCAATTACTTTAAGAGAAAGTTTTTCAGCATCGAAAAATGGATGGAGCGCTTTACTCCTTGATGATAATGAATGTAAATCCCCTTACCGCTCTTGCCGATATGAGATTGATATTGTCGATAGAATCGGAGGAGGGGATGCATTCGCAAGCGGATTGATCTATGGTCTGCTTACTAAAGCAAGTTCTAAAGATGCTCTTGAGTTTGCAGTTGCCGCTTCTTGTCTAAAACAAACTATCCCTGGTGATTTTAATTTGGTTAGTTTAGATGAAGTAGAGAAATTAGTTAAGAGCGGCGGATCGGGAAGAGTAGAACGATAGCTGTTAATATTAACATTTAACAGAAATCATAAAGACTTTTTATTTAATATGAATAGAAAAATATTTTTTGTATTAATTTTTGTCATTTGCAATATTTTATTTGCGCAAGAAGGTCAAAAAAGCAATGTTATTCCAAGAGATACTTCATTTACAACAAATAATACTAACGCCAAAGTTATTTTAGAATACCCAAACGCTAAGTTAGTTTCATCAAAGCTACCTAAAAGCATTAAAGCAATAAAAAATATTACGTATGTGAATTATAGTGGTCGAAAACTTCATCTTGAATTATTCGTTCCTAACAAAAAAAATAAAAAACTTCTTCCAGCTGTAATATTAATTCACGGTGGTGGATGGCGTTCTGGTGACCGATCTATGGAATGGCCAATGGCTCAACATTTAGCAGCAAGGGGATATGTTACTGTAACAGTTGAGTATCGGCTTTCAGTAGAAGCTCTCTATCCGGCAGCAATATATGATCTAAAGACCGCAATAAAATGGCTTCGTGAAAATTCTTTGAAGTATGGAATTGATTCATCCAAAATCGCTACTTATGGTTGTTCTGCAGGTGGACAGTTGGCCGCTTTTTTAGGAACTACTGGCAACATAAAAAAATTTGAAGGAAGCGATAGAAATTCTGATCATTCAACTAATGTTCAAGCTGTAATTGATATTGATGGCATTGTTGATTTTACAACTGGCGAGGAAAATGGAAAGGATAAGAATCCTGCAAAACCATCTGCTGGGAAACTTTGGTTTGGTGCAACATATGAAGGGAAGCCGGAATTGTGGTTAGAGGCATCTCCAATAAATTATGTCAGCAAGAAATCACCACCGATTTTATTCATCAATAGCTCATTACCGCGTTATCATGCTGGAAGAGATGCCATGATAGAGAAACTGAATCATTATGGTATTTATTCGGAAGTGCACACAATCAAAGATACTCCGCATCCATTCTGGCTGTTTCATCCTTGGTTTGATGAAACCTTAGAGTACATTGTAAAATTTTTAGACAACATTTTTAAAGGGAAATAGTTTTCAAATGCTTAAAGCAATTAACAATAATCTTGTAAAAATCGTAATTATTCTAATTTTGTTTAAAGTTTATAACATAAGTATTGCACAAGAAAAAAATATAAAAGCCCAAGACGAAGCTCGATTAGAGGCTGTAATTAAATTTGCAAATAATGTTTTAGAAGAAGGAAAAGATAAATATAGTTCTCAATCAAGTCCGTTGTTAATAAACGGTATTAACGTTTTCACAAAAGAACCAATAAAATGGGTTTTCCCAAATGGTCAAGAAGCGATTCTCTCTGATCTTGTATGTCAGCAGAATCTTTTAAGAACATTGGTTAGCTTAACAAATTTAACGGGAGATGAGAAATATAAAAATGCTGCAAAAAGACTTCTTCAATTCTATTTTGATCATTTTCAGGAATCATCCGGTTTATTGCAGTGGGGTGGTCATAAATTTATTGATCTTAAAACATTAATTGTTGTGGGCCCTAGTGAGAAGGATTTTGTTCACGAACTGAAAAATGCCTATCCCTTTTATGATTTTTGGTATGAGGTAAATCCTGAAGCAACAGTAAAATTTATTAAAGCATTTTGGAATGCTCATGTGTACAATTGGAAAACACTGGAAATAAGCAGACATGGTCGCTATGGTTTGAAAATCGGAAAACTTTGGGAAAATATATTTAAGCAACAAAAACCCTTTTTCGAAACAATCGGCCTTTCTTTTTTAGATGCAGGAAATGATCTGATTTATTCCGGTGTCAAACTTTACGAATTTACGAATGATGAAGAAGCATTACTTTGGGCCAAACGACTTGCTCATCAATATGTACTGGCTAGAAATTCTAAGACAAAATTAGGTGCTTATCAATTTACACAACCACTAAAGAGAGAGACAACTATCGATGACGACAATACTTTGTCATCATTTGGAGATAGGGCTCAAAGGCAATTTGGTCCTGAGTTTGGGAAGAAAGCTCTTGAGGGGACTTTAATGTTACAAAGACATACAGAAACAATTTATTCAACAAATGCATTAATGCAGATTCAACTTGCCCAAGAACTCGGTAATAATCTTAATGAATTTTATGAATGGACAAGAGAAGGAATGGTTGCCTTTGCTGATTTTGGATATATACCTAAAGAAAATAAGTTTAGACCACTATTCACAGATGGAACGGATCTTTCCAATTATGTTTTGAAGCGTAATGGATATTATGGGAAAATGGGAGATGTGCTTTTACAATATTCAGCCAAGAATATGTTCTTTATTTCATATTCACGAGCATTTTTAGTTACAAATGATAAAACTTTGTGGGAAGTTGCACGCAGTATTGCAAAAGGTAGTGGACTTGGGGATATTGGAACCGAGCCAGGTAAAAATTTAAAATTAAATATGGATGCTTCAAATAACGATGCATATTCAATTTTTGCTTTACTTGATATTTATCAGGCAACAAAGAATTCCGAATATTTAAAACTTGCCCGCATTATTGGTAATAATCTAGTGAGAGATAAATTTAACCATGGATATTTTACTCTAGGACCGAATTATGTCAATGCAAACTTCGATGCGATTGAACCATATGCATTACTGGCACTTGATGCTGCAATAAAGAGAATTCCCGAGAAAGTGCCTGCGTTTATTAACGGTTCCGGATTTGTGCAAGGCGAATATAAACTTACAAATGGAACTATAAAAACAATTAAAGATGATTTCTTTTATAAAGTGAAGAAATAACTAATCTTAAGGTATTTTGTTTTTAAAGGAGTCTGTGTACGTAATTAATGGAATATCCTTTTTAAAACATGAAAAATTCATCAATTAATTTCATTTCTGAATACATAAAAAATTTAATTTTATATTAATGAAGTTATGACTATTCACTACCAGAAAATGTTGTTGGAAATACAATAAATTTCATTTACTCTACTGAGCAGACTTTATTATCAGATATAACTGTCCTTGTGTTTTTATTCACGCTTCTTTATATTAATTATGAGATACATGATAAAGTTAGGATTGATATTATAAATTTTTTTCATGAATGATATGCTTTATTCATTGAATCATCATTTGCACTTTGATTGTATAGTTGCTTTGTCATATGTGGGTTCGTTCATAAGACAATCAAAAATTACTCACATGGATATAGATGATGTCAAGTTGGAATTTATTTCAAAGAATTTCCCCTCTTCTAATTACATTCCTTTTTTTTACACACAATATTTTCCCTCAGGAAAATGAACTCGAAAAATTACTTCAACTTAATATTGAAGACTTAAAAGACATTACGATAATATCTGCTACTAAAACACTTACAAATATTAATGAAGTACCTGCCACTGTAAAGGTAATAACCGCAGAGACAATAAAAGAAAATGGATTTCTCACTTTAGAAGATGCTTTATCAATTCTTCCAGGGTTTCAGTTTAGAAATATTCTTGGATTTAACAGTTATATTTTTCAAAGAGGAATTCCCAATCAGAATAATCTTATTCTCTTACTCGTAGACGGAATACAAATAAATGAATTAAACTCTGGTGGTTTTTACGGGGGCGGTCAGTTTAATTTGGATAATGTACAGCGAATTGAAGTTGTATATGGACCGGCATCTGCATTGTATGGTACAAATGCTATTTCAGGTATAATCAATATCATAACAAAAGATCCAATGAATAATAAAGGACTTAGTCTATCCGGATTATATGGTTCATTCAAAACCTACAATGGAAGTCTTGCTTATGGTTATTACGATGAGAAAGAAGAATTTGGATTCAGAGTTGCTGGAATGGTAAAGGGTTCTCAGAAAGCCGATATTACAGGTTCCGAAGGGGATTATAATTGGTCTTCAGACATGGAGAATTTTGAAGATGACTATTCGATTGAATTGAAGTCTCAATATCATGATCTTAATTTCGGTATCACATATCAAAGCAAAAAATCATCATGTACTACTCAATTTAAATCAACCGGTACCAATTATCTTGATAAAAATACTTTATGGAATATAGGTTTCCTAAATAGCTATTTGAAATATGATCATAGTTTTTCTCATGATCTAAATTTGCTTTCAACTCTATATTATAGAAATGCAACAGTTTTTGATAATACCATTGCATATATAACCGACGTTTCTCAAGTTGGTTATTACAGACCAAACCATCTTACCGGTTTTGAAAGTATGCTTTCATACACACCGTTACAAGATTTGAAATTTATTTGCGGAGTTATATTGGAATATGAATCACTATCCAACAACTTTTCAATAACTTATAGCAATTCTCCAGCAGTAAAACCGCCGTTACCTCAAACACCCGAGATGGACGATAATACTTTGTTAAGTATATATCTTCAGACCCAATATAAATTAAATGAATCATTCAACCTTTACGGAGGTGCACGGTTCGATCATAGTAGTGTATATGAAAATGTTGTCACCCCGCGTTTCGGTTTAGTATTTAACGAAGATAAATTAATTGTGAAGTTATTATACTCGGAAGCTTTTAGGGCTCCAAAACCATGGGATTATACTTTCGGTTTGGGGAATACAGATCTCAAACCTGAGAAGATGAGATCTTTTGAAGTAGCAGCCCAATATTTAATATTCCAACATTTTAATGTTGATTTGTCTATCTATAAAAATAAATTATCCGATTTAATTATCATTGAGACAATTAACAATAACTCAAGATCTGTCAATAACGGAGATGTTGAAACAGTTGGACTGGAATTAAATTTTGATTATAGAGAAAAATCTTTCAGATCTTTTTTAAATTACAGCTATAATTCATCTAATAATAATAACGAAGTAGCAATTCCAGAAATTGCAAAACATAGTGCAAATATAGGGGTAACGTATTACCCAAGCGAGAATATTAGTTTGTCATTAAGATGTAGTTACTTGGGCGGTAGAAAAAATCCCAAAATAATTTCAAGTACTGGTAAAGATTATTTAGATGACGCGATAATTGTCTACACATCAGTGAGCTATACAGGTTTTGAAAAATTCAGAATCAGTCTTACAATTAATAATTTATTTAATCAAACCTATTATCATTCATCAAACAGACCACCAGATAGATATAGGCAGCCGCAAAGAACTGCTTTATTCAAAATAGAATATAATTTGTAGCGATTAATAAATATCACCTGATAGATGAAAAAGACATTTAGATTAATATTAATAATTATATCAATTATTCCTTATCAGCATTTACCTGCTCAATTAAGCGATGGGGTAAAATCTGAAAATGTAATGGCTGTGTATATATATAATTTTACAAAATTTCTTGAATGGGAAAAAAATGATTCGGGATTCTTTTCTATAATCGTTCTCGGTAAAAGCAAAGTTACCGATCCCTTATTTAAAATTGCAGATAATGAAAAGGTGAATGGCAAAGCAATAGTTGTAAATGAAATTAGTGATTTATACAGTCTCGATTTTTGCAATATATTGTATTTACCACCTGTTAATAACGATCTTTTTTATGATACTTTGAAGAAGATAAAAGGCAAAAAAGTTTTACTGGTTACTAATTCAAATGGCTTTGCCGAAAAAGGTGCAGGAATAAATTTTGTGCAGGTGGGAGATAAAATGAAATTTGAAATCAACCGAAGGGCACTTGAAGAAGCTGGAATTATTCCAAATACCCGTCTTCTCTCTTTAGCGGTAAAAGTATATGAATAAAAAATAAGTTTGTTAGTGAACAAATATTCACTTGACGTGATGGTCATATGAAGATAAAGTTATTTCGAAATATGTCTATAAAAAATAAACTTTTGTTGATTATCATAGGTGTAAGTACCTTTACCATAATTCTTGGTTTATTAATCTATAGTATTTTTGATATAATAAATTATAAAAAGGAAATGGAAAATAATGCTTCCCTTAATGCCACACTGGTGGGAGAATATTGTAGCGCAGCATTACTTTTCGGTTACAAAGATGAAGCTAATGAAATTCTGAAAAAACTTGAGGCTATGCCAGACATCATAAACGCATGCGTTTATGATAAAAAAAATAACATTTTTGTATTTTATAATAAGAACGATAAGGACAAAATATCATTCCCATCTTTAAGTAACCAACAAACCAAATTTCCCGGTAATTATCTTCATGTCTTCAAGCCTTTAATCCAACAGAATGAAAAAATAGGAACTATCTATTTGAGAGTTTCAACTGCTGCGTTGACGGAGAAGATCATAGGTAATATTGTCATTTGCATTGTGCTTCTATTATTGTTAGGCGTTCCAGTATTTATTCTTGCTTCTAGATTACAACGACTTGTTTCTGTACCAATTCTAAAATTAGCAGACGTTACCACTCAAGTATCTCATAATAAAGATTATTCAATTCGTGTTGAGACAGATAGAAAAGATGAGATTGGGGTTTTGTATAATCGGATTAATGAAATGTTTGAACAAATAGATAAAGCTACTTATGATTTAAGAAAATTGAATGAAGAATTAGAGGAGAGAGTAAATCTTAGAACCGGTGAATTGAAAAAAACTAATCAAGAATTAATCCTTGCTGAAAAAGCACAAAGAGACAGCGAACAAAGATTACGTGATATTCTAAACCGTGCACCGATTCTGGTTTACATCAATGATCTCGAAGGACGTTATATTTTTGTAAATAAAGAATTTGAAAAACTTATGGGTCTTCCTTATGATCAGGTAATTAACAAAACAGATTTGGAATTATTTCCACGTGAAAGAGCTGAAAGGAATATTGTCCAAAACAAAAAAGTGATTGAGACACTACAAGTAAATATTTTTGAGAACTCATCTCAGAAAAAAGACGAAACTCATTATTTTGTTGATATTCTCTTTCCAATAACTGATAGTAATAATCGTATCTATGCTACTTCCGGCTGGACAATAGATATTACCGATCGTAAGAAATCTGAAGATGCACTTAAGAAAGCAAAGGAAATGGCTGAATCGGCGGACAGGTTAAAGTCTGCCTTTCTTGCAACAATGTCTCACGAGTTGCGAACACCACTTAATTCAATAATAGGATTCACCGGAATATTGCTCAAAGAGCTTGCTGGCCCGCTTAATGAGGAACAATCCAAACAATTAAATATGATTAAAGGAAGCGGCCAACATTTATTAGAACTGATTAATGATGTCTTAGATATTTCTAAGATTGAAGCAGGAGAACTTGTTGTTTCGATAAAACCATTCAACTTTAATAAATCTATTAATAAAGTTATTGCAATAGTTCAACCGCTTGCTAATAAAAAAGATCTAGAATTACGGTCTAGCGTCTTCCCAGAGATAAATAATATTATTAGTGATGAAAGAAGAATTGAGCAGATATTCCTTAACATTCTTAATAATGCTATCAAATTTACTGAGCGAGGATTTGTTGAAATTAACTGTGGAATACAAAATGATCAAATCATAACTAAAATTACTGATACTGGAGTCGGTATTAAAAAAGAAGATATGGAAAAACTCTTCAAACCATTTAGTCAAATAGATACGGGAATTACTCGGAACCACGAAGGAACTGGTTTGGGCTTATCAATTTGTAAAAAGCTTTTAGATAAATTAAACGGTTCAATAAGTGTGCAAAGCCAATTCAATATTGGCAGTACCTTTACAGTCACACTACCTATAAATGGAGAATAAATTAATGAAATTAAAAGTGTTGGTAATAGAAGATAATAAACAGAATATGTACATGATCACTTACCTGTTGGAAAGTTACAGTTATGAAGTAATCCAATCATTTAACGGAATTGATGGAATACAAAGAGCAAAAGAAGAAAAGCCGGATATTATCCTGCTTGATATACAATTACCGGAAATGGATGGATATGCTATAGCAAGCGAATTAATGAAACATGATGAACTCAAAAACATACCCATTATTGCTGTAACTTCTTATGCTATGATGGGTGATAAAGAAAAAGCTATGGAAGCTGGTGCAATCGGTTATATAGAAAAACCTATTGATCCGGATATATTTGTTTCTCAAATGGAAGCTTTTCTTCCAAGTCATTTAGTACAAAGGAGTAAAAACTGATTATGAAAGTATTAATAGTAGATGATAAACCGGAAAATTTATATCTGCTTGAATTGATTCTTAAAGGAAGCGGATATATTACAGTCTCTGCTAAAAATGGAGAGGAAGCATTGAGCCTAGCTAGAAAAGATATTCCGGATCTAATAATTTCAGATATTCTTATGCCAGTTATGGATGGTTTTACTCTTTGCCGTGAACTTAAGAAAGATGAGAAACTTCGTTGTATACCTTTCATTTTTTATACTGCAACATATACAGATGTCAAAGATGAAGAATTTGCTCTTAGTCTTGGAGCAGATAAATTTATACTCAAACCACAAGACCCCGAAGAGTTTATTGCAAATATAAAAACAGTTCTAAAAGAGGCTGGTGAAAAAAATATACAAAAAGCAAAAGCGCCTTCAACTCCTGAAGCAGTAATCTTAAAAGAATATAATGAAGCTCTTGTACGAAAGCTTGAAGATAAAATGTTGCAGGCAGAACAATCGGAAAAAGAAATTAGAAAATATAATATTCTACTTCTTAAGGAAATTGAAGAACGCAAACATAAAGAAGTGTTATTAAGAGAAAGTGAACGACAGATTTCATTAATCTACGATACAGTTGGAGATGTCATCTTCAATTTGAAAGTTGAAGGAAAGGGGAGTTACATTTTTACTTCTGTAAATCAGTGTTTCTTTAAGACTACCGGGTTACAAGCTAATCAAATAATCGGCAAACGAGTTCATGAAATAATACCGGAACCATCACTGACATTAGTATTAGAAAAATATGCTGAAGCAATCAGAGAGAGAAAAATCTTGCGATGGGAAGAAACATCGCTCTATCCTACTGGAGAATTGATTGGGGAAGTTAGCATTGCTCCTGTATTCGATGACGCTTTGAATTGCATTAGTCTGGTTGGTTCAGTACACGATATCACTGAGCGCAAGAGAACCGAGGAGGCATTGATTGCAAGCGAGCATTTGTTTCAAACATTGGCTATAGTTTCTCCTGTTGGAGTTTTCAGAACTCATCATGATGGTTACACTACTTATGTGAATCCAAAGTGGTGCCAAATCTCCGGATTATCATCAGATGATGCTTTAGGTTTTGGTTGGCTTAAAGCTGTCCATCCCGATGATAGAGAGAAGCTGAGTAACGAATGGCAAGAATCTACCAAAGATCATAAAGCATCATATTCTGAGTATCGTTTTTTGCACTCCGATGGAACGATAACCTGGGTTATGGGGCAGGCAATTCCGGAAACGAATTCTGAAAATCAAATAGTCGGGTATGTTGGCACTATTACAGATATTACTGAGCGCAAAGTGGCTGAGGAAGCTCTGTTTGAAAGCGAAGAAAAATATAGAACTCTAGTAACACAAAGTCCGGATGGAATTTTTATTCTGGATTTATCCGGCAGTTTCATATCTGTTAACAAAAGCATGTGCGATCAATTAAAATACACTGAAGAAGAATTATATACTAAAAAATTATGGGATCTTGTACCTCAACAATACTTAATACTTCATAAGGATAGATTAGCGAATATTTTAAAAGGAGAAAAAGTAAGTATAGCTGCAGAATATGAAGTAATAGGGAAAGATGGAATTGTACATTCGGTAGAAGTTTTATCAGCACCTTATTTTCAAGGCAAAAAAATTATTGGACTTCAAGGTATTGCTCGTGACATCACAGAACGCAAACGCACTGAAGAAAAAATTAGGGAAAAAGATATCCAGTTTAGAAAGCTTTCTTCAAATATGCCGGACTTAATTTTTCAATTTACGAGGAGACCTGACGGAACTTATTGCGTCCCAATTGCCTCAAAAGGTATCAAGAATATTTTTGGATGTTCACCGGAAGATGTACTTGAGGACTTTGCTCCGATTGCCAAGGTAATTTTCCCAGAAGATGCATCTAGAGTAATTAGCGAAATCGAATACTCTGCTAAGCATTTGACTTTCTTTACATGTGAGTTTAGGGTACAAATTCCCGGCAAGTCAATCCAATGGATTTATTCTAACTCAACACCTGAGAAATTGCCAGATGGAAGTATAACCTGGTATGGTTTTAATACAGACATCACAGCGCGCAAACATGCCGAGGAGGAAATTACGATGCTTGCTCATTCTTTAAGAAGCATAAATGAATGTGTGAGTATCACTGATATCGAGAATAAAATTTTGTTTGTCAACGAATCATTTTTAAAAACTTATAGTTACAATAAAAATGAATTGGTTGGAAAACATATTAGCATTATAAATTCGCTAAACAATCCAACATCAATTGTTAAGGAAATTTTGCCATCTACTATTCGTGGAGAATGGCAAGGCGAATTATGGAACAAAAGAAAGGACGGAACTGAATTTCCAGTTTATCTTTCCACAACTACAATATATGATAAAGACAGCAAACCTTTAGGACTAATTGGAGTTGCAATTGATATAACCGAGCGAAAACGCGCTGAGAAAGAACTAATAGATGCAAAAGAAAAAGCAGAGCTATCTGATAAATTGAAATCTGAATTTCTTGCACAAATGTCTCACGAAATTAGAACTCCTCTAAATGCAATTGTTGGAAATGTTGATTACCTCAAAGATGCGTTTAGTGAAAAAGTAGATTTAGATACTCGCGAGAGTTTTGATTCTATCGATCTGTCTTCCAAAAGAATAATAAGAACAGTTGACTTAATTCTAAATGTAGCAGAATTTCAAACCAGCGGATATGAACCCCACTTAGTTAAAGTTGATCTCAATTCTGAAGTACTAAAAAAATTGTATGAAGAGCATCTGCTCTTAGCCCAAAAAAAAGGATTAGAGTTGATCTATAAATGCGAAGTAAAGGAAGTAAAAGTATTAGCAGATGAATATAGTATTACTCAAACCTTTGCGAACTTGATAGATAATGCTATCAAGTATACTAAGAAGGGTAAAGTAGAAATACTTTTAAAAAAGAATAAAAACGATAATATTATAGTTGAGATTAAAGATACCGGAATAGGAATAAGTAAAGAATTCAGGAAACAACTCTTTAAGCCGTTCGTTCAGGAAGAACAAGGATATACAAGAAGCTATGATGGTAGCGGACTTGGGCTAACACTAGTTAAAAACTATTGCGATATAAACAAGGCAATAATCGAAGTTGAAAGCGAAAAAAATGTCGGGTCAACATTTAGAATTATTTTTAATAAATAATTAACGCTCTCGGCATAGAAAAATAAAACCTCTACAAACCGATTAAGAGTTGAAAATTATACCTCAGATTATTTTTGGCCTCACCCGCAATTTTTAGTTTCTCATCAATAACGTTTATCATAAAGTAAGTGTCACCAATAATTTTATAATTAAAACCCAAAAGAATCATTGTGATTGCATCATTGCTTCCTATATTATTATCCATCATTCCTGTTTGTGCAACAATCATAAGTTCCGGCTGAATACAGTAATTAACATAACACATAAATGAATTTCCACTAATATTTGTTTTTGAGTTATGTGTAAAATCTAATTCTGTTCCCAGATCAAGTTTTTTTGATATTGCATATTCAACGCCAGCACCCCATACTGTATTATGTGAGCTGTTATCATCGGCTATATAATAATCCAACATTGTCCAACCAAAAAAAGTAACGCCTGTTCCGGGAGGAGTTACCCAAAGATCAGAAATAAAATTTTTGGCATCATTGTTATCTCTTGCATAGTTGTAACTATTCATATTTGCAACAGCAGCTCTCACATATCCCCATTTCTGTGGAAAGTTGTATGTTATCATTGTGCCAGTAACAGCAGAGCTATAGCCAAATTCATAATAACGATCGAGCCATGAATTTTCTATTGTGTTATGATAACTTTGTGGTCCGGGTTGTTCATAATTTCCAAATGTTGCATCTACCCCAATGATTCCTAAGAAATCAATAAATTTAAGGTAGGCATATTTAATTCTTACACGAGTTCCGTCGTTTGTATTTATTGTTTTACCTGTAAGGTTTGACAGCGCTACTCTATTCTCATTATCAAAATCAATAGTAAATCGGGAATGGATTTTTTCGCTAAATTTACTTTCAAGAGTAATATATCCGCGCTGGAAATAAAAATAATTCTCGGTTTGGTTTGTATACGGATCATTTATCAAATATCTAAAACGGAGTGTTGCTGATAATCTTAAATTCTCTGCAACATTTTTGAAAAAACCAGAAGTTGATTTAGTTAAAGTGCTATCAATTTCATTTTCGGTTTGCTGAGCAAAATAATAATATGATGACATTGTGACTATAAAAATGATTCTAATTATTTTTTTTAACATACTATCCTCCGACAAGTATAAGAGTAACAAGTAATAAGGTTGGTGACAAAAACTATAATAAATAAAGGGATAGAATCATATAAATGCAAGCAGTAATTAATTGTGAAATTTAATTCTTCTTAACATATATTAGCTTGATTTTGTGTAATTGTGTGATTACTTTATTTGCAAATTTTAAGATGTCGTGTTAGTATATAAATAAAAAATGAAGTTTTTTTATTTAAAAAATCAGTCTCTGTTAGGTTTTTGAGAATTAATATGGTGACAACACCTCTTCGTAAAATCCCCTTCTCAGCAAGTTCATATTCAAACAATTTTTTTGTAACACAAATATAGATTTATTTTCTTTTTTCTTTTTGGGGCAGCTTATTTACTTTTTCTCAATAGACAGAAGAAAATTTATTAGGAATATTTTGTGTTAAAGCACAGTATTGGCCTTTATAAACTCATGGAGGTTTTATGAAAAGATTGATAACAATTGTTTTTATATTTATTAGCCTCACATCAAATTCTGATGCTCAAATAAGTGTCTCTGCGTACGGTGCTGTTTCAATTCCGACAGGAAGTTTTAGCGATTATTATAATCCCGCACTCGGGTTCAGGGGAAATATTTTTTATGCTACTAGTGAAAATTCTCAATACTTTCTGAATTCAGGACTCAATGTTTGGAAATTTAACAATGATAAATTTAATGATTGGTTTCATAATAACGGAGGAGTTGGAACATTCAATCTTGAAATCCCGATTACAGCAATTCCTCTGCTAGCTGGAGCCAGATACTCAGTTGATTACAACAGGCGCACAAAGATATTTTTGGAAGCAGCTCTCGGAGTATATTTTATCACATCTAATGCGTCTGGCAAATTTACAGATAACACCGGTACTTACGATGCCGGTAATGAAAAAAATAATTATACGGAATTCACATTACATATTGGTGGAGGCACTACCATTGCATTAGGTAGTAAGTTTAGTCTAGATATAGGGGCATACTTTGATGTTATAACAAATTCTGAAGCGGTTAAACAGGCAAAAACTAAAAACTCAAAAGATTATTATGATAGCAGTAGAGTCACAACATTAATTTTTTGTGCTGGATTAAGTTATCAGTTTTAAGCAACTGATTTTTTTAAAATTTTTCATAGAGGATAACCAAAATGAAAAACACAATTAAGTATCTATATATTCTTATTGTTTCAACTATTTTTTTCTTTGCCGCTTGCTCAAAAGATACGGATCAAACAAAAAAAGAAATTGCTTCATATGAAAATGCAAAACTTTACTTATCAGCAAATCAAAAATTCTACATTACAGAACTTCATGGGAGTTTTCGCCAGATGGGCAAACAATACGGTTCTCTGATGAAAGAGCAGATTAAGAAATTTTATGATGATGCCGTTAGTAGCTACCTAATGCAGGAAAAGAAGATTAAGTATGATGACATAAAAACAGCAGCAAATAGTTACTACCTAACGCTTCCTCAAATGTATAAAGATTACGTTGATGGTATTGGTGAATCTGGCGGACTTAATAAAGAACAAACAAATATTGTTGCGGCGCTCCCTATCTTTTTAGCTATGAGCGGATGCAGCAGTTTATCGGCTTGGGATGAATATACCGGCGGCGGTCCGCTGGTAGTTGGCAGAAATTGGGATTTACCAGCTCATATGACAAGATTCTTAAAGTATCTAACCGTTGTAGTCTTCAATCCGGATGGGAGTGGCAACTCAATTGCAAATATAGATTTTGCCGGTTCTTTCTTTTACCAGACGGCAATGAACAATAAAGGAATATTCCTTGAGCTTCAAAATGGACAAGGTTCCGATACAACTCAATGTGTTGATAGAACCAATGCTAATCATTCTCTGTTCAGTTTCTTACTAAACAGTTCTTCTATGAAGGAAGTAGACGCATTGTTCAGGTCGACTCTTCCTGGCGGAGGAATAATTATGAATGCCTCAGCTCCTTCTGAAACTTACATTTATGAATGGGGAACTTCCAGATTAGCCAGGCGAGAAGGAAAAGGGTTGATATCTGCCTCTAACGATTTTATAGACCCATCATGGGCGCAATATAAAATTCCTGTATTCAATAAAGATAATGAAGGAATTGGTAAAACGTTTACACGCAGAACGAATTTGCTTGCACGAGGTGAAGAAAATAAGGGAAAAATTACACCTGATGTAATGAAGAAAATATTCGACACAACTATTCCGAATAACGGTGCTACTTTTCCTGATGAGGGCTTACTGAGAACGATTTACCAAGTTGTTGCTGTACCGGCACAGTTAAAGATCTGGGTCAAAGCGCGTGGTTATTCGGATTGGGAAGAAATTGATTTAACAAAATATTTCTCAAGATAAACATATTCCTTACATGAAAGATTAGAAAACAGTTTTTCTTTTCACGAGGAGATAAAATGAAACTCATTATAAAAATTCTGACACTCATTCTAATTATCACTACTACTTCCTATTCATGGGACTATAATGAACATAAAGAACTGGGTGATGCTGCTTTTTTAAAAATTCTAAAAAAACTTATTGATTCCGGTTATTTTAAAAACCAGTCGATAGCGCCAGTTTTTCTTGAGAATTATTTTGAAATGAAATATGACTCGCAATTAAAGAATTACTATTTCCTAAATCTCTCCCATGAAGATAATATAATTACTTACGGAACTCTTAACGCTCTTTCAGGAGATCATTCTGATAATCCTTTGAACATGAATGAATTTTTACGATATCGTTCTTCTGTATTAAATAGAATTGTGAAATTGCAAAGTGAATACTCATCTAAATACGAAACTGGTGCCGCCAATATGGATGTTCTCAGCAAAGATTTTAAATATCTTTTGCTCGCTCTAACTGATATGTCTCACTTTCATGACTATGGCACACCACTCTTAAAACAACTTTCAGAATTCAGCAAAAAGCTTATTCTCAAATTACAGCGACCATTTTCTGCTGATACTGTAATGAGCGAATTGAAATACACTAATTCAATTAACAAGTATGTATCATTGCATACTTTCGCAATTTCTCTAGCTGAAAAAGCCGGGGCAAATTTTAGTAAGGAGCCAGAAAAGTCCAGAGAGTTTATGTATTATGCGATAATCTTTAATTCATTCGCAGATCATTTTCTCGAAGATATTTTTCCTTCCGGCCATATGGTAGTAAACCGTTCGTTGCTGAGCGGTGCAATCAATAATAGAGCTTTGCATGATTTTTATAATGAAGAAGGGGTTAATGTTGCAAATCTAAGAGGGGAAACTTGGAAACAGTATGGCGATGGATCTTTGAATAGCCGGTTTTCTTATTGGAAAACAAAAGCAAATTATTCTGATATAACTTACACTCCTAATTCCGAAGATACTGAAAGAATAATTGATGCTGTTTCAGAATCGATCGGAGATATTTTTTCTGCATTTCAATCAGCTTCTGAAGATGTAAACCACAAACTGATATTCGATCGGATTCCTGATGATGAAACGTTGGTTGGAAAATTCTTTATCTCTGAATACAAATCACTCTCATATATTCCTATTCCTTTCAATACTGATGTAGCAGATTTCAAATTTCCTATTGGTAATCTGGATGAGATAAAGAAAAATACCCAGCTTATACCAAATTGGAGTTTTGTTAGAAGCAGAGTTGCAAATTCTATCTCTCTTGGATTAGGTATTATTTCTGATGATATACAAAAATGGCATGAATACGATTTAAGACTTTCGTTCGGTTCTGCTTTCTATTCTTACAATTATAATTTCGACCGCACAAAAGCGTGGACTGTTGATTATTGGTTTGGGACAACAGTCTCATTCTCATTATTAAAAGGATTTGCATCCCTTAATGGAGTTGATGTGGATCTATGGGCTCACATACTTAAGGGAGGAATAGCATACAATTATGATATATGGATTTCAGAGAGCAGATTTTTGGGAATATATGGTTACATAGAAGCAGGTTGGCTCCGGTTTCATTCATTCCCAAATCTACAGATAAATGAGATGGGGCAATATATAAGAACTGAAGTTCCAGGGGAAAATCAGTTTTTATTCAGTCCCTCAATTGGTTTGCAGCTAGGTTCTTTAATTGGGATTAACTATTACGAATGGCCGGTATGGCTTAGAGTACCAATTCAATTTTTGCTTCCATTAAAATTCAGGTATTCAGCTAAAATCAGGACAGTCTCTTCTCCTGAGTATCAATGGATAGTAGAATTGGATTTAGTCTTTTAGTTAGCAAACAATAAATTGGATTTTATACAATTAATCCAGCAATAAATATTTTGAATATGGAGGATATGATGAGATTTAGAAAATTTTTTAATTTGTTTTGTTCGATTATTCTTTCGATCATTTCATTGATGATAACTTCTTGTAAAGAAGGAGTAGCAGAACCACATTTTAATATTTTAACAACAGAAAACTTGGTCAAACTGCAGTCAGCTGCTGATAAGATGATTACGGGTCTCAATACACCGGGATTGGCTGCCTACATTTCTGTAGAAGGCGAGGGAGAATTAGTTATTACGCGTGGTGTAAGCAACTTGGTTACAAATGAACCTATGAATGTAAATAACTATTACAGACTCGCAAGCATAACAAAAACATTTACTACCGAAGCTGTTCTGATTCTTTCCGATAGTGGCAAAATTGATCTTAACAAACCGATCTCTTATTATCTTCCGGAATTAAAATTACCCGGCGATGATAAAATTACTATACGAATGCTCGGTAACATGACAAGCGGGTTGTATGACTATGTTAGAGATGAAATATGGCAGACGCCCTATAATAATTCAAATGGGCAATTAGTTATTACTCTTGCAGACATAGTAGCAGTTATTGCGATGCATCCACTTAATTTTACACCCGGTACTAAACATGAATATTGCAACAGCAATACAGTAATTCTCGGTTTATTAATCCAAAAGGTAACAGGTAAAACTGTTCAAGATGTATTAAATGAAAAAATATTTCTTCCGTTAGGAATGACCAAAACCTACTGGCCCACATCGGTCTATTTACCATATCCATATACTCATGGATATTGGACAGACAAAGATGTGACAAACTGGAGTCCCTCCCACGCAGATGCCGCTGGAATCTTGATCTCTAATCTTGCCGATCTGAAAATTTGGATCAAAGAAATTATAGAAGGGAATTTACTTTCTCCCGGGGCAAGGAATGAACGTTTCAAGTGGGTGGATAAAGATGGTAAAGGGATTGAATTTTATGGATTTGGTTTATCAAAGGGCCACGGTTGGATAGGGCATTCTGGACAAATCTATGGATATAATACTATTATGTATTATCATCCTGAAAAAAAAATAACAATTATTCTCTATACAAACAGGAGTGATGGAGAACCAGCAGGTGCTGCCTTCTCAAATTTCGCACAGATATTGGGTGCTTGGTAAAGGAGAAGAGCGTTCTTTTCAATTTTGATTTGCCGGAAGTTTTGAGAGTACGGATTGCAATGGATTTTTTTTTGATGTTGAGGGTATTAATAAAATTTGAATAAGATTTTAAGGAGATACATTACATAAATCATTCAGAGGAGGATTCAATGAAAGTAAGATACTTGCAAAACCTATTTTCTCTCTCATATCTACTCTCGCTTCTATTAATTGCAACTTCAGTTATAGATGGACAGAAAGTAGTGCAAACTCCTCTCCTAACAAAAGAAAGCATCTCGAAATTGCAGTCAGCCGCAGATAAAGTAATAACGAATTACAATGCCCCCGGGATGGCAGCCTATATTTCTGTAGCAGGCGAGGGGGAATTATTTATAACTCGCGGTGTAAGCAACCTGGCAACAAGTGAGCCGATGAGCCCTTCAAACTATTGGAGAATAGCGAGTGTAACGAAAACTTTTACAACTGAAGCAGTTCTGATACTTACTGACGAAGGGAAAATTGATCTTAACAAATCAATATCTTCTTATCTGCCGGAATTAAATATTCCAAGCGGTGACAAGATAACAGTTCGAATGTTAGGCAATATGACAAGCGGTTTGTTTAACTATTCTAACGATTCACTTTTTTTGACGCAATATTATCTTTCGAATGGAGAAAAAATATGCACACCGGAAGAACTTGTAGCGGCATCTACCAAACATCCTCTTAATTTTACTCCAGGTTCAAAGTATGAGTATTGCAACACTAATACTATAATTCTTGGGTTTCTAATTAAAAGAGTAACAGGTCAAACTGTAGGTCAGGTATTTAATGAAAAAATATTTCAACGGTTGGGGATTGCAAATACGTATTGGCCGAATTCACGTTTTTTACCCTATCCATATTCTCATGGTTATTCTTTCAAAACGGGCTCTCTGATTGATGTAACAAATTGGAGTCCTTCATGGGGTGATGCCGCCGGACAATTGATCTCAAATTTTAATGATCTAAAAATATGGATCAAAGAAATTAATGAAAGAAATTTACTTTCCGATGCCACAAAAGCAGAACGGTTCAAGTGGGTGGACGAAGGTGATGGAAAGTCCTTTTACGGTTTTGGACTTATGAAGCTAAAAGGATGGATAGGGCATACAGGAATAATTGAGGGATATAATTCTGCTGTTTTTTATTATCCTGAAAAACAGATAACCATTATTGCATTCACAAATTGTGATGATAATCAGCCGGCAGCAATGGCATTAATAGAATTCATAAAAATACTTGTCCCCTAAAAATTGATGATAATTTTTTTAGAAAAATAAATGCAAGCGAAGATTAAATAATTTATTACTAATTACACTTTTGGAGATTTTAAAATGAAAAATTCTGTTCATAATTCAATTTTAGTTTTCGTTTGCAAAAAGAAATATTTTATCTCTTTGTTGTTAATAACTCTTATGTCAGGATTGATTCTGTCATGTCAAGAAAATTCTAATCCTTTAGCATATCCAAACAACGATAAACTAATTTCCATTTTTGAACATCTTACTGATTCACTAATAACAAACTCAAAAACCCCCGGTTTAATTGCCGCAGTTTGGGCGCCAGATCAAAATCTTACCTGGGTCAAAGCAAAAGGAAAATCAAATGTTGCAACTAGTGAATTGATGAAGGATGATATGAAATTTAGGATGGGAAGCGTTACAAAAACTTTTACCTATACAGTACTTTTGCAGTTAGTGGATTCAGGTAAAGTCAGTCTAGAAGATAAAATAACTAAGTTTCTACCTGCTTATACAAAATGGAATAATATTACAATTAGAATGATCTGTAATCATTCCAGTGGAATTTATAATTACACGGACAAATCACCTACCTTAGCAGGACCGGTAAAAGCTAATCCCATGAAAATCTGGCAACAGCAGGAGTTAGTTGACATTGCATATCCGGCACCGCTTTATTTCATTCCAGGAAGTGCTCATCACTATTCAAATACAAATACAATAATTGCCGGTATGATAATCGAGAAATTAACAGGGAATACATTCCCTTATGAATTAAAGAAAAGAATTCTAGAGCCGTTAAAGCTTTACAATACTGCTTACCCTGCTGATAATTTTATGTGGGGAAATTATTCTCATGGCTATAGTTGGGGAGAAAATGAAAGTCCATTACCAGATGTTACTGAAGCATTTAATCCTTCATACTCTGGTTTTGCTGGAGCAATGATATCGGACATTTATGATTTGAAAACTTGGGTTCAAGTGCTTGTTAAAGGTTCACTCATATCAAGCTCATTACAAACAGAAAGACTAAATGCAATTAGTGCTAGTGAGATATCCGGATATGGACTTGGAATCGCTAATCTTGGCACTACTAACGGTAAAAAACTTTGGGGTCATGCCGGGACAATATTTGGTTTTAAAACACTTGCTTATTACTGGCCCGAAAAAAATATTACATTCATTTTGATGTTTAACAATGCTTCGTTTGATCCTACTATGATACTAGTGGAATTTTTTGATAAGACAATGAAATTCATTGAAGGCAAATTATAAGTAAACTTATGATATTCCTACGGATCTAATCTAAATTTAAATTCTGATAAGGAACAATTCATAATCACTCTTATTGTGAACATTTATGACTAAAGAAATGTTATGTGAATAGCATAAGAATTGTTCTATCTAAAATTCATCAGTTACACTAGAATGAAAGAAGTCTCACTATGTTAATAGATATAGTCACCGCATCACCTCCTTATAAAGTCCTTCAATCCAAAGCAACGGAAGAATTAAAAAAAAGAATGGCTGATCGTCCTGCAATAGCAAGGATGATTGATGCTGCTTCCACTCACTCTGGAATTGATACAAGATATTTTGTTATACCAGATGGCATTGATTTCTCCAAAGAAAAATTTTACAGCAAAGGTGGTAATTACATTAGACCCGGTACAAGACCCAGGATGATGGAGTATGAAAAATGGTCGAAAGAATTAACTACTGAAGCGGTACAAAAACTATTATTAATTCATAAAGTTAATCCGGAAAAAATTAATAGACTAATAACAATATCGTGTACGGGATTTTTCGCGCCAGGGTTGGATTATCATTTAATTAATTCCCTTAATCTTCCAAGAAATGTAAAAAGAACTCATATTGGATTTATGGGATGTGCAGCATCATTAGTAGGTTTTAATTTAGTACTTGAAGCAATGAACAATGCGTTGGGCGAAGAGGAAACAAATACTCTGTTAGTTTCGGTTGAGTTATGCAGTCTTCATTTACAGACTGAACCAACTAAGGATAATATTCTTGCTAATATGATTTTTGCCGATGGCGCAGCCGCAGCATTATTTTCTAATTCAGAATTATTAAAATCTAAAACCCATTTGAAAATTATTTCTACCAAATCAATTTTATTTAATGACTCGGCAGAATTTATGGGATGGAAAATCGGCGACTTCGGTTTTGAGATGATGCTGTCAACAGAACTTCCTAAAATTATTTTTGAGCGCGCTGTTCCTAAACTGGAAAAAATATTTGATGACCTCGGAATTAAGAAAGAAGAAATTAAATATTGGGCACTACACCCCGGTGGCAGGGCGATTTTGGATTCGCTCCATAAGGGGTTAGAATTAACTGATGAAGAAATGAAACCTTCAAGAGATGTTCTTAAAAATTTCGGTAACATGTCATCTGCATCTATACTTTTTGTGCTGAAAGAAATTCTTCAAACGAGAACAATAAAACAGAACGATCTATGTTGTGCTGTTGCTTTCGGGCCAGGACTTACTATGGAAGTTGCTTTGTTGAGAGGCGTTTAATGTTCGAGAGGAGAAGTTATCAAAAAGAAATTATGGATGACTTTTCCATAACCGATGATAGAATTAATACAGCTCTTATTGAACTTGAAATAATAAATAAGTATTTGGGTGGGAGATCAACAAGCAAAAAAGGTCTTGAAATAATTTCAAGAGTTATTAAACATAATAAAAAAATATCTATACTTGACGTTGGCTCGGGAGGATCTGATAATTTCAAATATAATTCTGACAACACAAGAATTAGCCTAACAAGTTTTGATATAAACCGGGGGGTTTGTAGATATGTTAAAGAAAACAGTTCTGAAGTAAGTATTGTTTGTGGTAATACTTTTAGTCTTCCCTTCAAAGAATCGAGTTTCGACATTATTCACTTATCATTATTCCTCCATCACTTCAGCGAAGGAGAAATAAAAAAACTGATGCTATATTTCATGAAAATCTCTCGGTATGGTGTAATTATAAACGATCTTCACCGTTCCGTATTTGCCTATGCCGGCATTAAACTTCTAACATTCCTATTCTCAAAAAGCGAGATGGTTAAAAATGATGGTCCGCTTTCTGTAAAAAGAGGTTTTCTTAAAAAGGAATTGCAAAAAATATTTTCCCACACAAAATCCTCATCAGTTATGATTCAATACCGATGGGCTTTTCGATGGCTTGCGGTTATAGTTAAGTGATTATGGATAAGTATGATATTGCAATAGTTGGAGGCGGTCCTGCGGGATCAACAGCGGCATTATACCTATATAACCTTGGTTTTAATGTTTGTCTTATCGAGAAAAAAAAATTTCCACGCGAAACTCTTTGCGGCGAATTTTTGTCAAGAGAAGTAATTGACACACTGAAAAATTTTAATCTCTTTGAAGGGTTCTTAAAATTAAACCCTAATCCGATTACAAAATTCAAATTTTATAACGATAACAATTCTTTCATTGAAACAAAATTAAAATTTCCAGCTTATGGAATTAAGCGCGGGATATTTGATAATTTTTTACTTGATGCAGTTAAGGAAAAAGGAATTACCGTATTTCAGCCATTCGAGGTTAAGGAAATTACTCGCGGCAAAGAATTTATTACTCTTATAGTTGATAACGGTCAATCTTCACAAGAAATCTTTTGCGATAAAATTATTGCAGCATATGGGAAGCAAAATATTCTTGATAAAAAGCTTAATAGGGATTTTACGAATCATAAATCGTTCCTCAACGGAGTTAAGTTTCATGTTGATGAATCTTTATTTAATGTATTAGACAAAAATGCTATTCAAATATTTGCAGCGAATGGAATATACTGTGGAATAAATTCCGTGGGAGGAAATAAAACCACTGTATGTTTTCTTGAAAATCGGCAAATGACTCAAAACAATCCTAAAGATCAAATAAAAACTTTAACGGAAGGGAACAAGAATTTCAAAAAGTTATTTGGTGAAAATATTATTAGCATTATAACTGATCTACCCATCTACGGTACGGGTAATATATTTTTAGGAAAGAGAGAGCTGGTAAAAAACGGAATATATTTTATCGGAGATTCCTCCGCCGTTATTGCTCCTCTTGCTGGAGATGGAATAGGTATGGCTATGCAAAGCGCAAAATTAATTTCGAAGATATTTGAGAAACAAAAAACAGATGAACTTGATGATCGTCAAACAGAGCAGTATTACATACAGGAGTGGAAAAAACTATTTAAGAGACGAATTTTTATTGCGAAGTCAATTCAAAATATTATCATGAATAATTATTACAGGAAAATTGGCTATAGTATTATAAAGATATTTCCTGGATTGCTTGAAAACATTATCAGTGCAACAAGAGGATGAGTTGAAATAGATTTAATCAATAGAAATATTCGTGACACGGAAGAAGACTTATTTAATTCTTCCAATTTTATTTTTGATAATATCAATCGCCAAATCAATCGTATCCAGGTGAGTTCTAAAGGCTAACACAGCTAATCTAATTATAAATTTTCCATTGAGCATTGTGGAAGATAAAAACACTTTTCCATCCCGCTGGATTTCATTTACTAATTTTTTGTTGAATTCATTCGCATCACCGGATTGCGGAATGTATCTAAAAGTAACAACCGACAGTTCAGGATATGGTCCAAGCTCGATTCCATCAATTGCCTGAAGTTCTTTATAGAAATATCTGGCAAGCTGGATTTTTTCTTCTAGTGCTGCGCGAAATGGAGCTAAACCAATTAATTTAAGTGGAAGCCACAATCTTAATCCTCTAAAATGTTTCGATAGTTCTGGAGATAAATCCGCCGGCGATAATTCATCTGTAGAAGTTGAGGCATCTTGCATATAATTAGCTTGATAATGGTGCGACTCAAGAAGCTGCATTTTATTTTTAACCAATACGGCACCGGAACCGTAGGGAACGAATAATCCTTTGTGAGGATCCATAACTATTGAATCTGATTTATGTAGACCTTGTAAAACAGCTTTACCTGAATCACAAAGAATAAAGAAACCTCCATAAGCAGCATCAACATGAAACCATAAATTATATTTTTCTGCAATTGATCCGATCTCAGTTAATGGATCAACAGCACCAACATCGGTAGTTCCTGCAGAAGCAACAATCAACCAAGGATGTAAGCCAACTTTTCGATCCGAACAAATTATGTTTTCGAGTTCTTGAGATTTCATTCTATAGCTGTCGTCGAGAGGAATATATCTCTTAATACACTCGTTTAGTCCCGCAATTCGAATTGCTTTATCAATTGAATGATGTCCTTGTTCGGATAAATAAATAACCGTTTTATCTAAATCTTTTGATTTGATTTGGAAAGCATCGCGCGCTGAAACTATGCCCATGAGATTTGCAATACTTCCTCCGGATGTTAAATTTCCTCCCGAAGTTTTTGGATAGCCAATAATACTCGACATCCATTCCAGCAACATATTTTCCATTCGAACCGCTCCGGGAGAAGCAAAGAAAACACCGGCATAGCGGTTTGTAGTCGCTGCAAGATAATCACCTAATGAAGAATGAAAGATCCCTCCGCCAGGTATATAACCTAAATGACCTTTGGATGCAGGATTCAAACCCGGAGTATCAACGTTTTCTTTTAATGATTTTAGAAGTTCG
Source organism: Melioribacter sp. (assembly GCA_023250955.1). GTDB lineage: Bacteria > Bacteroidota > Ignavibacteria > Ignavibacteriales > Melioribacteraceae > Fen-1258. The sequence continues at coordinate 62,310 of JAHEZQ010000008.1, read as the reverse complement.
TCAATGTTGCCGGCATCTTCTCCAATGGGAGAATCATAAATGCCTAATCCTTTATCATCAGTTACTTTATATGCAGGCAAGCTATTAATATTTTGAAGGAAGTCTTCTGAATAGTCAATTATTTTTTTTATTGCGTGTAAACGCTCTTGAGCTGTCGGCTCAAGGAGTAAAGAAATTTTTTCAAGCCGACTTATATTATCTCGCATCACTTTTTATTAACTCCAAATAATTTGGTAATCTCCGTTTCATTTCCTTATATATTAAATAACAAATTACTTACAAGGTTACAAATATTATTAATAGTTTTTTTATTTTTCTAAATAATCCTAACTAATGGATATATTGAACATTAAACGAGATTCAGTTGTTTACTGTATTAGAATTACCTCAGGAAATAGCATTACAAAATGATATGTATTCAAAATGCTAGTTAATTAATAATAAATTATTTGTATGATAATAGGTATAGACACATCGGCAGTAGGAGTCAGATCTACCGGTACATCAAAGTATATTAGCTGTCTCCTAAATGAATTACGCAGGACGGATCATACTATAAAAACTTTTTCGCCAAGTCCCCAAAATTATTTTATCAATAGTGATTTTTTAAATTCATTACCAATTATTAAAAGAGGTGGCATTTATAGAAATCTTTATAGAAAGTATTTTCTTGCATCGGAGATGAAAAGAGAAAAAGTGGATTGCGGAATATTCCCAAATTATCTAATGCCAAATAATTTTAATAATCAATCTGCCATTATTATTCATGATTTATCTTTTATCTCCCATCCACAGTTTTACTCCAAAGCATTCGTGTTGTTTTACAAAAATCAGTTAAAGCAAACTTTGCAAAAAAATCCATTGGTTGTTACTATTAGTGAATATTCCCAAAAATGCATAAATAAATATCTTGGAGTTGCAGAAAACGAAATTTATCTTCTACAAGCGTATTCAAATTCTGTTCGAGAAAACAATCATCAATTTATTGATAAAGACGAAATTAAAAGACGTTACTTTTTATATGTTGGACATATTGAGTCGCGTAAGAATTTATCTTTTTTAATTAAAAATTTTATTGAATGGAATAAAGAAAACGGATTAGATTTCAAGCTGAAACTTGCCGGAGAAGTTTGGACTCATTCTAAAGAAATTCAAAATTTATTATTGAATTATTCCGATCATCCAGATATAGAATTTCTTGGATATGTTCCAGAAGATGAACTTCATAAGCTATATATCGGCGCTTCGGCATTTGTTCATGCTAGTTTTGTAGAAGGATTTGGATTTCCAGTACTTGAAGCAATGCATTATGGATTACCGGTTTTATGCAGTACCGGTTCAGGAACTGAGGAAATTTCAAACGCATATTCAATTTTCTTCGATCCAAATGATTCTAAAAACATTAAAAATGGTTTTGATAATTTGATGCAAAAACTTGATAAACAATTAATCAGTAACAAAATCAAATACTCATCTGAATTAATGCAAAACCAGTTAAATAAATTATTAACAATAATAGAAAGAAGAATTAAGGATAGTTGATTTGTCCGATATTTCTAAAAATGATATTGAAGAAGCAATAGAGAAAACGCTTCTATATTATAAGTTATTTAACAGTGGAATAAATTTAGAAGTATTGCATTATTTCCTTCTTGAACAAAAAGTATCAAAAGAGGAATTAGATAAAGCGTTAAAATCTTTATTAGATAAGAAAAAAATAATTATCTCAAAAGACACGATTTACCTAAACAGAGAGCTTGAAACGATATATGTCCGTAAGAGTAAAACAATTGACAGTAGGTTAACTCAAAAATTATTGAATGTGTTAAATAGAGTTCCTTTTATCTCAGCAATTGCATTCAGCGGAGGAACCGCAAATTATGGGCTTGAAAATCATGAAGACATTGATCTTTTTATAATAACAAAACCGTTCACTGTCTATGTAGTATATTTAATCATCCACATAATATCACTCATATATAGATCACGAAAAATCCTTTGTATAAATTATTTGGTTGATGAAAAAGCGATTCAAATTCAATTACAGCGTGATCTTTTTACTGCTCATCAGATAATAGCTTTGAAGCCATTTAAGAATGCAGATTATTTAAGATACTTTTTAAGAAGTAACGATTGGGTAAAAAAACATTATCCGAATTTTATAATTCCTGATACAAAGCGTTTGCAGAGCTCTTTTCTTTATTCGTTATTCCGACCTTTCAATATATTGATTAATTTATTGTACAAGTTCCGCTACAAAAAATACTTAGTATTGTCTGAAGAGGGTTCTGTTGTATTAGATGAACATATAATAAAACTTCATACAAATGATTACCGTGTAAAAATTATTAATGAATTCCATAATCAGTGGAAAAGATATTCTATCGAAAGGAACAAAATAGTTATCACCTAAACGAAAGATTGAATTAGCAAGATGACGAAACTCTTATTTACACATTCATACTTTTATAAATTTGACCCAAAGCAGTGGGAGACAAAACAACCTTATCCACCTCTCGGAACACTCTATGCCGCTTCATATATGAAAGTTGCTGGTTATGATGTTTCATTGTTTGATACAAATCTTGCCGAATCCGTTAATGATATTATTCCTTTATTAAAAAATATTAAACCTAATTATTTAATTATTTATGATGATGGTTTTAATTATTTAACGAAGATGTGCTTAAACAAAATGCGCGAAGCTGCTTTTCAATTATCAAAAATCGGAAAAGAATATGGATGCAAAGTAATAGTTTCCAGCTCTGATTCCTCGGATCATTATGAAAAATATTTAAAGGAAGGGGCGGACTTTATTGTAGTTGGTGAGGGTGAAGCAACATTGAAGGAACTAATAAGAGTTTTGGAAGAAGGAAACAAAAAATTAACAGAGATAAAAGGAATTGCTTTCCGCTCCTCTGAAAAAACAATCAGCACTCCCAAAAGGGAACTTCTAACAAATCTTGATCAACTGCCTTTTCCGGCCTGGGATTTAATTGATATAGAAAAATATAGAAAGATATGGATTGATAGACACGGTTATTTTTCATTAAATATAACAACTACGAGAGGATGCCCATTCAGATGTAATTGGTGTGCTAAACCGATTTATGGAAATAGATATAATTCCCGTTCGCCTCAGAATGTTATTGGTGAGATTGAATACCTATTAAAAGAATTCAAACCGGATCATTTTTGGTTTTGCGATGACATATTCGGATTAAAGCCTGGCTGGATAAATGAGTTTAATAATTTAGTCCAAGAGAGAAAATTAAAATTTAAGTACAAGATTCAATCTCGTGTGGATCTGTTGCTCAACGAAAATAATATTGATTCACTTTATCAATCGGGAGTTGAAACAGTTTGGGTTGGGGCAGAATCGGGATCGCAAAAAATTCTTGATGCAATGGAAAAGGGAACAACAGTAGAGCAAATATATAAAGCGGCAAAATTGCTTAAAGAGAAAAAGATTAAAGTTGCTTTCTTTATTCAACTAGGCTACTTAGGCGAAACCAAAGAAGATATTAGAAGAACGATTGAAATGATAAAAGAACTTTTACCAGATGATATCGGTATTTCTGTTTCATATCCATTACCAGGAACAAAATTTTATGAAATGGTAAAAAATGATCTTAAAACAAAAACGAACTGGAACGATTCGGATGACCTTGCAATGATGTTCAGAAATACTTTCCGTCCGGAATATTATAAAAGGCTTCATCATTTTATTCATAGAATTTATAGAAGTAAAAAAGCTCTAGCAAGCATAAAATCATTATTGAGAAATCCATTAAAGCTCAATACATCCTCTTTCAAAATTGCCTTATCATACTTTTATTACTTACCGCAAATAATCTTTGATTATTTTATTTTAAGGAAAATCGAAGGTCAAGTTGACTAAATATTTTTTAATAAATTTATTTTTTAAGCCGCCAAAATACTTCTCCATTATTCTATTAATTGTTCTTTGTCTATTTCATCTTCGTTACGGAGTTATTCCCGCCTGGTCAAATTTAAATTCTGATTTTCCTAACTATTATACTTCATCAAAGTTATTGCTTGAAGGGAAAGATTTATCAAAAATATATGATGATAAATGGTTCCAGCAGAGGATTAACGAATATGGAATAGATGAGATTGGTAAGTTTTCTCCTTTCCCTCCCCCAACAGTTTTTGTGATAATTCCTGAAGCACTCTTGAATCCTCTGACTGCCAAAAGGATTTATCTTCTTATAAACATATTTGTATTAATTATAACTGCACTATTATTCAAAAAGATTTCAAACTTCAGCTTTATCATCTCTTTGAATTTTATTCTTCTTTCAGGTGCGGCTCTTATAAATAATTTGCTGCTTGGACAATTCTATTTGATTCTGCTGTTACTAATAACGCTTGGCTATTACTATGTAAAATCAGAAAAAGAAATGATGAGCGGAACATTTTTGGGAATTGGTGCAGCTATAAAATATTTTCCATTGATATTTATTCCAACCTTGCTGATGAAAAAGAAAAACAAAACTGCTGTGGTTTTATTGTTAACGATCTTTTCGATTAATCTAATTGCTTTATTCTTTTTTGGAATGAATGTTTATTTCGAATTTATTAACAAGGTCTTCATTTCTCATTTGAATGGAGAGCTTTCCAATCAGTCTAAATATGCCGTTCAATTTCAATCTTGGAATTCGTTTTTGAATAATCTATTTATTTATAATTCTATAGAAAACCCAACTCCGTTAGTAAGTAGTCCATTATTGTTCACGGTTGCTAAAATATTCATCTATTTGTTTTTCATAACAATAACTACTTGTACTATGATCAAAATTAGAAATGATAAAGACTTTATATCTAAAGGAATTTCACTTTCTTGCATTATAGTTTTCGTTTTATCACCTGCTTCAGCAAGTTATCATCTTTTGCTCTTATCATTGCCGGTGCTGTTATTAATTGATAATTCGTTCAATGAAATGAAACAAAATTATAGTTTAATTTTCTTAACACTCTATGTCGTAACAGGATTTATTCCATTTGTTATGAATAAAATAAATATTGATTCATCCGGTTTGTTTTTCTTCTATTATAGATTGTGGCTGATGGTTCTGTTTTTCTTTACAACTGTGTGGTATCTGTTGCCGAAAGGTGGTAAACAAAATGAAGTTAAAGCCGCCGTTTAACAATACCAAATGGAAAATTTTTTTCAGTAAAAGTATACTGAATTTCAGAATTAGCATTAGTTGATAATAATTTATTATCGAAAATATTTTTTACTGCGGCCATAACCTCATCGGTTTTTATCAGCTTCATACATTGGTTATCGCCTTTACATGGAGATATAGAAAAATTATGGACACATGGACTGCAATAAATATTCTTATAAATAAAAAATACATTTTGTTGATTATTATAATCCGAAGGAGAGCATGGACCAAACAGTGCGATCGTCTTCTTGTTAAGTGAGAAAGCAATGTGCATTGGACCGGTATCATTTGTTATCATTAAAGAGCTATGGCGAATCAAATTGATAAGTTCCGCAAGAGATAACATTCCAGCTGTATTAATTACTTTAGCATGATATTTTTTTCCAATAGCTTGAAAAATATTTTCAACATACTCAACTTCTTCCGAGGAGCCAATAAGAACGATTAACTTATCGGGATAATTTTCGATTATTCTTTTTATAAGTTCAGTAAAGTTTGTGCTATCCCAGCGTCTTTCAATTCTAAGGTCAGAAGCATTGGGATTAATTACAATATATTCTTTTGAAGGATCATTTAATTTCTCAAGTTTGTTGTTTAAGAAAACAGAATTAATTTCAAAAAGATGTTGGTAGTTATAAAGCTTTATTACAATTGAATTGCATTGAAGAAGAATTGCTGCTTGAAGATAAATATTATTCACCGGCGCTTTTGTATTAAAGTAAATCATCTTAGAATAAACACCAAGCTGAATTCGAGATTCTTTTCTGTAGAACCCGATTTTGTATTTAGGAAAACAGAAAATTGTAAATAATGTGCTGAAGTAAGAATAAATTTCTAAATCAATAAATATATCTGCCTTGTTGATCCATAGATCAAACACGGTTTTTATAGAGCTTGTGAAAAGACTAATAAGAGTTTTGTCATTAACTATTAGTATTTTATCAACAAAAGGAAAGTTTTGAAGTAACGTACGATTTTTAGGTGCGGTTACGAAAACTATCTGTGCATTAGGAAAGTTATTTTTCAAAGACATTAACAAGGAAGTGCTTTGAATAATGCTTCCCATTCCCATGAACTTACATACAACAACCCTTTTTATTGTTGAATTATCCGGTTCTTTTTCTTGTTTAAATAGTAGGAAAAATCGAAAGATCAGATTGAGCAAGAAAACAATGGGTATCCCAATTAATTTATCTATGTATATTTTCGATTTGAGTTTCATTAATAAGTAATTTGTTTTCGATTCTTAATTAACAATACATAAAAATAGAAAGTTCATGCATAAATATTCCATGAAATATATTAAGTGGAAGAAAAGATTAAGTTTGGTCTTAATCAACTCCGGAAGGAATATTGTACCACTTGTTTTGAACAGTCTTATATCGTTTCTCGTAATAAAATTCTCTTCGTTTTCTGTTTGGGGTGAACTTGTTTCATACCTTATCATTTTTAATCTCGGTGCTCAATTTATTATTTGGGGAAATAAACAATATTTGTTGAGAGAATTTTCTTTAGACAATTCTAAACTAGCGGAGAATTGGTTCGAGAATCTAAAAGCTAGATTACCACTTTTATTAATTGTTGTTCTAATAATTTTGTTATTACAAATTCCCAGCGATATCAAGTTCCTGCTCATATTTTGGCAGTTAATAATTTTCTTCAACCGATCATTTGAAGTTCTAATTCTTTATTTCAAGAAGATGAAATTTTTTTTACTACTGGAAATAATGCTTTCATTAATTTCAATCTCAATAATTATTCTTTCGAACAAAAGTATTACAGTTCAATTATTATTATTTGTATTTGTCATTATTGAATTAATAAGATTAATAGTTTTCAGTATTTACTTTAGAAAAAAATTACAATTTCATTTCTCTATTTCAATAGATCTAAAAATATTATTAGCTGGATTTATATTTTTTCTCCTTGGTACAATTGGAATGCTTCAATCCAGATTGGACTTATATTTCGTAGCATTACTGCTTCACAATAATGAATTGGCAGTTTACCAGATCCTAATTAATTATATACTATTGATACAGGCAGCTACGGGGTTTATTATTCAGCCGTATCTAAAAGAAATATACAGAATGAATCGCCGGACACTAGCAAAATTTTCATTTAGGTTTACTTTGTTTGGGTTTATTATTTCAATCCCGATTACTTTTGCACTTGCTTTGGTACTCAAAAGAATCTATGGGATAAATATCAGCTGGCAGATGGCCCTGCTTTCATTTTTATATATTATTCCTATTTTTTATTATACGATTAGAGTGTACATTCTCTATAAGATTAAGAAAGAATCATTAATTTTATTTGCCGGTATTTCAGTATTAATTGTAAGTATACCGTTGAATTATTTCTTGATCTCGATTTATAAAATCAATGGAGCTCTTATCTCAGGTGTAATGGGAGAATTGCTTTCGCTTTTATTTTACTATTTTTTCGAAAAAAGAGTCGGGTTGATCAACAGCACAATATCAATCCATAATTCAACAGAATTAAGTTAATTGTAAATAATAAAGTTGTAGATGAACAAGATTATACTTTTCAACCCCAGAAGCGCAAACTCAAAACCAAGAATACCAAATTCAATCTTATCAATCGCTGCATCTTTAGAAGGGAAGTATGATTACCTAATCGTGGATGGAAATCTAGAAAAAAATCCTTTGCAAAAGATAATTGATGTATTTCAAACCGGTGAATACAAATATTTTGGAATTACTGTAATGCCGGGACCTCAACTAAAGCAGGCGATTCCGATTTCTTACGAGATTAAAAGAAAATTTAAGGATGTAATAATTATTTGGGGCGGATATTTCCCTTCAAATCAGCCGGAAGTAGTTCTTCAGTCCGGTTATGTTGATTTCATCATAAACGGACCTGGTGATTTTGCATTTCCCAAGCTAATGGATGTGCTAGAAAAAAAAGAGAAACCGGATTTCATCAACAATCTGATTTACCTTAATAAAGATAAAATAATAATTAATGCTAAGGACGAGTTATATGATCAGGATAATCTCCCGGCTCTTCCATATGATAAGTTGAATAATTTTTATCCGCTTAAATATTATCTCGGTAAAACTTTTCTGGGAACAAAAACAATTGCATACCATTCAAGTGTGGGTTGTCCGTTCTCATGTTCTTTTTGCGGAATTGTTCCTATCTATAATGCGCGTTGGAAAGGGAGATCTGCACAGAAAATTTATAATGATATTAAATATTTAAAAGATGCTTACGATGGCAACGCAATAGAATTTCATGATAATAATTTTTTTGTATCAGAAAAAAGAGCAGTCGAATTTTCCAAACTGATAAAGAATGAAAAAATGATCTGGTGGGGCGAAGGCAGAATTGATACAGTAAATAATTTTAAGGATTCATCACTTGAACTAATGCGAGAAGCCGGTTGCAGAATGATTTTCTTTGGAGCTGAAAGCGGAAGTGATGAAGTATTAAAACAGATGAACAAAGGCGGGACACAAACTAAAGGACAGATTAAACAGTTTGCAGCACGCTTGAAACAATTTGATATTATTCCAGAATATTCTTTTGTGTTAGGACTTCCGGGGAGTTCAGAAAATACCGTTATGAAGCAGATTAATGAGGACATAAATTTTATTCGAGAAATAAAAGAAATCAATCCAGATACTGAAATAATTATCTATATATATAGCCCTGTACCCACAACAGGTTCTGAACTATTTAAGCAAGCATCAAATAAAGGATTTAAATTTCCGGAAAAGTTGGAAGATTGGATTAATCCTCATTGGGAAAAATTTGATTTAAGGAAGAATCCTCTAACGCCTTGGCTCAACAAAAGCATGGTCAATAAGATTAAAAATTTTGAGACAGTACTGAATGGATATTACCCCACAGTTTCTGATATTAAATTGTCTAAACTTCAAAGAGAAATAATAAAACTAGTTTCATTGACCAGATATAAAACTAAAATTTATGCTATACCTTATGAAATAAAATTCCTACAGAAATATTGGCTAAGGTATCGTCAACCCGAGATAGAAGGATTTTATCTAGAATGATTGCACTGATTAGAAGAAAAGTCAAAAGAATAATTTCACCGGTATTAATTTTTATCATAAGCCGGTATTTGAGAAAAGAACGAACATATTCTTATAAAAAAATTAAAGTAGTAATTCTTCCTGGAGTTTTTCACCCTGGTCTCTTCTTTAGCACAAAAATATTTTTGAACTATTTGACTAGATATGATTTTTTTGAAAAAAAAGTACTGGAACTTGGTGCTGGCTCAGGTCTCATATCAATTTATTGCCAGAAAAAAGGTGCTTTTGTAACCGCATCCGATATAAGTGAAAAAGTTATTAAGAATCTATATTTGAACATTGAAATGAATAATGCTTCAATTAAAATTATTAAATCCGATCTGTTTGATAATATATCGGATTGCGATTTTGATTTTATAATAATTAATCCCCCATACTTTGCAAAAGATCCAATTGATGAGAATGATTACGCATGGTATTGTGGAAGAGATTTACAATATTACAAAAAGCTCTTTTTACAACTGGAAAAATTCCAGAATAAGAAAATCATAATATTGATGACCCTATCGGAAGATTGTCAAATTGATGAAATACAGATGATTGCTAAAAACAATAATTATAGATTCAAACTTGTTTCAGAGATAAAGAATTGGATGGAGGTCAATTATTTATATTCGATAGAATACCAAAAGTAGGTAAAACGTCATCTCAAAAGTCAAATCAAATTTGTGATCGGTTGGGATTAAATTCAACAGTTATTATAAAATGATCCGCCCAACGATTGAACGGAAATGTGTGAGATAATTTTTCGTCAATTCGAGTTAGTGTTTTATATAATCGTGGAAATCGTTTCGGAAAATTTATCATATATGGTGGGGGACTAATTGATGCCAAACCTTGAATTTCTATTATTCTAAAATTAGGTCCAAACGCTTTTTCTATTCTAGCAACGCTATGATAATATATTGTGAATTTTACACCTTCAATGTTTGCTGTAACTCCATTTTTTCTTAATCTTCTAAATGCAGTTGAAAAATTTCCTTTTATAAATGATGCAATCTCCCATGGACAAATTGGGGGGATAATAACTAATGTTACTTTGCCGCCGGGGTTTAATATTTTATTAAAATGTTTGAAAACGTCAGAAAGATTTTCTGTGCAATTAAGTCCGCCAAAATTTGAAAATATATAATCAAAAGGATGTCCGTAAAGTTTATCAAGGTCAATAAAAGAAAGTTGTTGAGAAGTAATTAATTCGTGCAATTTCAGTTCGGTAATCTTTTTATTTAGTTTATTTAACATACCTTCCGAAATGTCTGTACAGTGAATCCTAAAACTGTTCTTTGCTAGAAATACAGCATCAATACCTGTACCGGAATTAAGTTCTAATATTTTATCGTTTTTTCTTAAATGGCGGAGAACATGTTTATGTGTAACGGAACGCATCCATCTTAGAATTTCATTTCCTTTTTCATATTCATCAAATATTTCTGACTGAAGTGAAAATGCTTTTTGTACTGAATCGAACATATGGATATTCCGCTTTAAGCTATTTTTGTTATTATATTTAGATAAAGTTCGAATAGAAAAAAAATGAAACATAACGTTTTATATTTTACAATATAACAGAATAAATGAATTTACATCTATTCAATAAAATGTCTATTTGGTAAATTTTCGAAATCCCGTGCCTAATATTTACTAACAAGAGAAAATCTGAATGAATAACGATTGCGTGTTTAAGGTTTAATTAATCAAAAAATTAATTGAAAGGGAAAAAAGTATTTGACAATTCATTTCAAATAATTATATTGGAATATAAGTATGTCTGATTATACATAAATACTTTAGATCTGTTATTCATATAAAACAATATTATCTTATTATATTTTTGGAATAAATATGACATTAGCTGATGTAGTCTATACTTCATTAGGAATATTTCTCTCAGTTGGAGTTATATTTTTTTTAATTTGTTTCATTTTAAGTAGGTCAAAAAAGAGTAAACAAGCAATCTGCAAGGTTTTAGATTAGTTTTTAATTAATGAAAAAAAGGAGGATGAAAGCTGGAAACAGTTCTTAAGGGAGACTATCGGCTGGTCTCCCTTATACTTTTTTTCATAAAGAAAAATTAGTTTACTTTATCCGATTGATTATTAAGATAAGATTACCTATTATTAATTTAAAGTGAATTGGTGACTAGTAGTAGTGCATTGACAGAAATTATCGTAGGAGTTATAAATGAAAAAATATTTTTTCCTTTTAGTTATTGCCGGATTAATATTATCGGGCTGTAGTAGTGATGAGAATTTGCTTGTTGACCCAAACCAAACTAATTCTAAGGTCGAAAAGTCTCAGCCGTTAGTGATTGAAACTGGCTTTATTCAGTTACCAGTAATGAAACAAACTGGTAATAACATCACAAGCGATTTAACTGATGCAGCTTTGATTTATGGTAACAAGGGTGGAGAACTCGAAGTTGAGGGAAAGTTTGGTATTTCTAAAAGCGGTGTTGTTGAAGTACACGGTACGTTAGATATTCCTAGAGGTGCATTTAAAGGCTCTAAAATTTTATCTATGTCGGCCGATAAAGGTTCAACTTCTGTAACTTTTGGTCCAAGTGGTTCACACTTTGATAAATCCTTGTTGCTCGATTTAAAGTATGATGGTTTAAATCTTGATGGTGTTGACATTTCTAAAATTCAATTTGCCTACTTAAGCTCTGATGGAGTATATATCATAGTACCAAATGATGGAATCGAAATAGATGTTAAAGAAGGTAAACTAGAGGTTCATGGAGCTCATATTGATCACTTCTCACGTTTTGGATTTGTTAGATAACTTATACATAATAAGGTCTCTGTTTGTGTTATTCCTTTTTAGAAACAAGCTTATTGAACAAAGTTTAAATATCTCCAATTGTTGAAAAGGATTTTATGTTTGAACAAAATAAATTTGTAAAAGATCTCAATGCGCTTATATCTGGGTATCTTTCTCATGAACAATGTGAAAGTTATTTACGTACTATGACTGAAACATTCTATCCAAATTCTTCAACACATGTAGATTCCTCAACAGAACTATTTACCAAGATATTCAACGATAATCTCGTATCTGAAAGAATTCGATTCTTAACAGACACTTTAGTGACTTTTGCATCAAAAGAACTCTCTGAAGAAAAGTATATCGAGCTCTTACTCGAATTTAGCAAACTGATTCTTACCCAAGGTGAAAACAATCTTTCTTTCGAACTAGCGACAAACGTAATTAATTATTGCAATTCTACAGACAAATATGAATTGTATAAAGCACAAGGATTATTGCTTATTGCGGAATTTTATATGCGTCAAGCGATTTGGAAGGATGCTGTTAATTCTATAAAACTGGGAAGAGATATTTATGAAAGCAATAATTACAAAAATGGATTAGCAAAATGTGAATTCTTAATGGGTTCCATGTATGTTGAAAAAGGTGATCTTAAAGCTGGAAAAGTACGTCTAGATAATTGCTTAAATTATCTTGATCAAGATAAAGATCCCATGATGATGGCAATGATAGAAGTACATTTGGGAATTATTTCTTATGTCGAAGGAAATTTCCAAAAATCATTAAATTATTATGAAAAAGCACTTCATAAATTCGAAAACCTAGGAGATTCACGCCGTAAGGCAGAAGTTCTACAGAACATCGGCATGATTCACAAGCAATTAAAAGATTATCCAAGGGCGTTAGCTATTTATAATGAATGTATTAAAATTGCAAAGGACTTTGGTTATAAACCAATTTTGAATCTCTCGTTTATCAATCAAGCTGAAATTTATTTAGAACAAAATAAGATTGAAGAATCATTCAAGTTTGCACATGATGCTATGACACTGAGTTATCAATTAAACGATAAACTTTCAATTGCAGAAATACATAAAATACTCGGAGTTATTTCTAAAAGAAAAGAAAACTATTCAGCTGCTGAGCATTATCTTTTAACGAGTTTAAGGCTTAATAAAGATCTAAATCAAGATTTGAACATGGCAGAAACAAATTATGAACTTGGAATGCTTTATAAAGATAAAGGTGATAAATCTCAAGCACACAATCATTTATTAAATGCATACAAATACTATAATAAAAACAATTCCAAAACTTTAAGTACGGAAATCGAATCCTATCTTGCTGGCCTAGCAAATTAAAATTTTATTTACCCTCAGTTGATATTTCTAAGTACGGATTATTGCAAAAAATGTAGCTATTCTCTTCACTGTGAATCATTATATCGTCAATACATTTTTCATCTCTTTTATTACACCGAGAATAATAAGGACAGGCTGATTTTGTATCCTCAAATTGCGAATTAGTAAATTCTATTGGAAGTTTATATTTGGTTGAACTAAGAAGGAACTTTGAATAAGGATGTTTCGGGAAATTAAAAAATTTCTTCGCATCCGATATTTCCATTATTTCTCCACCAAATAAAACAACTATTCGATCGGTGAAATTCTCTATTAGTGAAACATCATGTGTAACAATAATGAGAGTGATTTTTTGGTTTTTTCTGAGATATGTAAGTAATGATTTAAAATTTTCTTTTGAATCAATGTCTTGTGCTGAGAATGGTTCGTCTAAAATTAAAACTTGGGGTTGAGTAAGCATAACTCTGGCTAAGGCGATCCTTTGACGTTCTCCACCACTGATTGAACCGCATGAACTTTCCAAAAGACTTTCACTAATATTTAGATCACTCAAAATTTTTTCTAATGATTTTTCATTTGCTTTAACATCGTATAGAACATCAGCAACTTTTCTATAAGGGTTTAAAAGTTCATCAGAATTTTGAAATAATATTTGGATTGATTTTTTTGAACTTGCCAGATCATCTGAGTATTTGACAACTCCTGTATTTACTTTTAAAAGACCACTTAAAATCTTGACGAGAGTAGTTTTACCACAACCGCTTTCTCCAACAATACAAAGTATTTCTCCTTTATAAATATTGAGAGAAACTTTGTTCAGAATTCTATTTGTTGAAGACATAAACCCTATCGAATTGGAATGATAATATGTAACAGAGTTTAATTCGATAAATGGTTTCATGGTTTACTCACATTTGAAGAGTTACGAAGATATTTCTGCAAATATGAAATATCATTTTTGTCTTTATGAATTAAACCATCTTTTGTTAGAACACTTATATACGTTGCAGTATGAATTGCAAAATCAATGTTTTGTGTTACAAGTATAACTGAGGAATTATTTTCCTTACTCCACTCTTTTAACTTGTGGCTTAATAAATTGATAATTGGTGCATCAAGAGCAGAGGATGGTTCATCCAACAATAGTAATTGTGGTTTCGATAGCAGTCCCCAAATGAGGGCCAGACGTTGTGCCATCCCGATGCTGAGTTCACCAGGATATTTGCTTAAAATGTTATCACTCGTTGGTAGTAGGAAGTAACTCAAGTAAGAATCTAGTTCATTCTTATCAACAGTGGAATCGAAATAATAAGCTAGTTTTCTCAAAGGATCGAAACAATTTGCCGCATCTTGGAAAATATACTTGGCAACATTTTTCCTAAGACTAGTTAACACTTTTTCAGAAGAACTCATCAGATCCATTCCCATCAAAGATATACTTCCATCAATTGTATAATTGCAATCAAGAAGATTAAGAAAGGAATAAAGGAGGGTAGTTTTGCCTATGCCATTAGGCCCAACTATTGCAAGGATTTCTTTTTCCTTTAGTTCAAAAAATATTTTTTTTAATAGAAACACATTACGATCTATGCCGTTTCTTTTAATAGAATTTATATTTACGCTAATAACAATTTGATTTTCACTCATTTAACTGACTGTCTATTTTAACTTGATATCGTTATATTAAAATGCGTCTAAGAATCAGCGATTCTTACTAAACGATAATTAATAATTTCTTAAGTGGAATTTATGAAAGTTATCTTAAATAAATTACTAAGTATATGTTTGATCCTTGTTATTTGCCTTTCTTGTAATAAAGAAGATAAATCTAATCTAGTTGTAATAGGACTGGAGAATGAAATACAAACCTTAAACCCGCTATACACAATGAGTGAAGTTGAAGCAAATATTTCCGAATTACTTTTTCTTGGATTAGTTGGTCATGATTGGGACTATGGAAAAGGTGAACCAACTTCGTTTCCAGTTTTAGCAAGTTCTATTGAGTGGGAGAACGATTCTAGTTCCGTTTTAATTAGTCTTCGTAATGATGTGAAATGGGAAAATGGAAAAGATTTAACTGTAGATGATGTGATTTTCAGTTTTGATTTGTATTCAGATAAATCTGTACAAAGCAGGTTTTATGGAACCTTTTACAATTTTTATCTCAATAAGGATTTAAGTATTGATCTGAAGAAAACATTTGAGATAATTAACTCACACAAATTCAGGATAAATTTTCTACCAAACAGAAATACTTCATATTATGATTTTGATTATCCCATTTTACCAAAATATCTTTTTGAAAAAGTACATCGTAATAATCTAGCTTCATCAGACACAATATCAATAACTAGCGGAACAGGACCTTATAAAATTAAGGAGTGGAAGAAAAACCAATATGTGAAGCTAATTGCAACTTCAAATTCAATTTATAGTTCTCCAACTCAGATTAAAGAGTTAGTCTTTAAGATAGTTCCTGATTATACATCCCGACTTTATCAATTAAAAAACAATGACATTGATCTAACGGAATTCATTAAACCCGAAGACGTTGAAAACCTAGCTTCTCTGGGTAGATTCATTCTTAAACAAAGGACGGGTAGGGAGTACGACTATTTGGGTCTTCGTGCATATGGCGCTGAATCGAATAGTTCTGCAAAGACGAGATTGTTTGATTCACCTAAGATTAGAAAAGCTATATCTTTAGCCATTAACAGAGAATCCATTGTTCAAGAACATTTACGAAACAAAGGTTCTTTGATGTCAAATCCCGTTGCTCCAATTTTTTCATCGGTTCTGAATAAAGATGTAATTCCTCTTCCGTTTAATTTGAACGAAGCTAAATTAATTTTAAATTCAGAAGGTTGGAATGATTCTAATAATGATGGCTTCTTAGATAAAAACGGAATTACGTTTTCATTTACTCTAAGTTTTCCTTCAGGAAATCCATTAAGAGAATACACAGCGATTCGAATTCAGAATAATTTAAAAGCTGCGGGAATTAAAGTAGAATTACAAAGTCTTGAACCGAATGTATTTTTTGAAAAAATGTTTAATAAACAATTTGAAGCTTGGCTTGCCGGGTGGAGTATTCCCGTTCCATTGAATTTAAAACCATATTGGCATTCAGACCCAAAACTAGCCCCAGGCAACATCTCTTCCTACAAAAATAAAAGAGTTGATGAGATTTTAAATACATTGGACTTACGATTATCTAATAATGTCCGGAACAACTTGATCAAGGAATTCCAGAAAATTATTTCGGAAGATCAGCCGGTTGTTTTCTTGTTTTGGATAGATAACTCAGTTGCAATTAATTCTCGTTTGCGAAATGTAAAAGTAACTCCATTGGCTACAATTCAAAAATGCTGGGAATGGGAAATAAATTAAGGATGAAGAAGAAATGGATTGAAATACTTTCTATTTTTTTTTCCTACGTATTTACATTCTGGTTATTGATAAGTATGATATTTATTCTGCTGCGTTTATCCCCTGGAGATCCGGCACTTAAATATTTATCGCCGCAATTAAATTCACATTTGTATGACTACGTAAAAAACAGTTATGGACTTGATAAACCCGTAGTCGAACAGTACTACCTATTCATTTACAATCTTTTCCGTGGTGATTTTGGGATATCATATAATTATCGGGTACCGGTAAGTTCAATGATCATGGAAACTGCGCCATTTACGATTTCATTTTCCTTAGTCAGCTTTATAATCCAAGTAGCAATTTCAATGTGGGTTATCTTTTACGTACATAAACACAAAGGAAATTGGTTGGAAAAATCACTGAACAAGATTTCACTTTTTCTGTATTCCTTACCAACCATGACAATTGGTTTAGTACTGATATATATATTTTCTATTCAACTAGGATTATTTCCCCTTTCAGATGTTCATTCAACTAATTATGATGAATTAAATTTTTTTCAAAAATTGTTTGATTTAGTAAAGCATCTTACTCTACCTCTAATAACATTATCGCTTCCCGGGATAATAATTTTTTATAATTATCTGCACGGGAATATTGAAGCAACTGAGAGAAAATCATTTATACGGTTTATGATTGCAAATGGCTTTGATAAAAATATTGTTTTCAAAAAACATGTTATTCCAAATTCAATAAGTCCTCTTATTTCAATTTTGGGTACTGAGCTTGGAATTCTTTTAGGCGGAGCTGTAATTACGGAAACATTGTTTGGTTTGCCTGGTCTGGGCCGCCTCACTGTTTCTGCTATTCTTACACGAGATTATCCTTTGATTATTGGATGTGTATTTTTCTCCGGAGTATTTGTATTAGCAGCAAATTTTTTAGCTGATCTTTACAAATTAAAACATGATGTACAATTGAGAGAGAATTTTAAAAACTTATGATAAAGAAAATTCAAATATGGCATGCTGTATTGATTCTTTATTTTATTGTATTATTGCTTCGGTTTAATGAATTAGTCTCGACCATTGAACTTATTTTTGTGATATTTCAATTATTAATTAGTCATCTGGATAATATCGCTAATATATTCTCAACTAATGTTGTAGATCAACTATCTTCTTTTGCTATCTTTTTAGGGGGAATAATTTTCGTAATCAGTTTCCGAAAAAAAATAGATTGGTTAAGAAAAAAATGCTCGCTAACTTTATTTACAAGCAACATACTCATGTTTATATTTCTTTTCGCTCCAATTTTAGCGCCTTATAGTGATAATTTGCAATTCAATTTACCAACTGCAAAAAGATTAGCCCCTCTTTCCGGTAGATATCTCGTAAAAATAATTGATGAACGTTCTACCGAATCCTCAAAATCTCAATATCAAAAAGTTGAAGAAACTTTATTCAGAGAAAATGTAACGCCAGATTATTATTTATTAGAGACTCCAATTAGTAATCAGAGCTCTATTGGAAGTGTATCAACAAGTGTAATATTTCTATTGGGAACTGATGAATATGGGCGGGATATTTTATCAAGGATCATTTATGCAACTCGATATTCCTTGTTAATCGGAGTTATAGCAATTTTTATAACAGGATTTATCGGAATTACTCTTGGTTTTATCTCCGGATACTTCGGGAAATATGTAGATATACTTTTAAATCGTATTGCAGAAATGTTTTTAGCAGTCCCATTTATATTCCTAGTAATACTTTGTGTTGCTTTTCTGGGTGATTCTCTTTTAACTGTGATTATTGTATTAGGAGTAGCGGGATGGATGAGTTTATTCAAAATTGTTAGAAGTGAAGTGCTAAAACTAAAAACGCGAGATCATATTGTTACTTCTCAAATGATCGGGATGACACTATCCAATCAATTAGTAAAAGAGTTTCTGCCTTTATTATTACCCTCAGTATTAACTAACCTAATTTTTCAATTTGCATATATCATTATTGCTGAATCATCTCTGAGCTTTTTAGGAATCACCGGTAATTATTCTCATTCTTCTCTTGGAGGAATGATCCAACAAGGGTTCCTAAATCTGAATGAAGCATGGTGGATAATCTTATTCCCAACATTAATTATTACTCTAATATTCTACACCGTTTACAATTATGCTAATAAACTTCGTAACATCGGTACAAATCAGATTAGTTTCACCACTAACTAACTTCTCATAGTTTTCTCAACAGCGAGTAACTTACTTAAAAATAACTGTAAAAGTACTACCATGATTTTTTTCACTAATTACCTTTATGGAAAGATTATTCAGCTCTGAATACTTCTTTACAAGAGCCAAGGCTAAACCACTTCCCTCATATCTTCTTGTGGGACCGCTATCTTCCTGTGAAAATTGTTGAAAGAGATTTTCTAAATATTCAGGATCAATTCCAATTCCAGTATCTTGAATACTAACGCAAAGTCTATCTTTAGAATCTTTATATTGTTTTATTCTTACAGCACCACGCTCAGTAAACTTAATTGCATTATCAATTATTTCCTGAAATATCTGGTAGATCATAAACCTATCACACTTAACGGAATTATTATCAGTAGTTCTTTGGTACATCAAATAAATACCTTTTGCTTTAGCCTTATCTTCATATTTTGAAATAATATTCTGAAGTATTTCTTCTTCTAATTGAATTGTTTCAGTAAGTAATTCGTAATTACCAGATCTGATCTTTGCCATTTCCATTATTTTGTCAACCGTTCTGATTATACGGTTGCTGCCGTCTTCAAACATGGAAAATAATTCTTTTACTTCTGGATTTTGAACTGAAGATATTTGTGATTTTAATAAGTATAAACCGCTCTGCATAATATTAAAAGGTGTTCTAATTTCATGAGACATCTGTGTGAGAAAGTGGTTCTTCAGTACTTCAAGTTTTTCTGCTTCACGTTTGGCTATTTCCAATTCATTATAGGCTTTCTTTAGCTCTTCATTAGCTTTGAATTGACGGCCATGCATTAAAGCATTATTAATTGCAATCCCGGCTTGAGAGGCGAGTATCTCAAAAGTTTCAGTAATCCCTTTCGATTCAATTTTATTGAGACTTTTACTGTCCACATAAATTACACCAATATTTTCTCCTTCTGTAAGAAGCGCAGCGCACATAATTGTTTGCAATTCAAGGTTAACTATACTTTCGCTAGTCTTTGAAAGGTTATTGAGTGCTGACTCTATAAATCGTGCTTGTCCAGTTATAAATACATCGTTTACGACACTCCTCGAAATATTAAATAAATCTTTTGAAAGTCTATTGCCATTGGAATCAAGAGACAACACATTTTCTAGTTCACCCTTATCATTTTTTAGAACTATAAATCCGCGTTCACACGATGTTAAACTTATTGCATTTTTTAAAACGAGCTCCAAAACCTCTTCAAGAACTAGTGAACTATTTATTTTTCTTAAAATTTTAAGAATAACTTGCAGATTTGATGAGTTATGATTTTCACTACCCGAGGGTTCCAGATCCCTTAAGAATTCTGAAAGTTTCATTCAAATGCCTCAATGATTACTAAAAATTTTTTGTATTAGAATTAATATTTCAAATCAAATTATTTTGTTTGAAAATAATTCTTCCATAAACTTTAGAGACAGAAAACAATTTTGTTTTTCTTCGTTATCAAAATTATGTGCCAAATGTTCTACAATTGCTCTTGATATTTCCAGAAGTCTGGTTGATTTGTAAGCGTTTCCACGATAATGATAATATTCAGCACTTATGTAAAATGATTTTGCACTTAACAAATTCAACGGGAAATCCTCTAAAAGAGAAATGCAATTTGAAAAATATTGTATGGGATCTCCATCTTTCAGTTTGAATGTGATTAGCCCTAAATAAAATTCTTTTTCCGCTTTTAGTATCTGACTTTGAGGAACGCTTTTCAAGATTACGCATTTATCAAGATAGTTTTTTGCTTCTTGCATCTGACCTAGCGTGATACAATTATCAATGAGGGCAAATAAGAGAAAATAATAGTTAGATTGTTCTTCACGCTCTTTTAGATCCGTATATTCCAATACAATCTCTTTTAGAATAGTGTTCGCCTCTTCAAGTTTATTGTCTATTGTTAGAATTAATCCCTTAATAATTTTCGCATTCCTTTGAAATGTGGCTGGTATCAAATCTTGATTTATTAATTCTGAGTATCTCTTGAATGCAGAATTTAATGCTGTTTTATCACCTACTGAAAAAAAGAATTTGGCAGAGACTAAGAGGAGTTCCGCTAATTCTCCGAAGCTCTTAATTTCACTAAATATATTTTCCGATTTTATAAAACAATCAAATGCTTCTGAAAAAAGCCCGAGAGCATTATTTACTTCTCCTAAATTAAGAAGGGTTAAACCAAGACTATTTACATCGCCAATACTTTCAAAAATAATTTTAGCTTTACTGTACTGATTTTTTGCAGTCTCGTACTCACATAAGTCATATGAGAGAACACCATAATTAAGTAACAGCTTGGCCTCTTGTTCAAGATTTCCAACCGACTCATTTAGTAATAAGGCCTCGTTCCAAACAATTTTTGCATTTTCGTAATCCAATATCATAGCATAGATGCTGCCTAAATTGATCTTCATTCCGGCTACTCGATCTATTTTTTTTGCTTTTTCAAAAAGTGCTATTGCCAACTTAAAATTTATAATTGCTTCAGGATAATTATGATCATGATAAATAAATGCCAAAGCTAATAAATTATAAACCTTTCCATTTTCTTCTAACCCCAGTTCTTGATTTTTTAAGAGAGAATTACAAATCTGAAAAACTTTTGAATAGTTATTCAAATAGAGATATGCATCCGATAGTGCGACTTGAATTTTATTGTTCTTTTCTGATGTCAGCTTAGAATTTAAAAGCGGCTCCAAGATATTAATTGCTTCTTGGTATAATCCTAAAGCTATTTCAGTTTCACCTTTTTGAATTAAAAGATCTATCCTGAGATTTGTATTAATAGGTAGTAACAATAAACTTTCTAAAACAGAATTACTTTCTTTAGTTTTTCCAATACGCAAATAGGTTTTACTAAGCTCATATTTAATTTGTATCTGTTTGTTTACTTCCAATGGAATTGATGACAAATGTTCGAGAATTTCTATTGCAAAACCATATGCAGATTTACTTATTGCTCTTATAACTTCCTGATAGTAATAGTAAAAACTTTGATCATACATCCTTGCTTTTTCAAATTGGACTGCGATCTCATAGTAATCAAAATTATTGTTATTTTTAACCATCCAGTCGGCAATTCTAGAATGAAACATTTCTTGTGAATCAATCTTGTTCTTAGTTATTAATCTTACACTCTCTGAAGATATTCGGTAACAACCATCATAATGATTATAAGCAAGAACATCTTTACGGGTTAATAAATTTAGATTATCAATTAAGTCTGGGTGATTTACTTTTAGAAAATCCGAGATCTGTAAAGAGTTTAATGGCCTATTAATTAAGGCTAATAATTCCAAAATGTTAATTGCTTGTTGATTCAGTTGGTGAAAAATTTGCTCAAGTTCCGTCTCTTTGCTAACTAATAATTTTTTTTCTGCAGAATCCGTTTCCAAGTAAATTGTTTTAATTAACGGTTCAAACTTTAAGAATTCGCTATTCAAAACTCTAGAAATCAATTGGACTATACTACCAATCCTTAAATCAGAATAAACACTTACTATTCTAAGAATTTCTCTGATTGGCAAAAACGAAGAAAGGTTGGAATTTACAAATTGAGTTGTTTCATCAATAGTTAAAGCTTTTAGCTCAAAAAGTATAGAATTACTAAATAATGGCTTTGATAAAATGTTATCAGAGTCTATTGCAACCAAAATTTGAATATTCTTAGAGATCAGAAAAGGAACTAGTTTTATAATATTCTCTTTTGTGACTGAATCCAATTCGGTAAAATCATCAATTAAAATAGTAAAGGTAACTTTGTTAGAGACGAGGGCAAGAATTTTGTATACAAACTCAAATTCAAGATTTGATTGTGAAATCAATTGATTCATGATTAAAGTTTTTAATTCGGAAGACAAATTTTGATTGATGTGTAGATTAGTTAGCAATTTATTTAGTAAGTAATAAAAGAAAGATATTTTACCGCTCAAAATTCTTACAGAAATAAAAATACAGTTATCTATATCATGTTCTATTTTTTTTAACAGAAATGATTTACCAGCCCCGAGTTTACCACGTACTTCAATCGGCCTCACACTATTTTTTTTATTAAGACATTCGATTACTTCTACTAATAAATTATCTCTATCAAAATATGTGGTCAGAATATTATTTGAATGCTTGTTAACTGGAATTTTTAAACCTAAGTCGTACAATAAATTTAAACAAGAAGTATGACGTTCTTCGGGTTGAATACTCAATAATTTTTTTAACGCTTCCTTTATTGAACTTGAATAAGATGTTTCAGAAAACTGAATGGGAGAAAATAATGATGCTTTTATCTCATCAATAGTTTGCCATGAATTATATGGATAACTTTTATATATAATCCTATAAATCAAAATACCTAAAGAGAATAAGTCTGATCTAAAAGAACGTACCTCTTTTTTTAAAACCTCGGGTGCAATATAAAATGAACTTCCGCTGATTGTCGGATTCCCTGTGAGTGAGGGGTGAGATACTAAATCGAAATCAATAATTTTTAGCTGCAGGTTATCTAAATTATGACTAATTAAAATATTTTCGGGTTTTAAATCAGAATAAATAAAGTTGGATTGATGCAGGTAATGAAGGGCTGAACATAATTCTTGAATAATTTTTAATAAAATTGGTTCATTGATTCGTTCCCAAAAATTATCTAATGAAAACGATTCGAAGTATTCTAATATTAGAAAAGAATCTTGTTCAGATATTTTATGATGTTTATTATCATCAATATCGTAAGATAAAACCCACCCATAGTCGTAAACTTTGATAATATTCGGGTGATCAAGTTGAGTAATTGTGAAATATTCTTCTCTTAATTTTAGATGTTCTTCACTAGGACGACTTTTGGATAATACTTTCAGAGCCACAAAAATTTTATTCTGTGAATCGAAGGTTTTAAATACTTGACTTCGTCCTTCGCCAATTTTACTTATTATTTGATAGCGAAAGTTTATCATTCTTATCCGTTACTCTAACTATTATCTAAAGGTGGAAGAATAAAGTTGTTTGCTTTATTTTTTTTCAGTTATCCCAATCTTAAGCTGTGGAATATTTGTAAATGCACAGAAATTTATGAACCACTCAAATTTACTAATGAAGAAAGAATATAAATAATAGATAGAAAAATATTAACTGGATCACAAATTGACCACGACATTTTCAAAGTTACGAAAACAAAATGAAAAACAACTATTTCAAAGCGTTCATCAAATCCATCTGACGAAAAATTGGACAGATCACTTCAAATAAAATCGGGATTGCAAATCCTTCAAAGTTAGCTTAATTAGAAAACATAATAGTGTTGTTCTTGAGGAACATCTGATTGAATAGAAAAGATTTCTTTTGTATTTGTTGCCTGTTGCGTTCTCACTAATTTTCACTTCGGAGAAAATTTATTCCGCAATAAAAATAAACCATTTATAATGGTTCATTACATGCCGTGGTTTCAAACGCCTTCTATTAGCGGGTATTGGGGCTGGCATTGGACGATGAATCATTTCAACCCGGATAAAATTGATCTGACTGGAAGACATGAAATTGCTTCTCATTATTGTCCCTTAACTGGTCCATATGATTCTCAGGATAAAGATATTTTGGAGTACCAGGTTTTGCTTATGAAAATCAGTGGTATAGATGGCGTTCTGGTTGATTGGTATGGGAACGAAAATTATAACGATTATAACGCGCAAGAAATATTAAAACAATTAAAAGAAGAAAAATAATTGCGAACCAAATTTATTTTGTTGATGCTATTACTATTATCTAATTACCCTGACGAGAAAAAAAATACAAAACGAAAGCTCTTAAACAAAAATATTTTACAAGACAAAATCAAATCCGATTATATTAATCTTGGAAAATGTAAACTGTATTGCATGAGTCAATAGCACTCAAATATTTTATTCAACCAGCACATTATTAACCGTTCATAAAATTATACGACCTTTAACTAATAATTCTTCTCAAATCTTCAAATCAAATATTACTTTATACTATTGTTAGATGAGAAGATGTAGTGTAATTAGTTTTCAGTTTTCAAAATTCTAAACGAATTTGTTGTAGTAACTCCAAGTTAATAGTTGCAAGCATCACTCGTTTAAGTAATAACAAAAATGATTTTAAGGATAAGAAATTTAAGTACACATTTATCCGTTTGAACCAACAAATATTCTACAAACCGCTCGCAAAACATATTAACCGCTTATCACAGAATGATTTTTGTCTTCCATATTAGAATATAAATTGCGCTCAGAATTTACTTGCACAGAATACGTATTTACCAAAAATGAAAAAATATTTTTTTTCTTAACAGGAGGAAATATGAAAAAAATCCTAACCGTTTTTATCTTCCTATTTCTTGTCGCATCATCAATTGCAATTGCAGCAACTGGTAAAATCAAAGGACGTGTAGTTGACAGAGCAACTCGTGAACCTTTGATTGGTGCCAATGTGATTGTTGTTGGGACTTCATTTGGTGCAGCAACAGATCTGAATGGAGATTATGTTATCTCCAATTTGGTTGCAGGCACATATGAAGTTAAAACTTCATTTATTAGCTATTCCTCAGAATCGGTTACAAACGTAAGAGTATCATCCGATCTGACTACAGAATTAAATTTCGAATTAACTTCTCAAGACGTGTCAATGAATGAAATTACAATTGTAGCGCAGAAAGAGTTAGTTAATAAAAGTAATACAAATGCTATCCGTGTAACCTCAAGAGAAGACATCGAAAATTTACCTGTTAGGGGTATGAATAATATAATAAGTCTCTCTGCAGGAGTTGTAATGCAAGACAATACATTATTTATAAGAGGCGGAAGAATTGATGAAACAGGTTTTTATTTAGAAGGAATTAATGTTAGAAATCCAATGACCGGAAATAATGCGGTACGTGTTGTGCAAGATGCAGTAGAAGAAGTCCAAGTTCAAGTCGGCGGTTATACCGCTGAATATGGCGGTGCAAATGCCGGGATTATTCGCCAACAATTAAAATCCGGGACTAGAAATTTTAAAGGTACTTTAGATTATACAACAGATAATATTACGTTCAAGAGTAAAGATAATGCTTACGATGGGAAGCAACGTTTAGGTGCTTACTGGTACGGGTATGATGAATTAACCGCAACATTAAGCGGACCTATCTTGGGTGAAAAAGTTAAGTTCTTTGGTCTTGCAAATTATAATTATCAAAGAGATCCAAATCCTCAACGCTATCCAGGTATAAATTTGGGATGGTACAGAGATGCTTCTACGCAGGATTCAATTAATTTAGTTTACCCTGCGGGAGCTCTAATGGATAATCAAAACAGAGCAATAACTTTTTCTTCTACTCTATCAGTGGACTTAAATCCAATTCAGATTCGTTTTGCCGGTACATATACAGATCAATCTTTTCAAAATCCCCAGAATTCAAATCGAGTCGCTGGAAGTATCAGCAATATGTTAAACACTTCAAGAACAGAACAGCGCGATGCAAAAAATGGTTCGGGTAGTGTAAAATTTACACATGTTCTTAGTGATAAAATGTTTTATGATATAACTCTCGGTTATTTCTTTCAATCTCAGAAATTTTATGATCCTTATTTAAAAGATGATTTCATGGCATATGGCGACAGTCTGGCAAATGCTCAATATGGATTTACAAATTTCCAAAGCCGATATGTTAGACCAAGTCAAATCAGTATTTATGGATTTGCTTTCAGTCAGCCTGGTGACCCTTTGGCAGGGTATGGAAAATTTAAGAGAGAGAATTTCACATTAAGCGGAACATTTTCATGGGATCCGGATAAAATCCATTCAATTAAAATCGGCGGAGAATATCAAAAATATGTAATGCGTAATTATGGATGGGCTAATGGAAATGCAGTTGCTCTTGCCGGTTTGATTAGTGCAAGAGGTACTAGAACTATTGAACAGGTAATGCAAACTAGAGGTGTGAACAATTACGGTTATGATGTTTTAGGAAATGAACTTGATAACGATGAATATTTTGGTCCGCATCGTCCAGTATTTGCATCTGCATTTTTACAAGATAAAATTACTTACGCAGATATCATTTTGAATTTAGGTCTGCGATTTGATTACATAAATACAGATACGTATGAATTTGTAGATCCAACTTATCCCGATGCTGCTTTTAATTTTAGCAGTAATTACGATATTATTCCTTCTGGCTTGAAAAAAGTTCCATCCTACTCATATCTAAGTCCAAGAATTGGAGTGGCTTTCCCCGTAACTGATGTAACAATGTTTCATGCCCAATACGGAAAATTTATTCAGCAAACTCGACTCGCGGATATTTATCAGGGCTATTATGCATCCGCTCGCAATTTGGTAGGCGGCAATTATCTTCCACAACCAGTTGCGTTTAGTTTGCAACCAACAAAAACAATTCAATACGAAATTGGATTTACACAGCAAATCGGAGATTTCGCTTCATTTGATATCACAGGATATTATAAAGACATAAAAGATCAGGTCACATATCAAATGGTTGTTGCAAGAAAAGAATCACAAACTAAAAACTATCCTGTTTATACAAATGGAGATTTTGCTACAACCAAGGGAATTGAAATGTCCTTTCAAATGCGTAGGATTAAAAGAATTGCAATGAACGCATCACTTTCACTCCAAGATGCTGAAGGGACGGGCTCATACCCAAATTCAAATAGTGGTATGGTTGCTGGTGCTGAAGGTGTTACATATTTACCGGCTTATGTATCGCCGCTTGTTTTTAATAATGCATTTAGAGGCAGTATTAATTTTGATTATCACTTTGGAATTAATGATGGTCCTTCACTTCTTCATGAATTTGGTGCTTCGTTATTGATGACTTTTTCAAGTGGGCATCCTTTTACACGTGGTGTTGGTGCTGCTGATCTTGAAGGAAATCCCAGAGGAAGAGTTCCGGTTGAATCATTAAATGCATCGGTTACACCATCTACTTTCCAGGTTGATCTTCGCATAGATAAAACAGTCCATCTCTTTAATAGATTAAAACTGAACATTTATTTATTTGTTATTAATCTTTTTGATAAAAAAAATGTTGAAAATGTATTCTTACGAACTGGTTCTAATACGGATGATGGTTATATCAGTAATCCTCAATTGAGCGGACAGCTTGTTACCCAGCCAGGTTATACTGAAATGTATAGAGCAATAAATATTGACTACTATCAACAATACCAACAAGTAGCCAATGGATACTTAATGACTAATCCAAATTTCTGGGGACCGCCACGCCAAATCCGTTTAGGTCTCAGATTGGAATATTAATTGGTCTTTTGTTGAAAAAAAATAATGGGAGTTAATTAAAATGATTAAAAATAAAATTGTAATACTATTACTAATTGCTCTTTCCTTTTTGTTTTTACCAGCAAAACAATTTGCTGAAGGGAAAGGAACAAAAAAGAAAATAAATAAAACGCTGCTTGGTTCACCTAATACTGCTAGACTTAACATTAATAACATTTCAACTTTTTTTAGAAGTGATGGTGACTCAGATGATCTAGATTCTAATACAGCTGGTTTCTTTTATCCTAAAGGAAGCGGAAGAACAGCAGCTTATGAATCTGGTTTGTTATGGGGAGCTAAAATAAATGGTAGCGCAACTGATATTAAAGTTGGAGGAAATGCATACGTTGCCGGACTACAGCCTGGTAAAATACTTTCTCCAGGAGTTGCTGAAAGTCCTGATTTACCCAAAAATAGAATCTATCGTGTTAGACCGGATTATAAAACAGCCGATCTTACAATGGAATCTAGAGATGAAGGGCTTCCAATAGCGGAAGTATATAATCAATACGATTTAGATTGGAGAGAATGGCCATGGCAAGACGGCGCTCCATTCGAAGACAAAGATGGTGATAAAATATATAATCCAGATGTTGACATTCCAGGAGTTCCCGGTGCCAGTCAAACAATTTGGTATGTTGCAAATGATCTAGATGCAACTAAAACAACTGCCCTCCATGGTTCTCAACCAATGGGTATTGAAGAACAAGGTACTATGTGGGCATATTCTCAAGCTGGTCCTTTGGGAAATATGATTTTCAGGAAATACTTATTGATAAATAAAAGTCGAGATACTTTCAGAGATATGTATTTAAGTATGTGGTCTGATATAGACTTAGGATTTTCTGATGATGATCTGGCTGGATGCGATACAACTTTAAGTCTCGGTTATGTTTATAATTCTTCAAATCATGATGCAAGATATGGTACAATGATTCCGCCGGCAACTGGTTTTGATTTCTTCCAAGGTCCAATTGTAAATGGATCCGCAACAGATACAGCAATTTTTAGAGGGAAGAAAATAGCTGGTAAGAGAAATCTACCAATGACTGCATTTTATTATTTTGCAAAAGGAGATCCAGCTGTAACTGATCCACCTAACGGATCATATCAAGGAACCACAGAGTTTTATAATTTCTTCCAGGGTAGAATTGGAAGAAGCGGTGAATCTTTTAGAACTCCAGCCAGACTAGGTGCACACGCAACTCCATATGCTTTATCCGGCGATCCGGTTACAGGAACAGGTTGGATAGACGGTGAAATTATCAGCACGAGCGATAGAAGAATAGGTTCAGCTTCTGGACCATTTAATATGGCTCCGGGAGATACACAAGAAGTTGTTGTTGCTCAAATTTGTGCTATGGGAACCGATTATCTCAATTCTGTAACCCTACTTAAAGCATATGATCAAGTTGCTCAAGATGCTTATAATAATTTCTTTCAAATTCCTACTGGAGCTGCTCAACCTATTATAACGGCTTCCGGATTAGATAAAGAAGTTATACTCTCTTGGGGTGATCCTACGGCTGCAGCACTTACCGAAAATTATTTTCAAAGAGGTTATCGATTTGAAGGATATAACGTTTATCAATTACCGTTATCATCATCCTTAAAAGCAGATGCAAAATTAATTGCTACTTATGATTTGGTTAATAATGTAAAAGTTCTTTACGATTATGTATTTGATAGCAGAACCGGTAACAATGAAATGGTTCCCGTTCAGTTTGGAAAAGATAACGGAATATCGAGATCAATAGACATTAATCAAGATTATGTGAGAACAGGTCAACCACTTTACAATGGATCTGAATACTATTATGCGGTAACATCTTATTCATATAATCCGGATCCGCTTGCAGTTCCACAAGTTCTGGAAAATCCAATTACATCAGTTAGAGTAACCCCAAAAAGTTCTAACCCAGGTATTCGATATACTAATACCTATGGAAATTCAATAACTGGCGTAACACATACATCAACTACATCTAGCAAATCTGATGGTAATGTTGTAGCAACAGTGAAAGATCCGACACAAGTAACTGGGCATACCTATAAAGTTAATTTTGAAAAAGTTGGAACTACGAATAATATTGTTTGGAATGTAACCGATATAAATACTGGCGTTGTAAAAGCAAGTAAAGTTGCGAACCAATCCGGTGATAATTCTTATCCAATTGTTGACGGACTAGAAATAAAAGTAACCGGTCCTCCAAATGATTTTAAGAAATTCTTAATAACTGCCAATGCAGGTGGAAAATTAACAACTCCTGCAATGGGAACATTTGCATTCAATGATAACGGATTCCCAACATTAGATGGACTGCCAGGCGATGGAGTTAATGATAGACCAACTGCTGGACAAATGAGAAACAGTACGGCACTGTGGGGAATTGCTACAGGTATGAATGCATCAAATACAGGAACATATGCATTCTTCTTAACACGCGTTCCACGCGAAGATAACTTTACAAGAATTATTCCTTACGATTTTGAAATTCGTTTCACTGCAACAGGTAGTAAAGCTAATATGGGATTTACGACATACAATACAGTACAAGTTCCCTTTGAAATTTGGAATACCGGTATAGGAACACCTAACGATCCATCAGATGATTATAAACTTTGCGCTTTAATTAATGATGTAAATGGGAACGATATATTTGATCTTGATAAAGTTGATCATAGTCTTTCAGGTGGAGATAATGATCCGGAAACAGATTGGATTTATATTTATGATGTTGCAGATCATACACCGGGAACAAAAGGTTATGATGCAGTGGTCGCCAGCGATTATGATGCTTCAGGAACAACATCAACGGTTGGTAATGAGATTATGGCTCGTTTAGTACTTGTAGGTTGGAATCTTGGATCAGTAAGTGCTGCAAACTGGCCAGCCAACTGCGCAGCAACAATGCCAGAAACAGGATCTATATTCAGAATCGAAACAACAAAACCTAACACAGTAAACGATGAATTTAGATTTACTGCACCAGCCAATACAAATGATATAGACCTTGCCCGAGAAGATGTAAAGAAAATAAATGTCTTTCCAAATCCTTATTACGGAGTTAATACACAAGAACAGAATAAATACTTCCGATTGATTACTTTCAGTCATTTACCAAATAGAGCAACTATAAGAATAGTAAATGTTGCTGGTGAAATGATAAGAGTAATTGAAAAAGAAAATAATTCTCAATTTGAAAGATGGGATTTATTGAACTCATCCGGTTTACCGGCTGCAAGCGGTCTCTATATAGCATTCATTGAAATGCCAGATCTAGGTACCACGAAGACATTAAAGTTTTCTATAGTCCAAGAACAACAGATTCTCGATAAATTCTAAAGTTGAAAAAAAGTTTGAGGAAAAAATGAAAAATAAAATTAACATAATATTAATAGTACTTTTATTAATAACACAAGCAACGACTTTTGCTGGTGGTGGTTCTAGAAACGGAACCGGCGGAGCTGCACAATTACTAATTCCAGTTGGTGCACGAGGTATCGGTTTGAATGGAGCCAATATTTCTTCTATGACGGGATTAGAAGCACTATATTGGAATCCGGCTGGACTTTCTCGCACGAACCAATCTGTTGAAACTTCATTTTCTTATATGTCTCACATAGCTGATATTGGTGTAAACTATGCAGCTGTTGGCATTCAAGTTAATGGTTTAGGCTCTCTAGCCTTTGCAATAAAATCTCTATCAATAGAAGATATTCCCGTAACCACTGTAGAGAATCCTGATGGAACCGGACAAACTTACAGTCCACAATTAATGACATTAGGATTAACTTTTGCAAAAAATCTAAGTGATAGAATATCAGTAGGTTTAACAGCAAATCTGATCAGCGAAACATTAAATCTTGTTAGTACAACCGGTATTGCATTTAATCTTGGTGTAATGTATACAGGTTTAGCAGGCGTTGATGGATTAAGTTTTGCGATGACTATGAAAAATATCGGACCTCAAATGAAATATGGAGGTTCAGGATTAAATGTTCAAGCAGAAGCTCCAAGCTTAACAAGACCAATGCAATATTATAAAATTGATCCGGCACCATTTGATTTGCCTTCTTCATTTGAGATTGGATTAACTTATCGCCCGATTTACATCGGAAAAAATTCGCTCAACATTTCTTCATCTTTCCAGAATAATAATTTCGCGGGCGATCAATATAAAATTGGTGCAGAGTATAGTTACAATGATATGCTTTTCTTTAGAGGCGGTTATACATTCGCTCCAGAGTATGAATCCAACACTTTCTTGTACAGATATACATTTGGTTTTGGTCTTAAATATAACGTTGAAGGTGTTGATGTTAAATTTGATTACGCCTACAGAGACGTAAAATATTTCAGTTCAAGTCATATGTTCGGAATATCATTAGGATTTTAAAATACTTTTGAGGCAAGTGGGGAAGAAAGGGCCCCACATCTTTCGATGCATATTTTGCCTCTCCTCTACTTCTCCCAGGTCGGCCCACCTGGGAGAAGAGTTTTATAGGTATAAGATTAATATATGATTCAAGTTGTTTTTCTGATTATCCGTCTATAAAAAGAAAGTAATAAAGGACGAAAAATTTATTACTTATTATTTTCTGAACCGTTTGTAGGTAATATAATAGATATGATTCTATGTGTGGGTGATAATTTGCGAATCGTTATTTTTGATTGGTTTTGTTTTAATGTATTGCTTATGAGAAATAATTTTGTTGCTTGTGTTTTCCACATAATTTTTTTTGAGAAGAGCTCTTCCTGGTTAATAATTGTTTCGTAAGTTATTTCAAATCTTAATGACCCGTAAATATTTATTGTGATTATTATTTTTTTGTTTTCTTTCTGTGCAGACAATTCTATCCTTCCACCGTTTTCAAATTCCTTAATTAATAGATAGAGTAATTGTTTAAACACAGATCTTAATTGGTCGCTATTTCCATTAATTCTTGTCGGAGTGATGATTAATGAATTAACAATGACATTTTTATTCTGCCCATAGCTCTTTAGGGAGGGAAGCATTTTATCTAATAATGAACCAAGATCGCATAACTCTAAACTGTTTTCTGATGAATATTCAGGAAAGCTCAATTCTATTAAAGGTTTAATCGCTTTCTTAAGCCTATCAATGCGTAATTTTAAATTTTTCGTATGTTGTACATTGTTCAAGCCACTTAGTAGTAGAAGATTATCTAAAGCGATTATAACATCACCGATCTCATCAAGTAAAACGGAAAGTTCTTCTTCGATATAACTGAGAACAAACTCTTTTTCAATATTGATCAATTCGAACCTTCCAATAATTGTATGCTGATCGGTCTTAATCAATCTTATGATAATTAAAGATTATTTTTAGGAAGACATTGTAATTATAATAGAGAGGAAATGCTGTCTCAAAAGTGTTAAGTCAATTTAGTATTTGAAACAGCTTCCGGATCTTCATTATACCACATCTTTAGCATTCTAAATTGTGCAAAAATTACAATACGGAATCCCCACACGAATTATTAATCCTTAATTTCAATATCCATTGTTAATTCTTCCGTAGAACTATCCTCTAGCTTTGCTAAACTTTCTGAAATCATATAATAAGAATAAAACTTATCACATAAGTTCCTTACACGCTCGGAGTTATTAAACTTAGCAGAACGTCCTACAAGAAAAACGCCGCGTGGATCGCCGATTTCAATTAAAGATTGAGCAGCAACAATCCGGACAGCATCACTAGGATCTTCTCTTAACAATTTCATTAAAGGAATAATTGCTTTTTCAGATTTGATTTTACCTAATGCGAATGCACAATCAAGACGAATGTCTTCATCAGGGCACTGTAAACCTTTTAACGGATTCTTACAAACAACTTGATGTTTTTTTTCGTCGTCTGAAAGATTACTGTTTTGACAGTTAGCAGCAGTTGTGAATAGTAACACTGCAAACACTATAGACGATATTATGAATCTCGGTTTCATATTACCTCCTGAGATTTTTGTTTAAAAATATTTAATTGGAAAACTGACAACAGATAGCAATTTTATTTGATTATCGCTGAGCAAGATATATTTCCAATTGTTCATCATATAAGACTATTGAAAGGTACAAAGTGTTCATCCGCTTATATGTTTATAAAACCGTTTGAAACATTTTATAATTCCTTAAAAAACCTCTCTGAGGACCAAGAGATTAATCTTCAGAGAG
This sequence comes from Melioribacter sp., assembly GCA_023250955.1. GTDB lineage: Bacteria > Bacteroidota > Ignavibacteria > Ignavibacteriales > Melioribacteraceae > Fen-1258. Next base: position 27,816 of record JAHEZQ010000008.1, on the reverse strand, counting down.
GAGACGGGAGGCTCTAATATGCATCGAAAGAAAGGGTATTGAACCCTTGTAGATAGCCTCAAAATTTTATTAGCTGACAGTTAAAATCTCCTAAAATTCAATTGAGATAGTGTCTCAATATTTTATTGTTGAAAGTAACTATTCGGGAATATTTTCATTCAATGCAAGATGAAATTATTTTTTGAGAAAATGAATTGAATTGTGATAAAGGGTGAATCGGTTAAGTGAGAGGTTAAAAACTACTATTAAATATTGCTTGACTAATAAAACTTATACCATTTTATCTTTCAGTTTTGACGCATATCGTCTGCTCATTACAAACGGTTTTTCTATTCCCTTTAGAAATACCTGATAAGAATAACTAAACCAATCTTCGGTTCGATCTAAAAATTCTAGGTTGATTATAGCATTTCTATGTATTCTTATAAAAGAATTATCAGGAAGTCTTGTCTCCCATTCTTTCATAGATTTTAAAACTAAACCTTTTAGTTTTGTAGTCGTTAAGATTTCAGAGTAATTTCCTGCAGCAGTGATTACAATTATTGAACTAACTTTAATGAATTGGTATGCATTATTCACCATCAGGAAAACGTTATCATTATATTCAAGTTTTTTGTAAGAATCTTTATGAATTTCACTTTCAAATTTTAAGTGTTCTAGTGCTAAAGAAAATCTTTCTTTATTCACGGGTTTTAATAAATAATCCTGTGCATTAACTTCAAAAGCCCTAATTGCATATTCATCATAAGCAGTAACAAAAATAATTTTAGCGTCGGTTTGAATTTCGGTAAGAAGATCGAAACCAGTTTTACCCGGCATCTGTATATCAAGAAAAATTAAATCGGGACTTAAACTTTCAATTAATTTTTTAGCTTCTTTAATATTACTTGCTTCACCAATAATTTCAATCTCTTCAAAATTTTTTGAAATTGCCTTGAGGTCCTCTCTTGCAAGTTTTTCGTCATCAACAATTATGGCTTTAAATGTATTACTCATTTCAGCTCCTTAAAAATTTTGACAGTTGCACAGACTTTCCCGTCTTGTTCATTGATTTCGAACTTGTTTTTGTAAGGGTAGCTGTATGCTAATCTGTTCTTTATGTTTAATAATCCGTTTCCTGTTCCTACATGGTCTTCATCACTGCCCTGTTTAATAAATTTACCTGTGTTAGTGATTCGAATAATCAGCCAATTATTCTCAACCGTTGCATTGATCCAGATTTTTAGTGGCATTTTGCTGGTTTTCATTCCATATTTAATTGCGTTTTCTACAAGGGGATGAATTAAAAAACTTGGAATTGGATATTCTTCAGCAAGTGTATCAACGTTAAATTCAAACTCAATTTTGTCTTCAAAACGGATTTTTTCAATTTCGGCATAATGAGTTATAGCTTCTATTTCTTCAATAAGGGGAATTTCGGTATTACTTTTTGTAACGAGAGTGTATCTATAAAATTCCGATAATTTGCTTAACATATTTTCAGCTTTATTCTGATCAATACGAATTAGTGCACGGAGTGAGCTAAAGGAGTTAAATAAAAAATGCGGATTAATCTGATACCGAAGCATTTGAAGTTGTGCGCTTTGTGCAAGAAGTTGTGCTTTTTGAGCTCTTTCCCGTTCCTCCAATAAATCTATCCAGAATTTAATTCCGAAGTAAAGTAAACTCCAGGTTGTCATCAAAGGAACTACCATAATCATCATTTTAGTAATATAATTTATATTAAAAATTGATTGTAAGATTACTTTCTGGTATCGAGGATCAAGAATAAAACAAACAAAATGAGATGAAAAATATAACAAACACGAAGCAAGAAAAGAGATTGTAAAAATAAATCCAATTATTGTAACGATAGATTTAGATCTATAAGGAAAGTCTTTATATATACGTCTGAGGTAGATAGTAATTAAATAACCTGTTGCCCATTGTAATGTATTAATAATAAAAAATGGGACACTTATAGTAGTTTGTTGTGGACTTATGATAAAGGAATCCACCGCAACGAAAATGATCCATCCTAAAGTATTGATAAAATGGAAAGAGGGATGTTTGTTATCAAGAAATTCTTTTTTGATATATTTTCTAATTGACCACATTTAATAAACCCGTACAGAAAAAATGAAAAATTATTTTCGGGTATAATATCGTTATTCAAGATACTAAAATTGCATAAAAATTTTTAAGCGGCTTTATTAATCCGTAAACGGTTAATATATAATTTATTTGTTTTTATCGGGCCACATATCCTTTTTAAAAAAGCAACTTTCATGCTTGAATACCAATTTATGCGGGCAGCAATTTTCCCACACAACATTTTATCTTTTTAATCGTCTATAATAAAGGAATGGCAAGGAGGTTTTTCGAATCGGTGGATAATACTATTATCGAAGTTAGAAAAAAAGTAAACTTTATGCAGGAGGAACAAATGAGAAACAAAATTGCAAATTTTTTGATTGCAATAATAGGGGTGGCGTTATTTTCATTTGCCCGATGGTTTGCAGATAAATCAATTTATATTTATGCCGATAGTTACCTATTAGTAAGCGGAATCATATTAATTATTGGCGCTATATTGGTTTTATTCGCTATAATTAATTTTACTTCAATAATATTTGCAAATAGTTTCGAAGAAAATAAAACGCAGACGAATCAAATAGCATTTCCCAGGGGTAAAAAATTCCAGTGAATTTCGTTCTTATCTTAATATTTTTTTGAAATATCCATCCGCATAAAATCTATCTGCTTGCATTAGTGAATAAAATCGTTGATGAATTCATAGTTTATTTTACAAAGATTATATTGAGAACACAGATTAATTCTGTAAGAGATTTGTTGGGATGGCACATGTGCAACTTTTGCTTTCTATCGGTTATTGTTTTGCCCCATAGCCCGAGCTATTGCCTGGCTATTTCATTTAGTGAAAGATAACCGCTTATCATAACTAAAAAACCGCTTATCGCAATTAAAAGGATTATTTCTGAAAAATGAATAAATTGATACCAAATGATAAATAAGTTTTGAAGCAAACATACAATTTAGAAAGAAGATTATTCTAAACTGAAAAATTGTAATACTCATGAAGATGATTAAGGAAATGTATAAAAATAAAGAGGCGACCTTTTGGTTTCTTCAAATATTTGGCTGGATCATTTTCTTTTTTCAATACATCTTTGTGTTTAGTCCCATTAAAGATTTTACATTCCAAAATTTTCTTAATAGAATAATAAATCTTTCTGTTGGTTTTATAATATCCGTTCTTTTACGTTATAGATTGAAGAGAATAAATTTTTTGGAATATTCATTCGTATCACTCTCTATAATTATATTTGTTTCATCCTTTATATGTTCAACATTGTGGAGTGTAAGCTCAATAGTAATTGTTGAATCATTAATGAATAATAAAATAACTTTAGGAAACATTACTTTTTGGGAAATTGTGGTAGGTATTGTTAGGAACAATGCGGTTTTCATTGGATGGAGCGGATTATATTTTGGAATTAAATTTTGGATGGAATGGGTCTCTCAAAAGGAGAAGACCGATAATGCGTTATTACTCGTACGCAATTCCCAGCTTGAAATGTTAAAGTACCAGCTAAATCCTCATTTTCTATTTAATACATTAAGCTCATTGCGAGCGCTTACTTCAGATGAAAATAAAAAAGCAAAAGAAATCATCACAAAAATTTCAGAATTTTTGCGCTACACATTAATTGAATTTCATAATAACGAAGTAGCTCTATCAAAAGAAATTGAGGTAATCAAAAACTATTTAGATATCGAAAAAGTAAGATTTGAAGATGAACTATTTGTTGAATTTAATATTGAACCAACTGCTGAGTCTTGTAATATTCCAATATTTCTTATTCACCCATTGGTTGAAAATGCAATTAAGCATGGAATGCACACAAGTCCAATCCCCCTAAAAATTATTATAACGGCGAAAATGATCGATGATTATTTGAACATCAGCGTTTTCAATACCGGTAAATGGATTGAGAGAGAAAAAAACAATCATGATGGCAGAGGATTGGAAAATATCAAAAGAAGATTAGAAATCTACTCGCCAAATCAACATAATTTTCAAATAATTAAAAATGATGAATCTGTGCAAGTAAAAATGTCACTCAAAAAAAAGAACTAAATTGTTAACTATATGACGACAAAATATAAAGCGATAATAGTTGATGATGAAAAACTTGCAAGACTTGATCTTAAGAATGTTCTTAGTACATTTAATGAAATTGAAATTGTTGGAGAAGCAAACACTGTAAACGCTGCTGAATTACTTATAAATAAATTTCATCCGAATTTAGTTTTTCTAGACATTCAGTTACGAGGGGAATCGGGATTTGATCTGATAAATAAAATAGATTATGAATTGGATTTTGTTTTTGTAACTGCTTACGATAAATATGCAATCAGAGCATTTGATGTTAATGCACAAGATTATTTGTTGAAACCGGTCAGTGCCGAAAGAATGCATCAAACCATTGATAAACTTACTCATAGGGCATTAAAAGAAGCAGATTCATTTCATCAACTGAATTACGACGATGTAATTTTCCTTATGCTTAATAATAAATACAGATTTTTGAAGATTGATTCTATCGTTGCTATCACTTCGGATGCAGATTATACATTTGTGCATACTGTTGATAAGACTCATTCGATAACTAGAAAAACTATGAGAGAATGGGAAAATCGACTTCCAGAAAATCATTTCTGCAGAATACACAGAGAAACAATTGTGAACTTAGGTTATATTTCTAAAATTGATGATTCGCTTTCTAATTCTTTTAAGGTTTTTCTTAAGGGATTTGAAAAACCTTTTCTTATGAGCCGTAGATATGCAGCTAAAATAAAAGAGAAATTTGTTTAATCAAGATTTTCTTCTCTATTATCCAGTTATAAAACCACTTTTCGCAACTATTAACCGCTAATCGCAATTGTATTCTCAAGTATGTCAGTCTAAACTAAATTAGGTCAAATATTAAAATAAATCTTCATCAACCGATTCTGAAATTAATCCGTTGAAGATTTTTAAATCGATTTACCCGACACAACATTGTTTAATTATTGATTTTGTTCAAAAAAATAAATTATTAAAAAAGCTAAACAGGGATTAATTCAAGCCCCATTTTTTAATTTATGGAGGTAAGTCATGAAAAAAACATCTACCATTTTAAGTCTCACAATTCTAATCCTTTCTTTTCTTTGTGCGGGAAAAACTTTTTCTCAAACAATTCTGTTCTATGAAAATTTTGAAAATGGTGCTAAGTCATCATGGTGGCCCTATTATAAAGTTCCAGGAACTACTACACCTGAGGATGCATTAATTGCCGTACCGATGGCACAGGCTCCTGCAATACTAACTGGCGGGGGAAGTTATGTGGGACTATTGCAGGATATTAACGGTTCTTATACTGGTTCTGCTGTTGCAATAAATGGTGATGTAACTCTGCAAAATTATGCTATAGAAGCAGATGTGTATTGTTATGTAAATCCATCACCATCCGGTTATTCAGGATTAATAGTTTATGCCGATAGCTCTAAAAAAGATTTTTATAAAATGCGTGTAGATTTTGATGCAAGTAATCGTATCAATTTTTCCGGACTTAAATCAGATCCCGCTACTTTCTTACCTGTATTCAACTATGATTTTAAAGGCGCAGATAATCCAGGCCGTTATCCAACAACTAGCGGTTGGCATAAATTGAAAATTGAAGTTCGTACTATAAACGCTACAAAAGTAAGGTTTTCATGTTATTTCGATAATCAAATGTTAACCAATAGTCCATTGGAACGTGACTTCGCAGGTGCTAATACAGCAGGCAGTTTCGGCTTATATTCATTCCAGCAGAGTGCAACGGGACTAGCAGCTTATTTTGATAATATTCTTGTAACACAACTAGCAGCTACATCAGTAGAAGATAACGAAAAAGTTCCTACTGAATTTTCTTTATTGCAGAATTATCCCAATCCATTTAATCCTGAAACACAAATCTCTTATAAATTATCTAATGGTGGTTTCACATCTTTATCAGTTTATGATCTATTAGGTCGTGAAATAAAAACACTTGTTTCCAAAGAACAATCTGCTGGTTCTTATACAGTTAGCTGGAATGGTAAAAATGAATTTGGAAATTCCGTTCCTTCAGGTGTTTATATGTATTCATTAAAAACTGGCAATTTTTACGAAAGCAGAAAGATGATTCTTATGAAATAATCATCGCAATTTTTTATGAAATCTTTCGAAGATTTATATAAAAGATTATAGATCTTCGGAAGATTTTATTAATTGGAAATATAATTTTTAATTATGCTATAATAATTTGTTTAAAGGGGAGGACCCTCTTGAAAAATTATTTAAAAAAAATTAACATCTTCTATTTTGTAATAATACTTTCAGTTGTACCTTCCTTTATATACGGTGGAACAACTGGTAAAATTTCCGGTACCGTAAAAGATGCAACTACTGGTGAGCCATTACCAGGTTGTAATGTGATGATTGAAGGAACTACATTAGGTGCTTCATGTGATATTAATGGTCAATATTTTATAATAAATGTCCGACCAGGTAAGTATTCTATTCGTGCATCTATGATTGGTTATAAAAATTACAAAGTTACTAATGTTCAGGTTATTGTTGATCTTACAACACAATTAGATTTCAAATTAGAGCCCACCACTACAGAAATGGGAGAAACAGTTGTTGTTGCTAGTCGCCCAATTATTGAGAAAGATGTCACATCGAAACAATCAGTTATAAGTGCCGATGAAATTGTTAACATGCCTGCAGAAAATGTTCAAGAAATTTTGACTACTAAAGCTGGGTTTACAACTGATGCCGATGGCAATATCCACGTAAGAGGAGGTAGAACAGGTGAAATTGCTTATATGGTTGATGGTATGTATGTGGAAGATCCTTTGTATGGTGGTTTTAATAATTCAATGAATAAAGATGCTATCGAAGAAATGATAATCTTAAGCGGTGCTTTTAATGCTGAATACGGGGATGCAATGTCAAGTATAGTAAATATTGTTACAAAAGATGGAGGCGATACTTTCCACGGAAAATTTGAAGTTACTTCCCCGATGTTAAATCAATCTCCCTATAGACAAAAAAATCCTTTCTCCGGAGTAGCTGATAGTTATGAATATGTAAATAAAAGTGTGATTGATCGTTTCGGTTTTAAACCTCTCGATTTACAAATACCAATAAAAGGAACATTAAATTTGTCGTTGAATGGTCCGGTGCCCATCATACCTGATCTGACATTTTTCATTTCCGGTAAATATAAAAATGAGGATAGCTATTTACCGCATGGTTATAGTTTGCAAAGAGACGGTTTTGGAAAATTAACTTATAAATTTAGTCCAACTGTAAAATTATCATTATCAGATCAAGTTACTCAGAACGAATCTCAAGGATATAGTCATGCATGGAAATACTTGAGTGATAATCAAAGTCATTCGGTACAAAATACAAACCGTATTGGTTTAACATTAACACATACACTTAATAACAGTACGTTTTATACTGCCCAGCTATCCCGTTATGATAATAAAATGAAAACTCAAGTAGGAAATAAACAGCCACAAGATTATATAAGAGGTCAGACAGGTCAAACCGTTTATTTCTATGTCAGCGGAGATGATTCTCCTTATTCTGATGATCAAACAATTACTTATGACGGCAAATTTGATTTAACTTATCAGGCTAATAACTCCAATCAGTTTAAAGGTGGATTTGAGTTTAAGAGTCATCGAATTCAAGTTCATGAAGAATCTCAACCATGGCCGTCCGGAGCGCAATACAAAGATGAATATCTTCGAACACCGATTGAGATGTCAAGTTATGTTCAGGATAAAATTGAATATGATTACTTAATAATAAATCTTGGTTTACGTTTTGATTATGCCGATCCTAAAGCAAATATGTGGCCGGACATCCGACGCTTTGGAAGTTTTGATAACAACAATAATTGGATCCCTGCTGTAGAAGAACCTGTTTCAGCTAAAACACAACTAAGTCCGCGTATTGGTTTAGCTCATCCAATCACAGACCGCGCCGTGCTTCATTTTTCTTATGGGCATTTCTTTCAGAACCCGGATTACAATGCTTTATACTATAATAATGTTAAAGACTTAAGCACATCAATGCCGTTAGTTGGTAACCCCGGAGTGAAGGCACAAAAAACAGTTGCTTATGAAACTGGAATAAAATACAAACTGAATGATGACTGGGCTTTAGATGTTTCAGCATGGTATAAAGACATAACTGATTTATTATCAACACTTCAAGTAACTTATTTATCTCAAGACTATGTTGTTTTTTATAATTCGGATTATGCAAGCGTAAGGGGTGTTGATCTAACACTGCGCAAACGATACAGTAATTATATTTCCGGATCAATTGATTATACATATATGGTTGCAAAAGGAAATAATTCGCAGCCGCTTGGTGGTTATTTTAATGCATTTGCAAAAGAAGAAATTCCTCATCAAGAATATTTTTTAGACTTTGATCAACGCCACGATATTGCGGTTAACATAAATTTAAATATTCCCAAAGATAAGGGACCGGAAATATTAGGCTTCAAACCATTCTCCGATTTCAATTTGAATTTATTAATCCAAGCCGGCAGTGGACTTCCTTATACTCCTTACGTAGATCCGACCGTACGGATTGATATTAACTCCGGACGGAAACCTTGGACTTCAACGGTAGATCTTCGAATGATAAAAAAAGTTTGGTTCTCAACAATAGCAGCATCATTCTTTTTAGAAATTACAAATTTACTTAATGTAGAAAATGTTCGTTATGTATACTCACGTACCGGTAAACCATTCGATACTGGTCTTGCAGGACTTGTAGGTTCGTCACCGGATGCTGATCATAATCCTTCTTACGTAGGACCACCGCGGATTATTAGAGCGGGTGTTCAATTTATTTGGTAACAGGAGAAAGTATTATGCTTAAATTTTTGATGAGATATTTTATTCCGTTAATAATTTTATCTCTTTTTTCCCCCGCACTAATTCAAGCTCAGAATTTAGATTGCAGCAATTGCCATAAGGGAATGAAGCCTGAACAGATTGAACGATTAAAGAAAACATATTCAGCAGGGGAACGGGGAATTGGAATTATGGATAAAGGACAGGTTTCCAATTATCTTGGAAATTATGGTGTACTGTCTAATTATCATGAATATTTTAATAATGCTATTCACTGGCCTGCCTCAGCGAATACTGAAACACAATATAGTTTTGGATTAGGTTTAATCGTAGCGGTTAAAGGAAATGTAATAACCTCAGTTATAAGCGGTCCATCGGAAAAAGTTGATTGGGCTCCTAAAGCAGGGTCGCGCGGAAAAATTTATTCCGGAGATGTTACTGCACCGCCTCCAGATGAAACTCCTTTTCTGGCAAGCAGTGACAATCCTGAAACTTGGCCTCAAGGATATTACAATAGCCAAGGTGCGTGGGTAAGTACTCCTGGAAAACATTATTGGCCTGGTCACTTCAGAATTGATATTGATCCTAAATCACCTAACTATGGAAAAGAGGTTGTAGGAGAATTTGTTTCTGATCGCGATATATACTCAGTTTTTGATGATAGAGATAATTCTAATCCGAATGGTGCTGTGGGAATTGAAGTTGAAGAAACTGCTTTTAGCTACGGTCGTCCTTATGCTGAAGATATGTTGATTTGGGATTTTACGATTCATAATAAAAGCGGAAGACAACTCGATAGTATCTATGTGGGATACAATACAATTTTTAGACCTGATTATGATAACAAAGATTTGATAAATATAATTGACAGTAATCCAAAAGATGCTCACAGCAATGGCGACTTTGTTTATGTGTGGGATGTAAACAATACTAAAGATGGTGCATGGGCTAAGGATACTTCACCGCTTGGAATGATCGGATTAAATATTTTAGAAACTCCCAAGAATATGGGAATAACAGACTTTCATTTTTTCAATCGAGAAGTAGCGCCAAAAGTTGATCAAGAAATGTGGCCTGTAATCAGCAGCAATCCAAACGACCGTAATTTGGGAATTCCCAAAGCAATTTTTCATGGAGCTAACCGCAGGATGGATACCACTAATCCTGATAGTATGAAAGTATATTTTCCCGAAGGCGCACCATTAAATTATTATATTTTTACCGGGCCATTTAGTCTTGCACCAGGCGAATCAGTAAAATCTTCTGTAGCTGTCGTTATGGGAAACTCCGGCAGTGTTCCAAATCAGGCTGACACAACTGATCTTATGAAAAATTTAAGAGTCGTTCAGCAAATGTATAAACGCAGTTATCAGGGTTCCGGACCTCCGGCAACACCTAAGGTTACTGTTAACGCCGGTGATAAACAAATTCGTTTAGCATGGGATTCAGATGCAGAAATTTCCAAAGATGCATTAACTGGAGAAAGTGATTTTGAGGGTTATAAAATTTATCGAAGCGACGATCTTGGCAAAACCTGGGGATTGCCAATTACAGATTCTTTTGGAAATGTAATCGGTTTCAAACCAATTAAAATTTATGATTTAATTGATGGAATAAAAGGCCCAGATCCTGCATTCAATCAATCGTTAGGAGATGATTCAGGATTAAAGCACAGTTATATTGATGAAAATTTAATCAATGGTGTAGAATATTGGTATTGTGTTACTGCTTATGATAAAGGGAATCAAACTTTGAACAATCTGGAACAGTCTTATCAGTCTGCACTCGGACATTCAACTATGCAGGCAAATACTGTTTCAGTAATTCCAAGTGTTAAAGCACAAAATTATACTCCTCCAAATTATAGTCCTCAATCAAATATTGCAGGTGCCATACCACCTATTGGTGGTTTCTCACAGGGTCTTGTTAAAGTAGATATTATTAATCCGGAATTAATTAGAGGAGATGATTACTTAATTACATTTGTAGACTCCGCTGTTCAAGTTGTGGGAACTAAGAAAAATTATGTTCTTGGTTTTAATCTTTACAGAATTGATAAAGGAACAAGAGATACTACATTATTATTAGATCATCATCTTTGTTCTGATAACACGGGAGATAATTTACCGGTAATAGATGGATTTCGATTGACTGTTCAAAATTCTCCATCTGGTATAGAATTTATTGGATGGACAAAAGTTAACGGTGATACTTGTACTTTTGATTGGCGCACTGGACCTGTAGATAAATATAAGAACAGACTAGATATAGTTCCGGAAACAATATATACGACAGATGATTTCCGTATTACTGTTGATACTTCTCCGACAGGCGGGTTTATGGCAAATTGGTATGATTTCTTTACAAATAAAACACAAAGTTCAAAACAACATCTGCCTTTGAAGGTTGAAGTTATTACTGACCCTGCACATCCAATAGATATAAGTAGTAGTAGCTGGCTTTTTGAATATGCTGTTGCAGCACCTGATGATTATAGACAAGATTATTATAGTCCTTTAGGATGGGATTTAGTACCTGGTGGTAAAGGATATACTAAAGGAAGTCCGGGTTATTATGAAAAATATGCAGATGTTCTGGTATTAGAACAGGCAATCGTTAACAGCACAACTCATGATACAACTTACTCTGGGCTTTATCTGAATACAAACAATTTCCCCGATCATTATACAAATGCCGATGGAGATCCAGTTTATAAAAGAGCCTTTGCGCCGTCTAATGGTGATCAATTTACAATAAAAACATATAAACCATTTAGAAAAGAAATTAGATATGAATTTAACACACAAAAAGCAGCGTATTCAAAAACACAAGAGATTGATTTAAATAAAATTCGAGTTGTACCTGATCCTTACATTGTAGCTAATGTTTGGGAAACAAATCAATTCGGAAAAAAACTTATGTTTAATCATTTACCGAATGAATGTAGAATCTCAATCTTTACAGTAGCAGGAGATCATATAGCTGACATTGATCATAATGATAATAAGGGATACGAGTATTGGGATATGCGAACATACAATAGCCAATACATTGCTTACGGTTTATATGTCTATGTAGTTACAATTCCTAACGGCCAACAGAAGGTTGGTAAATTTCTTGTTATTAAATAATTACTCCGAGCCAATGGAGAAAAAGATAATGAAAAAAATAATTACATTACTTCTAATTCTTGTATTGCCGACTTCAATTTATTGTCAAGGTTTTTCAAAAGTTGGCACTGCTGCTGCACAATTTTTAAAAATTGGTGTTGGTGCAAGAGCAATGGGAATGGGAGAAACTTTTGCAGCAGTTGCTAATGATGTAACAGCACTGTATTGGAATCCGGCTGGAATTACAAATCTAAAATCAATATCAGTCGGCGTAAGTCATTCACAATGGTTTGCAGAAATTTATCATAACTATGCCGGGATGGTAATTCCCTTAGGTGAAGATGATGCGTTAGGTATCAGTGCAACATCATTAACAACAGGAGAACAAGAAGTTACAACAGTTGAACAACCTGATGGAACTGGAGTCTATTATAATGTGAATGATGTTGCATTTGGATTAACATATGCCCGTGCATTAACCGATCGTTTTTCAGTTGGATTGACTGTTAAATATATTCAGCAAAGCGCTTATAATGAATCTGCCAACACAGTTGCAATAGATTTAGGGACTTATCTGCGTACAGGATTTCATAATTTAGTAATTGCTATGTGTGTTTCAAATTTTGGTGGAAATATGCAGCTTGAAGGACGGGACCTGATAGCTTTGGCAGATATAAATAAAGGAATCTCAGGAGAATATAATCCTGACGCACGATTAAAAACAGAACCCTGGTCTTTACCTTTAAATTTTCGTGTTGGTATTTCAATGGATATAGTCGGCGGTAAAGATCCTTTAATCGAATCCGGGTATCATCGTTTCACAATGGCATTAGATGGTAATCATCCTAATGATAACAATGAAAGAGTGAACATTGGCGGTGAATATTCATGGAATGAAACATTCTTTGTGAGACTTGGCTATAAAATAAATTATGATATAGAAAATTGGACCTTCGGTACCGGCTTAAAAATAAATGTCGGTGATCAGCAAGTAGGTTTTGATTATGCTCTTGTTGATTATAATTATTTAGGAAAAGTATCTCGATTTTCAGTTGAGCTAAAATTCTAGTTGAGTTTGTATTCTTCATGATATTTTTGAAAATTGTGAAACCTGCCAATAGCTTCAAAATGTACAATCTACTTTCATTTATTGAAAGCTGGATCAATGCAGATTATAACTGTTTATAACTATTTAGTGAATAACAAATAAAACGTACGTAGAAAATTATTATCCTTTGAAAAGTGTACTAACTACTGAAACACGGAGATCATAATCATGAAAAGAAATTCAAGAATTTTATTTTCAATTCTGCTTTTATGTGTAGCGCTGATTCAAGCGCCCTCTCTTTATGCTGAAGAGAGAATAATGACAGATTCGACTTCGAAAATTCAACCGCTTCCGAAAGGTATTTCAATTTATCAATTGGACAACGGTATGAAAGTGCTAATGATTGAAAATCCCGCTTTACCAATGGTAGGTGTAAATGTTATTATTAAAATTGGCTCTGCTTACGAAACTTTTTCTACAAGCGGTATGAGTCATATGCTGGAACATTTATTATTTAATGGAACGACTACCCGCGAACAAAAAAAATTGTATGACGATGTTGACCGGATTGGCGGATACAATAATGCTCATACTGACAATTTCTATACTGATTTTATGATGGTAACACCGACTGAAAATATTAGAAAGGGTATGGAAATTCAAGCCGATATGCTTTTTAATTCAACATTGCCGGATGAAAAATTCCAAAAAGAAAAAGGAATTGTGTTGGAAGAAATATCCAAGAGTATTGCAGATCCGCAAGAACAGTTAGAACGAAATACGTTGTCAATATTGTATGGTGGTCATGCACTTTCATTACCAACGCTTGGGACTTATTCAACAATTCAATCAATGTCCCGCGATGAAGTAAATTCATTCTATAGAAATAATTATGTCCCAAACAATATGATCTTGAGTGTTATTGGAAATTTCCAGTCAAAAGAAATGTTGTTGCTTATCAAAGAAATTTACGGGAAAGCAAAACCGGGTCAAGTGGTTCGCGAAGTAAATCCTGAATGGGCAACAGGATTCCAAACACCATTACTGCAAACGAATTCTGGAGAAATGGTTCAAAATCGTTTTTATGATGGTGATGACAAAGTAGTACAAATATTTTATCCTTTACCTCAAAGTGAATCATCGGAATATTTTCAGTTGATGGGTCTCGTTTTTGAAAAAAACAAAGATGTAATACAGTCGGCATTGAAAACTGAATTTCCTCAAATTATTAAATCCGTAAGATTATCTGCCCGGCCTTCTCCTTTAAATAATTTTGTTGAAGTAAATATTGTTTTAAGCAAAGATACTGATCTTAATGCTTTGGTGAGTTCTATTACGAAAAAAATAAAAGGGTTGAGTTTTACTTTACCTGATGGAACAGTTAAATCAGAAGCAACAAAAGCTCGAACCGACTTTGTAAAGAATATTGAAAAACCTCATATGTTCGGAATTTATAATTCCGATGAAATAGTTAAAAAAGGTTTTGAAGCAGTTCTTGCATCTTTCAGCGGTGATGAATTTTACAATGCTGAAAAAGAAATAGGAGGACTTAAATTAACATCTCCTACAATTATTATTATCCAGTCTCCAACTGTTAAAAAAGATAAAGAAAAAGTTGAGGCTTCAAATAGTACAAAACTATTTAAGGAGGGAGCAACCGGTAAGAATTTAGTCGTAGTTCAGAATGAAGCTAGCAACCTATTGGCTATTCATTATCTAGTAAAACACAAAGCAGCTTACGAATTGAAATATGGTAAAGATGCTTCTAAAATTTTACATGATTGTCTTGGCCAACGATTGAGATCAGAAGCTAATCAAAAATTAAGCAGCCAATTTGGATTTACATTTACTGTGAATGATAATCCGATGATACCAATGGATGATATTTATCTGCATCCCGATTTTGGATACATAAGAGCAGAAGGATTAGCTGATGATTTGCCTGCCGCAGTTAGATATATCAATAATCAAATAAAGAATTTTGTACCGACTGAAGATGAATTCAAACAATCAGTCGAGAAATTTAAAGGTATGACAATGATGTCTATGGGCGGCGATAAGGCAAAAAAAATATTCGATACAGAATATAAAACATTAGTATATGAGCCAAGTCAATATTCTCAAATACAGACTGCATTGACGTATGATAATATGCTGGCGTTTACTAAAGAATATTTTAATCCCGCCAACATGATTGTTTCCGTTGTATCTCCAGGCAGTCCGGAAAATGTTAATACATTGTTCAATGAATTTACCGGAACACCAATTAAAGACGAGCCTGCAGTTTATACTTCAACATTGTTAATGCAAACAAATTCCATGACTGTTGAAAAAACTGGTGGCGGTGAACGCTCTTATATATTCTGGGGGTTTGTTAGTCAGGTAGATCCTAAAGATGCACCTGCATTACAAGCTCTATCTTTATTTCTATCCAACGAAATCGTTTTTGATATCAGAGAAAAACAAGGAATGGCTTACAACATGAGTGCAGGTATTGATGTAAACAAAGACAAAGCTCTTTTCTATATTTCCCAGGGAACACGTCCGCAAAACATTGATAAACTATCACCACAATACCCAAAATTTTTCAAGCTAACTGTACTTGATAAATTAACGCAAGATGAATTAGAAAAATCTGTTAATATGTATCTGGGCAGGATGATGTTCCGCAGACTTTCGAGCATCAACCAGGCTTTTTATTTGGGAAGCTCTCTCTACTTTGAAAACAATTTTAATTTTGATAAACAATTTCTAGATGCGTTGAAGAATGTAAAGTTGGCAGATGTAAAAAATGCTGCTGAAAAATATATGAAAGTAAAAAATCCAATGTTATTAATAGTAAGATAAATACGAAACTGATTTCAGTTACTGCATAATTAAATTTCAACCGATTTGTTAACTGACATCAGTAAAAGAATTTTAATTGGAGAATATCATGTTTAGAAGAATCGTTTTTTTATTCACGTTTGTTTTTTTTACGTCTAGTGTTTTTGCGGACTCAATAATACACCATAAGATATCGGTTATAGTCACACCCGGTAAACACCATATTGAAGCGGTAGATCAAATCACAATTCCTGCAAATCAAGTTAAGCCGGTTATCTCTTTCCTATTGAACAACAATTTAAAAGTGACTTCTGAAACACCAGGTGTTACAATAAAATTAGATAAAGGTGGAGTGAAAGCTGAAGATTTAGGAATGGACCGTGAGGATTTTGATCCCAAGTCGGATTTTAAGCAAAATAAATATGTTGTGACTTTTAAAAATGAAATTAAAGGTGATGTTTCTTTTATTTTAAAATTCAGCGGTATAATTAATTATCCTATTAAACAACTTGGTGAAGAATATGCAAGAGGATTCAGCCAAACACCAGGCATTATAGATGAAAAAGGAATTTATCTCGGTGGTTCTACTTATTGGATTCCTTGGTTTAATAAAGAGTGGATAAATTTTGAGCTAACTGCTTCTGTTCCTCAGCCATGGGATATAGTAAGTCAAGGCAAGAGAACTCTTAACGAAACAAAGAACGGCAATCATATTATTCGTTGGGATTCTCCGGAACCGATGGAAGAAATTTATTTGATCGGTGCACAGTTCAAAGAATATTCTATGTCGGCAGGTGCCACAGATGTGATGGCTTTTCTGCGCACACCCGACGAAACACTTGCGAATAAATATCTTGAAACCACTGCACAATACTTAGAAATGTACAGAAAATTAGTTGGTCCGTATCCCTTCACAAAATTTGCATTAGTAGAAAATTTTTGGGAAACCGGCTACGGAATGCCTTCTTTCACCCTATTGGGTGAACAAATAATTCGGTTCCCGTTTATTCTTCATTCTTCTTATCCACACGAACTATTGCATAACTATTGGGGTAACAGCGCTTATGTAGATTTTAAAACCGGTAACTGGTGCGAAGGTTTAACCGCATATATGGCGGACCATCTTATTTCTGAACAGCGTGGACAGGGTGATGAATACCGGCGCTCGACCTTACAAAAATTTACGGATTATGTTAATCCGTCAAATGATTTTCCGTTGAGCAAATTTGGATCGCGTTATAACGCACCGTCAGAAGCAATCGGATATGGAAAAAATATGATGATGTGGAATATGTTAAGGGAACTTGTGGGTGATGATCAATTTGTTAAAGGGTTTCAAAAATTTTATCGTGACAATAAATTTAAAGCTGCTTCATATAATGATATTCGCCTTGCGTTCGAATCTGTTTCAGGAAAAGACCTGAAACAATTTTTTGATCAATGGGTTAATCGAAAAGGAGCTCCGGAATTAAGTATATCGGATGTTTCTGTAAAAAAGGAATCGAGTGGTTACACTCTTAAATTTACATTAAAGCAGTTGCAAAGTGATGATGTCTTTGTTTTAGATGTCCCGGTCGCAGTTTCATTTGAGAAAAAAGCGGAAATGAAAAAAGTAGCAATGACTCAGAAAGAACAAACCTATGAAATGACTTTTGCGGAAGTGCCATTATTGGTTCAGGTTGATCCGCAATTTAATTTGTTCCGCAAACTTCACTATAATGAAATTCCGCCATCGCTATCAAAAATATTTGGTGCGGAAGATTTGCTGATTCTTTTACCATCAAAAGCAGATAAAACAAGTTTAGAATATTATAAAGGATTAGCAAGTACGTGGTCTGCAGATAGTACTAAGAAAATAAAAGTTATGATGGATAGCGATATCTCAGAACTCCCTACCGACAAAAGTATTTGGATCTTCGGTGTAGAAAATTCATTTGCTAAAATGATTAAAGAAGGCTTGAAAGATTATGATGCTGAGTTAACAAATGAATCGATTCGATTCGGAAAAACATCATTCCAAAACAATAAGAGTAGTGTAATTATTTCAGTTCGTCATCCTAAAAATCCAGCATCTGTTCTTGTATTACTATCTATAGATAATAAAGAAGCAGTTCAAGGATTAGCCAGAAAATTACCACACTACGGAAAATATAGTTACCTAGTTTTTGAAGGAACCGAACCGACTAATATTGCAAAAGGAGAATGGGAAGCAGTCAATTCACCATTGATGGCAAAGGTTTCTACCACTGATAAAACTTCTCCTGCTACAATTTTTACTGAGTTACCAAGACGTAAAGCACTAGCAACACTTGCGCCGGTTTTTTCTGCTGAAAGAATGATGAAGACAGTAGAATATCTTGCAAGTAATGAATTAGCAGGACGTGCACCAGGAACCGACGGAATTAAAAAAGCTGCCGATTATATAGTGGAAAAATTTAAAAGTTCTGGTTTGCAACCTGGAGCTGATGATGGAAGTTATTTCCAAATTTGGAATGAAGTGATTGATGCAAAAGGAACTAAAGCGCCGGTCAAAAATATTATTGGAATTATTCCCGGAACAAATCCGAATCTAAAAGATGAATCAGTTATTGTTTGCGCACACTACGATCATTTAGGTTTAGGGTGGCCCGGCGCGAACAAAGGAAATGAAGGCAAGATACATCCCGGTGCAGATGATAATGCAAGTGGGGTTTCGGTTATGCTTGAGTTGGCAAACTTACTCGGCACAACGTTAAAACCACAACGCACTGTTATTTTTATTGCTTTTACTTCTGAAGAGAGCGGGTTGCTCGGATCGAAATATTACGTGGAAAACACAAAGCGGTTTCCTGCAAAGAAAGTTATTGGTGTTTTAAACTTTGATACTGTCGGCAGACTCGGTGAAAAAAAATTATATGTTCTTAGCAGTAACACTGCAAGAGAATGGAGATTTATTTTTATGGGGGCGAGTTATGTCACCGGAGTTGAATCAGAAATGGTAACACAGGATTTGGATGCAAGTGATCAACGCAGTTTCTTAAATATTGGTATTCCCGGTGTACAATTCTTTGCGGGTGCAAACGAAGGATATCACAAACCATCAGATACAGCCGACAAAATTGATGCGGCAGGATTAGTTAAAGTTGCAACATTCGCCCGCGAAGGAATTCTATACTTAGCAGATAGAATTGAACCGCTTACTTTCCAAGGACAGGTAGTTGCTGAGACAAAAAAACCTCAAACAACTGCGGGAGAAAGAAGAGTTTCTACCGGTAGTGTTCCGGATTTTGCTTTCTCCGGACAGGGAGTTCGTATTGCGGATCTATCACCTGATTCCCCGGCAGCAAAAGCCGGATTGCAAAAAGGTGATGTTATTACAAAGCTTGGAAAATATAATGTCACCAGTTTACGCGATTATTCAGATGCGCTAAAAAATTTCCAACCAGGAGATATAGCTGAATTAATTTATTTGCGGGATGGTAAAGAAAATAAAACTCAAATTGAATTGATGGCGAAGTAATAAAAATTTTTAATAATAGATTTAACAATAAAATCTAACGGGAGTTTATTTTGGAAAAGAACACATTGACTTCGACAACATCTTTTATTACACGGTTAATTATTGTATTAGCCGTTGTAATTTATTTTTCTCCAAGCGAAAGTAAAGGGCAAACTCAAGAACAAAAAGAATTTAAAGTCTGGCAGATTCCTAATGTAGATGAAGGAGCGGAATTTTATTTTTCACCGGATGGTAAAAGTATGATTGGTAACGCGAAATTTAAGGACGATCCAGTTCATCAAGTCTATACATTCAATATTGATGGGACAAATATTAAACGAATTAACGATAAAGGCGAAGATGCTTGCTCATTTTATTTTCCGGATGGGAATCAATTAATCTATACATCAACAAGAGACAATCTCGATTTACCAAAAGGGAACTATTCGGATCCGAATAATTATCCGCAAGGTGCGGAATTATATTCATGCGATTTAGATGGAAGCAAAGTAAAAAGATTAACCGATAATAAATACTACGATGCAGAAGTTTCCGTCTCTCCTGATGGGAAGTGGATTTTGTTTTCCCGTCAAGTAGATGGCAAATTGGATTTATGGAAAATGCGTCCGGATGGAAGCGAGCAACACCAAATTACATTTACTCCGGAATGGCAAGAAGGCGGTTCATTTTATATTAATAATGAGACAATTATTTGCAGAGCATGGAATATTAAAGATCAAGCTCAACGCGGTATGCCCATGAGTATTTTTACTATGAAAAGTGACGGCTCTGGTAGAAAACAAATTACCAACGACAGTGGCACGAATTGGGCACCTCATCCAGCTCCTGATGGAGATCATTTTGTATTTGTAAAAGTTCTGCCGCCGCATAATTATGAAATTTTTCTTATGAGTTTAAAAACCGGAGAACAAACACGCTTGACCTTCAACGATGCATTTGACGGCTTTCCAGCTATTTCTCCAGACGGAAATTTGCTAACATTCGATTCCAATCGAGATGCTAAAAACGGAGATAGAAAACTTAGACCTTACATAATGGATATTTCATCGCTGCATCTGGGGCTAAAAAAATAATTAAATGGAAAGTGAATCATATTTCTAAAAAAATACGAAAGGACATTTTCCCGATATGAAATTCCGTTATCCATTGTTATCATTTTTATTTTTCTCCTTAGTTACAATAATCATTGCGCAAGATGAAAATAAACGGCCTAACGTAAGTGAGGATCTAAGTCATTCTGTATTTGGTCCGCCGCAATCTGCTGTCTGGGAATTCCAATTATCTTACATGAAGGAAGGAACAAATAATATTTCATCATTCAATTTCTATAAAAAAGATCAACGAAATAAAACACTCTTTTTCAAAATATCAGATAACGGTCTAAATAACAGAAATGAATTTCGTGTTCAAGAATTAACCGGTGGAGCTGTTCTTTTTCCTTTTGACGATGATGACCGCTATCAACTTGATATTGGCGGCACGTATGATAAAATAAAAGATACATCTTTATACGGCAAAGCATTTTATTCTAGAATTACCTTAAGGCCGCAACCAAATCTTTGGTTTCGTATCGGCGCAGAATATTTTGATGGTTCGGCAGTTGGACACAATACACTTTATAGAAATACAGTTCTAAATTCATTTTACTTTGTTGGGAAAGTAAGTGTAAGTAAGTTTTCGTTAGTTGGACTTTTGGGAAGTGGAAAAATTGATGACGTACTAAATACCCGTTTTGGTTTTGCCGGAATTATAGAAGGTCCGTTCAATACTTTTATTTTGGGCGGATACATTAAAAACGATGAACCAAAAGAAAACGTACGGACGCTTGCAATCGGCCGCGGGGCGCCCTTTCGTCCCGATGGATTACCGAGTACGGTTTTTATTTGGAAACATAAAGACAATTATGATTTTCAATTGGGCGGAATATTTTTTGGCGGGAATAATCTTTTTGTTAAACCCGCCGCTATCGGTATGAGCCAGGGAATGTTTATAAGCAGCACTGCGTTAAGAGAAAACAGTGAACTTAGACAAGGACAGTTGATGAGCATAACAGATGATTACCGTAATTCCGATTTTACTTTGTTCTATGTTTACCTTAATCAAGGAATTGAAATGATACCGGGTACTGTTAATCATGTGGGGTTTAGAGCAATCCAATTGTTCAAAGTTTTCAGCGAAGTAAAATTTTCAATTCTCTCCAAACCTGTTATCGGCATTTTCTATAATGAAGAAACGGAACCTGAATTCAATTTAATGACCCATAAATTCGTTGACAAGCAATCAACATTCTGGTCGTTTCAAGCCGGAATAACTTTTCAAGACAGCTTTATTCTAAATGTAATTCACACACCGCAAAAATCTGATTGGATAGTTGCTCTTTCGTTCATGTATATGGTTCCTAAGAACAACGTACTTACTAAAACTTTAATACAATAAAAAACCCCCGCTTATTGAGGGGTTAATAATCTTTTTTTTAATAAATTTTATTATTTGCCCGGCAGTCTTAAAGAGAGATGTATCATCGTTGTCGTCATCATATTCTTAATTGTGATAATCATTTTATTTACGATTTTAATCGCGATTATTAAAGTCAGATTTATTGGTTGCTAACTAAGTATTAATATCTCATATTGATCTCACAATTCTTCGAGGGAAAAGATGTGTCTAGAAGTACTTTGTTGGACCATCTTTATATTTTTATTTAGTCTGGTATGATAAAATATTTACTGATTGTACGGTAAAAAATATAGAATTACTGTTTTAGTTATTGGTTATAAATAAAAATAATTGGAGCGATAATGTTATTCCATCAACAGTTTGTAAGAATTGCAAAACAATATGAAAAAAAACTTGCCATAGTAGATAGAACACTTAACAGGCGTGTTACATACAAAAGGGCATTAATAGGTTCTCTTATTCTCACAAAGAAATTTCAAATTTATACGCCGGGTTTTCTAGGTATTATGATGCCAAATTCTGCAGGAACAGTACTTGCGGTTATTGCTACTCTCATGAGTGGACGTATTCCTGTAATGATAAATTATTCAACCGGCGCCGAATTAAATTGTCGGTTTGCTCAAAAAAAATGTGCATTTAAAACTATTATAACATCAAGAGCGCTTTGTCAAAAAATTAATTGTCCTCATGTAGAAGGAATGGTTTACATTGAAGATATCATGAAGACGGTAACAATTTTTAACAAATTAAGAGCCGCAATAAAAGCAGGTGCCTCAACAGAAAAAATTCTTAAAAGTATTCATGGCGGGAATGAAGATGATACATTAGTAATTCTGTTTACCAGCGGCAGTGAAAAAGACCCAAAGGCTGTTCAACTTACACATAAAAATATTTCTTCCAATTACGATAGTCTTGTTAAAGCTTTTACTTTTTCTGCAGACGATATTTTCTTGGCCAACCTTCCGTATTTTCATTCATTTGGGCAAACTGCAAATTTATGGGTGCCGATGGCTACAGGAATGACAATTGTAACTTATGCTAACCCGCTTGATTTCAAAAAAATATGCGATATAATTCGTGAGGAAAAAACAACTATTGTTGCCGGTACACCAACATTCTTCTGGGGCTATCTACGAAGTTCAAAGCCGGGTGATTTTGAATCGGTAAGAATTCTTTTAACGGGTGCTGATAAATGTCCGGATGCGCTCAGAGAAGGATTTATAAGAGAGCACAATAAAATATTACTTGAAGCATATGGAGCAACTGAAACCAGTCCTGCTATCACTGTAAATAATTTTGAATTTAATAGACCCGGAAGTGTAGGAAGACCTATTGACGGTGTTCAAGTTAGAGTTGAAAATTATGAAACAGGCGATGCATGCAAGGTTGGTGAGATTGGTAAGATTTTAGTTAAAGGCGATAATGTTATGAAGGGTTACTTTGATGATTTCGAACAGACATCTTTGAGTATGCGTCACGGTTGGTATGATACGGGTGATATGGGTTATATGGATGCTGAAGATTACCTATGGCATGTAGGTAGATTAAAACGTTTTTTGAAAATTGGCGGAGAGATGATTTCATTAATTAAAGTTGAAGATGTTCTTGAAAAAATATTACCACCGGAAATTGAATGTTGTGTTGTTGAAGTCCCGGATGCAATCCGCGGTGCTAGAATTGTTGCAGCAATCACACAAGCAATAGATGAAAAAACAACTTTGAAAAAAATGTCTGAGCATCTTCCAAGCATTGCCTTACCATATAAGTTTGTAGTTTTACCTGAAATGCCAAAAACAGGAAGTGGTAAAATTGATTTTAGAACTATAACTGATAAGGTAAGAGACACTATTTACCCAAGTTGACAATTGTTCCTCGTGGATTTTAAAAAATCCGCTAAGAAGATATTTTATCTACAAGTATTTCAATCATTATTCAATTTGTTTTTCTCTTTGCTTATCACAAAGCTAAAATCTATATTCGCCTAAAATTTAATCCATTTATTTGGAGTTTATCACGACTCCTAAAAAAAATATTAAAAACATCCCACTTGATATAACAGCATTTAAGGAAATTGAAAAATCGTATAGAGGATTATTCAATGCTGTGACAGAAGCAATCTATATTCAAGATAAGGACGGAAAATTTTTGGATGTAAACGATGGCGCAGTGAAAATGTACGGCTATCCTCACGAATATTTTATTGGTAAAACCCCGGAGTTTCTTTCTGCGCCGGGCTTAAACAACCTAGGTCAAATATTTGAGTACGTTCAAAAAGCATTCTCCGGAAAACCGCAGCAATTTGAATTTTGGGGTAAACGATCTAATGGTGAAATATTCCCAAAGAAAGTCAGTATCACTCTAGGAAAATACTTGGATAAAGATGTTGTGGTTGCAGTTGCGTCGGATATTTCTGAAAGCAAAAGAGCAGAATTACTTCGCGAAGCACTTTTTGAAATTTCTGAAGCAGCATATACTGCTTCTGATATGTATGCTCTTTATAAAAAAATTCATCAAGTGATCGCGTCTTTAATGCCGGTAAAAAATATTTACATTGCTCTATATGATGAAAAAAATGAACTGCTTTCTTTTCCATATTGGGTTGACGAGTATGATCCTCCTTTACCACCTAAGAAACTAGGAAGAGGATTAACAGAATACGTCCTAAGAACTGGTCTAGCGATACTTGTTGATTTTCAAAAGGATGCTGAGTTAAGGAAATCGGGAGAAATAGAATTAATCGGTTCACAATCACCAGTCTGGCTTGGTGTTCCTCTTAAAGTCGGTGGCAAAACAATTGGAGTAGTTGTAGTACAAGATTATGAAAACGAAAAAGCCTACAGTGATGCAGAAATGCAGCTGCTAACCTTCGTCTCGGAACAAATTGCTCAGGTTATAGAAAGAAAAAGAAACGCTGATGAAATAAAAAAATATTCTGAAGAATTGAAACAGCTAAACCAAACTAAAGACAAGTTTTTTTCGATCATCGCACATGATTTAAAAAATCCTTTCATAACAATTCTTGGCTTCTCTGATTTATTACTTACCGATTATTCTGATCTCCCTGATGAAGAGAGATTATTCTATATCCAAGAAATGAAAAAATCTGCCGAGATATCCCACCATTTGCTTCAAAACCTATTGCATTGGTCAAGATCCCAAACTGGAAGAATTGATTTCAATCCGCAGAAACTTGAACTAAAAAATATAGTAGATGAAAATTTTAGTCTTCTTTGTAAGTCTGCAGAAAAAAAACAAATTCAGCTTCTCAACGAAATTGCATCAGATATAATTGTTATAGCAGATGAAGATATGCTTAATACTGTAATTCGGAATCTCTTAACAAATGCTATTAAGTTTAGTTATAAAAGCGGACTTATAAATGTTAATGCAATTCAACAAGGAGCCACAGTACAAATCTGTGTACAAGATACCGGTGTTGGGATGGATCAAAATATAATTGATAATATTTTTAGTCTGGATATAACTCGTTCGAAAACCGGAACAGAAAACGAAAGTGGATCCGGATTAGGATTAATACTTTGTAGAGAGTTTGTTGAACGGAATAATGGTAAAATATGGATTGAAAGTACGACCGGAAAAGGAAGTAAATTTATTTTCACACTCCCTTATTGTAAAATCAAAGACCGAAAATAAACAAATTCGGTTGTCATCTGATGTTTAGAAGAATAAATTTGAACTATCGAATGCGGTTTATTATACGGATTATTTCAAAACACGAATAAACTCTCTTTTGAATTTAACCAATAAGGAGAAATAAATGGTTTCTTCTACACCAACTACATCTAATGTAAAAGCTGTTAACAATGGGCAAAATTATAACTTCGCACTAACAGTACTTACTTCGCTGTTTTTTATGTGGGGATTTATTACTTGCCTTAACGATATTTTGATTCCTCACCTCAAAGCTGTATTCACTTTAAATTATACACAAGTAATGTTGATTCAATTTAGTTTCTTCACTGCTTATGCCGTTGTTTCTTTACCGGCTGGAATTCTTGTGGAAAAGATTGGGTATAAAAGCGGAATTGTTGTTGGTTTAATTACTGCTGGTATTGGTTGCTTATTATTTTATCCTGCGGCAAGTATTCAATCTTACGAAATGTTTTTAGTTGCATTGTTCGTATTAGCATCGGGCATTACAATTCTACAAGTTGCAGCTAATCCTTATGTAGCAATACTTGGCAAACCTGAAACAGCATCCAGTAGATTAAATCTTACCCAAGCTTTTAACTCGCTGGGAACTACAATTGCACCATACTTTGGTGCACTTATAATTCTTTCCATTGCAGTGAAGACAGTTGAAGATTTTAAAACTATGAGTACCGATCAAATTTCTGCGTATAAATTAACTGAGTCTGGTGCAGTTCAAGTTCCATATTTAGGATTAGCAGCAGCATTATTTGTTATAGCAGCAATCTTTGCCGTAATTAAATTACCAAAAATTGAAGCATCAGAAGTAGGTTCAAGCGGTGGTGATGGTGGAAGTTTTGATCATCATCATAAAAGCGCTTGGGGTTACAAACACTTGGTACTTGGTGCAATAGGAATATTTGTTTATGTAGGCGGCGAAGTTTCTATTGGAAGTTTTCTTGTCAATTATATTGGTCAACCATTTATTGCCGGACTAAGAGAATCTGATGCTGGAAAATTTGTATCCTTCTACTGGGGCGGAGCGATGATTGGAAGATTTATAGGTTCTGCTGTTCAAAGAAAAATTAATCCCGGAAAAGTTCTTTCATTTAACGCTTTTCTTGCAGCTGCTCTCGTAATTATTTCAATGCTGACTTTTGGTCAAGTTGCAATGTGGGCAATTCTTGCTGTTGGATTATTCAATTCAATTATGTTCCCAACAATATTCACACTTGCAATTGACGGTCTTGGTAAACATACCGGCCAAGCATCCGGAATTCTTTGCACAGCAATAGTCGGCGGCGCAATTCTTCCAGTTGTTCAAGGATTTTTTGCAGATACTATCGGAATTCATCATGCGTTCTTTGTCCCGGTATTATGTTATATGTACATTGCTTATTACGGAATCAAAGGACATAAACCATCATTCGTTACAGCAAAGGCATAGCCATGAAGAAAAAAGTTGCAATAGGAATAGATGTTGGAGGGACTAATACTGTTTTTGGTTTTATTGATGAAGCAGGTGAATGTATTTATGAATCATCAATCTTGACTCATGCAGATCAAGATGCCGATCAATTATTCAGCAGATTGTTTCTTAAGATTGATAATGATTTCAAAAAATATTCTGATGTTTATGAACTGATAGGAATTGGAATTGGTGCACCGAACGCCAACTATTATAAAGGAACGGTTGAACGGCCGCCAAATTTAAATTGGGGAATTGTAAATGTTCTTGATATCGTAAAAAAATATTCCCCATTGCCGACTGCAATTACTAACGATGCAAACGCTGCCGCAATTGGTGAAATGATCTTCGGTGTAGCAAAAGGAATGAAGGATTTTATTGTAATAACTCTTGGAACAGGTCTCGGTAGCGGAATTGTTGTTAATAATGAATTGGTTTACGGAGCTGATGGATTTGCAGGAGAGATAGGTCACACTATTGTTGATCCTAACGGACGTGAGTGCGGCTGCGGAAGAAAAGGATGTTTAGAGACTTATGCCTCTGCCTCGGGTATTAGGCGCACTGTTTTTGAATTAATTGGAACAACAAACATTCCTAGTGAATTAAGGAATGTGAGTTTTAATCAACTCGCATCTAAAGATATTGCTGATGCAGCAAACAATGGTGATAAACTCGCATTAGCAGCATTTGACTACACCGGCAAAATTCTCGGTCTCAAACTTGCAGATTCTGTTGCGCATTTAAGTCCCGAAGCAATAATTCTTTTCGGCGGTCTCGCTCTTTCAGGCGATTTAATTTT
>JAHEZQ010000035.1 GCA_023250955.1 Melioribacter sp. | reverse complement strand
TTCTTGTAAACATAGAATCCGACATCATACCGCCCATGTTCCAACCGCTGCCCATCATCATGAAATCATTTTCATCAAAAGGATTCATCACCTTATCGTTACTATTATTTTTTCGCATCCATCCTCCGCCGAAATATTTTCCTATCAACGAAGAATCTCTCCACACTTTACCGTTTATTTGATAAACTATTACAACGCTTAGACCGTTCGTTGTTTGCAATTTCCCGCCAACGATTGTCACGTTATCGCCATTGTTTGGTCTCTTTGCACCTGTATTCGGTTCGTACCACCAGGGGCCAAAATTCAAAAAATAATCCGGTTTACCGTCTTGATTTTCATCTAAGTAATATAGATTCATAAAATAAGTTGTATCAACTAAAGCCGTTCCTGATAAAGTTACATTCTGTGCTGTTGTTCCGCTTGCACCAAAAGCGTAGCCGCTGCAATTACCGGCGTGTTGTCCCATCATGTGTGTATTGTTTCCAAAGTCATTCCACATAGGATCGAATGGATCTCTCCATAGATTTCCGTTTACTTGATAAACAATAATCATTGGCAGCCCGTTCATATTCATAGAGCTACCCATCTGTCCGCCTTTAACTGTAACTTGATCCCCGTTGTTTGGTCTTACAGCTGTAGAATTATCCGGTGAATACCAGATTGGACCGAAGTTAAGAAAGTAATCATTTGTGTTGTCGCCGTTTACGTCGAGATAATAAATTGGCATCGGAAGAGATGTATCAACAGTAATTTTACCTGTGAGTGTAACTTGTGCTAAAGTATCGGGGAACATAAAACCCATTCCGCCGCTTCTCATTCCTTGAGCGGAAATAGAAACAACTGAAAACAGCATTAGTATTAAGAACTTATTTATATATTTTTTCATTTTATTTCCTATTTATTATTTGTCTAGTAAATCTATACACTTGATTATAATGATCACTACAAGAAAGACCATTAAAGAAGTGTTGCAATTAATTTTCTTAAACAGTTGTACGAAAATATTTCTCAATTACTCTAAGTTAGATGTATAATAATGAATTTTGATTCTCATAGAATCATTTATTTCATCACCCGCATAACATTTAATATGGCAATTATTGCCACACCCATATCTCCAAATACAGCTTCCCACATAGTTGCAATTCCGAACACGCCCAAAAGAATAAAGAATAATTTTACCGCCATTGCAAATCCAATATTCTGCCAGACTATTTTCCTTGTTCGTTTTGCTACTTCTATTGCAGTTACAACTTTCATTGGCGAGTCAGTCATAAGAACAACATCCGCAGTTTCAACAGCAGCATCCGAACCGAGAGCGCCCATAGCTATCCCTATATCGGCTCGTGCTAAAACCGGCGCATCGTTTATACCATCTCCAACAAAGGCAACTTTATCTCCTTTAATTGATGATTGAATAATTTGCTCAATATGATTTACTTTATCTTCCGGTAGCAGTTCATAATAATAAGTATCAATTCCTAATTTTTTAGCAAACGTTTCAGCAGCCGTTTTGTTATCGCCGGTTAGCATAACAGTTTTAATATTTTTTTCTTTCAGCATACTTATCGCTTCTTTTGAATCTTCCTTCAGCGTATCCGAGATAATAATATATCCAGCATAAACAGAATCAACGGCGATATGAATTACTGTCCCTTCAACATCACATTTATCGTGCTGAATATTTTCCATGTGTAGAAGTTTATCATTACCAACAATAACCTGTTGTCCGTTTACTTTTGTCTTAATTCCTTTACCGCTTATTTCCTGAACATCGTTAATCAATTCTTGATCAATCTTTTTCCCATATGCTTCAATTACAGATTTTGCTATAGGATGATTGGAATGCGATTCTGCATAAGCAGCAAGTCTTAATAATTCTTCTTTGTCAAATCCGTTTTTCACAACAATTTCAGATACTTTAAATTCTCCTTTGGTTAGCGTTCCGGTTTTATCAAAAACTACTGTCTTAACTTTTGTAAGAGCATCCAAATAGTTTGAACCTTTTACCAAGATACCTCTTCTTGATGCGCCACCAATACCGCCAAAGTATCCAAGCGGAATACTAATAACTAAAGCGCAAGGACACGAAATTACCAGCACAACTAATGCACGATAAATCCATTCAGAAAATGTTTGCCCGGTAAATAAAAGCGGTGGTAATACAGCCAAAAACAGAGCGCCGAAAACGACAACTGGTGTATAGTATTTTGCAAATGTTGTAATGAACTTTTCCGTCTCTGCTTTTTTAGAAGCAGCATTTTCGACTAGCTCAAGAATTCTTGAGATGGATGATTCACTAAATAATTTTGTAACTGTAATAGTAAGTAGCCCAGATTGATTTATCATTCCGGCTAAA
This sequence comes from Melioribacter sp., assembly GCA_023250955.1. Taxonomy (GTDB): domain Bacteria; phylum Bacteroidota; class Ignavibacteria; order Ignavibacteriales; family Melioribacteraceae; genus Fen-1258. Next base: position 40,442 of record JAHEZQ010000035.1, on the reverse strand, counting down.
ACAACATCTTTTTCTCTAACTTTTCTTGGAACGCTTTCGCCGGTTAATGCAGATGTATCTACAAAAGAATTTCCTTCAATTATTTCACCATCTAAAGGAATTTTTTCTCCGGCTTTTACTATAATATTCTCTCCAACTTTTACGCTTTCCGGTGAAACTTGTTTTACCTCACCGTTGCTTTTTAGATTGGCGTAATCCGGTTTTATTTCTAACAATGCTTTAATTGATTTACGTGATCGGTTGACAGCAATATCCTGGAATAATTCCCCAACTACATAAAATAACATTACTGTTACAGCTTCCGGCATTTCATCAATTGCAAATGCGCCGAGTGTCGCAATCGTCATTAAAAAATTTTCATTAAATACTTGTCCTTTCACAATATTTCTTACGGCACTAACAATTACTTTCCATCCGCTTAATAGATAAGCCGTTAAGAATATCAGAAATTCGAGAGCACGGTAAGGAGTATTATGGATTTCCTCCTCAAAGATGAACCCCAATCCAAGAAGCAATACTGTTAATACTATCTTAACGATTGCGGTTTTATTTTCTCTCCAGAGCGACAAATCAATTCTATTTGGGGAGAAAGGCATTTTCTTATCTTCCTCTTCAATCAATTCCACTTCCGGCTCTATATCTTTGATTTTCTTTTTCACAGATTCTATGTTGTCGGTATCTATAAGCAGTGAAGAGTTGGCAAAATTTACCGAAACATATTTCACTTCCTCTAACTTTGATACACCTTCTTCAATCCTAATTGCACAAGAAGCACAGTCAATATTTTTTAATTGATACTTTTTGATACGCATACCTTTAGCTTATTTTCTCATTATCTTATAAAAAATCCAGCTATTCCCAAAACGATTAGCAAAATTCCGGTAATTGTTTTTTCATGATGTTCAAGAAAGTGTGATTTTATTTTTTTAACTCCTTTCATTCCAAGCCATACAAGCAGAAGCATTCCAGCAATAGTAACGAAAGTATAAATTACTGATACTGTTATTATTCCTTCCCAGCCGAGTTTGCCCGCAACAAAGAAGTATGCTTCTATTTCCAGACAAGGCGAGAAAAACATAGAAAGAGTTAGAGCAAGGACTATTGCAGTAGTAGTTTTCTTTTTAGTCTCATCAATGTGGATAGCGTGATTGTGATGATGATGTTTGTTTTCACGAATGCTAAAACCGAGATAAATAATTCCGAGAAGTATCAGCAAGCTTGGCGCTATTACTCCAACTATAAAGGAATAGGAACCGGATAATTTATAGCCCATAAATCCAACTATTATTCCAATTATTATTGTGCTTAATGTATGAGCGAAACCCGCAATTGCGGTTATACCCATAGTTGATTTTTCATTCCACTTTTCGGCTTTTGAAAGAACAACTAATGGAATCCAATGGTTTGGTATCGATGCGTGAACTATGCTAAGTAAAAGCGCACCTATCATTATTTGTGATAAACCTGTCATACTCAATATCCTCTAAATTATTTGTAAATTTAGTTCCAATTATTCATTCAAACACAGTTTGTTACTTTAGAACTATAACGCCTGAAGCTACAAAACTATTTCCGTGCATATGCCCCATCAACTCAACAACTTCGGCATTAACTATTTCTTCCGGAGCCGGTTCGTGGAGCGTAATTTTTATCTCAAGATTATTTTTATCCTTTGCATAGAAGGAAATGATTCCACCGCTTTTATCTCGTTCAAAACCATTTACTTTAACAACACTTACATTTATCTGTTGGTTAATTTCGCTTCCTCCGTCGAATTTACTAAATGAGCCCAATTCTTTGCTCGGTGCAAAATAGATATAATAAATGACCACAAGAACGGTTATAGAAATTAGAGGTAAAATCAACTTTGATATCTTTCTCATATTCATTCCTAGAATTTAGTTTATATGTCTTGTTATAGTATAAGAGAATCTATCACTTCGTTTCATGGTCGAACGAAACAAGAATTTCTTCTTCTAATGCTTTCCCGGCAATTTCGCTTAATCTGATTGTTAGTTCATATTTACCCTTGGTAGTAAATTTATATTTCTGCTCATATTCATTTGTTGTTGAATTATAAATTAATTCCAATCCGTTCAAATATGGAAATTTTTCTCGCGTATATCTATGACGGCGTGGACCATACTTTATTATATCCAAATGAGATTTTATACCGGTTATGGTAGTAACACCGGTTTTATTAAAAAGTAAGAATGAACAAAGATATTCATTATCATCAGATACACGAGTAATCCGGACTTGCATTTTATAATTATCAAAATATAATTCCTGCACAGCGCTGTTTTTGCCTTCTTCAATAATAATTAACGGATTACATCCTGTTAGAAAAAAGGATAAGAATATTATTGCTAAGAATATTTTAGGTTTTCTAAGACTTGTCGCTTCCATTTTGATCCTTATCTTTACTATGATTCATCCTATTTCGTATTCAATCTAAACCGCTTCTTTCCCTCTTTCATTGGTTCTAATCTTTACAACCTCTTCAACATTTATGATAAATATTTTTCCATCGCCTGTATTTCCGGTATGTGAATATTTTTGAATTACATTTACAACTTCATCAGCCATTTTATCGGCAACAACAACCTCTAATTTTATTCGTGGAATAAATTCCACAAGTTCATAAGTTACTTTATCCTTTGCATTCTTAGCTCTGCTTTTTCCAAATCCTTTTATTTCAGATACCGTTACGCCCGGCAGTCCTTCAATCTTTTGAAGAGCTTCAGTTACATCCAGTAATTTAAACGGTCTTATTATTGCTTTTATCTCTTTCATTTTATTTTCCTCATTACTTATTTAAACTGGCTTATTACTCTTGTAATAAGCCGTAAAATATTATTTACATTTCTGTATCAACTTTTCTCTTCTCAAACCAACTGTAAACTGCCGGTATTAATAAAAGTGTTAAAAGAGTCGAGGTTATCAATCCGCCAACCACAACAGTCGCAAGCGGTTTTTGAATTTCCGATCCGGTTCCGCTTGCAAAAAGCATTGGCATCAAACTGAATATTGCTATCGATGCAGTCATCAAAACCGGACGTAATCTATTTAGCGCTCCTTTCCTAATCGCCTCCTGCAATTCAAGCCCTTCTTCACGCAATTGCGAGATTTGTGATACCAACACAACACCGTTCAACACTGCAACACCAAACAAAACTATAAACCCAACCGAAGCCGGAACCGATAAATACAATCCCGATATGTAGAGCGAGAAGATTCCACCGATTAAAGCAAATGGTAAATTTGATATTACCAACAATGCCAAGGGGACAGATTTGAACGTTACAAATAAGAGAAGTAGAATTAATCCGATTGCAATGGGTCCAACGATCATTAGCTTGTTCATTGCTCTTTGCTGGTTTTCAAACTGTCCGCCCCATGTTAAATAATATCCTGCCGGAAGCTGAACCTTTTCTTTTATTTTTTGTTTTGCCTCTGCTACAAAACTGCCTATATCTCTTCCGCTTACGTTCATCTCAATCCCAATCCTTCTAATTCCATCCTGCCGGCTTATTTGCACCGGTCCTTCAATCATTTTTATTTCTGCCAATTGTGCCAGAGGAATATTCATCCCATCTTTTGTGGGAACCAGAATGTTCTCTATTGTCTCAATCGAATTTCTCTTTTCTTCCGGCATGCGGACTGTAATATCAAAACTTCGATTCTCTTCATAAAACTTAGTAGCAGCTTTTCCTGCAATCGCAATCTCAATTACATTTTGAACATCGCTGATATTTAGTCCATAACGTGCAATTTTAGAACGGTCAATATTTATTGTTAAATATGACTGACCTGAAACTTTCTCTGTCATCAAATCCGTTCCACCTTTAACAGTTGAAAGAACTTTAGCGATTTCATCAGCTTTATTTTTTAGCAAATCAATGTCATCACCAAAAAGTTTTAAAATTAATTGAGCTTTTGTTCCAGCAACCAGCTCGTCTATTCTACACTGTATTGGCTGGCTGAAACTGGAACCAATCCCCGGTATTGTTCCCAGCGATGCTCTCATTTCATTTGTCAATTCTTCTCTTGTAATATTTCTCTTCCATTGGCTCTTTGGTTTCAAAATTCCAACATAGCCGGTTTTATCCACGCCTCTTGTATCCATTGCAACACCGGTTTGACCGATTCGCGATACAACTACATCCAGTTCCTCAAATTCTTTCATCTTCTGTGCCGCAAGCTGATTTACTTCCATTGCTTTCGAAAGTGATACTCCCGGAAGTAAAGCAACATCCATATCAAATGCGCCTTCATCCATTGTCGGAATAAACTCCGTTCCTAATCTTGTGAAGATGAACAAAGCGGCTATCAAGAATACTCCGGCAATACTTAATATTACTATTTTCTTCTTCATCACATATTCCAAAAGCGGCAGATAATATTTCTTTGCATACTTCATTATCACGCTTTCTTTTTCCGGGTGCGGCTTCAAGAAAATTGAACAGAAAACCGGTATTACCACAATTGAAATTAATAAAGATGAAAGAAGTGCAATTGCAACTGTCTTGGCAAGTGGTCCGAACATCTTTCCCTCAATACCTTCTAACGATAGAATAGGAAGAAATGTAATGGCAATAATTAACACTCCAAAAATACTGGGCTTTTGAACTTCAATTACTGCCTTGAGAACCACAAGAATTGGATGTTCATCTTTTTTCATCTCAACGTAATGACGTTGAACATTTTCCACTTGTATTATTGCTGAGTCTAAAATCATTCCAATGGAAATAGCTATTCCGCCGAGTGACATTAGGTTCGCACTGAGCCCTACTAGCTTCATCACTACAAAAGTTACAAGCAGCGAAAGAGGTAAAGCAAGCAGCACTACAAAACTTCCTCTAAAACTTCTCAGTAATAAATACAAGATTATGAGAACAAGAAAAGCGCCTTCGAGCAGAGCTTTGTTTACTGTATTCACGCTCGCGTTTACTATGTCGCTTCTATCATAATAAGGAACCATCTTTATTCCATCCGGAAGGATGTTGTTATCATTTATTTCTCTTACTTTTTCTTCCACACGCTTTACAACTTCACGGCTGTTTTCTCCGCGCAGCATCATTACAATTCCGCCAACGGCTTCATCTTTACCGTTCGTCATTGCCGCGCCCATTCGCACAGCTTCTCCAATCTTTACTTCTGCAACATCTCTTATGTAAGTCGGTGTTCCTTCGTGGGCTTTCAGAACGATGTTCTCTATATCGTCAACATTTTTAATTAATCCAACTCCGCGAACGATATATTGATCTGAATTCCTTTCAAGAATATTACCACCTACATTTTGATTATTGTTCTCGATTGCAGAGTAAACTTCATCTGCTGTTATTGCATACTTCAACAATTTTTCCGGCGATACGATTACCTGGTATTGTTTAAAGTAGCCGCCGAATGAATTTATTTCATTTACTCCGGCAACGCTTTTCAATTGCGGAGCAATAATCCACTCTTGTATTGTTCTTAAGTTTGTTAGATAACCAACTTTTGCCAACGAATCGCTTGGCATCTTTCCTTCGAGAGTATATTGATATATTTCTCCCATCGCAGTTGCGATTGGGCCCATAGCAACCTCAACACCTTTGGGAACATTTTCTTTTGCTTCACCCAATCGCTCAAATACAAGCTGGCGTGCAAAATAAATATCAATATTATCCTTAAATACAATTGTTACTATTGAAAGCCCGAACTTTGTAACCGATCTCATTTGTTCCACATCCGGCAAACCGCGCATAGCCATTTCAATCGGATAAGTTACATTCCGCTCAATCTCTATTGCGGAAAGTCCATTCGCGTGGCTTACTACTTCTACTTGAATATTCGTTACATCCGGGAAAGCATCTATCGGTAACGTGAGATACGAATACAAACCAAACGCAATAATAAGCAGCGCAAGAAATATTATCATTCCTTTCTGCTTCAATGTCATTGATATAATTTTCTCTAGCATTATTTTATTCTCCCGTCAATTCATCTTTTTTCAATTCGCTCTTTAAATAGAACACACCCTTCGACACTACTTTTTCACCTTCTTTCAAACCTTCCTTAATTTCAATTCGATTATCAATCAAAATTCCAGTAACTATAATTTTTTTCTCAAATGTGGAATCACTTGTTTGAACAAAAACATATTCTTGTCCACCTTCTTTAACCACAGCTTCTTCCGGAATCATTATTGCTTTAGCATTTGAACTTACCGGAATTTTCAATTCACCAAACATTTGCGGTTTCAGTTTGTTGTTTGCATTACTAAATTCACCGCGGATTGTTATTGTTCTTGACTTCTCATCAACAGTTTGACCAATGTATATTATTCTTCCATTGAATTTCTCATTTGTATAAGTAGCAGAAGTGAATAACGCATTAGTTTTTTGATTTATCTTCGCAATATCCTTTTCATAGATTTGCCCGTCGACCCAAACATTGTTAGTATTGATTACTTTGAATGCGTTTGTTGTAGCATCAACCAATTGCCCGATAACAATATTTCTTTCAACCACAATTCCATTAATTGACGATTTAATTGGCAGCGTACCGGATGTATGCTCTTCTCCTATCTTTGCGTCAGTTACATCTTCATCACTCAAACCAACAGAATGTATTTTTTTATCTTCAGCTTTATATTCAGCGAGAGCTTTTTCATATTCAGATTGACTTTCTAATAATGATTTTTGGGATCCTATTTTTTCATTAAATAACTTTTGCTGTCTTTCATAATTCGCTTTTGTGTAATCAAGTGCGGCTTTTGCAATTAAAAAGCCTGCTTTTATTTCTCCAACGTCCAGCCCCTCAACTGTCATTAATACTTGTCCCGCTTTAACAAAATCGCCGACTTTTACAAATACCTGGTGAACTCTTCCTTGAACAAGGGAACCTATTTGCGCTTCATTATCCTGATTCGTAATCACTTTTGCGGGAATTGTTATATAGCCCGTATATGGTTGTAATTTCACTATCTCGGTTTCCAATTTGATTTGCTTAACTGATTCCCTGGATAACTTGACAACTTCACTTTGCTCTTTTTTACTTTCTTCTTTTTTTATTTCTTCCTTGCCGCCGCATCCATAAAAACCATACGCTAAAACAATCACGGCAATTAATAATTTAATACTTGATTTCATTTATTTCTCCAATTCTGATTTGTCAATAATATTTTGTCCGGCAATTTCCTCAATCCTAAAAACCGATTGGTAATGGTTGAATAATACATTTATGTAATTGTTTCGTGAGTTTATCCATGTTTGCTTTGCCTGTAGATATTCTAGGTAGGTTAATTCTCCTGCATCGTAACTTTTTATTGCAATTCTGTATATTTCTTCGACTTGAGGAAGAATATCATTCACATATAGTTTTACCTGCTTCAGATTATTCTCGTGATCTGTGAAAGTGCTTTTTAATTTCAAAGCAACTTCATTCTTCGTCAATTGAAGTTCAGATTCAGATATAGACTGATTCGCAACCGCCTCTTGTATTTTTCCTCTCTGGTCAAACATAAACCATAGTGGAACCGATATACCGAACGAAGCACCGTAGAATCCCGTATCGCCATCTCTTGTTTGTTTGAAATAAGAAATATTAATATTCGGTAGAACTGATGACCACGCCAGTCCTTTTTCAACTGATGCTATTCCATAATTAAGTTCTGCTATTTTTACTTGAGGATTTGTTTCTTCAAATGATTTATAAATTTCATCAAAGTTTATTTTATGATCAGCAAAAACAAGAGAATCACTTAATCCAAACTTCGCTTCATAACTTTGCTTTCCATATCCAAGAGAATAATTTAATTCTGCAAATGCTGTTGTTAATTCATTCTTAGCAACTTCTAGATTATTCATTGCTTCTGTGTATTGAACCTTGGCTGTTAATCTTTCAAGATTTGTTCCCTCGCCAACATTCTGTCTGATTTCTGCTTTCTTAAAAAAATCTTCAGAGATTTTAAGATTTTCTTCGGCAAATTTAATTTGATGTTGTTTCGCTAGAACTTTGTAGTAACTGGTCTTTACCTGGTTTATAACGCTTCGCTCAGTCAAGTTTAGTTTGTAAACTGCAATCTCTTCTTCCTTGTTGTATTTGCTTCCTTTCAAAAAGTAATTGGAGGGGAACTCGAAAGATTGACTTACCGCCAAAGTTTTTTCACTGTAATTACTCAAACTGCTGTTCACCGGTGCGTATTCATAGCTCATTCCAACTTCCGGTTGAGGTAACGATATCCCGCTCCAAAACCTTCCCTTGGATGCAGAAATATTTTCTGTTGCGCTTTTTACTTCTGGATTATTTCTCAATCCTATTTCAATGGCTTCATTCAAACTAAGTTTTTTAGTTTCAGTTTGTCCGTAAACGCATATCGGCATTATTGCAATTGCGAACAAAACAAAAAGTTTGTTCATACTTTCTCCAAATAGATTAATTGTAAATTACACTTATCCCGAGAGGGATTAACGAAATGAAAAGAAACTGGTTAAATCAGAATGGTCTTGTTAAACAAGTATATTCCGGTTGTATTTTTAATTAATTGACGTAGGTTTCTTATTTCAAAATGTATTTGTGCTGTTTGTGCATCTACTTTTTCCAAACAATGAATGCAAATATCTTTATTAAGTTCAAGTTTCGGTAGATCTTCTATTAATATCTTTGAATGTGCGTTCGTATTCTTAACAATTTGACAGTAATCATGATCGCCATGATTATCACCGTCAAAATCAAGAAAACCCAACTCTGAGTGTAAAAATGAGAATAAAAAAAATCCCAGAAGCAGAAGAGTTATTATTTTTTTTACGCTATTATTAAAAAACTTTTTCATCCGGACCAAACCTATGGCTTTCTACCTCTTAAAACAACCAGATCAAGATATTAGTTTCAAACAATTACATTTTTGTTTTTACTTAATATTCGTTAAACATCATCAAGGTTTAGTTCCTTGCAAATTATTATTGGTCAAATACTCAATTATCATCCTTTTTTCATCCTCACTTAGTTTTGCTTTTTTGCTCATTTCTTCAACTTCGCTCTGCCATTTCTCATTGGTAAATTCCTGCTTCGAGTATAATCGGTGACATCCGCCACACTTTTCATAATATAGTTCTTCTCTCATGATCGTAAAATCTTTACTCACTGAACATCCGACGATAATTAAAAAAAATACAATGAGAAGATATTTCATAATTCAATTCCAAGTATTGTTCTTATCTCATACTTCTCGTGTGAAGACAATTCTAAATTGTTATTAGTTGCGGGGCTTCCGCCAATCTGAGCTAAAAAATTTACAACAAAATAAATTCTATCCGACTGAAAACTTATTGTTGGTCCTATAAAACTTGCCTGATTTTCTTCCTTCTCATAAATCTTTTTATAGTTTCTGTCATTTCTAAACTCAAGTCCAATGGATATATTTTTATTGATCTCGTATGAAAGCCCCATAGTAAGTTCAAACGCAGATTCTGTTTCCTGATCAACAATATTTCTTTCAACTTCTGAAATAATATTGACTACCGAAGTAAATTTATCAAATCTCTTGCTCAGCAATATTTTTGGTTCGTAGGAAATCTTATCGCCACCATATCCGAACTCAAAATAAAGTGCCGGATCTAAAAAATACTCATTCGGATTGGACAATCGATATCTAAACTCGAAAGATGTAGTCTCAAGTCCAAGCGATTCAGAAGAAATGGTGTTTTCACTACTCTTCACTTCATTAAAATTGAAATAAATCGAAGCAGTTAGTCGATCGGTGACTCCATATTCAACTTCAAATCGAGGTTGCCAGCGGTAATACAATCCGGCTCCTTTATCGATGCGTCCTGTTTGCCAAAATTCAAACTCAAGTGCGTTAGAGGGAAGAGTATAAGATGTATATGATCTCCCGAAATACTTTTTATCTGCTATTACTTTATTTGATGTAAAAAGAGGTATTATTATAAAAGATAGGATTAATATAAAATATGAATTTATACCATATTTATTCATTTTTTCTCCATATTTAAAGGTTAATTATTATCTGGACTAAATCTAAATAATATTTCCAAATAAATCAAACGTGTCTTATTTCTAATCTATTTTGCAAATGAATGTTGTTATTAACAGATTGAAACTCATCTTATACCCACAATCTTTGGACGCCTTGGACACAATTATTTTCATTTCGTTTATGGATCGAAAAAATTTGAGTCCATCTCGTCCTTTAAAATTCCCTCTCCTTTTTTTAAGGAGAGGGTAGGGGTGAGGTCGATAACTTGATATACCTTTCTATTCCGGACTTTCTCTCAGTTACTTTAATTCCCTTGATCTTTGCAGCTTCTTTTAACCACCGGGTAAACCTTACCAACTGCATTTCAGAATATTCTTCATACTCATTTTTGAAACTCTCAAAGAGTTCTTTCTTCTGGAATTCTTTCCCAAGTTCCAATGCTTCAAAATATTCCGCAAACTCCTCACTCGTAGAATCAATCAGTTTTTTCTTTTCCAAATTAATGTGTGAGCATTGAATCAATCCTTTACTCAAATAAAGCTGAAGGCAGCCGATCATGTAATTCAGAAAGTAATTCCATTCTTCATTACTCCATTCATCAAAAAATCTGTGTCCGAACTCGTCAATCGGTCTATGGATTTTATTGTAGTGATCAGAAAACTCAATAACAAATTGCCGGTCCATTGTTGAATCGTCGGATCCTTCAATTGTATAGTTTGTTGAAATAATAATTTTGGGTGATTGATGAAATGGAATGATTATTTCATTTTGGTTTTTCTTCTCAACAGTTATGTCATCAGTTATGATAGAAAAGAGTTTATCAAAATTGAATTTCTTTGTTACATCATTAAATTCTATAATCGCAGTATCAAGTGTGACGGATTGAAAACTGAAACTCTTCGAGAAATTGAAATTCCTTCCATCCAAACGAATTGTTTTTCTTAATTTTCCGATTGCCTGTGCAACCAATCCTTTACCACTTCTTCCATAAGCCCCGTCACTTAACTTTTCATCAAGAAAGATCACAGCTTTTGCATTCGTTGAATCTTTGTAATTATGAAGTAAATAACCTATTGCACTCCGCAGAGAAAGAACTCTCTGCTCATCATTCTTACAAATATTTTTGGTAAATCTTTCAAACTCCGATTCTCTTTTGTCAAGTATCAATCGTTTATTAATTACCTGTCTTTCCCAAATAAAACCTTCTAACTCCTCATATCTTTTCACCGAAACCTTATTCTCTGAAATTTCAACAAAACAATTTGAGAAAAAGAGAAAACCTTTTTCTTTTGTATCGCGTAAGAATTCCAAATCTCTTGTCTCAAGGAACTCAAGAAATGTCTGAACAAAATGTTGCGGAGCTCCTTTTATCACAGCATCTATAATTTTTATTCGTGGTGTCTCTTTGAAATGCTCATCATCTAATCGCTTCAGATAATCAATCACAAAATCTTTTATGTTGAAAATCTCCACCTCACGAACAATATTTTTACTTACCTTCAGCAGAATGTAACCGCGTTCCAATTGCAGTTTACAGAATCCGTTCTCTTCAAGAAATCTTTTGAAGTTCTGTTTTGAAATATGTGTCTTATCATTCTCGATATACCAGAACTTTACAAACGGTTTTTGCCAACCGAACTTTTCAGCAGTATGATAAACCGTTCCAAGAGTTATTCTTCCATCAAAATCCTTCATTAATTCATCAAACTTTTTATTTATCGCAAACTCTGAATCATGGTAATGCGGATTCCCTAAACTCATTTTCAAAAAATATTTTCTTCCTTCCTCGCCAATAGTTACTAAACCAAAACCAATTCTATACCAATCATCATAACAATTACTTGGAAGGTTCATTTCCAAAAACTCAACTGCACTTTCCAATTTTTCTTTATCAAAACTTGTCGGCTCAAAAGTCCGCTTGCCAACTTCAAGAACTTCTTTCTCTTTCTGTAAGTCGCAAAACTCTTCCAGGCATTCGAGCAAAACATCAGCATCAATCTCAACCGGCGGTTCTTTCGGTTCATCATACAGAAAAGAATATCTGTTTCCGCTATCATGGTTAGAGTAGGGAAGAACAGTTTGCGATTGGTTCCACCTCAATTCAATATGATCACATAATCCATCATCTTTCAGATACAATCTGTAAACACTTTTAGGACCATTTAACCTCTCTTTCAATCTTTCACTCTCACAAACCTTAACCCAAACATGATAACCAACACCGCTCCCGCTTCTCACTGTCCACAAATATTTTTCACCTAATCCGAGTCGTTTACAAATCATCTCAACAATACCCGGGTCAGTTACTTTATCGAAATCAATGTTTCTTAAATCATTTATTCCGCATATTCCGCCAATGCCGGTTACACTTGAATTCCAGCCAAGACTTACAACATCACTTTCTGTTTGTTCAATCAACTGCCAATTCTCCCAAGCGATTGTAGGACGCTTACCTTGAATTGGCAAAACATTAAATCCGAAAACATTTTTATAAATCTTCGCCATTTCCAGAAATTGCATCATCTCTTTTCCCCGGAATTAATTCTAAATATTTTCACTTCATTTTTGATAATATTGTTTTGTTCTTTTACTTTGTCCATCGTAATTCGTGAACCTGCACTGAGCGAAGCCGAAGTGTCTAACTTCCCAATCGCTTCCCTCAACGAATCCATATTCAAATGAGAATAAATTTCTGTAGTAGAAATTGAAGCATGACCAAGAAGCTCTTTAATTGTGTAAAGTGGAACACCCTTCTGCGCAAGATTTGATGCGAATGAATGTCTTAACGAATGGAAGTGAATTGATTTTTCTATTCCTGCATTTCTGCAAGTTTTTTTGAACCTTCGGGAAAAATAATCTCCGGTAAATTTCTTACCATTACTTTTGCTAAACACAAACCCATTTGTCATTCTGATCCCGATGCAATCGGGAGAAGAATCTCTTTCAGTTTTGTTCAACCTAATTACTCTTGAGCAAAGTCCTTTATTATGAACTGGAATTTTTTCACTCTCCAGTCTCAATTCTAAATTCTCAATTATTTTTACAACTTCTTCACTCATCGGAATAAACCTTTGATTTCTTCCTTTCGTTGTAAAATACTCATCACCAACTGTAATAACTCGATTCTGCAAATCAACATTTTTCCATCTTAGATTAACAATTTCATCTAAACGCATTCCTGTATAAAACGCAATCATCACAAAATCTTTTACAGTTTCGCTTTTTATTTGATCACTGATAACCGACAACTGATCACTATTAATAAACACCGGCGCAATCTTCTGTCTCTTTGGTAATTTTACTTTAATAAAAAAGTTTTCAGAAACATATCCCCATTCTCTCGCTTTATTGAATGCAGCTTTTAGATTCCTGTAATAAACAACATATCCATTCTTAACTTTTTGCTGTAGGTAAATAATAAAGTTTTCAACATTTTTTAACTCAATTGAATCAATTGGTTTTTGTAATCCTGGTTTACCTTCTTTAATTGAGAAGTATTCAATCAAATAGTTTAACGCAATTTTTACACTCCGCAGATAAGAAGCTGATTTATTATGTTGAATAAGATTTTTATACTCTTCAGTAAACACCCTCAGCGTTACAACTTCCTTTTGTCTACTACCTGGAATGATTGAAAGCAACAATTTTAGTCTTTCTATGTCATCAGCAGAAATATTTTTTAATATCTCATCCATTATTAACTCCGCTTCTTCTAACGGCTAATTGCTTACCGCTATCTTTTTCTCTTTCTTGGCAACTCTACAACAACCTCTTCTTTCAATTCAATTTCCATCTGATTCGGATCCTTTGTGCTGAGCGAAGTCGAAGCACCCTCGTCTTTTAATTCTACATTCTCAATTCTCAATTTTACATTGCCTTTGTAAACCCATTCATCTAGTTCAGCTTTCGAAAAGAAAATCATTTTGCCTGTTGGCTTGTAATGTGGAATTACTTTTCGGTAGGTTAATTTGTAAAGATAGCTTGGTGCGTAACCGAGATAAGCGCACGCATCTTTGAAGGTCAGTGGTTTATCATCTTTCTTCTTGAGTAATTCTTCCAGTGCAGAAAGTTTCTTTAGGATTGTCCCACTGAGCAAAGCCTGGGGTGAGCGTAGTCGAACCGCCGAGGAGTTTTTCTTTTTCATTTCATACCTCATGTTGATTAATGACAGTTATTAATTACATGAGTAATATGAAATAGAAATCCAGCAAAAAGAATTTATCGTCTTTTATACGATTTTATGGCATTGCCCTAAAAGAGGATAAAAGATTTTAGCAAGCCCCTCATTTCCTTTATGGTCTTTTATACCCCAGACATAAAAGATGATAAAAGAACATAAAAATATACCACTAACGAAAAATTGATTTTATCAAGAATTCGCCTGATAAAATTTCCGGTTTGAGTAAAGTTCTCTGTGTAATTCTTCTTTTGTGAAAGGTCCTTGAATTCATTTCCCTTTTTATTACGAAAGTGTTTTGTAATCACCTTGTATTTATTTTCATCATCAATCGCGCCGCGCTTTGCTAGCTCATCAACAAATACTGAAAAGGAACAATCGCTGTCATACCAACTAAATTTTTTCGAATGATTAAATCCACTGCAGAATGGAATCTGCTTTTCATCGGAAAAATGAATAAGAATTTCCTCCTTCGAATATTTTGGCATGATTTCATTTCTATGAAGGCAATCAAATAATCCCAGCAGATTATCTTTTCCGCTCCGCCAAATAATTCGCTCACTCGAATCATCTTCATTCATAACACATTTTTCACTTCGCGAACATTCAATCCATGTTGCTCTCGCTTCAAGTTTTGTCTTATGATGTGTGAGTAGAACTTCAATCCTTTCCAAATAATCAGAATATTCTTCACACAATTTTTCGCCGCAGACGTGGATTGCCTCCACTGTTACAGCTCGTTTTATTTTCTTATCGGAATTTAGTAGTTCTACTAAGGATGTTTCTTGATTGGATGTTTTTGCAGATATTTTTATTTCTGCCGGTTCTATATTCTTTAATTCACACTTAATATCTTGAATCGCGTTCATGCATCTTACTTTTTCACTAGAGATGAATTCTATTTTATCAACATCAAGTTCAATTTCCTCTAATTGTTTTTTGAGAACGGTAAACGAAAATCTTTCAATGCGCATATTCCACCCCGGTTAATAGAGAGATAATTAATTAATACACACAATTTTTTACGTCGGCGGTCCTTAAGATTTGAATCCCGACTATGTCATGGGATCTAAGTAGTTGAAAGGTTCGTTAAGAATGATTCCTTAAATGAGAAATAAACTGTATCTGAAATTATCAAATTTTCACTTTTATAATAAGAATATTTTGCAAAACATTCATGCCAATTATGCCTAAATTTCCCCATCTCTAAAGAGTTGTTGTCCTTATTTAATTATTTATTCTTAGTCTCTTTTATATTATTTTCAATTGAAGTTTGCGGGAAATAATCCTCCACCTCAATTTCTAGGAAATAAAATTTAATGAATGGTCCTACGAAAAAGCTTATTCACGAATACCTGAAAAATATTCAAGATGCTAATTCCGAATCGGCAAAAAAATCACTTTTTAAAACGCTTCTTGTTCGTCTCTTTGATAAAGATCCTCTAATAGCAAAATTAATCGATGAATTTGATACTGGTGCTGAAACAACTGTATTTAATATCCCTCTAGCTCATAGAACTAAAACCGGCAGCGCTGATACTCAATACCGGAATGTGATCATTGAATTTGAGAAGGACCTAAAGAAAACTGAAACTCACGCCAAAGAACAATTAATAGAATATCTTTCCGGTAATTGGCTTTCCGGAAACAATCTTGATTTTGTCCTGGTATCAACGGATTGCATCACATGGAAAATATATTTTCCCGATTTTGAAAAACTTATCAATGTTGACATCATTACAACAGGTGATGTTGAACTGGAGGAAAAGGATTCGTTTACTCTAACTGAAAAAAACGGGGAAGACTTTTATTATTTTATCGATCATTATCTTTTCAGAACGCAAGCTCAGAAACCTACTTATCAAAGCATTAAAAAAGATTTTGGCGATTCATCTTCAACTTTTCTTTTTGCTATTCGCGAGTTATCACATTACTACAGCAAAATAGAAGGCGATTCGGAATTACAAATTGCTTTTGAGCAATGGAATCTTTTTCTAAGCATCGCTTATGGTTCCTTCAAAGCAACTCCCGAAGTATTTCTGATTCATACGTACCTTAGTGTTTTCTCAAAAATTCTTGCTTATGCTGTTATTACAAAACATCAGTTTATTACTGATGATGAAATGAAGGAAATTCTAAGCGGAGAGATATTCAACAAACTCAACGTCAACAACTTTATTGAGAGCGATTTTTATCATTGGATTGCCAAAGACCAGCATTACAACAAACTAAAAAATGTATTCAGAAGAATCGCCACACAATTATCAGATTATGATTTCACTAAAGTTGATGAAGACGTACTCAAAGGTGTTTATCAAGAATTAATTGATATTGAGACTAAACATAAACTTGGGGAATATTATACTCCTGATTGGCTTGCAGAAAAAATAGTTGAAGAGCTTCCATTTAAAAAGAATTCAATGATCTTGGATCCTGCATGCGGCAGCGGTTCTTTTTTACGAGCGGCAATATCAAAAATTAAAAATGACTTCCCGGAAATAACATTAGAAGAAATTCTTTCTCAAATTATTGGTATTGATATTCATCCGCTTTCGGTTCAAATAGCTAAAACAACAGTGCTTATTGCTACAGCTGATCGGCTGAAGAAATTAAAAAGACCAATCAATATCCAAGTGTTTCTTGCTAACACTTTGATTATTCCGGCAGATAAAGCTAATCTTTTCGAAAATAAATTCGACGTAATCATTAATAAAGAGAAATATGAATTAACCCGTTCATTGTTAGATAGTAGCGATCCGTCATTCTATGATAACGCAATAAGTTTTTGTGAAAACCTTGCTCAAATGGATGCTAACAGAAACGAGATGAATGAGCTGCAGTTCGGAGAATCTTTAAGAAACAATTTCAAGAACAATCGTATTGATAAAGATATTGTTGATGGATTACATCGCATTTATCTTGCGCTTAAAACTGCAATAGAGAAAAAGCAAGATAGCATTTGGAGTTTCATTCTGCAGAATTCGTACAAACCTTTTTTCCTCGAGGAGAAATTCGATTTTGTAGTTGGTAATCCGCCCTGGCTGCCTTATAGAGATATGAATAATGAAACATACCAGAATCAGTTGCTTGAACTTGCTAAAAAGTATAGTCTCGTTCCAAAGTATTCAAGTATCACTCATCTTGAATTAGCCGCAATATTTCTTTCGCATTGTTCTTTTACTTTCTTGAAAAAGAACGGTCAAATTGCTTTTGTTCTTCCGCGCGGATTTCTTTCTGCAGATCATCATGAAAACACACGCAACGGTTCAGCACAAGGATTTCGCTTAAATCAAATATGGGATCTCAAAGATGTATCTCCTCTTTTCCGGATTACATCCTGTGTAATGTTTGCAAAGAAAAATATTGTATCCACTAAACAAGCAAAAATTGATTTGATTTATACTGATGGAGATCTTAAAGGTTATGTTATTAGCGGCAATCTGCCGGCGCATCATGTCAATTTTGCTGAAGCTGAAGGTTATTTGGAATTCCAAAAAGTAAAGTGGTTTTACTCTCAGCTTGGCAAACGTTCCTCTTTTTCAACAAATAAAGTTGAATACTCCACAAAAGAAAGTTATTATATTAGCGAATTTATGCAAGGTGCTACACTCGTACCACGCAATTTCTACTTCGTTGAATTAACACAAACAGAACCAGATGATTATGATGATCGAGTCATTCATGTTCAGACAGATCAAGAAGTTAAAAAAGATGCAAAAGAGCCTTGGAAAGAAATTGAACTGAAAATGAGTATAAACAGTCAATTCCTTTTTAGAACAGCACTCTCAAAAAATATTTTACCCTTTGCCTTAATTAATCCGACACTTGTTCATTTACCAGTTTTTATTGATGAGAATCTACATCCGATTCTATTACCATGGAAAGAGATTAGAACCAAAGGTTTCATCGATAGCTCTAAGTGGTTTAAGGAAGTTGAAGAACATTGGGACAAACATAAAACAGAAAAAAGTAAAGATATTACCAACTTGCAGTGGTTGAATTGGCAAAATAAATTAACCGATCAAACTCTTTACAAAAAATATCTAGTTCTTTATACGGCTTCCGCAAAAGATGCTAACGCTGCAATAGTTGAACGGAAGAAAATTGATTTACCGTTTATTATAGAAAGTAAAACTTATTGGTTTGCGACAAATAATAAGGATGAAGCGGAATACCTCGTAGCATTTCTTAATTCGGATTTTGCAAATCTAACAATCAAAGATTTCCAATCCACTGGTTTGTTTGGACATCGTGATATTCACAAAAAAATCTTAGAACTACCCTTACCGCAATTCAATTCCTCAAATTCCACTCACCAAAAGATTTCGGAAATTAGCAAAACATGTATAAACGAAGTAGATAAATTCATTCCCACAATGGCAAACTCAGATCAGATTCACGGAATAAAACTCGGCAATGCAAGATTAGCAATAAGAGAACTGCTAAAAGAAGAACTCAAAGAAATAGATTTATTGTTGAAGAAAATAATTTTGTGAGGATATTATGAAACCAAGAATTTTCACTGCGGTAATGCTTTTTATAAGTGCTTACTCTCCGTTATTCCTGGTATTTATTGTAAAGAATTTTGATTTCAATAAGTATGTTTTCAAGGATGTTGCTTTTGTTATAATACTTACTGTTGTTATAATTATTAGTCTTCTTCTATTATATCTATCATTCAGAAAAATATCTCGAGGAAATACAGTTTATAACGTTGTCTCGGTCAGAAATCGTTCTAATGAATTTACTAATTATGCAATTCCTTATTTGCTTTCCTTTTTGGGTAATAATTTAGGTTCTTGGGGCGATGTCATCTCGGTAATAATATTTTTAATAGTCCTTATGGTATTAACTATTAAATCACAAACAGTATTTATCAATCCGATCCTTGCCTTTTTTGGATACAGCTTGTATGAAATTGAATATTCCTTCGACGATAAAAAATTTACTAATCTGTTTTTATGCAAGATTTCCGTTAAAGCGAACAATGCTTATTATATACGTTGCTTATCGCCTCATCTTTATTTGATTGTTGAACAACAAGAAATTATAGGGGAATAAATTATGAGCATTCAAGAAAAATTTCGATCTCTCAAAAGGCTTTCATTCAATAACACCCATGTCCATTTAGTTTTAGTCGGTGAATACAAAAAAGAAAGGGTTTCTCACTATACTTTGAAGTATGTACCAATTGAAACGAGCTTAGAAAGTAAACTAAAGAGAATTGTACATAATAAAATTACATCTTCGAACTCTTTTGAGGAATACACACTTGATTGTCCAGAACCTGAATCTGATTTAGTTCGCACAATGCCTTATGAAGAAACAGATTTTATCAAAATACTTGAACAACTGCGTGCTCTTAATCCCGAAGAGGATAAAATTTCTTCAGTTGATGATCTCCTTACAGCGAAGGCGTATCTTATAATTATCAGAACAAATTCGGGTATCAAAACCATTGGTTTCAAGAAACTTGAAGAAAATTGGAAAATGAAACAGAAGAAAGATTTGATCTACTTGCTGTTCCAAGAAAATAGATTTAATGATTTAGAAGATCAAAATATTTTTAGCATTTCCGGCACAGTTGATTTCATATACTACGATGAAATTCTATTCATATTATCAAAAAAGAATTTTGAACAAGGTCTTAATTTTAGAGAAGGGATGATCGAAAAAGCAAACTTGTTTTACGCAGAAGTTGAATCTCAAGATAGATTAAAAAATATTGATCTCTTAAAAAATAGAGTTGGTAACAATCAAAGGTATTTGAGAAAACTGGCTACTGTGAAAAACCTTGGTCATTATAACAACCCAGCCTTTATTGCTAAAGTAAAAGAATTAAACGCTTCAGAAAATTGGGGCTTAACTTTTGATAACGATATTTTAGTAATAACAGAAGAAAGCATAGATGATATTCTGACGGTCCTGTCTAATAAACGATTGAAATCGGAATTAACTAACGAAATATTTGACGTTGAAAGTGCTAAACTAAAACAGTTTCAAATTGCTAAATGAATTAATTCTTCCAGATTGTACACATATATTTAGAGCCAATTATTATGTCTGCAAAAAATAAGGTTGTCTACATTTTAGGTGCTGGTTTTTCTAAAAGTGCTGGTGCTCCACTTCAATCAGAAATTATAAGAGATATCTTCTCTTTAACTATTGACGATATCGAAAGGGATATTCATTATAATAATGATGGACTAAAGGAATTATTTTTAGACTGCAAAAACAATTTCGAATATATACTTAAAAATTTATTTTTCATTGCTCCAAAACATTATAAATATCTATCTCTTGAAGATATTTATAGCTCAATTGATAAAAGTATTTTAAGTAATCTTTCATTAAGAAATATTTCTAAAAAAGATCTGCATGATATTCGACAAAAAATTAATGCTTTGATAATAATATTAATGAAAATTAAACTTCCTGATAATGCGAGAAAAAAACATATAAGAAAATTCGCTAATTATTTGGTCGAAGAGCGAAGTAAAGACATAGACGAGGATCCTTTTACTATCATATCCACTAACTGGGATATAATATTAGAAAACGCGTTAAGAATGGAAATGGACACGAATAAAGGTGACATTGACTATTGTTTTTATACTCATTCCTTTCGTGAAAGTAATCGAGGTGAAAAATTAAGATCGGGGCTTTATAATCGCGGATTGGGAAAATACAATCTAAAGATTCTAAAACTTCACGGTTCAATGAATTGGTTGCAATGTCAAAGATGTCAAAGAGTCTATATCACATATTTTGATAAGATTGCTTTGGAACAATTTCTTACTAAACCAGCACCTACATGTATACATTGTACAAATAATTATCTTAATGAGGATAATTCTTTTCAAGGTGCATACCTAAACAGTGTTCTTATAATGCCTACTTTTCTAAAGGATTTGAACAACTTCAATCTGAAATTAACTTGGCAAATTGCGGGAATTGAATTACAAGAAGCATCGAAGATAGTCTTTATGGGGTATTCACTTCCGTTAGCAGATTTCGAATTAAGGCATTTATTAGCAAGTTCTATTCGTTCAGATGCTGAAATAGAAGTCGTTCTGCATCGTAATGATAAGCCAAAAATTCATGATTATAAAAATTTCCCAGCATTTCGATACAGATCATTCTTAGGTAAAAGAAAAATTAAGTTTTATTACGATGGAGTAGAAGGGTATATCAATGATTTAATTACATGACAATCACTGAAAATGATATGGCATAAATAAAATCGAAATATGCCTCGACAATTTGATAATATCGAAAGAACAAAATATTTTATTTCTTAATAAATATTGATGAGATATGGACACTTATTCAAAATATCCTCGCGGTTCCGAATGGAGAAAATGGGATTTACATATTCATTCTAATGCTTCTGATGGAGAGATGTCGTGTGAAGAAATAATTGATAAAGCGATTGAAAAAGAAATTTCGGTTATTGCTTTAACTGATCATCATACAGCCAAAAATATTGATAAGATTTTAAAACTCGGAGATCAAAAAGGAATCTCTGTAATTCCGGGAATTGAATTTAGGACTGATAAAGGCAAAAGGTCTGTCCATATAATTGGATTATTCCCACGATCATTTAATGGAATTGAAATAACATATAAAGTATTGCACGATCTAATTTTAAGCCCACTTGGATTATCCGAAACCGAAATAATTCAAAAGGGTAAACAGAAATTAAAACAGTCTGGTACAGCACAATTTAATGATGCTGAAGCTTTTCGTGAAGGTATTTTTGAATGCCAAGTAAATTTTGAGGAGGCAGCGGATTTAATACATGATAAATTAGGAGGTATCGTTATTGTGCATGCCGGTTCTAAGAGTAATAGTCTAGAGGAAGAGATCTATCATGAAGGAAAACCAGACACAAACCAGCATAATTCATTAGGACCGTTAAAGGTGGAATTGTTTGAAAAGGGTTTCATTGATGTTTGTGAAATATCAAGCGAAAAGGATAACGCAGAATTTTACTTAAAAACATTTTATAAACCTTCTATCACTGGTTCCGATGCACACAAGAAAGATGAAATTGGAACAAAAGCTTTTTGGATTAAAGCAGACCCAACTTTCGAAGGTTTAAAACAAATTATTTATGAACCTGATAGAGTATGGCTGCAACCATCTATTCCCCCAAAATTAGAAATAGTCAAAAATTCTCCAGAGTTATTTATTGATAGTATTAAAATCAAGAGTTCTTTGGACAATAATGAATGGTTTGACAAGTGTGAAGAGATTAAACTGAATAATGGTTTGATATCTGTAATCGGCAATAAAGGCAGTGGTAAAAGTGCTTTAGCTGATATAATAGGTTCTTCTGGAAATGCTAATACTGAATATTATTCCTTTTTAAATCCAACTAAATTTTTAAAATGGAAAAATGCTAATAAGTATAAATCAATTATTACGCTGAAAGACAATTATACTTACGAAAAAGAACTACTTAATCCTTCTCATGTCGTAACCGAACCTTCAAAAGTGATTTATTTTTCACAGTCCTTTGTTAATAACTTATGCGAAGATGAAGATATATCAAGATTAAGAGAAGAAATTGAAAGAGTGATCTTTTCTCACATACCTATTGAGGATCGTTTAGGTGTCAATAGCTTATCGGACCTTATAAATAAAAGGACTGGGACCATTGAAAAGAGAATAATTTCCGAAAGACAAAAACTTTCAGAATTGAATAAAGAGATTGTAAAATTAGAAGATCGTTTGAAACCTGAAGTTCTAATTAAATTAAAAAACTCATTAGCAGAGAAACAAAGAATTTATAAAGAAATAGAAAAACAAAAACCTAAAAAAGTTGAATCACCATCAGAAAAAGACAATGCACAAATATTAAAAGATATTTCGGAATTCGGAGAAAAAATAAAAACATTAGTAAATGATATAGAGATAAAGCAAAACGCAATTACAAAAAAAAACAATGACATATTTGAATTTAGAAAAATCGAAGAAATGATACTCGATTTTGAAAGAAATTATATTGAGCTATCTGACGAAATAAAACAAAATGATGTATTCAAGGAGACGGGCATACCTATAGAAAGCATAATTAAGTTTACCGTTAACACTATTCCTATCAAAACAATTTATCAACAAATAGAAAAAGAAGTTACTGCATTCAAAAATGATATTAATAAACTTGAATCTCAAAAAACCGATATAAAAATAAAATCAGAGACTCTTGAAAAAAGTCTTTCTGAAAAACAGAGAGAGTTTACAAGTTATAAAAAGGAACTTGTAAAATGGGAACAAAAGCTAAAAGAGATTAAAGGTGCTGCTGATGTTAAGGATTCGATCGAATTCTTTAATAAATGGATAAACTATATCGAGCGAGATCTAAAAAAAGAGTATGAGCAAAGAATTGAGGAAAGGGAAAAAGTTGCCTCTGCAATAGTTTATTTCATAAACCAAAATTTAAAATTCTATCCAGAACTATATTCCCATGCTAAATATTATTCTGATTCGCGAGCCCAAGAATTTGACATCGACATTCAAGACTTTTTGCAATTCAATTCCAAAGTATCAATCATAAGATTATTCGAAAAAGAGTTCTTTGATTTCATTAACCATCGGTATGCTGGGACATTTCATACAATCGAAAAAGGTAGAGACCAACTTCATAAAATAATTAACCAAATTGACTTTAATTCAGAAGATTCAATAGCAAGCATTCCCGATCGATTGATAAATGCACTACATAATGATGTTTCTAGAGATGTTCCAGCCCAAAATGATGATTTCGAATCCCAAATTCTTGAAGGGAAGAAAACAGATTTATATAATTATATATATGGTTTTTCTTATTTAGATCCTCAGTTTAGTATTACTTTTGGAGGGAAAACCATTGATTATCTCTCACCTGGTGAGAAAGGTACTTTACTTTTGATTTTCTATTTATTAATTGACAAGGATAGAAGACCCATCATTATTGATCAGCCTGAAGAAAATCTTGATAATCAAACAGTCTATCAAAAACTTGTCAAATTCATTAAGAAGGTTAAGGAAGAACGTCAAATAATTATAGTTACACACAATCCTAACCTAGCTATCGTATGTGATTCAGAACAAATTATTCATGCTAATATTAATAAGGATGCTAATAACTTAGTTCGTTATACATGTGGAAGCATCGAAAATTTTGGAATGAGAGAGTATGCAATTAATATTTTAGAAGGAACAAAACCTGCATTTGAAACGAGGAAAAATAAGTATGAAATAAAGTAATACGAAAATGAGTTAACTAAAGCGTTAGAATAGACATTTATAGTAAATGGAAAAAATAAAAAAATATAAATATGATGTTGCATTATCCTTCGCGGGCGAAGATAGGGCCTATGCAGATGAAGTAGCTAATTGTTTAAGAAAGAAAAGTGTTAACATTTTCTATGATAGTTTTGAAGAAGATGTGCTCTGGGGAAAAGATTTATATGTGTATTTGGATAATATATATAGAAAAGAATCACAATTCTGTGTAATGTTTCTCTCTGAGAATTACGCTAAAAAAGTATGGACAAACCATGAACGGCAAAGCGCTCAAGCAAGAGCTTTCCAAGAAAATGAAGCATATATCTTACCCGTAAAATTAGATGATACCGAAATACTCGGCATAAGACCTACGCTTGGATATTTAGATGGAAGAAAATACGATCCTCAAGAAATATGTGAAAAAATATTAGCAAAGTTAAGTGTTATGCCCTCAACGAAAAATGAAACTGAAGACGATAGCGATATTCCTTTGGTAAAAAGAAAAATAACCGAGAAAGAGAAAAAAGAATTTTTGTTAAATGCATTTCAAGAATTGAAAGATGGATTCAAGAGCAGATTGGAGAAACTTGCCAATAAGAACAAACATGTCAAATCAAAATTAACGGATAAATTACAGTCTAAATTTATTGCAGTAATAAAAACAGAAGAAGATGTAATCGGCTGCAAAGTATGGATAGATAAAAGTGGTTATCACGGCTTCTCAATATTATTCAGCGAAGCTTATGATGAGTCGTATGAATCTAACTCATTTAACGACAGTGCAACAGTTGAAGATGACGGTTATGAAATATATTTCAATATTTTGGGTATGATGCTTTTTTCTGTACCCGGAGAAGACAAAATAGATTTGAAACATGCCAGTATCAAAGATCTAACAAAATACTATTGGAATAGAATGATAAGAGATCTTGATTATTGATATCACTGTAAAATTTTCACAAATACAATTTTATTTTCTCCCAAATTGGGCGTTCTGGAAAAATAAACTGGAATTAACCATGTCTTAATACGAGGTTCAAAATGTCAAAAGGTAAAGATCAACACGTGGTTCCTCACAAAGATGGCTGGGCTGTTAAAGGAGCCGGAAATTCCAAAGCCACCTCAATTCAACCCACTCAACAAAAAGCTATTAAAGATGCTATAGGAATTGCAAAGCATCAAAAATCAGAAGTTGTAATACACGGGAAAGATGGCAAAATTCGTGATAAGGATAGCTATGGTAACGATCCTAATCCACCAAAGGATACTAAAAACTAATTTGTTTCTATGTAGAATTAAATTCATGAAGTTATAGATGATCAGTGTTGAAGACAGTGCATTAGTAATTCACACCGATGGTTCCTGCTTCCAACATCCACGTCGTGGTGGTTATGGTATTCGCATAATATTTCCTGTTTCCTTTTCTAAAGACGAAGAAATTCTTGATATTGATTCTCCTTCTTACCAAAATGCTACTAATAACCAAATGGAATTATACGCTGTTATCCAAGCACTAAAACATGTTGAATCATCAGTAAATTTTCATGAAATAAGCAGAATCATAATTCTTACAGATTCTCAGTATGTTTCAGATAATTATTCTAATGCTATATTCAATTGGCCTAAAAATAAATGGTTTTTGAAGAACGGTGCACCTGTTCTAAATGCAGATTTATGGAAAGAGTTAGTTAAAGTTTCCTTCCGAATTAAATGCAGAGTTGAAATAAAATGGGTCAAAGGACATGCAAAAAATACTGACAATAAAGCCGTAGATAAAATTGCCAGACAATCAGCAAAAAACAAAATCAAAAAAATATTTAAGCCCATGACTGTCAGAAGAAAGCTTTCTCCAAATATTGTTAATCCTGGTAGCATAAAATCTGTTGGTCAAAGATTATCAATTCATGTAATTACAGACGAGTTCTTAAAACTCCAAAAACTATTCAAATATAAAGTTGAAGTTATTTCTAAAAACAGCAAATACTTTCACAACGTTGACTTAGTTTATAGCAAATTGCTCTTAAAGGCTGGTCATTCATATATCGTTAGTCTGAAAAAAAACGAAAATTTATTGACAATTTCCAAAGTGATTAAGGAGATAGTGAAAGAAACTGCTTAGCACATTTTTATTATTATCTAATGGTTATATTGTAACTCAAAATATTATTTAGTTTAAATATAGTTTGGTAACTAAATGCCCGAACACCAAAATATAGAGTATAAACAAAGCTGGCATGATGATTATCTTAAAACCATCTGTGGTTTTGCTAATTCTCAAGGAGGCAATCTCCTCATAGGTAAAGACGACAAAGGCAAAACTATCGGTGTTCCGGATTACAAAAAATTAATGGATGATCTTCCTAATAAAATTAAAAATCATCTCGGTATCACTGCAGAAGTTAATCTCAAAACAGAAAAGTCAAAATACTTTATTGAAATAATCACACAACCTTATTCCGTTGCCATCTCTCTCAGAGGTAGATATTATTTTCGAACTGGCAGCACAACATCGGAATTAACCGGTTCAGCGTTAAATGAATTCCTGTTAAGAAAATCCGGTAGAACCTGGGACGATGTTATTGAAGAAAGAGCTACTTTGAATGATATAGATGAAGAAATAATTTCTGAATACTTAAAAGCGGCAGAAAAAAGTGGTCGGCTTCCCGATACTAACGGATTAGAAACAAATGAGCTTTTAGATAAACTCCGACTTACAAACGGATCACAATTAAAACGAGCAGCAATTATTCTTTTTGGTAAAGATCCCAGCAAATTTTATCCGAATGTTTCTGTTAAAAT
This sequence comes from Melioribacter sp., assembly GCA_023250955.1. Taxonomy (GTDB): domain Bacteria; phylum Bacteroidota; class Ignavibacteria; order Ignavibacteriales; family Melioribacteraceae; genus Fen-1258. Next base: position 13,209 of record JAHEZQ010000035.1, on the reverse strand, counting down.
TGGCCGCTTTGGTAAAAGTGATGATGATCTAAAATTTCAAGAAGTTGAAGAAGGAAATTTATTTCATCTTCTCAAAGAAGTTCTGCTTCAATTGAATAGAAAATATTTCACTAAGCCAATTAATTTTGAAGGTCTTCTCCGCATCGAAAAAGGAGAATACCCGGTTGCTGCTTTACGCGAAATGTTATTGAACGCGCTTGTTCATAAAAGCTATACTGGCGCTACAATTCAAATCCGAATGTATGATAATAAATTCAGCATTTGGAATGAAGGAACTCTTCCGGAAGGATTAACCAATGAAATTTTAAGACATCAGCATCCATCCCGTCCACGCAATCCAATCATTGCAGATGTTTGTTTTAAAGGTGGATACATTGACGCATGGGGAAGAGGAACATTAAAAATTATAAGCACTTGCAGAGATGCCGAACTTCCAGAGCCGGAATTGAAAGAAATTCACGGTGGCTTTTCTGTAACATTATTCAAAGACGTTTTCACAGAAGAGCAGTTACTCAAAATGGGTTTGAATGATAGACAAGTGAAAGCAATTTTATTCCTTAAAGAAAAAAATCGAATTACAAATAAAGATTATCAACAATTAAATAGTTGTTCTAGAAATACCGCTACAAACGACCTTGCAAATTTGATAGAAAAAGGTCTTATATCAACTAGTAATATACAAGGGGCGGGTTCATATTACACTCTAAAGTAATTGCACAAGAATTGCACATATTGCACAACGATTGCACATTAATTGCATATCCTTGGGCAGCATATCACAAAAAATAAGGGGCTCAAACGGCTCATAAAGGAATCAACAACGGCTCAAATTATACTGTTTATGAAGTCACCGGAGAAACTAGGTAATTGCATCACAGAGATTGGAAATTTTATCAATCCTTCATTCTTATTTTTTCAACAATCTTTTCGCCGGTACGACCGACCACATAACCACCCAACCCAATTTGCAAAAGTAGCCAAGCTTCATTACTTAATCTAAAGGTAAGCAAACCGAAACTATCACAGACAACAAGAATTAGAAAAGTCAGCATTGTAATTGGTCTCCAATTTCTTTGAAGCCAGCTTTGTCCTTTAGCTTCCGCTTCAACAATCCTTCCTTGAGAATCAAGAAGCTTCGCTTCATATTCCAAAGCTTTACCTAAAAACTCATTCTCAATTTTCGTCAACTCATTTTGTAGCTTTCCTCTTTCCTCATCCGAAGTAGAAAGATTATCAATCAAGTTGGTTATTGGTTTTACAATTCCACTTAAAAAATCTAACACTCCCATTTCATCCTCCTTCTTTATCTGAAAGCTGATGGCTGATTGCCGACAGCTTAACATTGTAAATCTCCCGGATAATATTCTTCTCAACCTCACTCAATTTATTATGCAGTTCTTCAAACCGCGTTAAATAATTCTTCTCAATCGAAGATGATTTTTTTTTCGTTTCGTCAACATCTTTCTCAATTCTTTTAATCCTTGACCAAAACAAGAAGTTCACCAAGCTTAAAAGTCCTCCAATAATCCATATATAAATGTTCTCACTCATTAAATACTTCTCACGTCTAGCGTTTCACCTTTCACGTTCTCATAAACCGTTTTACCATAAACCTTTTTAGATATCATCACATCTTTTCGATTCAATTCACCATTCCAAGAAACATGAATCCATTTACCGAATTCATAAATCAATTGATCAAAAGAAATCCGATGCAAAACAATATTGAACACATCAACCAAATTCATGGAAGGAACAACAAAGTCGGCAGCTTTTCCTTCAAGATGTTGAGAATTAAATCTTCCGCCCACTGCAGCATTTACATCGAATGAACGAAATCCAGAATTAATAAAAATAGGTACATTGATAATTTCTCTCAGAGGTTGAAGAACATTCACGCATAATAATTTCAAACTCTCAATCTGTTTTTCATTCGGCTCATTTCTGTATCCATGTCTCTCCGCCACTTGAGAAATAATAAATTCATTTAGAAAGAAATTATCAGATAGTTTTATGCTGAGCGAGTTCGCAGCATTCATTTCTTCTTTCCTTCAATTGGTCTTCACTTTTCTAACGGCTAAAAGCTAATTGCTAAATGCTATCGAACCACTGTATTTCACTTTACATCAAATAAGAGATTTTATTGATCAGCAAACTTTTATGTGGAGGTCTCAGCTCATCGGGGTATGGGACAGCCAGTATTACATAAGTAACTTTATGTTCAAACTAAACAGTCCCAACTTGCCCGCCTTTGGCGGGCGCTCACTTTGTAGTTCTATCTTTCTTACATAAAGTTGTCTTATATAAACTCGGCACAAAAAAATACTAATCACCTCATCATCGCTTCACTCCGGTCGTGGATTCCCACACACCTTCGTTCCGCTTTCATGTTTTATGTTGCTCGCTTCGTGTCGTGGCTTTGCCACACACACTCCACTTCGCAACACTTTTTGAAATCAATTTGTGTTAATCAGTTATATCTGTGTCATCAGCGTTCTATTCCATTTCGTCGAATTTAGATACTGCTTTGATAACAAAAGAAAACAAATCATAAACATCGAGCGTTGCACTCTTTCGCATTATCAATTATGTTTTCTCGAAAAGGAAATATTATTATGAAAGCCGAATTATTCTTGCCCGTGCTCATATTCTTGATCTTACTCTCGACGCAGTTGCTCGGTCAAGATCCTAACTTCTCCTATCTGTACAACTTCTCAAAGAAAGTATTTGTGTCTCGCGTTATCGATGGTGATACATTTGTTCTTTCAGATTCCCAACGCGTAAGAATGCTTGGTGTTGATTGTCCTGAACTTGAAAGAATGGGTAGACCCTCAGAAGCTTTTTCAACCGAAGCAAAACAGAAAATAAAATCACTCATCGAGCACAAAACTGTTAAACTTACTTTCGATGGAAGGGCATTCGATGTTTTCGGAAGGTTACTCGCTTACGTTTGGCTAACAGATTCTAAAGGAAAAGATTCTGTTTTTTTGCAAACTGAGCTTCTTAAAAATGGATTAGCAAGAATCAGTTACTACACAAAAGAAAAACGTTATTACGATTTATTTTATAATCTCAGAAACACAGCAAGAAGAAATAAACTTGGCATTTGGAGCAATGAATAATCCTCAACTAAATATTGCCAAACTATTAACCAATCCTTTTTTTAAGGAATTTCAATCCTATGGATTGATAAACGAATTGGTCCTCCGGAATTTACAAATCAAATTCGAATATCTAGAGTTACGAAATACTCACAACCAGATCGAATCAATTTTCCATCTCTCAGAAAAGTATAATTTATGTTATGATTCAGTTAACACAATCCTGTTCCGGAAACGACAAATAAAGCCAGTTTCTTTTCCCTCATCAATCAAATCCCTACCAAGCCTGTAACAAGCCATATCCAAGCCATAGGGAAGTATCAAACCAATTTTCTTTTACTTTCCCTTTATTACAGTGAACACCACAACCGAAGTCCATAAAATTGCCTTCGTAATTAATCACAACTTTAAGAGGTAGTATCATGGCAATCGTAAATGGAAATGTTCTCGGTAACTTATCCGGTAAGCTTGGCAACCTTTCCGCGCGTACTGTTGATGGTCGCACCATTTTGGCAGCTCGCCCATCCAGTTTCAACGCTAGTCAAGAACCAGCAGTTTTAGAAGTAAGGCAGAAATTCTCTGTCACTGCAAAATTTGCAAGCGCAATTCTGGCTCTCGCTTCACTCGTTTCAATTTGGAAGAAAGTAAGAAATGTAGCAAGCTCAGTTTTCAATGAAGTCTTTCAGAGTAACTTTGCTTACTCTTCCTCAGAGAAACCGTCTGAGCAGAACATTATCGCTCCGGAAGGTTTTCCTTTGCAGATCACGACTGCTGCAGTGGAAGCTGATAAAATTACAGCTTCACTTCCGGCGCTCAACACTGCATCGGTTTTCGGAGCTGATGAAGTAAATCTTTCTGCAAATGCTTTAGTCTGTTACTACGATCCAACTTCTGAAAATGATGATCCGTTCAAGATCATCCCGCTATCAAAAGAAGTCGCTAATTTCGACTTCGCTCAGACTTACGATCTGGAAATGGATTTCAACGTTTTGCAAAAAGCTACTGCCGCGAAGTATCAGCACAGCATTCTCTATGTGTGTGTAGTAACAAAAACCGCTGAGGGTAAAGTTGTTCAGAACTCCGGGACCTTCACAAAACTAAGTTAATCCTTTCGAGAAAGGGTTATCATTCATGGTAACCCTTCTCCTTATACATTCCAATAACTCACAAATTTGCGTTCACTTCGATTCACTTAAAATTGTTCGCTAATAAAAGACCGCTCTGATTCGGCTTATATCTTCGCCTCACAAAGCGGAAACCTGTCCCGATGAAAAGAGGGATCTACTTTCAGTTCGGTCAATAATTTTTCACCAAGAACGTTCAAAAATATTTCCCTCATAAAGAACGAACGCAAATTATTCGTTTGTCTCTTGCTCACACTTTTTGGTTCAAAAAGATGCGCCAATTTCCAAACTCATAAATTGCTTAAAGAAACTTCTATTCTTACCTTCGGAAAAACTTCACACATTTATTTCCCAAATTGTTTGATTCACTCCGTTCATTCTAAGGCATCATAATTTTGCCCGCTGGTAAACAAGCTTAGTGTTATTCGAATCTTATCAGTCAATCGGGGCAAGGGTATATGAAACTCCCCCGATAATCAGTTTTAGTATTTCATAGCTCTTCGGGGTTCGCCCTTGCCTTGAATTATCATCTTTTCTTACACCATCATGGTAACAAGTCATTTTTTCGCAAGAGCATGATTAAGCGGGCAAAATATGTTTTTTAACGGCGTAAAAGGTCGGGTCATGGCATCGGTAATAGTTCACTATTCAAAAAGGCACAAAGGTTTTCTTGTTCGGTTAATTCAATCAAATCAAAAATTCTTTGTAAATGTATTTACTCCGTCCGGTTCGCTTCATTCACAATCATTCAAAACATATTCATCTGCAAACACTTTCTTAAATGCTTTTATCAAATCTCTTAAAAAATCTTAAAGGAGTTCAAGCCATGTTATCAGAAAAACAAAAACAGCAGAAAAGACAGGAGAAAAAAGAGAAGATCATCCGCCTTCGGAAAACTCTTTCAGAAATGACGGAAGAACAACGCCAAGCCGTAGCCGATAAATTCGGCATCGTTACAGTTGAAGGGCATCTATTGACACCTCACAATCAATGTTTTCTTGTTGCTCAATCAGAAATCAATTTCACAATTGTTGGAGGGTTTCAACAATGGAAGAAAACTGGTAGAATTGTTCGCAAAGGTGAACACGGATTTTTAATCTTTGTTCCATCAAAAACCAAGCAAGATGAAAATCCCAAAATGATTTCGGATGATGAAGATGTTCATTTCTTTACGGCAACTGTTTTTGATATTTCACAAACAGAAGTTATTGCAAAATCGGAAGCTGCTTAAGCTTCCGGTTCTTTCTCTTATTTGACTATTTCATTATATTGAAAATGTAAAAAGTTCGAAGCCGGTAAAAGAAATTTATTGTTCTCTAAAATATCAGAAAGGATTATTGGTACGGCAAACCAGAACTTTCCTGGAGATATTTTATAAAATATTGTTCGGAAAGAAGAAGAAAACGGAAAAGTCCCTACTCAGTCCCTACTTTAGAACAAAAGATCATCGGGATTCTTGGAGGGTCTGATAAGAATAAAGCCCGATTAAGAATTATAATCGAGCTTTTTAAGAGCTGGCTATGGGACTCGAACCCGCGACCTGCTGATTACAAATCAGCTGCTCTACCAACTGAGCTAAGCCAGCATTTTTTCGTGCGGCAAATCTAACATAAAATTCACATTCAGCGCAATAATTTCAAGCGATTTATTATCACTTCATAATCGGCATATTCTAAAAAACTCTATATTTGAAATGGAAATAAAAGAAATTCATGTTAACTAAAAATCAAATTAAATATTATTCTTCACTACTAAACAAGAAATTTAGACAACAAGAGAAGAAATTTATTGTTGAAGGAATTAAACTAATCGCAGAAGCACTGGATTCCGGCTTCACATCTGAAATTATTATTGCTCTCAAAGAATCCGCCGCAGAAAATCTTTTAAAACAATTAAACAGAAAAAAGATTAGCACCGAGATTGTAAAATCTGCCGACTTTGAAAAATTATGCGACACAAAAAATCCTCAGGGAATTATAGGGGTATTTCATTTTAGGCAACAATCAGCCATGGATTTCGAACACGAGAAATTAATTGTTGCACTGGAAAACATTTCTGATCCTGGTAATGTTGGTACGATTATACGCAACTGTGATTGGTTTGGCGTTAAAAATATTTTGTTGAGTCCGGATTGCGCTGAAGTATATAATCCAAAAGTAATTCGTGCATCGGCAGGCTCTGTTTTTCATCTGAATGTTTTTGAGGAGAAAGATTTTTACAAAGTGTTGCTGGAACAAAAGAAAAAAGGATTTATGATTCTATCTGCCGATTTGAACGGAGAAAATCTTTACACCTACACACATAGCCAAAATGTAATTCTTGTACTTGCTAATGAAGCTAACGGTCCGACAAAAAATCTTCTGGATATTTGCGATTCGAAAATTACTATTCCCAGAAAAGGAAAAGCAGAATCGCTTAATGTTGCCAGCGCTTCTGCCGTTATTCTTTCCACGTTATGTAAGAGTTGAGTTTATTATTTCAGAAGAATCATTTTCTTTGTCTGAACAAAATCTCCGGCAGTAATTCTATAAAAATAAACCCCACTCGGTAACACTGAATTATGAATTGTAAATGTTGAATTATGAATTCCAGCTTGCTGAAACTCGTTTACAAGTGTAGCAACTTCACGTCCAAGCACATCGTAAACTATTAATGAAATATGTCCGGCAACCGGCAACTGGTAACTGATAACCGTTGATGGATTAAACGGATTAGGATAATTCTGCTCAAGTTTAAACTCGGTTGGAATTGTTTTTTGTTCATTAACACTTGTAATAATATCCGAAGCTTTTGGAATTTTGACAGAAGTATAAAGTCTATACTCCCCGGGTTGTAAATTAATCTGCATACCAACATCAGTAACATTTAAGGTGTCGCCCGAGAAGAATTCATACCACGTACCTGCGCTTTGAAAATCTGTTACTAACGAGCCGGCACTTACATCAAAATTACCAATGATTACAACATTCATACTGGAATGAGTAATCTTTATACGTTTCAATCCTACACTTGTAGCAAGTGAAAAATTATCGCTGGAAAATGCCGGATAATTTTTCTTTAATCTTATCAAGGCAGCGAACACATTAAATAAATTTTTTCTATCAGTATTAGAATAGTAATTCAAACCATCAGCCCATGGAATAGGTTTCTTACCTAATCTTCCTCCTTGGTTGATAGAAATATCATAACCAAGTTCTCCGAACTGCCAGATCATTTTTGGTCCGGGAACTGTAATGAAAAAGGTGGCTGCAAGTTTTATCCTATTCAACCCAGTGTTTAAATCCTTTATATCATAAGCTGGGGCTTGAGAACTATTTCCATAAGTTTTATTCTTGAACATTAATCTTTCTTCATCATGGCTTTCCATGTAACCAACAAGATTTGGAACGTTCCAGCTTCTTTTTATATCTTTATAAGAGATACCGGAAAAATCCCAAGAAGGATTTGGATAGCCCATCGTTGCTTGATTATATGCGCTATTCATATTTCCCCACATAAGAATTCCATATTGCGCAAGTTCTTGATCTTCTCTATTCTCTGCAAGATGCTCGAAGATCATTATTGCCGTTGGATCATATGACCAAATTTTATCAACCATTCTTTTTAAAAGACGAATTCTATCCGGATCGTAAATACTTCCCCAAAGATCTGAAAGAAGTTTCTTGTTATTGCCGAAGCCTTTCGTAAAATCAAATCTGAATCCGTCAATCTTAAATTCCGTCAACCAATATTGCAGAACACGGTCCACAAAATATTGTGTTGATTTACTTTCATGATTGAAATCGTTACCCCAATGCGCATCAGGATTATCAAAATTAGATTGAACATTAAACCAAGGATTATTTACTGCCGGGTGGCCATTATCCCAATACATGCGTGCCATTGAATTATTGTTATAAGCATGATTAAGAACTATATCTTGTATTACTGCAATTCCGTTTTGATGACATGCATCAATAAATGCTTTTAGATCATTCTTTGTTCCGTAATATTTATCCGGTGCAAAGTATGTCATAGGATTATAACCCCAGCTATCATTACCGTCGAATTCCGAGATGGGCATTAACTCAATTGCATTCACGCCGAGTTTTTTGAAATAGCTAAGTGTATCAACTAATGTTTTGTAAGAATGTGTACTTACAAAATCTCTTACAAGCATTTCATAAATAACCAATTTTTCTTTTGAAGGACGGTTAAATGTTCCAACTTTCCAGCTGTAACTTGATTGCCCTGTTTGAAGAACACCTACAACATTATCTGTCTTATTTGATGGATATGATTTTAGGTTAGGATAAACAGCGGAAGGGATTCCGGAATCGTTGGACGGATCTAGAATTTTATCTACATACGGATCAAATACACGTAAGTTGCCGTCAACCAAATACTGGTAAGCATATTCCTGTCCGGACGTTAGATTGGAAATTGTAGTCCACCAAATTACACTATCGGGTTTGGCGGAATTGGGTATATATTTATTCATAAAATAAGTTGTATCAACTTTCCAATCACTGTTTCCGAATTCACCGATCACATAAACAAAATTTTTCTGTGGGGCATATAGTGCAAGCGTAACTTTGGTAGGATCGCTTCCGTAATTTATTCCCTGAATTGTTCCTTGAGGAGGTGCAAGATTTTTAATCGTCGGGTTTCTCATTATTACAAACGTTGATGAATCTTTTACATTAGCCGTATCAGTTGCTACAACCTTAACTTCATTCTTTCCGCCGGAATATTCAGTAGCATTAAAAGTATAACTAAGAGTGTTTGTTGTACTTTGTACTTTCTCTGTTCCGTTCACGTAGAGTTTAATAGATTTAACTTTTGTTCCAACTTCCGCCGCTGAGACAGAAATGGGAACGTTTTCACCTTCAGATACAAAAACAGGGGAGCGGAGAGGATCGCCAAAGGAAACATTTACAGTTGGTGTATTAAACACAATAGAAATTCCGGAAGAATAAAGTGGAACAAAAATATCCTCAGTTTGTTTCAAACCGTCCGAGCTTCTTAGAACAAAACAGAGCTCAGTAATTTTAATATTAGAATTGCTTTGGTCTGCGCTAGATAAATAATAAGCTCTAGGATTATTAATAATTATTTGATACTTGTTTAGTCCCGCAGGACTTAGTTGTGGCTGTAGCTGATAACCGGAATTAGGCGGCCAAGCACCAATTACCTTTTGCCAACGTTGAGGTGCACCATTGTTTGTAACTAAAGTTACTCCAGTATAAGCGTAAACACCTCCAAAGTAACCAACTAGTTTGTTTGGATGAGTAGCGTAAGTAACATCAAATGTAATTGTAATCTGATCAGTTTGTGTTGGGTAAGTCGGTGTTGTTGTTACAACAGTTTGAGCTGTTAAACTAATAGTTAAAATGAAAAGAAAAATTAGCGTACGAAGTTTCATGATTGAACTCTATAAACTTAAAGTGATAAAAAATTAGTAAAATATTTTGGGCGTAAAGTTAGGTATGGATAAACTGCTAATCAAGGAAGTTCCACGCCACCCCGAAACGAATACCGCGAGCCTGTTTGGGATAATAAGGAACTATGAAATATTTAGCATTAAAAAGATTTTCGAAAATGAAATAAACTGTTGCCGAGTTCTGAATTTTTCCCGCGAAGAAGAAATCTATTTGGAATGAGGTGGATATTGGCGAAGATGAAATTAATGAAATATTTTGAGCAGTAGGATCATACAAAAAATTTGTTGAAATATTTTTTTCCAAGTCTAAAGAAGTAAAGTCCCGTTCTCCGATTGAGAAATAATTAAATCCGGATTTCAGATGTAAGTTTTTGTTGAATAGAGTATCCACATAATAAATACCGCCGTATAAAGAAAAATTTGGCAGATTGTTATTATGTCTGTCATCAGAAGAGAAATAGTAACTCGTATTTGTACTGAATAGAATTTTCCAAATACTTAAATCTAGTTTTAGGTTTATACCTTGAAGTTTCAAATCATTTACAGCAGCATAAACAATCTTATCATTATGTAATGGATCTTCTTTTAACAAAGCCGGAAGCAAAGAATTAACCGTTGATTTATTGAAGTAACTTATAGTTGCATTAACAAATGAATTCTTCAAATTTGCAGAGAGTTCAAAGGAAGTAATTTTTTGTTTGCCAGGTTGAATAGTTGGCAATACAAAACGCTCCTCCCAAATAGTTCGGGGTTTTTCGAACGACGAGAAACCGACATAAAAATTAAATAATTGATCTAAAAAAATTCTAGCATCGGCACCAAAGCCGAAAAAATTATCATTTGAATAATTTAAATATCTTGCAAAGAGAGAAGGATTTAATGCTTTATTTATCAAGCTGAAACTTGCTATTGCCGTTGTTGAAAAGAGTGATTTATTTATTTCTTGAGATAAAAGTGGTGTAAGGAATTTAGATCTTTCAAAATTTGTTATTGAGGTGAGGTTGATAAAATCAAAATTAAAATTCTGACGTAAACTTGAACCAATTGTTCTATGTTCATTATCATCAAAAATTATTGATGCATTATTTTGAAATATAAAACTGCTTTCATTTTGCCTGAATTCGGTAAGGTCAGATTGGTAATAAAACGAAATATCGGTCGGAGAGTGTTCGATAAAATTTCCAAGCATTCTCAAACTAAAATTATGTCCCGAAGCTTTTTGGTAGCGGTTAATAAACCTCACATGTGCACTAAATTTGTCATAAAGAATTTGTTTGAACTGGGCAGGTAAATATGCGCGATTGATCGAATCTGCATCAACTCCGCCGAATAATTGTGTTATCGTTTTGAAATATTTATAGCTAGCAATTATATTTAAATTACCTGACGGTGAGTAATGGAACCGTGCATAGCCCATCCAATTGCTATGATCGGTATTAACATAATATGGATTTGTATTTTGGTTTGTAATTTCAAAAAACGCATTAATTTTCTTAAACGGAGTAATACTAAATATTCCGTCAATCAATCCTTCGCTGTTTGGAGCTTGATAATACTTGATGCGGGAATACGGCTTGCGTAATTCAGGTTGCCGAGAGATAAAATTTACCGAGACCGGATTATTCATCCCGCCGTACAGAAATCCGCGAGAAAGTGGAACCACTTCGATTGAATCAATACTTTCAGATTGAAATAAGTTAAGATCAAATGCGTTTGATAATCTGTTGTTGATTGATAAACCGTCAGACAAGAATGAAATATTTCCAAATCCATGTCCGTAAATCAATACTTCGTTTGGTTGCCCGATGGAACCAAGATCTCTTGTAAATCCGAATGGAACACTAATAAAAAAATCGGCAGTGGTTCTATAATCAGTTGATTCTAAAGCCTTTTGGCTGATGATTGAGGTTTTGAAATTTTCATCAAGTAAGGAAGAAATTTGTAAGAGACTTGAACCTTTAGTCCGTTTGACTGCCGAAGTTGAATCTTTTGGAACAGTAATTTTATTTATCAGCGAGTCAGCAGAAGTTTTTTCGTTCTTAACTTGTAAATCATCAAGAGCAAAAAGTTGATAGGAAAAAAAAATAAGTAGTAATAAAATTTTTTCTAGTGAAAATATTTTCTGTAGGTAGTTCATAAATTCATTTACAAAATAATCTTTATAATTTTTCAAACAAAAGATGTTTTCCACCAAGATTTTACCCCCAAATCTATTGCCTGATATTAACATATATCCGTAAATCAAAATGTTTAGAAATGACAAAAAATGTTTGTTTTCAACTAAAAAAATACTAAATTTCAAGCGAAATTAATCCACAAATAATAAGAGGCAACAATATGTCAATGACAAAAGGCCAACTGTTAACTTACATGGCAAAAAAATCCGGTTTAAGTAAAAAAGCTACCGGAGAATTCATTCAGGAATTAGTTGTTCTCGCTTACCACGAAGCAAAAAAAGCTTTTGTTATTCCCGGATTGGGTAAATTAGTTCTTGTTGATAGAAAAGCAAGAATGGGAAGAAACCCAAAAACCGGTGAAGCTATTTCAATTCCGGCAAAAAAAGTTGTTAAATTCAGAATTGCTAAACAAGCAAAAGACGCAATTCTTATTTATAAAAAGTAATTATACAAAAATAGAAAGCCCATCAAAAGATGGGCTTTTTCTTAATACGATCATTTCTTGTTTCTTAATTCAGTAATCTTTCCCACAAGATCTTTATATAAATCTTCCCTAATATTTTGTAAAATAATTTTAAGCAATTCAGGAAACTTTCCGACATTTGCATATAAGCCGATTGTAATATTTCGTTTTGAATCATGAATATAAACCGGTCGTGTCTGGTAGCCTGAAAATATTCCACCTGTTAATTTGTCTATATCTTCCATCCTAAGTTCAATTTCTTTCTTACTGAACATAAAGTTTGTACAAATAATTTTTTCGTTGTCGGCAGAAATTTCGAATGGGAACAGCTTGTACGTTTTAATATAATATTTATTGAGCCAAATGATGATCAATAGATTAATGCAAAAGAAAAAAATGAAATACCAATGAGAAAATAAACCGATTACCGACGTAACCAAATAGATTAATAAGAACAAAGTAAGCGGAATATTTCCGTAACGGTAAAGCACTTTCCAAAGGATTGAATATTTATAAGTTTTCATTTCTCATGTAAAAATTTGTCCTAAACTTACGAAAAGCGGTTTTCAAAAGTTTAAACGTTAAACATAAAGAGATGATTATTCTCTCTTAGTTTTTTATTAGATTTCGTGCAAATAAAAAATCATTTTTTAGAAAATAATTATTGGTAAAAATATGTATGATTTATTAGTTATCGGTGCGGGTCCAGCAGGAATAAGCATGGCAGTTGAGGCCCGTCATGCCGGAGTTGATCAATCAAAAATTCTTTTAATTGAAAAGGCGGATGAACATTCTTTTTCGATTAAAAAGTATTATCCGGAATCCAAACTTGTCTCAGCAAATTATAAAGGATTCGAAGCAAAGTGTACCGGAGTTATGTGTATTCTTGATATGACAAAGCATGAAACTATTTCTTACTTAG
>JAHEZQ010000034.1 GCA_023250955.1 Melioribacter sp. | reverse complement strand
ATAACCTCCATGCAGTCACCTGCGGCATAAATGTTCGGATCATTCGTTTTCAATCTCTGGTCAACAGTTATTCCGCCAAATTTACCAATGCTAAGTTTTGATGTTACTGCCAAATTGTTATTGGGTTCAAATCCAATTGAGAGAAGAACAAGATCATATTCAAGAACTCTTCCCTGTAATTTCAGACTTAAAAATTTCTGTCCGTCTTGTTTAACTCTGTAATCTTTTGCTTCACCGTTAAACTCAACATTATTCTGTTCAAGAAGATCGAGAATCAAATTGCGTGTTTCATCTTCAAGTTCCGGCATTGGAAGATTTTCTTTTTCTAAAATTGTTACCGCGTAACCTAAAGTTTTAAGTGCATCCGCAGTTTCCAAACCAATATATCCCGCACCAATAACAAGAACATTGCAGACATTATTCTGTTCTAAGTAATTTTTAATATTAATCAGATCACGGACGGATTTGAGAGTAAAAACATTTGTGAGATTAGCTGCAAGTGAAGGAATTGATTTTGCATTTGAGCCGGTGCATAAGATCAATTTATCGTACGGTTTTTCAAATTTATTTCCGTCCTTAAGATTTTTTACTGTAAGAATTTTTTTACTTCGGTCTATCTTTTCAACAAAGTGCGATGTGAGAACCTTAACGCCTTTTTCGCTTTCAAAGGATTCTGCACTGAAGAAAACAATATCATCATAATTTTTTATTTCGCCTGAAAGAACATACGGAAGCTCGCACGTGCCTGTGGAAATAAACTCGCTCGCTTCGATCATCAAAACGTTTGCATCTGGAGCGGTGCGTTTAGCTTTAGCTGACGCAGCAGGACCCGCAGCATTGCCACCGATTACAACAATATTTTTCTGCACATTTTGTTGGTACATGTTCCTATGCAAATTATCTCGGTATAAATATAATTAATTTAGGATTCACTCACCCCTATAACCTCCTCCTGTGTCACCCTCCTTAACTAAGTAGGGGAAGCTTTAAGTCCCTCTCCTTTTTTTAAGGAGAGGATTTAGGGTGAGGTAAAGAAAATGTTTGACAACAAATTTGTTTTGGGCTACATTGAATCCAACCGAATGGATAAATTAATTATGCTAAACGTCAGATCTAATAGAAATTCCATAATAAAAATTATTTCTCTTTCTCTTTTTATTACTCTCCCATCATTTTCAAGTGGTCAGAATGTTAACATCACACCGCTTCGTCCGGTTGATCAATTAATTACAGAAGCACTAACTGCTTCTCCTCCTGTTGAAATTGGAGAGTTTAAGAAATCAGACCTTGTTGAATTAGTAAAACTTGATTCAACTATCCGTCTTGATATTCGTTACGCAACTAATAATAATTTTCTTAGTACACCTTTATATAGTCAGGCAAGGGCATTTTTACAGAGACCTGCTGCAGAAGCAGTCGCTCGGGCAAACAAAAAATTACAAAGCAAAGGTTACGGTTTGCTAATACACGATGCATACCGTCCGTGGTATATTACAAAAGTTTTTTGGGATGCCACTCCGGATGATTCAAAAAAATTTGTTGCAGATCCGGCCAAAGGCTCAAGACATAACCGCGGATGTGCTGTTGATCTTACTCTCTTTGATCTTAAAACCGGAAAGCCTGTAGTGATGACGAGTCCTTATGATGAAATGTCCGAGCGGGCTTACCCGAGTTATAACGGTGGAACAGACGAACAAAGAAATCTCCGCGACTTACTCCGCACTGAAATGGAAGCCGAAGGATTTACTGTGTACGAATTTGAATGGTGGCACTTTGATTATAATGATTGGAAATCTTATTCAATTCAAAACATTAGATTTGAAGAAATTAAGTAATTGGCATTGTTAAAATTGGTTAAGGTTAAGATAGCGATTGACAAGTTTCACTTATATAATTAAGTTAAATCATACTTTTCCTCTGACTAAAATTTTCCATTAAATAGATTGAATGAATCGTAATTACGAAGCATAGATAATATCTGAATAGATTGATTGTTATATAGTAACATCAGAAGGTGAAGAATGTACAAATTTCTAACACCACCAACCTTTCAAGATAGTGAGACTCACCGAAAGTCATTGATTTTATCAAATCTCATTTTAGGATCAATAATCATTATAACTATTACACTGATTATTATGTGTTTTATAATACCGGAAAATATTTTCCGTTGGATTGCTACAATTGCCTGCATAGATATAGTTAGTGCAGTAGCATTGTTTCTCAATAGAAAAGGATTAACTAGGGCTGCAGCTTTTATTTTTGTAAGTCTTATAATCATACTAACATTTACATTAGCCTGGTCTGCTGGCGGAATTAACGCGCCGGTAATGCAGATTTTCCCGCTCACTGTTTTAGCCTCAGGATTAATCATAGGATGGAAAGAAGGCATATTCATTGGTTTAATAGGAATATTCGGCGGATTAGTTTTAGTTTTGTTTGATTATTGGGGAATTTTACCAGCCGACATAATTACTCGTACTCCATTAAGACTTTGGTTAATGTTTACAATGTATATTGGTTTACTAATGTTGTTGCAATACCTATCAGTTGGGAGTCTGAACAAGGCGCTGAGTAATGCAGAAAAAGAATTGATAATACGGAAAGAAGCAGAAGAGAATTTGAGAATTTCGGAAGATAAATTTTCAAAATTGTTTCACTCAAGCCCTGATGCTATTCTTTTAACTGAACTAAAAAGCGGAAAGATTATTGAGATCAATGAAAGTTTTGAAAAATTCTCCGGATTCTCTCGCAACGAACTAATCGCCCATCATATATTAGAACTCAATATGTATGGCGAGACTGAACGTCAAAAATTTGTGTCTATGCTTAATGAACATGGTTCAATTCATGATGTTGAATTTGAGCTGAAGAATAAAGCTGGAAAAATATTGCTTGTGTTGGCTTCTGCTGTATTAATTAAAATCAATGATGAACCCCATGCTATTACCATTCTCAAAGACATCACCGAGCGTAGACTTGCTGAGATTGCTCTTGAAGAATCTAAAACTTTACTGGCTTCAATCATAGACAGTACTGATGATCTGATTTGGTCAATTGATGCCTATAAATTTCGTTTATTAACATTTAACAAAGGCTTGGAAAATTTTTTCAGACAATCTGGAATACAAATAAAGAAAGGCATGCTGCTAAATGAAATTGTTCCTCCAAAGTTAGAAGAAAAACTGTCTTCACTTTATAATCAAACATTAAAAGAAGGTTCTTTGATTACAGAATATCAGACAACAATTGGCAATCGTATACTTTGGATGAATTTGCATTTACTTACACGCGATGATAAACCATATGCTATTTCTGTTTTTGCTAAAGACATTACAGAGCGTAAGCAAAGCGAAGAGGCGTTACGTTCATCGGAAGAAAAATACCGTGATCTGGTTGAAAATCTTAACGATGTAATTTTCACTCTGAATACTGATGGAATAATTACATATGTAAGCCCGCAATCGTTTCAGCTTTATGGTTACGCTCCCGATGAGTTGATGGGGAATTCTTTTTCTATAATTACCCATCATGAAGATTTGAATATAATTAGAAGCGGTTTTAAAGCTACATTGCTGAACATCTTAGACCCGAGAGAATTCCGATATGTTAATAAGAAGATGGAAACACGCTGGGCGCAAACATCAAGCCGGCCAATCTATGAAGGCAAAAAGGTAGTCGGCATAAGAGGTATATTTACCGACATTACAAAACGCAAACTCGCTGAGATAGAACTTGTTGAAGCAAAAGAAAAAGCAGAAGTTTCGGAAAAATTAAAAACACAATTTCTTGCACAGATGTCTCACGAAATTAGAACACCGATAAATATTATCATAGGAAATACTTCTCTCATAAAAGAAGAAATGAGCGGTAAGCTCAATGAAGATTTCAATGAAGTTTTTGATGGTGTTGAATTATCAGGCATGCGAATTATCCGCACCGTTGATTTAATGCTTAATATGTCTGAACTGCAGACCGGATTTTTCAAACCGGTTTTTGAAAAGATAGATTTGAATACTGATATTTTGAAAAACTTGATTAGTGAACATCATCAGATTGCAAAAAATAAAAGAATAAAACTGGAATACCATTGTAAAGGTAATAAAACTAGAATATCAGCTGATAGATACTGTGTTACACAAATTTTTGCAAACCTTATTGATAATGGAATAAAATATACGTCCAAAGGAATGGTAGAAGTTGTACTTGAAAATAATGAGGCTGGTGAAATTATTGTTGAAGTGAAAGATACCGGAATTGGTATGAGTAAAGATTTTCAAGAAAATTTATTTAAACTGTTTCTGCAGGAAGACCAAGGATACACAAGAGCTTATGATGGAAATGGATTAGGTCTTGCTCTTGTAAAAAAATATTGTGAACTCAACAATGCGACTATCAAAGCAACAAGTGAAAAAGGAGTTGGTTCAATATTTAAAGTTGTATTTAAGAACTCATAGAAAAGAATTGACTGCAATTCCCTTTTACGCTAAGTTGAGTTAGTACCAAATCAATTCTTAATCGGGGACTTTGTTTGAATGTAGGAACAAAGAAAATAGATTTTCCGTTTCTGTCTGCTTATTTGTAAAAAATAGGTGGAATGATATCACGCCAAAAAATTGGAAAATGAAACGGAAACAAAGAATATACTGATAGATAACATACATAGAGATGTTGTCTTCTGGCGGGTTAATTAATAGTTATGTTGCTAAAAGGAAGAAATGAGACTTTGGTCAATTAATCCTTGTTATTTAGATGCGAAGGGATTGGTCGCACTTTGGAGAGAAAGTCTTTTAGCTCAAAAAGTATTACAAGGCAAGACTAAGGGATATAAGAATCATCCTCAATTGATTCGATTCAAAAATAGTCGCAATCCAGTTGGAGTTATTGCTAACTATTTGAGATGTATTGTTGATGAGGCGGACAACAGAGGTTATAGTTTTGATAGAAGTAAGATTATAAATAAAAGGTTTATTGGGAAATTAGCAGTAACAAGCGGTCAATTGAATTATGAATTCAACCATTTATTAAGCAAACTAAAAGAAAGAGATAACGATTTATATAACAAGTTATGTAAGGTTAAGAAAATCGATCTTCATCCAATATTTTATGAAGTTAAAGGAAAGGTAGAAGATTGGGAGATTATTAAATAATATGCAACATAACAAGCGTCTCAAGCGGAACGCTGTGGCCGGTCGTAACATTTGTTGTTTTCGTTGATTTGGTTTTTGTTCGGCATTTGTGCAAATGAATTTTATAATTAATAAATCAAATTGTTAGTAGCGGACACCTTGCGGCGTCCGCTTAAACGCAACGACGTTAGGCAACAATCTAAAAGATAGTTTTATGGAATGGGAGATTGAATATAACGAAGATGATAAAATAATAAGGATTAAAACCGAAGGCGTTCTTGATACAGAATCTGAAGAAAAATTGCGCGCTGATGTTTTTAATTGGATTAAAAGACATAACTGTTTTCACCTTTTGCTTGATCATCGACAGATTAAGGAACTAAAAATTAGCACAACTGGTATTTACGAAATTCCAAAAAAATATATTATTCAAAATATCCCTCACAATATCAAAATTGCAATGCTTGTTCCTGAAGCACAATTAAGAGATTTTAAATTTTATGAAACAGTATCTAATAATTCAGGCTATGTTGTAATGTTATTTACAGAAATTGAAACAGCGGCAGCGTGGTTAAAAAAATAAATATTATTAGTTAACCCGCGCCTCAGCTATATCGCTTCTTCGAATAAGTCGTAGTAAGTTTTTCGGTTTTAGTTTTTGCAATTTTAGTTGTTCTTTAAGTGTACAATTAGTAAACAAACAGATTTTAAATAAATAATTGCATTAATAATACCGTCATGATAGTCTATTGGCGGTGGCTTAAGCGCAATATCGTTTGTCAAACTAATAAGGAACAAGAAAATGGCACTTAAAAGAATAGCCACACAAGATGGGGAAGTGTATTTTGTTGATTCTAAAACGGGTAATTGTGTTCATACTGGTTTGGAAAAGCACAAACCAAATCCACAAGTTGTTGTAAAAAAGAAAACTTGTTCAAATTGCGGGAGTGAAATATCTAACACAGATTTAAAATGTCCGCAATGTAATTTTGATTTGCCTCAAAAATCAGTTGGCCGAAGAAAATTTAAGGAATTAACTGTCGAAGATTTTCCCGGAGTAGATCCGCAAAAATTTGATGAGTGGAAAGAGGCGGTAATGGAAGCGAATCAAAACACAATTATGGTTTTTGTAGGTTTGATTATTTTCAATATAATTCTATTTATAGCCTTGAAAGGTTTTATGCTTGGAGGATTATTGCTAATAATAGTATTGGTTTTAATTAACCGAAAACCAAACAGATTAGCCAAGGAATTAGGTATTACAAGAGAAGCGATTAAAAGAGTTCGCGCTGGTCTCAACTGATTGCTGTGCTAACTACTTATTCCCTCCTGTATATTGACGAACATAACTAATTTGTTTTCAGTCAATGCAAGACCGAGACTACGAGACTTGCTAATCATGTCAGCGAGACAATTCTCTTCTCACAAAATTTTTTTATACCTCTTGCTTTTTTAAATTCAAAGTCTTATATATGTAACCAATTGGTTACATATATAATGAAATAATATGAGAAGAGATGTATTTCAGGCAATAGCCGATCCAAACCGAAGAGCGATATTAGCTTTGCTAACAACTCAATTGCTAACGCTTAATGGTATAGCTGAAAAATTTGATATAAGCCGTCCGGCTATTTCAAAACATATAAAGATCTTAGAACAATGCGGACTAATTGATATCAAACAGCAAGGACGTGAAAGATATTGTGAAGTCAAAATGGAAAGACTAAACGAAGTTTCGGATTGGATTGAGAAATACAGAAAAATTTGGGAAGAAAAATTAGATGCACTAGAAAATTACTTAAATGAATTACAAGCAAAGGAGAAAAAAAATGTCAAGCAAAATAGATAGCAACACAACCAAATTCACTAATAAAGAGTTAATCATAACTCGAATATTTAATGCACCGCGGAAACTTGTTTGGAAGGCATGGACCGAACCGGAACATCTTATGCGTTGGTGGGGTCCGAAAAATTTTACTTGTCCTGCATGCAAAATAGATTTTAGAATTGGCGGAAAATATCACTCTTGTATGAAATCAGCTGAAGGTCAAGAGTATTGGAGTACAGGTATATACAAAGAAATTATACCGTTAGAACGAATCGTTTGCACAGATAGTTTTGCGGATGAGAAAGGAAACGCAGTCCCCGGTTCTTATTACGGAATGCCCAGTGACGATTGGCCGATGGAATTTACAATAACTATAACATTCGAAGATCTTGGTAATCAAACTAAAATGACACTAACACATGTTGGTATTCCGGTTGGACAAATGAAGGAATTGACCGGAACAAGCTGGAACGAATCGTTCGATAAACTTGCTGAAAGTTTGAAATAAATCAAAAAAATTGAAAGGAAATTCTATGCAAAAGATCACACCATTTTTGTGGTTCGATGGAAATGCCGAAGAGGCGATGAATTTTTATACTTCTATTTTTAAAAATTCAAAGATAATGAGTGTAACACGACAAGTGAAAAATGGACCTATCTTTACTGCGACATTCCAACTCGAAGGACAAGAATTTTACGTGCTCAACGGCGGACCACAATTCAAATTCACAGAAGCTATATCGTTCTTTGTGAACTGCGAGACACAGCAAGAAGTAGACGAACTTTGGGAAAAACTTTCTGAAGGCGGAGAAAAATCGAGATGCGGCTGGCTCAAAGATAAATATGGTCTCTCGTGGCAAATTATTCCTACTGCTTTAGGAAAAATGTTGAATGACAAAGACCCTGTAAAATCGAAAAGAGTTTTGAATGCAATGCTTCAAATGGATAAAATTGATATTATAACTTTAAGGCAAGCTTATGAGAAACAATAATAACATATCAGAAATAATTGGCAAGTGGATTGGCTTGGCTCCGTATCTGAAAAGTATTCTCCGCATCGTAGCTGCATTCATTTTCATTCTTGCAGGTACTTCGAAACTCTTCGCCTTTCCAATTGGAATGCCCCCGGACGGCGGTACAGCAAAACTATTATCCGAGATTGGAATCGGTGGAGTTCTTGAAGTAGTCGGAGGTGCATTACTTCTTCTTGGTTTCTTCACTCGTCCCGTTGCATTTATTTTATCCGGAGAAATGGCGGTAGCTTATTTCCAGTTTCACTTTCCTCAAGGCTTTTGGCCAACTTTGAATGGCGGAGTAACTGCTATTATCTACTGTTTTGTTTGGCTCTATTTTTCTGCTGCAAGTCCCGGGACGTGGAGTATTGATGAATGGCGGGCAAAGCGGCAACATAAAAACTGAAAAATATTTTCAGTTGACAGTTTCATTTAACGAAAGGAATTCTAATGGATGGAAAAAATAAATTTACTTCAAATACTGCGGACCGAGAAATAGCCATCACTCGCCTCTTAAACGCTCATCGTGAACTTGTGTGGAAAGTTTGGACCGATCCACAGCATATAAAGCATTGGTGGGGACCTAATGGCTTTACAAATACAATTCACAAAATGGATGTCCGACCGGGCGGTGAATGGTTATTCATTATGCATGGTCCGGACGGAGTTGATTATAAAAACAAGATCATTTATATCGAAGTTACGAAACCCGAGAAAATTGTTTATGATCATGTATCAACTCCTAAGTTTCGTACAACGGTAACTTTCGAAGAGCAAGACAACAAAACTAAACTCAATATGCAGATGCACTTTGATACTGCTGAAGAACGTGATCGTACAATTGAAAAGTTTGGTGCCAAAGAAGGATTGAATCAAACAATAAATAAACTTGCTGCATACATTACGAAAGGACTTACATTATGAACAACGAACCGATCATCATCGAACGAACTTACAACGCACCCGCAACAAAAGTGTGGAAAGCAATCAGCGATAAAAATGAAATGAAGAAATGGTATTTTGATCTTGCGGAGTTCAAAACCGAGATAGGATTTGAGTTTCAATTCTACGGCGGACCCCCTGAAAAACAATATTTACATCTCTGCAAAGTAACCGAGGTAATCGTCGGCAAGAAACTGACCTACAGTTGGCGTTACGACGGTTATGAAGGAATATCGTTCGTAACATTTGAATTATTTAATGAAGGGAATCAAACACGCTTGATACTTACTCACAAAGGTTTGGAATCATTCCCGGTAAGCAATCCACATCTTGCAAAAGGAAATTTTGTTGAAGGATGGACACAAATAATTAATACCTCATTAAAAGATTTTCTTGAAAAATAATTGTGGAGTTCAGCGATGAAAAATCTAATCACAATAATAATAGTTTTGTTATTGTCGGTTAATACTCTAATTGCACAAAATAGTTTTCAAACTGATATTATTAAAACAACTGCTGGTGATCTTAAGATAACTTTTGTTGGCCATGGCACTTTAATTTTTGAATTTAAAAATGTTGTTACACATATTGATCCTGTTTCCAGATATGCTGATTATTCCAAATTACCAAAAGCCGATTTAATTTTAATCACCCACGAGCATGGCGATCATCTTGATCCAAAAGCAATCGAAGCTATAACGATGGCTGATACAAAATTATTCTGCAATGAAGCATCTCTTCCAAAAGTTGTTGATGGTAAAGTTCTAAATAACGATGAGAAAATTTCTTATAAAGGAATTAAAATTGAAGCTGTCCCGGCTTATAACATCATTAATAAAAGAGAAACCGGAGAAACTTATCATCCAAAAGGAATGGGAAATGGATACGTACTAACTTTTGCAAATGTAAAAGTTTATGTAGCCGGTGATACTGAAAATGTACCTGAGATGAAAAATCTTGAAGGAATTGACATTGCTTTTCTTCCCATGAACTTGCCTTATACTATGACTCCCGCTATGGTAGCTGATGCTGTAAAAATGTTTAATCCGAAAATTCTTTATCCTTATCATTATGGAAATACCAATGTGAATGATTTAGTAAGACTTTTAAAAGATAAGGAAGATTGTGAAGTGCGAATTCGAAAGATGAATTAGATATTATTTATATTTAGTTAGGTAGAATTGACTGCAAAAAAGTTCATCAATAAATTATTAGTTATGAGAACTGTCGCTCTATTATTAAACTCTGTGGTTTTTATTCTAGGAATCGTTTTAGTTTTTATTAGCGGAATTAGTGAAAATCAAATTATTGGGGTCGTTATTTTTTTCTCTGCCATTATTCTTAATCTATTATTACTTACAATTATGATTTGGAGTAAATGGTTTGTAATACATCATAAATTCTGTAGAGACATAAAAATAATAACATTAGCATTTAATTCTGTTCTTTTGCTACTGGGGTTGCTTTCAGTTATTAATAGCAGCGGATTTGGTATTAAACAAATTGCTAAGGCTATTATTTTTTTCCCAACTTTAATTTCTACTATATTTGCTTTAACATTAAAAACTAAGGATAGTTGATTCAGCTTGTATTCTTTAGTTAGATCATCATTAATAACGATAATGGCAGTAATTATACTAACTGCTTTTCCTGCAAACGGACAAATATTAACTTTTGCCGGAAGAGAATGGAAGATTAAACCAACTTCAACAGGCAAACCGCCGGGAAATAATAACTGGTCTGAAAACAATATCTGGGTTGATTCATTAGATCAACTCCATCTAAAAATTTCTTACTCCCCATCAGACCACAAATGGTACTGTGCGGAAGTTATTTCTAAAGATTCTTTATCATTTGGGACATATCAATGGAATGTGGTAGGGCGAATAGATTCTTTCGACAAAAATGTTGTGCTCGGATTTTTTCAATATGCCGGTCCCGACGGGCAAAACGAAATTGATATTGAAATGGCAAAGTTTGATAACGAATCTTTAGAAACGGGTAATTTTACAGTCTATCCTTCAAAAAACGGTTTGGAATACAACAACAAAAAATTTGTAATCAGGTTATCAGGCTCATATACAACTCATCGTTACAAATGGAAATCAGATTCTATTATTTTTCAGACTTTGGCTGGTCACCGCGATGATGATCAAAATGAAATTAGTAAATGGGAATTTATTCCTATATCTAATACTAACAAAGACCTGATTCCTCAATTACCGATGCATGTCTACATAAATTTTTGGTTACGCTCGGGTCAAGCACCGACAAACGGACAAGAAATGGAAGTAATAATCAAAGGTTTTAATTACTCGCCGGAAAAGTAATACATGAGAAGTGAAACAAGATCTGAACTGTAGAATTTTATTTTGCTTTAAACGAAAGAGTCATCGGTACGCCTTCAAAACCAAAATGTCTACGGATCATCTTTTCTAAAAATCTTTTGTAATGATCTGGAATGAATCTGTGTTCGTTGCAGAAAAACATAAAGATAGGATAATGATCGCCGACTTGTGTAATATATTTAATCTTTACTTCTTTGCCGGTCGGAGATGACGGCGGCGGCGTATTTTCTATTTCGGGTAATAACACATCATTAAGTTCGTGAGTCGGGATTTTTTTATGTCTTTCCTCGTGAACTTTTTTTGCAATTTCGATCAGCTTAAAGATTCTTTGTTTTGTTAATGCAGAAATAAAAATTACCGGAACATAATCAATCGAACCCATTTTATCGTGAATGGCATCGGTATAAATTTTAGCTGTGCCAGTATCTTTTTCGAGAAGATCCCACTTATTAACGGCAAGGATCAATCCTTTTCTTCTGCGGACTGCTTCATCAATAATTTTCTGATCTTGTTTCTCCACACCTAACATTGAATCTAATAATAGAACTGCAACATCACAACTCCAAAGTGCTTTGTACGTCCGCACATTTGAGAAGAATTCGATATTCTCTTTTACTTTTGTTTTTTTGCGCAGTCCGGCTGTATCAACAAGAACAATTTCTTCGCCGTAATATTTTAATATTGAATCAATACTGTCTCTTGTTGTCCCTGGAATATTTGTAACGATAGTCCTATCATAACCAAGCAGTGCATTTACAAGAGAAGATTTACCAACATTCGGTTTACCAATGATTGCAAGACGCAAACGTGTTTCAGTATCAACCTCATCCGAAAATTGCAAGTGTGTCATCAAATCATCAAGAAGATTACCAAGATTTCTTCCGTTGAGTGCGGAGACATCATAAACATGTTTTAGCCCAAGCGAATAAAAATCTGCTTTTGTTACTTCATAATTTGGTGTATCGCTTTTATTAACAAGAAGAAATACCAGCTTGTTTGATCTTCGGAGAATATCGGCAACTTCTTTATCAATCGGCGTCAATCCAATTCTTCCATCAACTGTAAACAAAACTGCATCGCATTCATCCATTGCAATTTCTATTTGCTCTCTGATTGCAATTTCAAAAAGATCCTCTGAGTTTGGAACGTATCCACCTGTATCAATCACGCGGAAATATTTTCCATTCCATTCAACATCGCCGTAAATCCTGTCGCGCGTTACACCGCTAACATCATCAACAATTGCTGTTGTGCTGTGAGTTAAACGGTTGAACAGAGTTGATTTACCAACATTTGGTCTTCCGACAATTAAAACTAAAGGTGTGCTCATTTTTGATTAGAATATGTTAAAAACTATACTGCAAATTTAATTGGGGGTAATATACGGTTTTAAAACCAGTGTTATACTTTTCAATACTCGCATGCATTTGAAGGTTACTATTGTATCCATGTGCAGACCAAGCTGCATCTAATGCGCTGATAATATGATTAACAACCACAACTATTACTGCTTTTGAAGCAACGTTATAAAAATCATTTGCCTTACCCCGTTCTTCGGAATAGTAGGTAAATTTCGTTCCTCCGCTATCGAGTTTCCGTTTAATCTCATCATATGATACCAACGACATATCTGCATCACTCCAACCTTGATAAAACTGCGGGTACTTTCCGATAAGTTCATAGTATTGCTGTTCACCATATTTTGGTAGACGATGAGAATAATAACTTCCCGGAGCACTTCCATCTATCCCGCTGCGCCCAGCGACATCGTTTTCCATTTTATTTAATTCATCCCAATTTACCTGACCATTTTGAATAACTTTATTTTGGTAGTCAGCCGGTTTCAGATTCGGATTTAATTCCGTAATGTGATTCAAAGTCCATTGGGCATATCTAAGCACAGACCATCCTTGAACTCCATCTGCATAATTTTGGAAAAAATCAGTTTGATCATTTCCCTTTTTATCATAAATCAATCCTACCGTTATTGCAGCAGCTTCAATTGCAATAAAGACGGCAGACTTAATATAACTTTCAGAATAAAATTCCCCGGCACCTGGGACAACAAACGATAATGCACCAGCTAGTAAAGGAGATTTTTTATTTTCATTAATATTATTAGTACCATCTTTTGAAAACCTATCCGATTTATCAAAAGAAATTTTGGAATCCAGATTCAATGAACCGGATAAATTGGATTGCCCGCTGACTGCTGACAACTGACAACTGATAACAATTATTAAAAACATTTTCTTCATCATTTACCCAAAATAATTATAGACTGAAATCGAAAAGTATTCCCCCGTAGAAACTCCATTCCTGGCCATAAGTAACATTTTCACCTAGGATTCTTCTAGAAATTCTATCAAACGAATAAGCAGCATTGAAAAACAAACTTGTCGGGAATAAGTAAAATGAATTCATCTTAATTCTTATTTCAGCGCCGGCACCTTTTTTAAAATTGTTTAACGATGGAAATTCGCCGGTCCAAGCATTTCCAAAATCTCCATAAACCGATAAGTAAATTTTATCAATGTATAGTTGGCCTATGCGGGTATCAATATTTTTGAAGAGTGGAAAACGGTAAGTTAGATTTAACCACCCGACTTTATTACCGCTAACAGCGTAAAAAGGATAACTCTTCATACCGATTAATCCACCAAGATAGAAATCAAAAAAGTCCGGGACTGCTTTGCCTAGAATCGAACCTGCGCGGAATTGAGCAGTTAATGTTTGTCCCGATCCTAATGCAAAATATTCTTTCCAATTCAATTCTAATCTGTGAAAATTAAAATCATTGTAAAGCGGTTCAAGAATCCCGTCAACAACTGTATAATGACTCTCATTATTAAAACGATTGAATTCATAATTGTATTGAAATTCAACTTTTCGACCAACCGGATTTATATCAGAATCAATTTGCGGCTTTATGACTTCGTGTGTGTATTTAATTTGAATATTTCTTCCGATATAATATTTATCATCGCTGGCAGGATATAAATAATTTCCACTTTCAGGTAAAATAAAACTGCTTAGCGTTGATACGTATTGGCTAAATATAAAACGCGCTTCAATATTATTCCCTTCAGCAAAAATTTTGTGTTTAGCTACAAAATCAAATTCAAATAAATTATAAGTAACCTCGGCAGGAATATTATAATCAATCCTCGGGGGATAAAATGTAGAATCTATTCCGAAAGGAATATCAATTTTGTTTTTACGGCTTATGCTGTAAAGTTCAATACCGATCGTGGGTTTTAATCCCAGATTATATAGCAGCGGAATTTTATTTTTATATTCGAATTGTAAAAAGAGATCGCGTTCCATTCTTCGGTTTAATGAAGCGCTACCAAAGATAGCGAAGCGGTTTAGCACATCGCTTGATGCAACATAAATTCCGGGTTTGATTCTATCTAAACCGGAATTTGATGTGTTGTAATTGTCAAACCTAATGAAAGGCAAAATACTGATCTTAGAAAAGAATCCGGAATATTTTTCCGGAGTGTAAATTGATAATTCTTTATCATCAAAATTCCTTAAAGCATTGATATTAAATTTACCTAAATCCCCGTTTGGTTTATCATCTCCTAAGGGTGGATTACCAATCCAAACATATTTATTAGCTGGATCAATTTTTAATTCATCATTCTTCGGAAGAAAAAATATTTTGAATCCATCAGCACAATAATCGGTATAGACTAAATCTCCATCAACATTAACAGCAGGCATAAATGCCCCACCTGTTACATTTGTAATTTGCTTTTTCTCTCCAGACGACATATCCAGCGAGTAAATATTGAAGATGCCGGACTCATCACTTGAGTAATATAATTTACCGTTTTTAGCTTGGGCTGGATTACGCTCATCTGCATTAGAATTAGTTATAAGTTGATAATTTGAACCATCAGAATTAATTCTTGCAACATCGCGGTTATCACTATAAGAAAAATCAAAAAGTATGAATGAATCGTCAACAGAATATTTTGGATTGAAAACCTGTTCCCCTTTATCAAAGAATGTGAGCCGCTTAAAATTTTTCCCTTCTAGATCAACTGTACCAAGATTTACACTTCCGTCATTTTGAAAAATAAAAACTATTTTCTTGCCGTCGTTTGAAACCGAAGGATTATTTGCACGAAGCCCGAATGTTAAACGAGTTTCTTTATTATTATCGAGATCATAAATATATAAATCGTGAATATTGACAAGACGTGGATTACTATCACTCAACTTTGAGTAAACAATTTTATTTGTGCCTGGGATAATACTAACACTGGAACGAATCTGTGAGGTAATCTCTTTTTCTTCTTTTGTTTTGAGATCAAGCATATATAATGAGGATATACCGAAATAATCATTCGATTTATTAGAAATGTAAAATATTTTTGAACCATCATTCGAAAAGACCGGATAAAAATTTCCAAATCCTTCTTTGCATATCATTTCTCCAGCAACTTGATTTTTATCAACTTCAGCAATTCTTTTTTTGTAATCAGACTTTAAGAATTTACTCCACTCATCATATATTTCGTTTCCATCTTTACCAAGTACATCTTTGAATGCTGCATCTATTGTAAAGTTTGTTAATTTGGAAAGTTTATTGTTAATCTCGCGTAGTTTATCCTCACCATATTTTTGTGCGATATATCTAACAAGTGCGAAACCGGAATTATAAACTGATTCATTACCAAGACTGGTTTTATCAAAGACACCCATTTGATTCCATGTTAACATTTTATCGCTCAGAGCATAGCTTCGTAAAATCATATCGCGGTGAGTATCCCAACTATCATAGTTAAATTCTTTACGCATATATTGTGCAGTTCCCTCAGCGAACCAGGCCGGAACATTTATTCCGGGAATCGGATAAGATGCAATAATATTTGGGAAACCGAAAAGTATATCCGGTCTTCGTTTGTCTTCGTAATTCATGAATTGAAGATACAGCACAGGAAAAGTCCGGGACAATTTCATTGAAGCTTGAATCTGTACCATGTGTGTAAACTCGTGAGAGATTACATTGCGGAGCCAATTGTGTGTCCCTCGAAGATCAAAATCAAGTGACGAAGACCAAATTTCAATTTTGTTATCGAAGAAATAAGTTGCACCGTTCGAATAATCATCTATGTCTTTAATTACAAAATCAATTATGTCCGGTTCATATTGATAAAGAGAAGTTATTGGTCCCCAAACTTCATCAGCTATCTTAGCAACTGTTTTAGCAGTGCGTTCGGCCTCTTCATGATAATGAACGCGAACATGTTTGCCTTTTATAGTAAACCAGTTAAAGTCCGGGTTGTATTCGCTTACTTGTGCAAGAATACTTCCGGAAAAAACTAAGAACGATATTAGAAAAAGTTTTTTCATCAAAATTATTTTACGACTGCAATTTTTATAATCTTGTTCGCAGCATTTCCACTAATTCCTGTTACTTCAATATTAGCGTAATAAATACCACTCTGAATTTTCGAAACATCCCAAATAGTTTCGTTATCAAATCCGCCTCGTGCTTTATTATTCAGTTCTGCAACTAATTCACCCGCAAGATCAACTATTTTTATTTTCACATTGGAATCTTCCGAAACGTAATAACGAATATTTGTTGAATTACCATAAACCGGATTAGGCCAATTGTAGGCTTTATTAATTGGGAAGAAATCCGCTACTTGCTGCGATATCGAAGGTGCAGTAACAAAAGATGAATTGACTGCATCGCCGTATTCTCCACTCCAAAATGATTTTCCTTGTGTTGGTGCAAGATCCCAAACATATAGTTGACTTGCTTGATCAATTAAAACAAGATAAGGTTTGTAAGTCGGAAGTGGTCCCATAGTTGGTAATTCTTCCGCAATTAAAATTGGTGTAGCAGAAATTTTAGCTCCACTAGAAATTGGAAATCCGTCTACAAGTTTTCCCGTAACCGGATTAACCGCAATAATATTTCCTTTATCAGTAAATCCAATTACTTCTGAAAATCCATCCCGGTCTAAATCTACAGCTAAAGGAGTTCCAATAAAATTTTCTCCAGATGAAAGCGTAAATGGAAAATTTTTAGCCATTACTCCTTCATAATTATAAGCTTCAAGAGAATTACCGTTTGAAATTAATATATAATTTTGACCATCATTGAAAAGATCTGCGCATGCAAACGTATTTATTGCAAAGTCGGATTTTATTGTAAATGATGCTAATATGTTCCCACGCTTGGCGATTAAAAATTTATTATCTTTCATTAAAATTGTCGAAACATATTCGCCATTTTTCCCTTTGGTAAGAATTGATTTTAATCCATATCCATAATTATATAATTGTAGTCCTTTAGATTCAGAGGAATATTCGAAAAAATTTCCTGAGCCGAGCATTGTATAAAAAGAATTATCTACACCAAAATTTGTGATTTCGTAATATGTTTCTAACATCCCATAAGCATTTGTTTTAAAAACTGTCATGTTCATTAAAATGTCTAACGGAATTAAATATGCCCGTGCATTAGGAATCCAAAGTCCGATAAGAATTGACGGCACACCGACTTTTTTTAGATCAATACTTAATGCCGTAATTCTTTGTCCCGTGCAGTCAAGTGTTTTCAGTTTTTCATCTTGTAAATTTTCCGAGTAAATATTTAACAGGGTACCTTTCCCTCCCATTACATATTGAGTAGAATTGTAATCAAAAACAATGGGCTGTATATCAGAAAAATTTGGAATTGATTTTATGAGAGTACCATTCAAATCATACTTGAGCAAATTAGAGTTTTCTATAACATATATAAAATTTTGTGACGAATAACTTCGAGCCGAAAGAAAAATTTTATTCTGTCCTATATTTAATTTTTTAGAAGTAATAAGTTTTATATTCCCATTGCTAAAGCTGATATCAAAACTCATCTTATTTGAAACTGCAGTAAAGTTTTCCATTGTGATTAAACTATTCGAACCGCTGGTAGACATTGTATTTGGTTTTGTATCCTGTGCAAATCTGTTTTTGTAAAGCTTCGCTTTGTTACCTGCATACCAAAAGTCTTCGTTAGTTCCCTCTCCAATAGCAACTCCAAAAATTGTATTGAAACGTTTGCCTATATCAAAAATTCCATCGGCTTCTTCTACATAAACACCTCTTGCGTTTGGATCGCTGTTTATCTTATTCTCAACAAGTTTTTCATTTATTATTTTTTCATCAACATGCCAAATAACAATACCGTTTCCTGGAACAGCCGCATCGAATTCATCAACATCAACCACAACGCCGCCATCAATTTTATCCGGTGTTATACTAAATAGTCCGCTTGTATCTGCTTGAATAATTGTATTATAAGTTTGCCCGCTCTTTCTGTATGTTATACTTACTCTATCTTTTTTTGCATCCTGTTGTCTGTTCTCTACAAGGAAATATTCTGTTGAGTTGATCGGGATTTTAAGTAAAGTTGTATCCTGAACCAAAGCAGTTAGTCTTGCTGAAACACTGGGATGAGAATTATTAATTCTAAGTGTTACCGGTTGTTCCCAACCTAAAAATATTTTCTCCCATGCAGACGGTTCTGGTGGAAACATTCCATTATTTGCACTGATCGCCTGTCCGTCCATTAAACCAAATCTACCAATAGCACTAAGCCCCGTTTCAGTATCAAACAGATCCGGTAGACCAAGATAGTTACCAATGTTATTAACCAACTCACCGTTAATAGTAATTTGTTGCAAGAATATCGAATTATCAATCGCCGTAAGTTCTCTTGATTCTGTCTCTGGAAGAATTATAGAATTTACAATCTTACCACTGCGAGTTGAAATCCCTGTAAACTGATCCCCGTAAACTTTTTTAAAAGCGCTTTGCCCTAAATAAAGCGAAGGCAAGTTACGATCTATCGAAAATGTTCCAAGGTCTAAACCACTGCTAACTCCAGCATGAAATATTATGAAAAGATTATAGTCGGAGAATTTAATGTTAGAATATTTTCCGTCAGCAAGTTTCCAAACTTCACTTGCAAAATCTGCAATTGGTGTAAAATCTTTTGATTGATATGTTGGAACATAATTCCGCATAGTTTTAGTAACAGTAACCACATCCGGTAAAACTTTATAACTAATATTTAATTTCCCGCGTGATACTTTTTGATAATAATTTTTTGCAAAAAGAAGATGGTCTGAAAAATAATTTGCATTATGCGGAAGCGGATCTAAAATTGTATCTCCATAAGCCTGTGTATAATTAGAACCGAATTTGCCGTTACCAATTGTAGCATCGTATTTATCTTCCTGGAAATCAATCATAACAGCAAGAATCTTCAAAGTATCATTGGACTGTACATATCTGTTCTGATTAAAACCTGAATTATATGGTTTTACAAAAGATTGGGCAGATAAACTGCCCAATCCAAGAATAAAGAATACGATTGAAAAAACTTTTTTCATTTTGGTTTATATTCCGCGAGGAAAACCAAGTGTAGTTCTTGTTTGAGATCCCCAACCAATTGATAAAGTAAAACGGAGAGTATTTGATAGCGGATGATTTTCAGTTCCTTTAAATATATCTGTGGTTATATAACTAAAATCAAATCCATACAATTCATAACGAATGCCAGCGCCAAGAGTTACAAATTTTCTATTTCCATGATCCGGATCTTCGTAAAAGAAACCTGCGCGTAATGCAAACTGAAATCCTTCAGCAACATTACCGTACCAATATTCTAATCCCATTGAAGTAACAACATCCTTCATAACTTCACTGAATGATCTGTCGGTCCAAGATGTAAATATTGCTTTGTAAAAATCGGGACGTTTTCCAGTACTATCGGCAACGCCGATCAGGAGTTTACTAAAATCTACAGTGTAAGTCAGCGAGTTGAATTCATCTTGAAATATTCTTGCTGCTAATCCTACACGCAGATTTGTCGGGATTGGATCTGCTTGAGCCTGATCTATATAATAAATTTTAGGTCCAAGATTACTAAGATTCATTCCAAGACTAAATTGATTTCCAAGATCACCCAGGAGTGGTACTTCAAAATGTTCCGGACGCCACATAGCAGCAACATCAAAGCTTACTGAAGTTGCAACACCTTTACCTTGTTCTGCTTCTGTTGGTTTATCGGCCAAACGGCTGTGAATTAATCTGAAGTTTAATCCAAGCCCCCAACTATTACTTAACTTAGTCGCATAGCCTAATGTTAGTGCGGCATCGAAAGATTTAAATGTTCCGATTGGATCGGGAGAATTTGAACTTGTTCTTACAAATTCACCAAAGTTCATATATGTTACACTTGCAGTTACACTGCCGTTAAGATCTTCAATGTATTGACGATAAGTTGCATAGTCGTAAAATAGATCAAGGTTGAATGCCGGAAGCCAATTACTGTGAGTAAAACTGAATTCCGATCCTGTTAAGAAAGCAATGCCGGCCGGGTTCCAAAAAATAGCGGCTGAGTTATCCGCCAATCCAGAACCTGATTCACCAATTCCGCCCGCTCTTGAATCCGGAGCTAAAAGCAAAAACGGTACTGCTGCTTCACCTTGAGCTGAAATCTTGTTAAACGACATTATCAATGCACACACAAACAAAAGCATCGATATTTTTTTCATTTGTACTACCTCCAAAAAAGATATTTTTTCTGATTCGTTAAGTTATATTTTATCTAATTACAGCCAATTTTCCAAGTACATTATCTTTGTACTTACCATCAACAGATTCCACAATTAATTTGTAAAGATAAGTTCCGTTTGCAATTTGATTTTCATCAGCATCGCGCCCGTCCCAATCAATACGAACAAATTTATCTAGTAGATCAGATTGGTCTATTTGTTTTATCAATCTACCTGCAATTGTGTAAATTTTTATTTTTACATTTATAGCACTTGCAACATTATGTTGGAAAGTAAATGTTGTATTGGATGAGAACGGATTAGGATAGTTTACTATGTCACGTAATACAATTCCTTTATCACTTGATACAACTGAAAAGTTCGCTTCCTGAGAAGAAAAATTATTGAACACATCCCATGCTTTGATTTTTATTTTGTAATCACCTATTGCCATTCCAGTAAATTTATATTTTATTAATCCTGACTTACCGCCGGAATTCAAATCGCCGATAAAACTATTTGTAAGATCAATTGGATTAGTTTCATCATCATTCAATATCGCTTCCAACTTATGACCAATTCCCGTTCCTGTAGTGTTTAGGCCAGTTTGATCAGAAAGTTTTACTATTAATGTAAAATCGGGATTAACGAGATACGAACTTTCATTATTGATATCATCAAAATAGATAGCAACTTCCGGTCCTTTCCCATCGTTAACTGCATTCGGATTAGTTCCGCCAACCAACACATTAGTTGAATAACCAACACCATCAGTCGCGCTGTTGGCGATATAAGCAACTATCTTTCCATTTTTATTTTCATAGGAAATATCTTTGGGTACAACAAATTCAGTTTGAAACTCACCGTTCGAGACAGAAGTTTTTCCCCGATAAACTAATCCGCCCTGCAATGTTACAGTGTAATCCATTTCTTTTAGATAAAGCGACCGTTCAGAATCGTACATACTTATTACTGCATCACCATTATACTGAGCTAAAGTTCCGTTAGTGTTTCTTACCGTTCCTTTTATTTTAACAGATCCTAATGCATTAACCTGCACAACAGATTTTAAAGTTTTACCATTAACGGAATCAATTGATGTTGGATTAAGAGGTTCATCCAAACGTATAGCTGGATCGCCGAACAGATGGAATTTCTCATCATTAACATCGAATAAGAATTGTTTGGCTAAAAGATAAGCCTTGCCAATTCTAATCGGAAGATTTCCTGCCTCTCTTGTTTGGAAAAGTCTACTGTAAAGTGAATCATTTATTGTCGCATTATCGGTTGCAAAAACTACTCTTGAAGCTGAAAAAGCAGCTATTGCTCCTCCGTTCATCTTCATTAATATTTCTGTTGAACTAAGTTGTGTGGGGTCATCATATTTACCAAAATCACAAGTAGCGGCCGTTAAGAAAAAATAATTTGGATTCTTTAATAGATTTACAAACGTTGATCTTTCAAACACATTTTCGTGTGCCCAAACAGCAGGGTTCCCATGTCCTACATAGTTAAGTATTAGAGTCCCATCATTTATTGCATTTATAATTGCTTTATTAACTTCAGGTTTCCTTCTTCCTAACCCTGTAAAAACTGTCGGATAAGCTGCTAAATAAATTTTATCAAGATCGAAATATTTTGGAATTCTTCTATTAGCTAAATTTTCCGATTGTGAAGTGTGTAAACTTCCATCATCACGCCCCACTTCCTGAGGTCCGTCATCTGCAACAAGTGTAATATTATTTCTCCATAATCCCTTTTCAAGTCCGGTCTCGTATTTTATTATTTTGTTAATTACAGAATCAGCTTCTTCAGCAGTATTAATATTAAGCCTCCCAATAGCAATATCATTTCGTCTATCATTACCCGAAATACGAGCATAATAATCGTCTGTCGGATATGAATATATCTCATCTAAAGATTCTACTGTTTCATATGGAGGTACAAAATTTTTATTTAATTTTTCCATATTTAGATAATCATAATCACCGTCTCCAAAAAGCAAAACGTAAGACGGTTTTATCTGCCAGTTCTCATAAGCATACTTTAGAAAATCTCTAATGGCTGTAGGGTCTAAAGAGCCGCATGAGAATTCATTGAAAATCTCATCGACATAAAATATCTGTGTAGATAATTTATTAGGTGATTGATTAGATCTATAAGTGGCATATCGTTCTGCCTGAGTCTTAAAATCTTTAGCTGTTATTACAATCATTTCGCTGCCTGTAAGATTACTACGAATGTTAGAATTACTAATCTTAATTCCGTTAACCGGAGTTTTATACGCTGCCGACGTTACGGCAAGATATCTTCGAACGTTATCTTTAGTTTCCGAAGATTGGAATTTAAATTGTCCTCCGCTAATTATAGCATTTGAAATATTTTTTACATTGGCAAAATCAGAAACATCAAATGTTTGTATTGAACTACTGGAAAAATTACTTAATGTATATTCAATAGTTGCTGTTGTATCTTTTGAAAATAATAAGAAGTTGTCCGATACAGATTTAAGTTGTCTTTGATAGGCTATTTCAAAATAATCTAAATATAATTTTGCACTAGAAGAAGATGTGTTGATTGAAAATTTCAGGTTACTTCTTTCGTCGGATAATTGTCCGCCATAGATTGCAGTACCAATATTTTCAATACCAAATATATATTGATAGATTCCCGATACATAAGCAGAGTATATCTGGCTTCCGCTTTCTTCAATACTATATGGAAAAACTGTTGTGGATGCATTAGCAACTCGGAAATTATATCTTATAACACTTGAAGGGACAATACCGTTTAGAGTTGTGAGATATGTCCTACTTTTTGTTGTATTATCTAATTGGTCTCCAAAATAATCTCTACCGCTTCTTCCAATATTTACACTGTCTTTGTCAAGACTCTTAAATGCTAATGTTGATATTTGTTGATATGCACCAGAAACATTCAAGGATTGTTTATTTGAAATACGTTTACCATTAGCACTGCCGTATGTAAGCCAGTAATAATTTTTTTTAGAAAACGGTTGTTTAATTCGTACAATATTTTTTCCAGATGAACTATATTCCCAAAATTCCTGGGGTCTTCCGTAAAAAATTATATAATCTCCAGTATCAAATCTTCCATCTTCTTCACCGATGACTGCAATTGCATTTTCAATCAAACCTTGGTTGTTCGATTTACTTAAATCTTCCGGAAGCGGATATCCCCCGTTGTTATAGATTTTTATTGTCTTTGGATTAAAATCTGTTGCATTAACATCAATTCCAATTGCTTGTAAAAAAGTTCTATCTATTTTATATATACCTTCTTCCGGAGCTTCAAACCTATACCAATCGCCCGTTGCTAAAACTGAAGCTGATGTCTTGGATAATTTTTTCTCAGAGATTCCCCAGTTCCTAGCGGTCTCCCAATTCAAAACAATGGATTGAAAAGTGTTATCCAGTATTAATTCTCTATTAGAAGGAGTAGAAGCAAACGAGATTTTAATAACTATTTTTTTGTAAACCTTAATAATATTTGATGATGCATCAAAAATAACAGGATGAATTTTAATCGTCTGTACCGGCAAGTTTCTAACTAATCCGTATTCATCAAAAGCAACAATATCCGGAGCTGAGAAACTTGAATACTTATCTCCGGCTATATAATTCTCTACAGACGAAAGTAGATCTTTCTGCAATTGAGGAACAGGTGCATACTGTCCTTGCAAAATGGAATAATCTGCACTTAAAACTTGAATTGTATTTCCCAATTCTGAAGGAACGCCAACGTTGATTTCTCTCACCGGAATTTGCGGAAGACCATATTTAGTAATATTCTCAATGTATCCGCCAAGAAGATTTAATTTTTTATAAAAATTACCGGAAGCTGATATAGTTACGGTGTCTTTATAGATAGGACGATATTCAATAACAATTGAAGATCTATCGGAAGATAAAACTCTTAAATCTTGTGAGTAAACAATCAGATTTAAAACAAAAAAGAGAATTACTAAAAAGAATTTGTATTTCATCGCTCTGTTGAATGATTTAATAATGTTTTTAAAATTTTTTTTCAGTATAGGAATTCAAAGCGGTAAACAAACTCTATATAGTTTTTCTCCAAATTTTCTGGGCAAAATTTAGGTAAGATATAGCACGATGTCAAGTCAAAACAGAATTACATAAATTCAAAAACATTATATATGGAGTTTATTCACTTTCATTTACTATGTAACAAATAATTAGAACATTATTAGCTATCATTATAAACCTAGTAAGACCCTATTCAATTTCATAGCATTAATACAAAATCCTATATGATCTTCCAAGACAATACCTAACGTTTCCGCACCTTTTGTAATATCTTCACGGTTCACAGCTCGGGCAAATGCTTTATCTTTCATTTTTTTGATTACTGACTTTACTTCTACCTCTTCAATTGATCTACTCGGCCTAACATACGTTACTGCAGTAATAAATCCTGCTAATTCATCACAAGCAAAAAGAGTTTTTCTTAAAAGAGTATTGCGTGGAATATTTGTATAATCTGCATGGGACATGATTGCATTTCTGAATTCTTCATCAAATCCTTTCTCGTTTAATATTTCCGATCCTTTATATGGGTGCTGTTCGGCAGTAGGAAACATTTCATAATCAAAATCATGAAGCAGAGCAACGCAGCTCCAATATTCAATGTCTTCGCCAAATTTCTCAGCATAAGCTCTTACACAAGTTTCTACAGCATAGGCATGTTTCAATAAACTATCACTCTTAGTATATTCTTGAAGTATGGATAAACAATAACTTCTGTCTCTCATTATATCAGAACTCATTTTTACTCCTTCTATTTTGATGATGAATTAAATGAAGGACAATCGTCCGCCAATACACAATCATGGCATTTTGGTTTTCTAGCATAACAAACATTTCTTCCATGTTTTGCCAACCAGTGAGAAGCATTAATCCAGTAACTATCAGGTAATAAT
Source organism: Melioribacter sp. (assembly GCA_023250955.1). Lineage (GTDB taxonomy): Bacteria > Bacteroidota > Ignavibacteria > Ignavibacteriales > Melioribacteraceae > Fen-1258. The sequence goes on along the minus strand of JAHEZQ010000034.1, from coordinate 18,108 downwards.
TCTTTTAGGCAGAACTCAATTTTCTCCGGATCGTTTGATTTTATGAACCCAAGTAAGTTGGATAATCTTTTAACATGAGTATCAACTGCAATTGCGGGGATTCCAAATGCATTACCGGCAACAACTGATGCTGTCTTTCTGCCTACGCCGGATAATTTTGTTAGTTCATCAAAGTTTTTAGGTACTTTCCCATGATAATTTTCTATAAGCTGTGTGCAACAGTTACGAATACTTTTTGCCTTTTGCCTGTAAAATCCGGTGGAGAAAATATCCTTCTCGAGTTCCTTAGCTGAAACTTTTAGATAATCCTCCGGCTTTTTATATTTTTTGAAAAGTTTTATAGTTATAATATTTACACGTTCATCAGTACACTGTGCAGATAAAATTGTTGAGATTAATAATTCAAATGCAGATGTATATTCTAGTGCCGGGCGTACACCCAGGTATTCTTTAGAAAGAATATCAAATATTTTTTTTGCACGAGATTTATCTTTTTTATCAATCATGACCTAAAAACCTTTTGGCTTTAATTTGCAATTTTTCTACTGGTTCATCATTGATAATATGCTTCTGAATAATCTCTTCCACATCTTCGAGTTTCACTCCTCCGTACCAAATTTGTTCCGGGTAAATAACAACAGCAGAGCCAAATTCACATGCATCCAAACAGCCCGAACTATTCACTCTAACTTTTGTATTAAGCCCAAGTTCCTTTAATCTTTTTTTAAATAATTCACGGATTACCATTGAGCCTTTTTCCGAACAACATCCTTTTGGATGCCCCGCTTCTCTTTTGTTCTCACAAATAAAAATATGTTTTTCGAATCTTGGCATTTGATCTATTAGAAATATTTTACAAAAAAGGGAAATAATAATTTCCCTTTGTAGCGCGTACGGGGGTCGAACCCGTGATAAGCTACAATAATATATACTACTTACAGTTCATTGTTGACCCAATTGATGACTGCTTCCCTATTAGGATTAATAATAATGTTCATATCTAAACGTTCTAACGGATACTATTATATTTATTATGATGATGGAAATGGAATAAGACAAGCCATATCAACTAAGTCTAAATTAAAAAAGGAAGCATTCCAGTTTCTCACAAACTTCTCTAATGAAATTAAGAAAAAATCAAAACAATTGTATATACCTATTGATTTCAATTCATTTAGTAAAGAATTCATAAAACATTCTGAATCAATACATACTATTAAAACTACTGCTACTTTTATTACTACATCCAAATACTTTAGTGAATATTGCCAAAATATAAACCTCATGGATATTTCAGAAAAATTAATTAGAAACTATTTAGACTACAGAATAACTAAATCATCTATTTACCAAGCGAGGAAAGACCTCATAAATCTATCAAGTTGTTTTAATTGGGCTATCAGTCAAAAATATTTACTTTCAAATCCCTGCGTTTCAATTAAACGATTCAAGATGCCTCAGAAACTACCTACTTATTTCACTAAGGAGGAGTTTTCATTATTAGTGAATCAAATTCAAGAAGTGGATATAAAGGATATAATTGAATTTGCTGTTAATACCGGTTTAAGACAAATGGAAATATTATCACTTGAATGGAGTCAGGTTAATATTCAAGAACGTATGATAATTCTTGATAATAGAACCCATATTACAAAAAGCAAAAAAATAAGGACTATTCCATTAAATGATAATTCATTAGCTGTTCTGAATAAACGAAATGGAATTAAGATTGGTCAAAAAGTATTTACAATAAACGGAAGAGAAATTACACCATGTCAGTTACTAAGAAAATTCAGATATTATATTATTAAGTCAGAGTTAAATAATAAATTAAACTTCCATTCGCTAAGACATACGTTTGCAAGTTGGCTTGTACAAGCTGGTGTTTCTATTTATCAAGTAAGTAAATTACTAGGTCATTCAGATATAAAGACAACTGAAATATACTCTCATCTTAGAAGCGAAGATTCATTAAATTCAGTAAATAAAATTAATAATATGGCTACATGATTTTTCCCGATTAACTGATATATTAATTAAATATTTGTTAAGAACTACAAGGAGATTCAAATGTTCAATAAAGGCAAACCATACGAACGTGATGTAAAATTGTTAAGAAAACTTGGATTGAACGAATGGGAAGCTAATTTAAATGAGGAAACATTTATTGGTGAAGTATTCCCTCCAAGCAATCCAAATCATAAAAATATAAGTATTAAAGTATATGTCACTTGTGCCCCTTCACAGTTCTATAAATTTATCGTTAATAATAAAGACGAAGATATTCATTGTGTAATTGAGACTGGGAGTGGTTCGTTTACAAAGTATTATCCAATGACATTAGCAATCGCTGAAGGTTGTCTAGTTGTAAATCCTCTTGTGAATTAAGAATCTATATAATTGTTAGATAGAATTATTTGTATTTCAATATTATGTATTAAGCTGAATTCTCCTACTACTCAGATATATACCTATCAAGAAGCGAAGACTTAAGAGTATCTATCAATTTACTCAATAATTGAGATAAAAAGATTTTAGGTAAAAATTGATTTTTATTGAATGAATGATATTACTTCATTAAGTTATAATGATTTTAGAATTGAATACTAATGAATTTAATATTATAATTTTTACAGATGAGTATGTTTTCTTATTAAAAAGGTTTGGGGTATCTTAAGGGGATGTCTCACATTCAGAACACTTTCCAAAATACCACTAACTATTGCATAAAAAATAATTTTACATTAATAAATTGGTGAGATTGAAACGAAAAAATTAGAATCTTTTTTATGGGTTTAGGTAAAATTAATAGAATATCTCTCGATGATTCATCAATAACAACTCCTGTTATTTGGTTAGGGCATGATTTATTCCAATCAATTAAAGTTTGGAACCATCTTGATTATTGTCCAGGGCTGATGCTAAATGCATACAATTTTTATCAAAAACCAAGAGTGACAGAAAAAGCTAAAAATATTGGAATAAAAAAAATGTTGAATTTTAAGGGAAATATTTTTTTAGATTCTGGTGGATTTTTATTCCAACGAACTGGCAAAAGTAAAGTAGATGTTAATGATTTACTAATATTATATAAAGAGTTAGTTCCTGAATTTGCTGCAATTCTTGATATTCCGCTTAGCCCCTTAGCAACAAATACTTCTAATTATAGACGATGGACAAAAACAATACAAAATACTCGTTACATGTTTGAATCAAATTCTTTACTAAATCTTATTCCAATTTTACATACTTATAATAAAAACTTAGTACAAAAAAGATTGGAACAGATTCGTCAGATAAATCCAGCTTTAAAAATACTGGGAGTTGGTAGTTTAGTCCCTCTATTTATGAATAGTTTTATTGGCGACAAATTTAGTATATATAAAAAGAAAGTATCGCCTAAATTGGGGAGGTGGGATTTCATATCTGACTTAATGCTAGCAATAAAAAAAAATAATTCAGATTTAATTTTACATGCGTTTGGAGCAGGTAGTTTAAGCACAATATACTTACTTTCAATGTTAGGAGTTGATTCTTTCGATTCAACCTCGTGGAGAACAAAAGCTGCCTTCGGTGAAATTATTTTACCAGGGTCAACAAATAGAAACGTAAGTAAAATTGTTAGTCTGACTAGATATCGTAGAAAATTAGATGATAATGAACTAGAATTGTTATCTAATTGTGGATGTCCATTCTGCTCAGAAAAAAATATGCGGAATCGTTTGTCTACACTTCAAAAATTTGCAGTAGCTAGAGCAACTCATAATGCTTATGTTTTTATTTCAGAAATAGAAAACCTTAGAAAAGCAATAAATATGAAACGACACTATCAATTTGTAGCGGATAGATTAAAAAAATCGGAATTCTTTACTCGTATATTAAATGAAATTATAATTCCAAAGTTGCAATAGGAGTAAAAAATGGAAAGTGAGCTTATAAAAACTACACTAAGTTTAGCAGCAGTTGTCTATTCAGCAATTACTGGAATCTTTAAAGCAAGAGAAACAATTTTAGCACAACATCAACGAATGAAAAATGTAAAGATAGAATTAGGCGATATTGGATTTCCATACAATATAATAGTTAAATGGTTTAATCGCTTAATGTCATTCCTCCTCTATATTCTGTTTATAATAAGTATTTACTTTTTATTTAGTAATATCTGTGGTCTAATATCTGTTGATAAAACACCTACTCAACATAGTTTATTGTCTAGTTTGCTGGAGTATCAAATTTATATTTCATTAGTGTTGTTACTAATTAACTTTGAATTACAAGAGAAATTAATATCCAATTTGTTATTAAAAATTCTTAAGCTTATACCACGAGTAAGAAATTCTGTCGGTTGGATATGCGCTGAGAATTTTATCAATGTACATAACTTCAATTGGATGGGAGTTTTTGATGACGAAAAAATCAACACCATAGGAAGTGATATCCAAAAAATACTTTTGGAAGAAGGTAAAACCCAACAGAGACATTCTGCTTATTTTGAATTGTATTTTCAAGCTCCTACACTAGATAAGCAAAAACTACCCATTATTGAAATTGCAAATTATGTTTTTATCGGAGTAGTATTTGAAAGTTTTTCAAGATTATATCAGGGTGCAAAACGTGCCCAATATCAATTATTTTGGAAAGAATTAGCTAAAGTTGCTTATGCTGACAAAAAACCATTTAGCATTAATTTTATTAAAACATGTGTTATTGAAAAGAAAGATTATATTGAAGAATTAATAAATCTTGGTGCAAATATGCCAAATGATGTTGCAATTAGAGATGGGGTCAACAATGAAATAAATAGATTGGTCAAAAAATATGATGGGAATGCCTATCAGTTAGCATTTATACCTTTCTTCAATAAAGTATCTAAAATGTTACTATTCGTTAGACTCCGTAGATTTAAGGAAATAAGCCGTAGTTCAAAGAATCAAAGAATAACTCAACTTTTCGTAAAAATTGCTGCTCGAAATGAGATATGGAAAAAACTATACTTGAAGGACATCCAATATCCATTCAATGCAGGAATCGCTGCATTTATACTAAATACTCGATGCCTAAAAATTCTAGACCATGTTACTAGAATTAAAATTGATAAAAGTTTTGAAGTACTAGTTAAGTCAACTTTAAATAGAATTGTTAAATCTTTTAGTGACCTTATCCACTCTCCTTATATTAAAATTCCAGAGAAAGATGTTATTGAATTTATTTTTGGCAGAAAGCTAATTGATATTAAAGACTACCACATCTTTGATTTGATTGATTTGTGGATATATAATCATGCAAAGCGATTTTGTCTTGAGGCTAGTAAAAGTGACAATATCAATGACGTGACTACTGAATGTCCAATAAAAAAAATAACTGGGGATAAATGTTATTGTGAATTATTAATAATCAAACCCTGGGGCATTAGTTTATCTGGGGACTTTATGGAATGAGAGGACTTAAATGAATTATAAAGATTTCTTTTTTACTTCACTAAGAAAAGATTGGTATGCGGGAAATTCTACTCTCCCCAGATTAGTGAAAAATACTATTGAAAATAGAGAGAAAATTCGATTCTGTAATTTCCCATTACATTGGGTACCAATTTTTGAATGGTATAGAGTAAAATGGAACGGCTATACTGTACCTAGAGAATATATTCCATTTGTTTCAGACCTTCCTCCAAAACAATTTCTAGAGATTACATCGAGTGCGAAAAAAATGGGCATGCTTAGAAGTTTAATTGAATCAATGAGTGTATATGACCCTATTATTAGTGATTTTATTTATATAGCAGATAACAAAATTAATCTCAACCAAAAATATATTAATGAAGAAATCAAAGAATTTACATCATCTTCAATGAATAAAAGGAAAAAGAAACTATTATTGAATAGCTGGTTAGCTCATGGAAGACCTAGTATTAAAAAATTAGAAAAGAAAATTCTTTTATTGAAGAGTACAAAAAGCATTGCCTTATTATTACCATGTGCACTAAAAAGACCTTATAATGAATCAATCACACATAAAAAAATTAAAACTATACTAAGTAAACAAGGTATAGATTATGATAAAGCACATAAAATCGTTATTACATCACTCGGATTGATTCCCGAAGAATTGTGGAACGAACCAACTGTCCTAAATTATGATGCGGGCGTACCAGACATTTATAGAATATTAAGATTAATTAGAACATATTTTAAAAATAATACTTATAAGAAAATATATGATTGCCTTCAGTTTGAGCCATACTCTGACTGTATAAAAATTGTAGAGAGAGAAGGGATTATAAAGGATGTTATTAAGATTAAAATTCCATGTCAAAATCATTTTTATATAAAAGCATAAAATTCATAAAATAGTAATACACTTGTGAATAGACCAGACTAACATCTGGATTTTACTCTCACCTGAAAAGCGAAATTTAAAAGCATCTATAAACTTGCTACATAATTAAAATATAAAGACTTAGTGTGAGAATTGATTATGGTTGAAAAAAAATCATATTATTTTATATCATTATTGTTCAATAAACCAAAAATCCTGCCGTCGGTAGAATGGCTAACTTTTCCAAAATATGTTGTTTCGTAAAATTTTCTGCGTTCGTTGAAAATAAACTTCATCCCGCTTGGAAGCTGCTTATCCACTAAATCTTCTAAACCTAAACGCAATAGAACCTGAACATTATCTTTGATAAAATCTGGATTGTATTCATAATTTAGAATACTTTCAAAATTTTGCTGCATTATTATTCTCATAATTGCTTTGGGGTATGCTATTATATAAGGCAAAACCACTTGCTCTCGTACAACAAGAAAAATTCGACCAAACGCTTCATTAAGGTCAACTGCTGCAAACATTTTTCCATCCATAAAAAGGTGGAACCCTCTTAGCGGAGGATAATCCAAGTGAACATTGTTAAACTTTAAGTAGTCATCACTATTTTCAATTTCCTTAATACGTATTTCCAAAGCCTTTATAATTTTTTCTCTTACTCCGATATTTCTGAATTCGTCTAAGTAGTAATGAAGTCGTGCAAGTAATTTGTATTTTTTAGGTTTTATTTCAATTTCAAAAGCAGGCGGGTCAACAAGCCAGACTTTTACTATGCTGTTAGCTTTGTTATCTAAAACGCCAATTGTTCCATAATACAAGTTTTGATGAATAGGGATTTGTCTTTTTGCTTCTTCTTTTCTTACATATTCCTTTTTAGTTTGAATTCCTCTGTAATGGGTTTGTACAGACGCATTTTGCAAAAGATTATCAGTAACTGCGCTTCCTTTATTTTCTGCCTGTATAAAATTACTTCCTGTTGATGCGACAGGAATTTCAAAATCAAATGTTGGATGTCCACCTCTCCCTGGTGCTGTTGGTATTTTTTTCCAATCAGCGGCTGTCAATCCATGAATCTTATTAATAACACACAATCCAAGAGCAACACCGATTCTTTCTGTAAAGCCAATTTGCATCATATCATTGCCAATTATTCTTGCTTGAACACTTCCGTTGTTGAATGAAAGGAAATCGTCAATGTCGCCTATCCTGTTTCGAATTCTTCCTTGTAAATCATTGTAAGTTCTGAAGCCGTTTCTGTCCATCTGCTCTGTGAACATCATGTAAGCAAGAAATTCATCTCTTGAAATTGTAATTCCGTTCTGAACAAGATTGTTCAAAGTTGCAGCGTTGGGAAAACCTTGAAAGAGGTTTCGCTGTGCCGTGTCATAATATTCAATAGATAAATTTATTGGTGGCATCAAATATTCTTGGTTTCATTCTATGCTTTCAATAATTCTTTCTTTGGTTGAATAGTTTCTTCAGAAAATGTTTTTTGCAAAACTGCTGGAAACAATTCGGATAATGATTTACTTATTTCCTCTTGTGCTTCTTTGAGTTTAATTACTTTCTCTAACAAACGAATTACTTCCTTTTGAATATTGGGTTCAGGTAATGGAATTAAGTAAGTCAAAAATGTATCCTCATGAATTGTTTGTTGTGAAGTTCCCTTTGCAGACGTTTTATGTAACTGTTTCAAAAAAAAGTTTGACTTGAAAAAATAATGAACATACAATGGCTCTGCTTCTGTAACTGTGAACATAGGCATGTTTTCAGTCGTGATACAGCCATTCACTTCATAAGGTGCTAAACCAATTGCTTCGTCTTGTTGAAGTGTTTGTCTTGTGTAAAGAATCGAATTTGGATATTTATCCAAATCCACAATGAATTGCCTTTTTCTTCCAATGTCGTACCCAAGTTTATGTCCTCTCTGTTTTATGCCTTCATACTTTGAAATAGTTAGCTGCTTGTAATTTATATTGTCCTCAATCCAAGTTTCAACTCTGTATTGTTTCAAAACTAATGAAAGCGGAACTAAATCAAATTTCTCTGAAAGGGTTGAATAGAAATTATCAAGTTCGGTTTTTATTTCTTGCAGTTCACTTGTAACAGATTTTTGTTTTTCAATTAAATCATCTGCAGTATCAAGTGGGTCTGCATAAGTAACTACGTAATCTTTGTTCGGATTTTTGAAGTCAAGATTAACTGATAAATTTTCTTTTTCATCTCTCTGCAAAATTTCATCAATAGAAACAGTCCAACAATTTTCATTCTTCTTTCTTTTGTTCCACCACTTTTTTATTTCGTCAAACTCTTCATAGTAAATTGGTTTTGTCTTGCTGTATTTTTTTCTTTGCTCTGACGGAATGATTTCGTAATACCAAATTTTCTTAGTTGGGTTTCCTGTATGATTGAAGAAAATTAAATAAGAGGTTATTGATGTGTAGGGTTCAAAAACTCCTTCTGCTAATTTTACTATCGTATTAACTTCAAAATCTTTTAGAAGTTGTTCCATGATTCTTGCTGAAACTCCGTCTGTAAATAATGTTCCTTTAGGAACTACGATTGCTGCTTTGCCTCCGTCTGTTGTTGGTGTTTTCCTTTTCAACTTTCGCATTATCATTTGAAGAAAAAGAAATGCTGTTTCAGAAGTTCGTTTATCTTCTGGAAAATTATTTAAGATTCCTTTTTCTTCTTCTCCACCGAAAGGTGGATTAGTTAAAACAATATTCACTCTGTCTTTGTCGCTAATATCACGCAAAGGAAAACGCAAACTGTTTCCGCTGTCAATGTTTGGATATTCCAAACCATGCAAAAGCAAATTCATTTGGCACAACAAATAGGGAAGTGGTTTTGCTTCTCCACCGAACAAAGATTTACGTTGCAGAATATTTTTTTGTCCAACTGTTTTGACTTGCTTTTTTAAATGCTCAAATGTTTCAACTAAAAATCCTCCTGTGCCTGCGGCTGGGTCTAAAACTATTTCGCCAATTTGTGGGTCAAGCATGTCAACCATAAATTTTACAACTGGTCGTGGCGTATAAAATTCTCCTGCATCTCCGCTTGCATCACGCATCTCTTTGAGTATGCTCTCATACAAGTGAGAGAGTGTATTTACTTCTTCGTTGTTGGTGAAATGTATTTCATCAATCTTGTTTATTACATCACGCAACAAGTAACCGTTAATCATTCGGTTTATTACTCCTTTAAAAACTGTTGCGATTACATCTTTGCGTTCTGTTCCTGTTTCACTTTGCAAGCCACGCAAGTAATAAAGCAACCCTGTCCGTTCTTTTCCGTCTGCAAGTTTTACAGTTTCATTATTGATGAACGCAAGTAAATCATCACCTGTAAGATTTTTATCTCTTGCCCAATCACTCCACCGATAAGGTTTTGCAATTGCAGGTTTATATTTCTTTCCTTCTAAATCTGCGTTCACTTCTTGCAACTGTTCGTTGTCGTCAAGAAATTTTAGAAACATAATCCATGTAAGCATTGGCAAACGGTCTGCATCACCATTCATGCCTTTGTCTTTACGCATAATCTTACGGCAACTTTTTATGATGCCTGATAAGCGTTGCGTTGGTGTTTCTTGTTTTACGATTTTTTCTTTTTTCTTTTTACTCATTTTTATTTTCTATGCAGCTTCTGCGTAAAGTAGTTTTTGTAATTGTTCAATTGCATGTTTGTATTTGTCCATTCCGCCAAACTCATTTACAATTTCAATTGTGTTTCCTAGCAAAGTAAAAGGGTCAACTGAAATTATATCAGGTCGGATTTCTTTCAAACCAAAGTCAACATACTTTTCTAAAATCATTTGCAAAACTAGTTGTGCCTTTTCGCTGTATTGCGAAAAGAAATCAGTTTTATTTTTCTTGAAAAGTTCAGCTCTCTGTTTTCTTGTTTTCGGTTTCAAATCATAAGCAACAAAACAAAGCAAGTCAAACGGGTCTGCTTCTTTCTGTTTTGTAATTTCCATTAGTTGGTCAATGGAAATTCCGTTGTTCTCCAACTGTTCAATAATTTCCTTTCGTTCTTCGCTGTTGCTCCATCTGCTTCGCAACTCATTTGCAGAAGGGAATAAAGTTATGATTTGTTCTTTGGCGTATTGAGTGAATTGAATTGTTCTTAATTTTCCGTCTGCTCCAAGTATTTGAACACTCTCTGCTGCAATTCTTACTTCACCTTCGCTGATGCGATACACTATTCTTCCTCCACCGCCTGTTGGTGGCTTTGGTGTTTCATCCTCATCATCGGGTGAAGGTGGGTTTGGAAAATCTTTTTCTGTTCCTGGAATTGTGTTACCGTCTTCGTCAATTTCTTCTTCAGTTATCAATGGCGGTTCTCCATCAAAGTCAGGGTCAGCAAAATTTCTTGTAGCACTTCCAGTGTAATCAAGTATGGTAAAAAATAACTTCTCTTTGTCCTCTCTAACTCTTGTTCCTCTACCGATAATTTGTTTGAACTCAGTCATTGAATTTATAATACGGCATAAAACAATATTCTTGCATGTCTGCACATCAACGCCTGTGCTTAATAGACGAGAGGTTGTTACAACAACTGGAATTGGTTCATCAATATCCATAAACTTGCCCAAATGACCTTTCCCAATCTCTTTTTCATCGGAAACAATTCTCACAACATAATCTGGATACTGAATAACCAAATCAGCATTCAAGTTGCTAAACTCTCTTCGAAAATCGTCAGCGTGAAGTTGGTTCACACAAAACACAATTGTTTTATCAAACCTTCCATTCTTCACCATGAAATCATAAAGATGTTTTGCAACGGCTTTTGTTCTTGGCAAATAGGATAGTGAACTTTCAAAGTCAGGTGTTGTATAAATTCCGTCAGGTATTAATAGTCCATTATCATCAACTTGTCCTTCTTCTGGTCGCCAACCCATTGCATCTGGTTCGGGAACTATACGATGCACAATGTAAGGTGCTAAAAATCCGTCTTCAATTCCTTGCTTCAAACTATAAGTATAAAGAGGGTTTCTGAAATACTGATAAGTATCTTTGTTATCTTCACGCAACGGAGTTGCAGTTAAACCCAACTGAACAGAAGTATTGAAGTAGTTTAGAATTATTCTCCAGTTACCGTCGTCCGTAGCACTACCACGGTGACACTCGTCAACTACTATCAAATCAAAAAAATCTTTAGGTAAATTTCTGAATGCTCCCACTCTGTTTTCATCTTCTGCTAATGATTGGTAAGTTGAGAAGTAAATCTCTCTACTACTTGGCAAACCTTCATCAGGGACTAAACATCTTGCATCACCAAATACCGCAAAATCTTTTGCATGTGGGTCAGTAACTAAAATGCTTCTGTCTGCAATAAATAAAATTTTGGGTCTGCGATATTCACCCTTGATGTTCCAACGGTTGTTCCAAAGTTTGTAAATAATTTGAAACGCAATGGTAGTTTTTCCTGTACCTGTTGCAAGTGTAAGCAATGCTCTTTTCTTTCCTTCTAAAATTGCTTTTACTGCAGTATTGATTGCAATGCGTTGGTAGTAGCGAATTTCTTTACCAATAATAGCATAAAATGGTTTTAGAAATGTTTCTTGAATTTCTGTTTTAACTGGCTCAACTGAATTTAATCTGTTCCATAACTCCATTGGCTGGGGATATTTTGAAACTAGTTTCTCAATACCAGTTGTAAAATCAAATTCTAATATATCAGTACCGTTAGTGCTATATGCGAATTTAACTCCGAGTATTTGAGCATAGTTTTTTGCTTGCTGTATACCATCTGCCGCTTTTTTGTATTTTACTTTAGCTTCAATAATTGCAATAGGAAAGTTTTGTGTAAAACGAAGCAGGTAGTCAAAACGTTTTGCTTTTTTTCTTTTTGCTTTTCTTCCAAGTACCACTATTTTACCATCAGTGAAAGTCCGCTGCTCTAAAATCTGCTCGTCTTTCCAGTCACTTGCATAGATTTTAGGCAAGACATCTTTACGGCATGTATCGGCTTCACTTTCGTAGTCGTTGATATTTATTATAGGTTCAGTCATTAACTGTAAATTAAGGTTTTAGTAAACAATTGTAAAAGAAATGATTAATTTAACTTATAATCATAATTAAAGTGCATTCATACTATTATAGTATTAAAGGTTACTAAGGTGGTTTCAAATATGAACATGTCAGAAATCAAAATAAGGTTAAGCGAGTATGAAAAAGATTCAATAAAATTGTCTGAATCTATCTCCATAAAGAAAGAATCTATTAGAATTCTTAATTATGCCATTGGCTCAAACTTGCAAGCTTTGAATTTATTAAATGATAATACATGTAATAACATCGAAATCGTAGTTACGGGTGATTTAAGAAAAATAATTTACAAACATCCTGATATTGTGTTTGATAATACCTTTATCAATATCAACAAAAAATGGAAGATGTTAAAACTAGAAAAAGTTAATGATGAAGGCAGAATTCAATTGAAGGATTGGATTGAAGTTTCATTAGCTGAACTGAAAAATGAATTAGCTCATGAAATCAGTGAATTAGATACAATTGTAAAAATGAAAGAGACAATTCTCCATCAATTACGTGACTGTGAAAAATTAGGTAAAAAAATCCTTTATGAAATACCACTAAGTGAACAAGAACCTTTCATCTTTAAGTTAAAATCAACAATCGAAGAAAAAGAAAAAGAAATTAAATATTTAACCAATGAACTTTATGTAGCTCATAATTTATTGAAAGAGTTACGTTTAAGTAGGCAAATTATTCTATACCCGAATTATAGCAGCAGAATTGGTCTGTATCGGGAGGGAAAGTTGTTAACAAATGATATTGAATTACTAAAAAAAGATTTGCAATCAGAAAAATCAGATTGCATGAAAAAAAATGGGACTATTAATTTTAATAAACTTAGCAAAAAATTAGGTGTTAATAACAAAACTGCTCTTTCTTGGTATAACCTTTGTGGTATAAAATAAACCATCTATACTTTACCCTTTTAGGAATTGGGATTGGCTCCCAAATGACCTCTTAACTCCTACCAAGAGACTCTAAAAGTCTTATCAAATAAAATTTTCTCTTATTCTCATTGAGAAGCCGGTTTGTCTCTTGGTAAAAGACTCTCCGGCTTTTTTTCTATATGGGAATAAAAAAAAGGCAAGCGTTCAAGCACTTGCCCTTAGCCGTAAAGGAGTTTAGAAATGCAAAACAAAACTAACCAACAAATCGAATTATTACAAACTAAGCACCCTCACGTTTTTAACGTAAAGCTAAACTTAGCACATCAATCAAGATTCATAGGTAGGATTGATACCTCTGGTGAAGGAACTTTCGTAACCCAGCGTACAGAGAAGCATTTATTTCGTAAATCCAATTCACTCGGATTATCCTACTCCCTTTTATCTGATGAAAATATAAAATTCAAATGGATAGTTATTTCGCTTAACGGACAGAATTTCATTTCAACCAGAAATTATTTTTTGAAAAATGGTAAAGCATATCAGTTTTCCAACAAGGGTTTCGAACTTCAAATATTTGTCACTCTTGATGAATTAAATCTGAAAACTGCTGAACAATTTGAAAATTCTATTGGTCATCAAGAAGATTTCTTCAATGAGGTCGCATAATGAAAACCATAACGCCAACAAAAGCAATTCGTTTACATTGCTTAGACTGTTCAAATGGTCAATATAAAGAAGTACAAAATTGTGTTATTGACTCTTGTCCTCTATACCCCTTTAGGGTAGGTAAAAATCCTAATTATCCAAAAGTTAATAGAAAATCTCCTATCGAAGGAGAAGTTGAAAAAAATATAGAGAATTCTAAGGAGTTTTTGAAAATTGAATAAGAAAATAGACTTACTTGAACTTTCTGAAATCGAAAAGGAAATATTTGAAGAACGTTCTGCTATTTGTGAAAATGACGGTTATCTAACAAAAGAAGTAGCTGAGGAAATAGCGGTAGAATCTGTTTTATATTATCGTGAAACGCTAGGTATTGTTTCAAAAGTAAATGAGACTAATGACAAGATGATTAAAAAAGATGATTTATTAATTTCTGCCAGAGACATACAGTTAAAAAAAATTAAGCCAGTAGAATGGATAATTCCAGACCTATTACCTGAAGGACTTGCGATTTTAGCTAGTAGACCTAAGTTAGGAAAAAGTTGGCTATGCTTAAATTTTTCTTTCTCAATATGTTTTGGCACTTATGTATTGGGTATAATAAAAGTAGAACCCAAAAATGTTCTTTATGTATATTATGAAGATTCTGAAAGAAGATTACAAGACAGAGTAAATATGTTGCTAAAATCATCTCTATTTCCTTCTGCTGAAGCACCAGATAATTTACATTTTTTATACGGAGAAAGAATTTTAAAAATTGATGAAGGTGGATTGGATGTTTTAGGTGAATATGTAGAAAAGCACAAGTTGAAATTAATTATAATTGATACTCTCGGTCGAGCTACAAAACATTCTTCATCACCCAAACAAAATTATTTTAGAGAATATCAGTTAATAGCAGAGTTTCAACAATTTGCTATGGAGAGAAAAATTTGTTTATTATTTGTTCATCATACTAGGAAACCACTTAATTTCGATAATTATATAATCGATGAAATTCAAGGAACAACGGGTGTTACTGCTGGGGCTGATACATTATTTGTCCTTACAAAAAATAAATCTAATTATACTCTTCATGTAACTGGTAAAGATGTGATAGCTGATGAGTTGTCATTAAAATTTGACAGAACTAATTGTAGTTTTACTGCTGAAAATATTGATAGTACTATTGATACTACACCAGAGAGAATGGGAATCATTACTTTATTAAGCAGAGAAGGTCGGGCAATGAAAACATCTGAGATTTCGGAGAAGTTAAATAAAAAACAAAGTAACATTAGTACTCTTTTGAATAAGTTGACAAACGATGGATTGATTAAGAATCCTAAATATGGAGTATACTCTTTATAGTTGAGAGGTTATAAAAGTAGTAAAAGTACTAAAACCAATAAGATTCAATACTTTTAACACTTTTAATAGATTTAGCACTATTGATAGATTTGATTCTAGTATAGCTAAATCATTTTTATGAATTTATAAAAGTTAATCACTATATAATAAAATACTTCTATAAAAAAGAATAAATTAATAATTAGAAGAAGGTAGTCATATAAAATAGTAACCGTACGCTGATTAGAATATATTATTTCTCCCAGTATTTATATCTTCCTACTATTTAATAACCTATAGTATCTCCTTTCTCGCTATTTGAATTGTTTCAATTTTAATTTAAGTTGCATTAGCAAAAAAGTAAATCCGCAAAGGATATACTAGTTAAAATTCTACTTTCCTATTTCTACTCACGATATTAAGTTGTAATATAATAGGAGGAATGCTATCATGAAAAAAACCATTATTTTTTTTATGTTATTCTTCTCACTTGTATCCTCGAAAATAATATTTAGTCAAACATTTTTAGAAGAACTTAAGAGACTTAATAAAGAAGCTCAAGAAACTAGTGACCGATTAGAAGAACGGGACAGATATGATGAATATATGTATAGATTACGTTTAGCACAAAAATTAAAAGAACAAGCTGCAATTCAAGAGGTAAAAAAAGAAATAAACGAAACTAAGGAAACAACTGTTAGTAAAATTTTATCTTATAATATTTTCAGTAACTACTTAATTGAGAATAAACTTAATGATATCGTAACCGATTATAAAAATACTTGCGAAAGAATATTGAATACATATGGTGAAAAAAAAATTTATGACATATCTGAATCACGTGATAAAATTTATAGTTATTCTATGGAAGTAATGCGGGATAAAATATTTCAATATTTGACTAATGAGCAGTTAGAAAAAGATAAGCTTGATAAATTTATCACAACTAATATTTTATCTGCTAAACAAATAGAGAGAATTAAAATAAAATATAATGAGTTTTTATCTGACCCATTTAAAACTGATAGCGACGGCAATTTTATTGGATATACTTTCGATTTGAATGAAGTTATTTCAAAAATGCCATCTTCTGCAACAGCATTTGCTATTACTAGCGATGGTTATCTTGTAACGAATTATCATGTTATTGAGAATTCAGATTCTATTATCGTAAAAGGGATAAATGGGGATTTTAACAAAGAATGTCTAGCAGAAATGGTTATTGTTGATAAAAATAATGATTTAGCGATTATTAAAATAAAAGACAATTCCTTTAGGAAAATTGATAGAATCCCATATACAATAAATGTAAACACTTCAGATGTAGGAGAAAATATTTTTGTTCTTGGTTATCCTTTAACTAACAGTATGGGAAAGGAAGTAAAAGTTACAAATGGAATTATTAGTTCTAAAACTGGTTTTCAAGGTGATATAACTCTTTATCAAATATCAGCACCGATTCAACCAGGTAATAGTGGTGCACCACTTTTCGATAGTAAAGGTAATTTAATAGGAATTATAAATGCCAAACATCGGTCAGCCGAAAACGTATCTTATGCAATTAAATCAATTTATTTAATTAACCTAATAGGGTCACTTGATAAATCTCCTACCTTGCCAGCAAAAAATACTCTCAAAGCAAAATCATTACCTGAGCTTGTAAAAAAATTAGAGAAGTTTGTTTATATAATAGAAGTAAGATAAATAATAGTAATTTCATATTAGACAGGTAAATATGACATTATACAATTACAAAATTTAGCTCTCTGATATCCCCCCTACCTCAAATTTTTATGGAATTTATTTCCGTTTTAATAACTGTATGAAGGGTCTTGAGGACTTGGACAAGGAAGAACTGTTTTAAGTCTTATCGGATTTTCATTGTTTACAGTAAAATAAAATTGAAGCTAAGTTGAAGTGATGACTGGATTGATGACTATTAATCGTATATCAAATGAAAATGACTGATAATATTCTACTAATTACTAACATATTTGTAGCGCGTACGGGGGTCGAACCCGTGATCTCCGCCTTGAGAGGGCGGCGTCCTAGACCACTAGACGAACGCGCCATTTAATTTATGTGCATACAAAAATAACTTAATGAAGTGAATTAACAAATCTTTGTTCAACTCTTAAATAATTTCGATTAAAATTAAGAATGATAATCTTTCAATTTTCTATTAGTCTTTCAAATTAAACTCTTCTAGGTATTTATTTATTTCTTCTATTTCTTCTTCACTTAAAATATAATCCGAGGCTTTAATATTCTCTTTACACTGCTCTGCAGTCCTGGCACCAACAATAGCGGAAGTTATTGCCGGATTCTCTAATACCCATGCTATTGCAAGTTGTCCTACAGTCATATCAGATTTTTTTGCTATCGGTTTTAATTTATCCACTAAGGATAAAGCTCTAGTTAAAGTTGGTTCTTTGAAGAAGTAATTTTTTCTTCGCCAGTCATCCTCAGATAATTTGTTAATATCAAATTTGCCGGTAAGAAGACCTGCTTGCATTGGACTATATGCTACAACTCCAATATTATTCTTTAGGCAGTATGGAAGAATTGATTCTTCATAATCGCGTTTAAGCATACTATATGGAGGTTGTAAGGATTGCACTTGTTCTATCTTCATACACTTTTCAAGTAGAGATTTATCATAAGAGCTAACACCAATAAATTTTGTTTTCCCCTCTTTTTTTAATTCAACCAAAGTTCCCCAAGAATCTTCTACAGGTACTTTGGGATCCGGTTTATGAATTTGATAAAGATCAATAAAATCGGTTTGAAGACGTTTTAAGCTCTCTTCAATTTCATTTCTTATACTTTTTGGATCAAGATTATTAATTGCATTACCAGAACCA
>JAHEZQ010000065.1 GCA_023250955.1 Melioribacter sp. | reverse complement strand
CCATCTTGCGATGGTTAACGTTTCCGTTTTTTTAAAATTGACGTTGTTTCCTATTTAGTTTTCAAAGATCAGCGCCCCTCACTTCCAAACCCTGTTTCTCGGTGAGTGCCTATTAATAATACCAATCTATATCCCCTCTGTCAACGCTTTTTTTGCCTTTTTTTAATTTATTTTTCTCCCCCCTTTTTTATCCTCCGCTTGTGCTTTTTTTATCAACTTTTTATCCTGTTTCTCTTACTAATTTCTTGTTTGTTTAATAAAACTTAATAAAAAGACTCTTTTCTTTTTATATTAGCTCTAAATATAAAGAGCCAAGTTTTAGAAAAAAGTCTGTTTATAAAGAATATAAATAAACTATTTTAGTACACTATCTAGGAATTCAAATACTATATCTAAATTCTCAGTTGTATTGAATTCATCTGTTCCATGCCCTGCACCTTCAAGTAAAACAAGTTTGACTTTGCTTTCACCAACATATGCTTTTAATTGATCTGCGAAATCAATAGATTGCTGAACAGGTACATTCGCATCGGATGTTCCATGTTGAATTAAGAAACTTGGAGCACTTTCTAAATTCATAGTGGAAATATAAGAAGCTGGATTAGCACTTTGAGTTAATTTAGGATTATTAGTAATTAATTCACCAATATATGAACTTTCAGGAGATGTTTCACTACTTGTTTTTCCAAAGACTGGTGTAATTCCTGATGCCGCAAATTGCTCATCCATTTTTAGAAAATCCAATGGACCAAACCAATCGACTACAGCTTGTACTTTCGAGTCGAAGCTCAAGTTTTCTTGGTTAGCACCATTAAGTGTATCAATATTTCCTGTTGTCCCAACCATTGAGGCTAAGTTACCACCTGCACTATCTCCCCAAACAGCAATTTTATCTGGATTGATGTTATATTGTTGTGCGTTAGCTTTAATAAATCTTATAGCTGCTTTACAGTCATTTACAGCTGCTGGGAAAATCGCTTCACCTGATAACCTATAATTAATACTGACTACTACATAACCTCTATTTACACCTTCTAGCATAGACGCAACATCACCACCAGTTGCACTTCCCATCTTAAATGCACCTCCATGAATTGCGACAATTACTGGAAATGGTCCTTCACCTTCATTCGGTAAATAAATATTTAGAGTTTGAGCACTAGATATTGAACCGTATGCAATATCTAGAAACTCCGTCTGAACTGAATTTACATCAGTTTCGTTCTCAGTTGATTCTCCTGAAATTGCTTCACTATTTTTAGTACATGCAAATAATGTGGATAAAATTAATATACTCATTAACAACCTAATCATTCTTTTCATTTAATTTCTCTTTCACTTAATTTAAGGTTTAAACTTATATTACAGTTTGAATATGGCGCAAATATGGCGTAATTGAGAAATTTTTATGAATAAATTTTTTACACACGTTGAATAGAGAAACTAAATTTAGTATTTTCTCCTTCTAAGCTATATACATTAATTTTTTCATTAAGCCCTTCAATAATTTCTTTAGCAATAGATAATCCAAGCCCGTTGCCTTCTTTATTAATAATGCTATCACTTTTGTTAAATCTATCAAAAATATGATTTATTGAACTTTGATTAATTCCACTTCCATTATCTATTACTTGCATAAGAACATATTTATTATGAAGTTCAACTTCTATTTTGATTAATCCTTGTTCGCTAACAAATTTTCTTGCATTGTCGAGTAAAATATTGATAACTTGTAGAATTCTTTCTTCATTAGAATATATGTCTGGTAAATTCATCGCATTTTCCGATATCTCGAATATAATACCTAATTCATCAAACAAGACAGAGTACTTATCATGTATCTTTCTCATTAAATCTTTTCCACTAATTCTTTGTTTAGTAAATGATAGTTTTCCACTTTGGATTTTTGAAAGCTCAAGCATTTCAGTAATCATTCGTTGTAAACATCTGCTCTCATTTAATATGATTTCATAATATTTTATTTTTTTATTTGGATCCTGCACTAGGTTATCTGCCAGTGTTTCGGTTAATGCTATTATCGATGAGATAGGTGTTTTAAGTTCATGTGTCACATTAGCTACATAGTTTTTTCTTATCTCTTCGAGTTTTTTAATTTCATTTAAAAACATATTTAAAAAGATACCTACAACTGTAGTTCCTAATAATAACAAAATTGTAAAGATAACTTTAAATCCATCTATAACTGATTTAAAATCACTTGCAGGCTTTAAAAGAAATAATACACCTTTAACTTCTTTATTTAATTCAATCGGAACACCCATGATAATTGATTCTGATGATTGCATATCGATTTTATCGAGAACTGATAACTTCTTATCAGAAATAACTTTTGGAATATATGATATCAACTTTGTATTTAGTGCTTCTTCATTTATTGGATAACTATCTAAAGTTTCTTCTTTAAATATATTAATTTCTTCACCTTCTAAAGTGTAGGCTTTTAAAATAAAATCAGTGTTTTTACTTATTTGATTTGGTTCATTATAGATATTGTTTGAAATATTTAGTAACTTTGGCATCAATTCATCAATTTTATAATTAATAAATGAACTAGTAATTATATAAGTTCCAAGCATTTGGGAAATAAAATAAACTAAAACTATTAATAAGAAGACATTACTTCGCCTTATTATAATTTTCTTCATCTTTTACTCCTAACTTATACCCAACACCATAGATTGATTTTATATCTAGATTGTTTAATGTTTTCGGTATTTTTTGACGTATTCTTTTTATTAGTGTATCAACAGCTCTTGTATCTCCAAAATAATCTACCCCCCAAACACGATTTAGAATAGTTTCTCTTGATATTACCTTGTTTTTATTACGCGCTAAAAAAACTAAAATCTCAAATTCCTTCGGTGTCATGACTACTTCAATATTGTTTATATGTAATGTAAATCCGTCTACATCAATGGTCATATCACCTATTTTTATTATCTCATTTAAACTTTTATTTATAGTATTTGGATTTGTTCTTTTAAGTATAGTATGTATTCTTGCAACTACCTCTCGAGGAGAGAAAGGTTTTGTAATATAATCATCTGCCCCTAACTCTAAACCATTAATACGATCAAATTCTTCTCCTCTTGAACTCAAGATTATTATTGGTACATTACTTTTTAATCTTATTTCTTTGCATACATCAGTCCCATATTTTTTAGGCATCATAATATCTAGAATGATAGTATCGTATTTTACCTCATTAAATTTTAAGAGAGCTTCAACCCCATCGAAGGCTGAATCACAATCTATGTTTGCTTCATTAAAATAAGTTTTAAGACTCTCGTGAATAGCTAAACTATCATCACAAATTAATACTTTTAAATGATGAGTCATGTTGTCTCCTTTGAAGTATAAATAGTTATTTATAAAACTATTACATATTAGTTAATCTATTCTAACATTTAATATTTTTATAAGAAATAATAAAAAAGCTCCCTTTTGGGGAGCTTCATAACCTGGCGACGTGCTATTTTCACTATGGCATGCATAGCTATCGTTGCCGCTAAAGTGCTTAACTTCTGTGTTCGGTATGGGAACAGGTGTGAC